>CP090852.1:608989-1217979 GCA_041879415.1 Vibrio chagasii | reverse complement strand
GGTTACACGCTGCAACAATCGAGTTGATCAGCGGATAAGGCGACATATCCACATCAAAGCGTAGCGCATTGTAGACTTGCGGCACTAAGCAAATATCGACGATACAAGGTGAATCCGTGAGGCTATATACCGAGTCGCCGTGCACTTTTCTGTGCTTCGCCAGCTTCTCTTCTAAAGCATGGAAACCCTGGCTCATCCAATAATGAAGCCAATCCATTTTCGCTTCTTGTTCACACGACAATTCTCGCTCCAAATACTGCAACACGCGCAGGTTATTGAGAGGGTGAATTTCCATCGCAATATCCTGAGCCATCGCCAGCGCTTGGTAACGCAGTGGTGTTTGCTCAGGGATCAACAGGGTGTCTGGACTGCTCTCATACAAATAGCTTTCATCCAAGTATTGTAAAATTGTCAGCGACTGATTGAGTTGAACGTCACCATCCACCAGCACGGGCACTAATTCACTGGAATTGAGTTCGCGATATTGTGGATCGTGCTGCTCGCCGCCATTACGCACCAAATGCACCGATTTAGACTCATAGCTAAGTTGCTTTAGGTTCAACCCAATACGCACTCGATAGGCTGCGGAAGAGCGCCAATAACCATAGAGTGTGATCTTCTTGTTCATAAAGAGCCCTTGTCCATACTATTCATCTCTATCGCTTTGCTCTTGTCGCTATCACTAGCGTGGTCGATATTGACTGACTTTTTGGTCAATCGCGCCAAAGATCGAGTCACCAGCGGCATCGAACATCTCTAGACGAATCGAATCACCAAACGACATGAATTGAGTCGACGGCTTACCATCACGAATCGTCTCTATCATGCGTACTTCAGCAATGCACGAGTAGCCCACACCGCCTTCCGCAATCGAGGTACCGTGATCAGTGCCTTGCTTGTTCGATACCGTGCCAGAGCCAATGATCGCACCAGCCGACAGTGGACGAGTCTTCGCAGCATGGACAATCAGCTCCGCGAAATTGAAGGTCATGTCGACACCGGCATTCGGGCAACCAAAAGGCGTGTCGTTGTAAGTTGAAGTCAGTGGCAGGTGCACCTTGCTCCCTTTCCACTGTTCACCCAGCTCATCAGGCGTAACGGCAACCGGAGAAAACGCTGAAGAGGGCTTAGACTGGAAGAAACCAAAGCCCTTGGCGAGCTCAGCCGGAATCAAACCACGCAGCGACACATCATTCACCAACATTAGCAGACGAATCGAATCATGCGCCTGCTTGGCACTGGCCCCCATCGGCACATCTCCGGTGACAACGGCGACTTCACCCTCGAAATCGATACCCCATTCGTCACTGGCAAATTCGATATTGTCTCGCGGACCAATAAACGCATCTGAGCCGCCTTGATACATAAGCGGATCAACCCAGAAGCTTTCTGGCATTTCAGCACCACGAGCCTTACGCACCAGCTCAACGTGGTTTACATACGCGCTGCCATCTGCCCATTGATAAGCGCGTGGCAGAGGCGATTCACAATATTGAGGTGCAAACACTTCACTGCCTGTCACATGGCCAGTATTGAGTGAGTTGTATAACTCCTCTAACTGAGATGCAACACTGTCCCAGTTATCCAAGGCGACTTGCATAGTTGGCGTCAGATGCATCGCGTGGAAAATTTCCGTCGCTGGCACACACTGTTTGAGATCTCTACTCACGACCATCAATAGACCGTCGCGAGTACCATTTTTCTTGGTTGCTAATTTCATCCTTGTTGCCCCTTACTTCTCTTGCCAACTGTAGACATATTCTTTGTTCTCAACGCTATCGAGTTCGTCAGAGAACTGCAGCGCGTGGCGTGTATCGATCATCACCGCCACTTCGTCGGTAAACTTTTTCTTATACGCTTGCCCAGCCTTAAAAGCTTTCGGGTGAGGCCCATGAGTGAAGCCCGCAGGATGGAAGGTCACCATACCCGCTTCAATGTTATCGCGGCTAAAGAAGTCACCTGCGTGATAGAAAAGCACTTCATCGTAGTCGTCATTGTTGTGATAGAACGGCACTTTCAGCGCACCGGGATCGCTCTCAATCGGTCGTGGTACAAAGGTGCACACCACAAAGCCTGCCCCAACAAAGGTAGTATGTGCAGACGGTGGCAAGTGGTAGCGATGTGACATCAGCGGTCTGATATCTCGCCAATTCACTTTCACTACCGCCAAGTCACCATGCCAGCCAATTGCGTCTAAAGGATTGAATGGATAAGTGATCACACTGACTTTGTCGTGGCGTTTCACCTGCACTTGGGTTTGCTCTTCTGAATACTGAGCGCGGAATTGATCATTAATCGATGGGATTTCAAGAACCGCAGGATCAAACACCGCATGATTACCAACCATGCCTTTTTCTGGCAATGAGTAAGCCGCGTCGGTGTTCTCAATCATCAGGATGAACATTGGTTCGTTTGGCTCCAAGCGCCAATTGGTTGAGCGCGGGATCATCACGTAATCCCCTTCATTCACCTCTAAATGACCATAGTCGCAATAGAGATCAGCGCTGCCTTGGTGAATGAACAGTAGCTCATCGCCATCGGAGTTACGTACCAAGAAATCCATCTTCTCATCCATGCGCCATACGCGAATTTTGCAGTCCGCGTTGTGCAAAAGATGAGGCACAGCCCAAGGGGTTATCTGACTGGCTTTTTCCACCAGCGTAAAATCAAAAGCGCGAGGGCGTAAGTCGCCCTCCCACTCAGACCAACCTGTCGGCGCATGTTGGTGATGAAAGTGAGCCGCAGGGCCGAAGAAACCACTTCGGCCCGCCTCTCGCTCATAGATAGCCTCTTCGGGGAAATCAGCATGCGCTTGTTTAGAGCACACCCCCTCCCGATGAGGAAACGAGATCCATTTATGCATCGTCTAATACTCCTCGACGAATCTGGTCCTCTTCAATCGATTCAAACAGCGCCTTGAAGTTGCCTTCACCAAAACCTTCGTTGCCTTTACGCTGAATGATTTCAAAGAACACAGGCCCGATTACCGTCTGTGTGAAAATTTGCAGCAAGATGCCGTCTTTCGTCGGTGCACCATCAATCAAAACGCGTAGGTCGCGTAGCAGGTCGGTATCTTCCCCGTGGCCTTTAACGCGCTCGTCAACTTTCTCATAGTAAGTATCTGGCGTTGGCATAAAGTCCATACCGCGATCACGTAGGGTTTTCACTGTTTTGTAGATGTCATCCGTAGCGAGTGCAATGTGTTGAATGCCTTCACCGTTGTATTCGCGGATGAACTCTTCAATTTGTGATTTGTCGTCTGAAGACTCATTGATAGGGATGCGTATTTTGCCACATGGGGAAGTCATTGCGCGGCTCACAAGGCCTGTCAGCTTACCTTCGATATCAAAGTAACGAATCTCGCGGAAGTTACCGATACGCTCATAAAAACCAGACCACAGGTCCATATTGCCTTGTTTCACGTTGTGCGTAAGGTGATCGATCTCGTAGAGGCCTACATCAGCTTTTGCCATGCGCTCTTCCGCATCGTCATAGAATCGGAAATCAACATCATAGATGCTCTGCTTGCCGTAACGGTCTACGAAATAAAGCAAACTTTCACCAATGCCATAAATGGCAGGAATGCTCAGCTCCATTGGCCCGATTTCTGTTTTGTACTCTTCACCACCACCGTTAGACGCCTGCGTCATTGCCGTGGTTGCATCGTTAACACGAAACGCCATGCCACACACCGATGGGCCGTGAACTTTAGCGAACGCTTCAGCTTGGCTGTGTGGTTGTTCATTGACAATAAAGTTGATGTCACCTTGTCGATAAAGCCAAGCCTCTTTTGAACGGTGCTTAGCAATCTCGGCAAAACCAAGTGACACAAACAGCGCTTTAAGTTGCTCAATTCCCTTGTGGTCGACAGCTGTGTATTCAACAAACTCAAATCCATCCGTACCAAGCGGGTTGTATGACTCCACCATGAACTTTCTCCTTGTACCTATCGGTCTTGTGTTACGTTTTTTATGAAATGGTTGTGTGTTTTTTGTCCTTAATTAAATTTGGCCCACAAGCCGACAGATTGGAATGGATGAAGAGAAATGGACAATCACGCTAAAAACCCGTCAATTTGTAAAATATTTGTTACACACAAACTCTAAACACAAGAAAGTGAGCGCTATCAAGGGATTGAAAGATGGTGGTTTGATTTACAGGTAAGCAAGAGATGTTATTGAATTGTTACATACAAGCTTTTGTGAGCTAAGGTGATAAGTCGAACATTAGACTGATGAGGAAAAAAGCCGCTGTAGTCAGCGGCTTGATAAGTTCTAAAACGAAGAGAATTCGAATTTAAAGATTCACTTTAATCCCAGTTTAGAATCGACCAATTCGGTTGATCGGCCAGTGCTTTCAAACGCGGGCATGGGTTCACTAAATACGCAAAGTCAGCGTGGTCACACAAAGGTAAGTCGTTGATTGAATCGGTATAAAAGTGAATGTCTGAATAGTTAGTTTCTTGATTGTCTAACCACTCTTTCAAACGGGTGACTTTACCTTCTCGGTAGCTCGGCACGCCTAATATTTGAGAAGTAAAACGTCCTTGATTTTCGACCAAATCGATACCGAGTGCGTTCTCGATACCAATCTTGCGACCGACCGCTTCTACTAGGAAAGTGACGCTGGCTGAGATGATCAACATGTCGATATCGTCACGCTCCAGCTGCTCTATCAATGGTTTCGACTGTTTGAACTGCTTAGGTAAAATATGCTGCTCAACACACTCTTCAACCAAAGCGCTGACTTGCTCAGTTGGCATGTCAGCCAGTGGCTCCATAGCGAACGTGAGGTAGTCTTCCATGTTCAGCTGACCTTCCGAATACAAGCCCATTAAGCGCTGGTCTTCTTCAATAAAGTTCGGCGCTGTAGCAATGCCCTTTTCAACCAAGAATTCATTCCAGAGCATCGCTGCATCGGCATTGATCAACGTTTCGTCCATATCAAATACATACAAAGGTTTGAACATCTTAGGCTCTCACTGGTTGAATTTCGTTAAGGTTAAACAGGAGTTCAAGTTGGCTGCCATTTGCTAACAGTCGTTCAGAAGAACGGTTAAGCAGGTCGACCGTCAGCTCACACTCGTCGACATCCACTTGGTAGCGAATCACATTGCCCAACAGTTGGTGGTTACGAATAGTGCCGGTTTTCGGCGCAGAGATGTGTTCACCATATTGTCGACCTTGCTCTTTAACGTAGATAGATTCAGGTCGAATCGCCACCTTCCACTCGGTTTCAATATTAAACAGCTGCTTAGCCTTGTTCGCTTGTACCAAGTTGTAGTGCCCCATGAATCCTGCCACAAACTCATTAGCTGGTTGAGTGTAGATCTCTTCGGGTGTGCCGGCTTGGACGATCTCGCCTTTATTCATCAGGAAGATACGGTCAGACATGATCATCGCTTCTTCTTGATCATGAGTCACGAAGATCGTGGTCAGATTCATTTCTTTTTGAATGTCTCGGATCTGTTGGCGCAGATGTTTACGAATCTTCGCATCCAGCGCTGAAAGTGGTTCATCAAGCAATAGAATACGCGGCTTGACCACCAAGGCTCTAGCCAATGCTACACGCTGACGCTGACCACCTGATAATTGATGCGGGTAGAACTTCTCTTTGCCCGATAAGTCCACCAGCCCAATCACTTTCGCGACTTCGTGCTTGATTTCGTCAGCAGCCAGCTTTTTCATTTTAAGGCCAAACGCAATGTTGCCCTCAACCGTCATGTTCGGGAACAGAGCATAAGATTGAAACACCATGCCGATGCCACGCTCTTGCGGCACTTGGTGAGTAATCTCTTCTCCATTCACCCAAATCTCGCCACCATCGACCGGATTCAAGCCTGCCAAGCTACGCAGTAGCGTTGATTTACCACAGCCACTTGGACCAAGCAGCGTGATGAATTCCCCCTTCTCGATGGAGAATTCAATGTCTTCAAATACTGTGTTGTCACCAAAACGCTTGGTCAGGTTTTTCGCATTTACGTAGCTCATTATTTGGTTCCTTGGCTGAAACGACTTGCCAACCAAGTCAGTAAGAAAATAAACAGGAAGTACGTCATCACAAGGGCTGACGTGAAGTGACCGCTGGTTTGACGCATGTTGTATAGGTAGATTTGCAGTGTCTCGTAACGTGTACCAACCAAGATATTGGCAAACACGAATTCGCCTAGTAGGAACGAGAACGACAAGAACAGTGACGCCATTAAGCCTTTTTTAAGGTTTGGCAAAATAATCAACAAAAACGCCTTAGTGGTGCTTGCACCGAGCAGGTGAGCCGCGTCCATCAAGTCGTGCAAGTTGATTGCTTCAAAGCTGTTGGCAATCGCGCGATACATGAATGGCAACGCGATGGTGAAGTAAGTACCAATCAAAATCCACGGCGTGCCTATCAAAGCAATTTCGCTATCGGCATACAGCTGAAGCAAACCTACCGACGACACCACTGGCGGCACTGCGAACGGCAATAAGATCATGATATTCATGACCTTGTCGAGTTTCGGGAAATAGTAAAACACCACAAAAATCGCAGGCAGAATCAACACCACACTCAATGATAATGCTGCTATACAAATAAACAGTGAACGGCCAAAGGCTTGTAAGAAGCGAGGATCCGTCAGCAGGTTGATGTACCAATCCAAAGTAAAGCCATCAGGCAGGATCGTGGCGCCCCAACGCGACGAGATCGAGTAGATGAAGGTCGCTAAGATCGGGATCATCATGATGCCAACGATCGAATAGACCACAGTTTTATGAAAGTGAGTATTTGCGGTGTTCATTACTTTCTCTTCCCTGCGTAGCTTTTGCTGATCAGCCATTGGTTAATCACGGTGATGAACGCAAGCATCGCCATCAAAATCACGGAAATTGCCGCAGCTAGATTAGGTTCTAGGAACAAATCGCCCGATACCAAGCTCGCGATTCGAATCGTAATCACGTTGTAGTTACCCGAGGTTAACGCGTACACGCTCGCATAGGCGCCAATCGCATTAGCAATCAAGATGATGAAGGTGCCAAATAAAGCTGGAGACAGCACAGGAAGCGCAACTTTGGTCCAGTATTGCCAGGTTTTCGCACCAAGCAGTGCTGAGGCGGCTTGCCAGTCGTCGCTAAGGGCATCAAACGCTGGATACAGCAACAACACCGCCAATGGGATCTGGAAGTAGACATAAATCGCCAGCAAGCCCCACTTGCCGTACAAGTCGAAGTCTCCCAACAATCCGTACTGCTTGAGCAATAAGGTGATTGCACCGTTGGTGCCTAAGATGATGATGAAGGCGAACGACAGGGGCACCCCCGAGAAGTTGCTGCTCATGTTGGTGAAGGCGATCACCGCGTCGCGGATTTTAGAGTCGACACGGCGCAATGAAGAGACGAGCAGAGTCGCAATCGCCAAACCAAAGATACTCGACCAAACCGACAGCCATAAACTGTTGCCAAAGGCCTGCACCATGAAGGCAGAGTCGAATACTTCAGAGTAGTTTTCTAAGGAAAGCTCATCATCGTAGAAGAAGCTGTTGATCAGCACCCAAACCATAGGAGCCAGTTGGAACAAGTAGAAAAACAGGGCGAAAGGCGCAAGCCACAAAGCGGGCTTGAAGCGTTTGAACCAAGATTTGGTTTGAGGTTTAAGGACAGAGCCATCGCTCTGAGTGATTACAGAACTGCTCATAGGGCCAACAATTCCTGAGTGTAAGATTTATCGTGTTCAAGGTTGAGTAGCTGACACACACTGCCGCAGATGTCAGTCTGTTTTACTGAACAGGCTTGGTGTGTGAACTTATCGCCAATCACAAAGAATGGCACTTCACGCTCTTCAGGAAGAATGCCACCGTGTGATAAGTCATTGTTCATGCCGTGGTCACTGGTGATGATCACCTGATAACCATCGTCCACCCATTTCTCAAGGTAGTTCGACAGGTAGATATCCGCGCCACGTGCACTATTACGGTATTGGCGAGAGTCCAACCCGTGCTTGTGACCCATGTCGTCAATGTTCATTGGGTGAATCAGCAAGAAGTCCGGCTGATGGGTTACACGCAAATGCTCAGCATCCAAGAACAAGGCTTCATCTGGGTAGTGGTCCCAATGGTAGAAACAGCCATGTTGAATGTTCATGGTTTCGTCGTTGGTAAAGCGATCACGCACCGCATCAAATGGCGCTCGGTTATACAGCTCACTCACCCAGTGATAGGCTGCGGCAGCTGTTACTTTGCCCTGTAACTTGGCCAAGCTAAAAATAGATTCGTGATTCGATAAACGCACAATTTGATTGTTAACGATGCCACTCTCAACGGGGCGAACTCCGGTTAAGATGCATTCATACAGTGGACGTGACATGGACGGCAGCTCACACTGCATTGGGTAAAGTGTGGCGCGAAGCTTGTGTTTTGGCGTGCTCACATTTAGCGAGTCGCCTTGTTTTTTCTGAAGATCACTCAGTTCTAGAAGACCGTTCAGGTAGCCCATGCAATCACGGGCTACCTGATAATTAAGTCCATCTAGAACAACAAGGATAACCTTATTGCTCATGGTCTATTCTCTGTTGCTTGTTTTGAATATGGATTACTGCTGGTGAATCAAGACGCTTTCTTGCCATTGGCGCGGCAGACGACGTGCTGATTTTTCCCATGCTGAGAAGTCAGTGACTGGATGAACGTTGCTGTATTGCTCGTTCGAGATCAGCTTGTCTTGTACTGATTGAGGTAGCGTCACGTTGCTACGGATTGGGCGCGCGTAACCTTCTGCTAGGTTGATCTGGCCTTGGTCACTGAAGATGTATTCACGAGCCAGCTTTGCGGCATTCGGGTTCTTCGCGTATTTGTTGATGATGGTGGTGTAACCAGAGATCACTGAACCATCTTGTGGAATATTTACAGTAAAGCGCTCACGGTCAATCTTGTCGCGGTAGTTTAGTGCGTTGAAATCCCACATGATCGCGACTTCCACTTCACCTTTTTCAAGGTTCGCAATGCTTGGATCTGTGTAAGATAGACGGCCTTGCTTCGCTAGTTCACCAAAGAATTTGATCGCCGGTTTTAGGTTCGACTCGTCACCGCCATTCGCAAATGCCGCCGCTAGAATCGCGTTGTTAGCTTGTGCTGCTACACCTACGTCACCAACAGTAACTTTGTAATCGCCTTCGAGTAGGTCACTCCAAGATTTTGGGGCGTCTTTGACAAGATTGTTGTTTGAGATGAACGAGATAGTGCCCGTATAAGCCAGAGCCCAGTGACCATCTTTGTCTTTCGCCCAGTCCGGAATATCATTCCAAGTACTTGGCTTGTATGGCTGAGTCACGTCTTTCTTCACCGCAACACGTGCAAAGGCGAAGCCAACGTCACCAATATCTGCGGTTGCATTTCTTTTCTCTGCTTCAAATTTCGAGATCTCTTGTGCTGAGCTCATGTCAGTATCCTGATGCTTCAAACCGTAGTTCGCTTTCAGATCAGCCCATGTGCCTTTCCAGTTTGCCCAACTGTCTGGCATGCCCACACTGTAAACCGCACCCTCTTTTTGAGCGGCTTCAATCAGTGACTCAAGATCAGCATCCTTCGCCATCGCTGGCATTGAAAGTGTTGCCGTTATTAGCGTTGCGCCTAACAGTTTTGCAGGTAAATCTCTCAGTTTGGCTGGCGATACAGTTGAACGGCTAAGCAAAGTTTTCATTGTCTCTATCCCTCTGGACTAGGTCAGTAAGTTCGTTTTGTATGCTATCGC
This sequence comes from Vibrio chagasii, assembly GCA_041879415.1. Lineage (NCBI taxonomy): Bacteria > Pseudomonadati > Pseudomonadota > Gammaproteobacteria > Vibrionales > Vibrionaceae > Vibrio > Vibrio chagasii. Next base: position 1,208,263 of record CP090852.1, on the reverse strand, counting down.
CAGAGTGTGACGCTTTCGCGCAACTTATTTGACAGTTAGGGTGCATTTTCGTGGCAGTTATATTTCACTCATATGACAGTAAGCCTTTGTTTACTGTCACATTCCTGTTAACTGCATGGTTTACCTTATTGAGCACACGAACTTATGGACTAGATCAGTAATGAGAACATTGGCAACAGCGCAATCAGGGACACAGCTAGGTAGAATTAAGGCGAGCATTAGAGAACAACTTCAATCGGGTATCTTCACCGAGGGGCAAAAACTGCCATCCGAACGAGAGCTCAGCGAACTGTTTTCCACCACACGAATCACACTCAAAGATGCATTGGTGTCGTTAGAAACTGAAGGTCTGATATACAGAGAGGAGCGCCGAGGCTGGTATGTGTCACCCGAACGTATTCGCTACAACCCACTGTCTCGTTCTCACTTTCATCAAATGATTCGCGAACAAGACCGTATCGCAGAAACACGGCTACTGAGCACTCGCACAGAGATGGCGGCAGGCGATTACGCCAAAGCATTAGAGATAGAACAGATAACGCCAATACACGTGATCGAGCGATTACGCTTTATTGATGGCAGGGCGGTACTGTTCGTTGAAAACGTATTGAAAGCGCCCCTGTTTGAAAAAATATTGTCGGAAAACCTCACCATGTCGCTGACAGGCATTTATAGAGAGAAGTATGGCTATGAGACCAAACGTTCGCGCTTTGATGTCATTCCCACTTCAGCCCCAGCCTATGTCGCTAAGGCGCTAAATTTGGCTGAGGGTCAGCCAGTGCTGAAGATCTGCCGTGTGAACTACAAACAAGATGGCGAGCTAATGGACTGCGAATTGGAATACTGGCGACCAGACTCAGTAGTGATCCACATTGATAGCATTGGCTAGTGCCGCATCCGTTGAAAGAATAACCCCACATATACAAAAACTCCGACTGATTAGGTCGGAGTTTTGGGTTCTAACGATGAGATTTAATGGCGCGCGGACTAAACAATCTTCTGCTCACTTTCGCCTGTTAGTTCGCTTTTATCAGACAAAAAACTCGCGACAATCTCTCTCAATTTACCTTGGTTCACGGGTTTAGGTAAAAACTCATCCATACCCACATCAAAACATAAATGCTTATCTCTCTGCACTACATTAGCTGTCAGCGCCACAATAGGAATATGTTTCGACGTCCCTTCTTCGAGTGCTCTAATTTGTTTTGTCGCTTCAAAACCATCGAGCACTGGCATCTGACAATCCATGAAGATCATCTGATATTCGTTGTGCTTAAACTTATCGACTCCGACTTTACCGTTGTCGGCAATATCCACTTCAAAACCAAGCTTCTTGAGCATCATCTTAGCAACTTGTTGGTTAACTCTAGAGTCTTCAACCACCAGTACTTTACCGCTAAATAACGAGGTTTCAGTTTGAGGCTTAGACTCTTCAGCCTTAACGCTCTCTTTCGCCACCACCGCTGGTTTAGTGGTTGGTACAGGCTCATTGTCCTTGAACGCGACTTCACCGCGGTTTGGATAGGTGAAGGTCGAGGTGTCCGCCGATCTCGCTAATACCTCACTGATGGTCCACTTAAGCTGGTTATCTTGATACGGGCGAGCAATGTAGGCAATAAAACCCACTTGTTTGGCATGCATTTCGTCTTGCTTCCGAGGGTCGGCAGAGATCATAACTAGCTTAGGGCAGGCTTTGCCGAAACGCTCTATCAGGTTTCTTGCAAGCTGGAACCCGTCGATAGAAGGCATCACTTTGTCAATCAACACTAAGTCGTAAGGCGAAGCGTTTTCGACAGACTCTGAAACGAGCTCTAGCGCTTGGGTTGCGGTTTCACAGCATGTAGAGGACACACCAAAAGACTGTAGCTGTGTCGAGGTGATACGCATGTTAAGTTGGCTATCATCTACCAGCAACACCGAGACTTTATTGAAATCGATATTACTCTCGTCTATCTCCAAACACGGATCAAAGTCAGCCACAAAGTAAAAGGTACTCCCCTTCCCTTCGATACTGGTTAGCTCAAGCTTGCTGCCCATTAAGGTCACGATCTTATCGCATATGGTCAGACCCAACCCTGTACCGCCGTAAATGCGTGTGGTACTGCCGTCAGCCTGCTGAAACTTATCAAATACCGATTTTTGTTTGTCTTCCGCGATACCAATACCACTGTCGGCAACTTCAAATCGAACTCTCAACTTCTGCTCAGGTTCGATCACTTTTTCTAAACGAAGAGAAAGCGTCACATGACCTCGCTCGGTAAATTTAATGGCATTACCCACTAAATTATTTAGCACTTGTCTGAGCTGCGTTCCATCACCAATCACCATGGTTGGAATCTTAGGATCTATTGCTAGTTGGAAGCGAAGCCCTTTTTGCTCAGCTTTAACTCTGAACGTCGACTCAACATCAGCCGCAATACCCATCATTTTCATCGGCTCTTGTTGAAGCTCTAAACGTCCCGCTTCAATTTTCGAATAATCCAAGATGTCATTGATAAGGTCTAGTAGGGTAAGTGAAGAGGTATTGAGCATGTTGACATACTCTTTTTGCTCTTTCGGCATATCCATTTCAGATAGTAGAGACGAAAGTCCGATGATTCCGTTCATTGGAGTTCGGATCTCGTGGCTCATGTTAGCCAAAAATTCACTCTTATTTCGGTTGGCAACCTCAGCCGTCTCTTTGGCTTTAATCAACTCTTGATATTGTTGACGAATACGTTCAATCGATTGGTTATAGCTGTTTTCCAACGTCGATATTTCGTCTTTGTAGGTAGAATCAGTTGGGGTTATAAAGCGCGGTTTGTTGTCTTCAACTTGCTGCTCGTTAATCTGTGATGACATGGTCATTAAACGTTTTACGACCAAGCGATACACGATGACCAAACACACTAATGACAATAGAAAGATTTTCACGGCTTCGAAAGCGAGTAGCAACAGCACTCGCTCTTCAAAGTCATTGAGGATCATACTTAAATCGGACTGCACCGTGAGGGTTGCCAACGGGAAGTCTTTCCCTCCCATCTGATACACCATTTCCCATGACTGAGAGTATGACTGCCCAGTCGCTGGGCGGCCTAGCTCTAGAATTTTTTCATCGGGGCTTTCAATGAGAAGGTAACTGACCGAGGGAAGACGAGAGATACCTTCCGCTTGCACAAACAGCTGAGCCCGATCTTCAACCCAAAGGCTCGAAGTTAAACCGGAAAGGTAGCCTGCTTTGACCTGTTCGATCTGAGAACTGATAAAAGAAACTCGATTTTGGTACTCCACATATAACCCAAGACCTGTCACTATGACTGTGAATAAGGTACTGATTGCAATGATGGCCCCGATCAACTGTCGAGAGAGTCCAATATAGCGTTTTCCTTTTTTCACCATACAAAAATTACCATTGTTGTTATCTTAGCAAACTACAATTACTCAACTAGTATAATAGTAGTCATTCATCAAATAACTAGGGAAGGTTATGAAAAAACATCTTATCGTTGCATCCATAGTCAGTTTGTTTTCAAGCAGTTATGCTTTTTCAAGCGAGCCTCTTCACTACTACATTATTGCGAGCCAAGCGCAACCTTTTCAGATCGAAACTGACGGGTCATCTCACACTGGAATCGTATCTGATATTGTGGAAGCAGTATTTGATGACAGCCAGTACGAGATTAATTACCACACCTACCCTTTTAATCGAATGATCGACAAGCTAGATGCGAGGGAGAACCCAAATTGGGTCACTTACGGTAGCCCTAGCTGGGGAAACATCCAATCAGCCAACCTATCTGAAGAGCCAATTTACAATGTAAAACACGTATTGCTGAGTAGCGGTAAAAAGCCATTCGAGTTCAATACCATTGATGATCTGGACGGAAAGGCCGTGGTGTTGCTGGTGGGGTTTGAGTATCCAAACTTAGAGCCATACATCCAGCAAGGTAAGCTCAACGAGATCCGAGTAAAAGATTACACAGCTGCGTTCCGCGTACTTAATCGTGCACCCGGTGATACCGTATTTGTAGAGATGGAATCACGAATCAAATACAACCTAAATGAACAGAAACTCAATATCGATGATTACCAAATGCAGGACTTCGGTTCAGTCATCAATAACTACCCAATTCATTTGGCTTTCGACCCAGAAATGGATCCCAAGCTCGAGACTTTTATTAACCAACGTTTAGACCAAATGAAAGACGATGGACAACTCGACGACATCGTAAAAAGATACCTATAGGATTCGATTAAACGTATCGCTCGGCAACGCACTCTAGCGACTTCGGATACCGGAACTATAGAAATACAAAAGGCCGCTCTGCATTTAGCGTACAAGCTAACCAGAGCGGCCTTTTTTAATGTGTACTTAATATGATGTGATCAAATGCAGTTGCTGGCTACGAAGTTGTTGGCGTACTGCCATCAAAATTTTTCCTAAGTGATTCTCACCGGTGCCGTCTCCTCCATCTCCCCAAAAATGGTCTTTATGAGAGTGCTCTTTGATCACCGAATCGCCCGTGCTCGTTAAAAACAGAGCAAACTGCGGGTTCTGTGTGAATTTCTCAGTCACAATGAATCGCATCACCTCTACACGAATATCGTACCAGTCCTCTCGAACCTGGTCTTCGTATTGGCGGCTCAAAGCGAATGCTTCAGCGGGAGTGTTCGCTTCAAGAATGATGTTTCTCAGCGACGGTGAAGAAAACTTCATCGCCTGATAATAATGCTCACTTGTAGCCCAAACTTGATCATCGATTTTGATAGGGCAAGCTGCGAAATTAGAAAGGTATCCGTTCGGATCTTCTGGTTCATAAAACAACACTTCTTCAGCTTGAGCCACAGAATTGGACATAGCCTTCTCCTCACCAACGTCATCGCATAATTTTGCTGTGACTTTAAAACTAGTGGCGTTGCATATTGCTGTCAAACAACTTAGTTCAAGAGTATGCCGTCAGCCTGTTTTTGGACGAAAAGTAGAGACCACTGAGAAAGTTTGTGTGAGTGAGCTTTGAGCCTAGAAGGTAAGATTGCAGATGGGAATCGAGTGAGAAATGAGTAAAGTGCTTATAAATCAAAGGGTGGCACTGAGCCACCCTCTTAAATGCAATCGGGGATATTAGTGAATCAGACCCAGCTCCCTCGCTTCTTCCAGACTCAAACCGCTTTCTCTAATTTCTCTTAGCGCCTCGATACGACGACGAGCTTCAGCGGACTTCATTTTCTTTTCTGGTTTGAAAGATACTTCTTCTTCAGCATCCCACTTGTTTGCAATGTTTGTCATTTCATCATGGTTGATAGAATTAATGGACATGTTTTCCTCCGAAAAGCACCATGTAATGGACAGGTAATCTGTAGCAAATGCTATTTCGCTTGTTAAGAAATTCTGCACTGAAATGTGATGATTCCGACGCTTCATAAAGCTAATTAATAAATGGCTCATTTAAACTTTGCCAAAGCCATTTTCTGCAATTACATTTAAAAGATTCCCCATAAGAAATGTGGTTTGATCCAACTCTCACTTTCCTCCCTTAGTTTTCGCGTTTCCCACTGAAAATTCCTGAAATACCCCAAGATAAATTTCGAGTCACTTCATTGTTTTTGTGCTGATCGCTTTCACTAAATCCAACACATGTTAATGATAATAGTTATCAATATCATAACTGAGTATCTATCATGTCTATGGAAAATCCGGATACACCTCTTCTAGAAGTGAAGAATCTATGTGTCGACTACATCACCGATGACGGAGACTTCAACGCGGTAAAGTCCGTCAGCTTTAGCATAGGACAGGGAGAAATCTTTGGCCTGGCTGGCGAGTCAGGTTGTGGCAAAAGCACCATCGCATTTGCTATTAACCGACTTCACAAGCCGCCCGCATTCATCTCCGGCGGTCAAATACTTTTTGACGGGCAAGACCTGCTGAGACTATCTGACAGCCAGCTTAATACATTACGCTGGAGTGAGATCGCCATGGTGTTCCAGAGTGCCATGAACTCACTCAACCCAGTGTTAACCATTGAAGAACAGTTTGCCGATGTGTTACGCCACCACAAAGGAATGAGTGATGAACAAGCCAAGGACCGCGCAGAAAAGCTGCTCGACTTAGTGAATATTCCTCGCCATCGCCTGACCGAATATCCTCATCAATTTAGTGGCGGTATGCGTCAACGATTAGTGATTGCGATTGCTCTCGCACTCAATCCCAAACTGATCATCATGGATGAGCCAACTACGGCTCTAGATGTCGTCGTTCAACGAGAAATATTGCAACAGATACACCAACTCAGAGAAGAGTTCGGCTTCTCAATCCTCTTTATCACCCACGATTTAGCCCTGATGAGCCAGCTGTGTGACCGCATTGCCATTATGCGTCATGGCAAGATAGTTGAAGTCAATCAAGCCTACGAAATTCGTAATAACCCTCAGCACTCCTACACCCAAAAGCTGTGGAGTTCATTCCCTAATATTCACGAACATGCTCACGCCACAGCGTGCTAGGAGCCTCAATGTCACAACCAATTATGCAAGTAAAAAACCTCGTTAAAGAGTTCACCGTTGGTGGCGGATTTGGCAAAGAGGAGATATTTAGAGCCCTGCATGGCGTGAGTTTTGATTTATACCCAGGAAGAACGCTAGCACTCGTTGGCGAATCAGGCTGCGGAAAAAGTACCTGTGCGAGGCTAATGACCAAGGTTTACCCACCGACAGAGGGCGAGATCCTGTTCAATGGCAAAGACATCTCAACCCTCAACAGCCGCAAAGACATCTTGGACTACCGCAGCAGAGTGCAAATGGTGTTCCAAGACCCGTTTGGCTCGCTGAATCCAACACATACTATAGAGCACCATTTAACACGCCCTCTAAAGATTCATAAGCAAGTCGCCAACAAACAAGCGCTAGCAGAGCGCCTGGAAGAGTTATTAACGCTGGTGGAGTTACCCATTGAAACACTGGCTAAGTACCCTCACGAGCTAAGTGGGGGCCAAAGACAAAGGGTTAACCTAGCAAGAGCACTGGCTGTTGGCGCTGAGGTTATTCTTGCCGACGAACCTACCTCCATGTTGGATGTTTCGATTCGACTTGGTGTGCTCAACCTCATGCAACGGATGAAGAAAGAACTCGGGATTGGCTTTTTGTACATAACCCATGATCTAGCGACCGCACATTACATCGCAGAAGAGACAGCAGTTATGTACAAAGGACAGATCGTCGAATGGGGATCCACTCAGTCGATCTTGACCAATCCTCAACACCCATACACCAAGCTATTGATCTCTGCGGTGCCAGATCCTGATCTGCCATTTGGCGAACTCGTTAAAAATGAACCAAACTATTCAATAGACGCTGATCGTATTCGAGAACAAAGCAGTGAAATACAGCATAACGTTAAGCAAGTTGCTGATAATCACTTTGTAAAACAATGGGATAATGTTGCATGAATGAACTAGACACTTGGTTAGAGCGGATCGGAGATTGGTACAAAGCCCGAAAGCATGATCAAGTGGAACGGTTAGAACCTTTGATCTTAACGCCTCCAGATGCACTCTGGGGGCCGTTGATCACGGATGAACAAAGCAAAGGTATCGCATGTTGGTTAGATGGCTGCCTGAGAATCTTTACCTTCTATCGACAGCCGAACCAAAATGCACACCATCAAGAAAAGGCTTACCAATACCTAATGTTTGCTTACGGCAAGCTGCAAGCGGTGTCTTGTGACCCCAAGGCAGAGCCAGACTTGCAAGAGTGGTGTACTCAACGAGTTCAGCATCTATGTGTGCTGGCTCTCGAGTTTGCCAATCAACAGCAGGAACCGCGCTGGCAAGCAGAGTCAGAGAAATTGATCGAGTCGCACGTCCGCTTCATGGCGAGCCATCCCCGAAACGATGATCAAGGTAATGTAAAACATCAGATTCACTGATTGCTGCTCACTTGATCCAAAGTCTCCCCTAAGAAACTTCCATTGCTGCCAACGAGCCAGATCCATGAAAGCATGATCTAACCTTGATCATGCTTCGGGAGGAAACGCATTAAACTATTGATTTTTAATGGCTAGTCGAATTTTAGACAAAAAAAAGCGAGTCCCTTGGGGAACTCGCAAAAATCTATTCAGTATGATGTAACAAAATATGAGCCAATCTATTAATCATAAGAAAGGACAAAAGGTTGTCTATTCGGGATAAATAATAATCAACCGAGTGCGCTACTTTGTCATCACTTTGTCAGCGTTAGGTGCGGTTCTTATCAACACCTAATGATGTTTCAAATTTCCATTCACAGGCCTGAAAACAAGCCCAGAATTAGTGGCCAATCGCCATCTCATCTAACGCTAAGAACACATTCTCATCCAAATGCCCTTCGTGAACTTGCTTACACACTTTACGGCGAACCGCTAAGCCCGAGATAAGACGTTCAATAGAAAGGTGGCGGTTGCTATTACTATCGCGGTCGTTGTACAGCTCAATTAACTTACTTAGCGTTTCGTAAGGAATGATTTCATCCCCTACTCTTAGCCAATCAAGCTTCTCAATAAGCTCTGAGCACTCTTCTTTGATTGAGGCGTGTGAATGCCCTGTCATAGCAGACAAAGCCGTTATACTGCGTTCTAGAGCCTCTGCTGAGGTGTATTTAGAGAGTGTTATCATGATCTCGTCTGCATTAATCTCAACAGAGTGCTTACGCTGCTTAACACGACGCCCTAATTTACCTCTTGGTGATGGTGCCTTGCGTTGGATTGGTTCGAACTCACCATCGATAATTTCAGACAGCTCTTCCAGCTTCTGCTTCGATACCATCTCGTTGCGGAGCGGGTTTGGCAGCGTTGGTGCCATATTACGTTTGCCAGCGTTGGTGGTACGGGCTCTCGAGTAACGCAATACTTCTTCCACGTTACATTTAATATCAACTTGATAGTCTGTAGTTTTCCCTTTCTCGATCAAAGCTGTGATCGTCAAATGGTAACCCCACAGGTTAACCAGGAAGGTATCTTCTTGATCTCCTGCTTCGCCAAGCTTTCTCAATTCACGGATCAGATCCATTGAGAATCGACGCCAATCGATGTTGCGAGCCAACTTCTGATTCAGCTCACTTAACAGCATGCAATCAGAATGACGACGTGCCATACGACTTCTGAAGTAAGAATACATTTGGAAAACCAAGGTATGCTGCTTCAGGATCTCAGGTGGGAACAAGAAGAAATAATCACGTGTCAACAGCTCTTCGTAGAACGATGGCTCCCAAACAAGGATGTATAGGTTCGGTTTAATGCGAATTTCGCCGTCAGAGCCCTCTGTAGGCGCCTCTTCCGATGCAGTAATGGTTCTCGCTAAGAATCGGAAACGATCACTCTTAAAGCCTTCTGGCATGTTCTCGCTAAGCCAACGACCAGTAAGCTCATGCAATTGAAAATCTGTAAACTCGATACGATCAATACTGTCACGGATTGAGTCACGTGCAGGGCCGCTGTCTTTTTTGCCTCGAAGCGACAAAATATCGGTGATGTAGAGTGGTGTTTTGTTCGGTGTGTGCTTTGCATCAAGATGGTAATCATCTTGGTGGTGATCATGATATTGAACGGTGAGTGTAAATAACGCGAATAGCGTCATGAGATCATCAACCGTCATGATATTTTTCGATGATCTTGTCTCGATCACTGCGCGAGTACCTGAGATCGAAACCATTGATTTTTGGTAACTCTTACGCGTTCGTGGTGGCGCTAACGCTTGATCAATAATCCCCGCCCAGTTTGTAGGAGACACAATGAACTGGTCTGCTTCATCTTTCATTGTTGGGGGAGTATTGAGTCCGTGTTCATTCAGCAGGCGTTTGTTTACTTTAGTTTGAGCTAGGGCTTTAGAACGCTTCTGCTTTTCATTTTGTTTGACACTTTCTGTCACCAAGCTAGTGGCACCCAATACCGATATTAATTGGTTAGGGTTCACAAAACGATGCAGCATGGTTTTTCCTGCTAGGCCTTCTTCAAAGCGAACAGGGATTTGCTTGAAAAGACCGATATTTACCGCCGCTCTCAATCTTTGTTGCAAAGCTGCACGGGTTACTTGACCATCGGTTGATTCAATAATCTCGGTCGTTGAAACGTATCCATCTTTGCTGCTAAATCCACGAAGTGAAATTAGGTTAAGAAGCTCAACTATGCTTTTAGTGACACCTTTGAAGTGTTGATATTGTTCTATCCATTCAACGGCTGTTTCAGATACCTCAAATAAATGACCATCTTTGTGGCTTCGTGCCTTAATTAACAATTTCTCTTCTGGTTTCATTTTTGATCCGTATCACACTAACCGTAATTTCACTATAGTTCCTGAATGATAAAGAAAGAATGATCATAAATAAAGAGAATTTATTGGCTTTTAAATAACTGATCTTTTTGATTAATATGATCTTAAATGATTAAGTGATCTAATGATCTGGCTGTAAGTTTGCTTTTAAGTTGCTGAATTTAAAGTATTAAATAAAACACGCTTGGAAAGCATGATCATAAGTTACTCGAAACGATGATCATAAAACAGAAGAAAGCATGATCACAGAGAGTCAGAACGATGATCATTAAGTCATTGTAAGCATGATCATTATTGATTCGAAAGCATGATCATTATGGTTATACAGCTTATCCACAGCCGATCTTTGTCTACTTTGTTTTGAAGCGCTTATTTGCTGACAGTGTGGATATTTTTGACGACCAATTTATCGGAACAATGATCAAGTAAGTCGTGATTTTCATTGTTCCTGCCCTGTTTCGTACAAAATCCATTCAATATTGATTTATCATAGGTTGCCTCTCATTTTAAAAAGACACCTAACCAAAGGTAGGAAGCATGATCATGAAATTGTCATGTTTCTGTATTCCCATCTTGTGTCGATTGAATTTTCTAGCAATGAGGCCCAATAAGCCTTGAATCCCCATTCCAAAAGCATTTGTCCGTAAGTTAGGTCCAAAAATATATGCTTCCGGAACGATATCTACTTGATCATTTTTCCGGAAGTTGATCATTTTGAATAGACATTCATTCGGATCAATATTGGTGACAATGAACCTTGATCATGCTTCATAATATCAGTTTATCAATTGTAGAATTCGTCATTTACACCATGATCATTCTTCCGGTTGTGATTTAGCTTGTCCATTATTCAATGGTGCTCATTACTTCGAAATGGCTCGGTATCGAATCGCTTTTCTCAAATCGAACTTCCAATTTTCATATATTGTTATTTTTTTGCGTGATTCGCCTGTAATTTAGAATGAAAATCACATAGACCGTAATCTATGGTTGTATTTCAATCGTTCCGGCGTTTTTTGGGCATTTTAGCATTTACATTGTAAATAAGTGATGCTGTAACATTTTAAATCTAAGGGGAAATTAGGCTAGTTATGCACTATGAAAGTAGTCAAATTTGTATTCGTTTTAGATACTATTTCATCAAACTGTAAAAATTCAGTCTATTTTATGTGATTTTACTCATAAATGTATGTTCATGTTTTTGTTGTTTTTATCGATGATCGCTGTACAATTTGTACTTAGTTAATCATTACGGAAACTGGCAATGAAAAGAGAACAAACGATTGATAAGCTCTATCAGCTAGCCGAACAAACTCAACAAGTTCAGGCTGACCGAATTGAGATTATTTTGGAAGAGCGAAGTGATGAGCATTTTCCGCCTATGTCTAAGGCTATGATGGAGACTCGTTCTGGCTTAACTCGTCGTAAATTGGATGAAGCTATCACTAAGCTTGAGGCGGAAGGCCACCAGTTTACGAAGAATAATGCCAACCATTACTCAATTTCATTGACCGAAGCTCACATGCTGATGGATGCGGCTGAAGTGCCAAAATTCCACCAACGTAAACAGCATGCGGGGAATAAGCCATGGATTATCAACGTACAGAACCAAAAGGGTGGTACGGGTAAATCAATGACAGCGGTTCATTTAGCGGCATGTTTATCTTTGAATCTTGATAAACGTTACCGTATCTGTCTGATTGACTTAGATCCACAAGGCTCTCTGCGCTTATTCCTAAACCCACAAATTAGTGGTACTGAGCACGATAGCATTTATTCTGCTGTTGATATCATGTTGGACAACGTGCCAGAAGGCCAAGAAGTTGACCAAGAATTTCTGCGTAAAAATGTATTGTTGCCAACACAATATCCAAACCTAAAGACTATTTCAGCTTTCCCAGAAGATGCAATGTTCAACGCTGAAGCGTGGCAAAGCCTTTCTCAAGATCAGTCTTTAGATATTGTCCGTCTTTTAAAAGAGAAGCTTATCGATAAAATCGCGGATGATTTTGACGTGATTATGATTGATACCGGCCCGCACGTAGACCCGCTGGTATGGAATGCAATGTACGCGTCTAATGCACTTTTGATTCCATGTGCGGCGAAGCGTTTGGATTGGGCTTCAACGGTTAACTTCTTCCAACACTTACCAACCGTGTACGAAATGTTCCCGGACGATTGGAAAGGGCTTGAGTTTGTTCGTCTGATGCCAACCATGTTTGAAGACGACAACAAGAAACAAGTATCAGTACTGACTGAAATGAACTACCTGTTGAATGACCAAGTAATGATGGCAACGATTCCGAGAAGCCGTGCATTCGAGACTTGTGCAGATACTTACAGCACGGTTTTTGACCTTACTGTGAGTGATTTTGAAGGCGGTAAGAAGACTCTGGCTGTCGCTCAAGACGCGGTACAAAAAAGTGCTCTAGAATTAGAGCGAGTATTACATAGCAACTGGCCTTCACTTAATCAGGGATAACAAGAATGGCAATTAAAACATCTGACTTAAATGCAAAGCTATTTGGTAAGGCAAACAAACGTCGTGTTGCTACGCCTCAAGAAGCGCAAACTGCTGCTAAAGAACAGGCTCAAGTGATCGAGCTTTCTGTTGCTGGCGAAGATTTAGTTTCATTTGAATTGGTTCGAATTCCTGCTTCTGAAGTAGCAACTCGCACCGTTGTTTTTGAAGAGAATGCTCGTGAGCAATCTTTCCTAAACGAACATGCTCTTTCTGATGTTCTTACAACATTGAAAGAACGCGGCCAGCAATACCCAGCGGTAGGTCGTAAAAACAAAGACGGTAAGATTGAAGTTCTTGATGGTAGCCGTCGTCGTATGTCGTGTATTTTGGCCGACAAAGAGTTCCTAATCTATGTTGCTGAAAACATTAACGGCGAACACGCTAAGTTCTTATCTGATGTAGCAAATGCTCATAAACCACTTTCTCTGTACGAGAAGGGTAAAGAGATGCAAGCCAAGCTTGATAAAGGCGAAGCTGAAGACCAAAAAGCGTTAGCAAAAATGTTCCAGTGCAGCGAAGCGCTAGTGAGTGGTGCTTTGAAAGCAGCGGCTCTACCACTTGAACTACTTCAAGCTTACCCAAATGTGAGCGACCTTGGTCGTCCAACGATTGTTAAACTGCATAAACAATTCAGTGGCCTGACTGAAGACCAGCAGCAAACATTACTCACTAAGTGTGATGCTTCTGAAGGTTTTGTATGGCAGCGCAGTGAAGCACAAGGCGTAACTCGTCTAACTAAAGACGTAACGGAAACGCTAGAAGGTTGGATTCTTGAACTGGCTCCTGCGCCAGCAAAAAGGGCGTCACCAAAAGTTGAGCTTATCAAAGGTCGTGCTTCATACAGCCGCAAGGGTTCAAGCCTAGCGTTAAACCTGAAGAAAGTTGATGACGCAACGATGCAAGAAATCCTAGCGTTCGTGCAATCGAAACTCGACTAAGTCGATTACTTTCCAATACTTCTCTAAAGCCGCTTTATGCGGCTTTTTATTTGGCTGTGATAAACTGTGTTTAGATGAATCTGGACACGAATTATGACAAGCCCAATCAACACGTTTCTGCATACACTTTCCGATATCGCACAACATAATGATCACCGTTACGGCGTGGTGTTTAATGGCGATGCGACATGGCAAAACTCTGCTATCTCTAGTTATCTCAAAGAGAACAACACACAAACCGTTTTCCAAATTGGTGGGACTCCATTTGATGGCGTCATACATGCACCTGCAAAGAAAGGTCAGCAACTTCTCGGTCGCGAATGCCAAGTGCTTGTTTGTGATTTTAGAGAGCAATTTGATGCGAATGGCTTTAGTGCAGCACTCGGTGCCTTGGTCGGTGGCGGACTGTTGTTGGTGTTACCGCCTGATATTGAAAATACTGAAGGTTTAGTGCTTGGCCAACGTTGGTTACATACGCATTTCGAAAAGCTAATTTCAGTGTCTCAAGATGATGAAGCTGCAGGATTGGAACGCAGCTTCGATTTACTTCCACAAAAGAGTAACGACCCAAAACATCTAGATCGATTTGCGCAGCAGAATGTCGCCATTGAGTTAGTCAAAAAAGTGGTGTCTGGTCATCGCAAGCGTCCTTTGATTTTAACGGCTGACAGAGGCCGTGGTAAAAGCTCGACGTTAGGTATTGCAGCAGCGCAGCTTTTGGTTGAACGTCCTGGATTCAACATTGTTGTGACAGCTCCATCTGTTAAAGCCACTGAGCCTGTTTTTTCACATGCGAAGCAACGGCTCGATGGTTGTGAAGTCGTGAATGCTACTCATGTTTGTTACCAAGGTGGCAGCCTTAGATTTGTTGCGCCAGACGAACTACTAAAATCAAAGCCCGAGTGTGATTTATTATTGGTTGATGAAGCAGCGGCGATTCCAATCCCAATGTTGAAATCTATGGTCGACAATTATCACCGCATGGTTTTTTCAACCACGGTGCACGGCTATGAAGGCAGCGGCCGAGGGTTTGGAATCAAATTCGAGGCTTGGCTTTCTAAGCATCGTCCTGGCTGGAAAGGATACAAACTTGAACAGCCTATCCGTTGGAACAACAACGACCCGCTTGAAGCTTGGTTATTTGATTGTTTCTTACTTGGTGCAGCCTCATCAAATGATGCCGCAGAGTGCGATGTTGAGCTGCTTTCTAGTGAAAAACTTAACTCACTAAGTTTGGTCGAGTTATCCAAGCAAGATTGTTTAACTAACCCGAGCATGCTTAAACAATGTTTTTCTCTATTGGTCGATGCTCATTATCAAACATCCCCAAATGACTTGATGCAATTTCTCAATAACCCTGCGATTCAGTTGTACGCGGCTTGGCAGCAAGAAGAGTGTTTGGGGTGTATGTTGGTCACGCAAGAGGGCGGGTTAGACAGTGAATTGATTTCCCAGATTCAAATTGGAAAACGCAGACCACAAGGCCATCTGGCTCCAGTGTTGTTAGCTAATCAACTTGGCGCAGCACAAGCGGCAACGAGCCGCTGTATCAGAGTCATGCGTATCGCGGTTTCAACACGTCACCAAGGTCTTGGTATTGGCAGTTGGATGCTGGACAAGTTGTCACAACATACTGAACAAGCCGACTACTTAGCGACGAGTTTTGGAGCGACAAGCGATTTGATTGCATTCTGGCGTAACAATGATTTCGCACCAGTACATATTGGCCACCAGCGTGATCAGGCAAGTGGCTGTCACTCTGCGCTAATGGTTAAACCTCTTAAATCAAATTCAGAAAGTTGGATCAGCCAGCTTCTGAACCATTTTGAGCGTAGTTTTTGTTTTGTTGTTTCGGGCTCTCTGGCATCTATTGAAGTCGATATGGTACGAGCATTGTTGCCAACTTATTCTGAATCGATCTGCGAACTCGAAGTCCGACTTATCAAGAACTATGTTGATGGAGGGAGTAGTTACGACAGCATCGGCTACAGTGTGTTGAAGTTGGTGCTTATGAGTAATGCGTGCCAAGCTCAGAAAACAGTTCTCGATTCTACGAATGTCGTTCACTCTTCCGTTTCTGATTTGTTGCTTGCCAAAGTTGTTCAACAGAAAGGGTGGGGGAGCTGTGTTGAACAATTTAACTTTGTTGGGCGTAAGCAAGCTGAGGCTCAATTCCGAAAAGATGTAGAAGCCTTATTGGTGAATTTACAGTGTAAATAGCGACAGCCAATTTCAAATGTGATTTACAGTGTAAATTAGAATGTTGAATTTACACTGTAAACTGTACCTTAATCCCAAGTCTTCTGCCTCATTTCGATTCCACTACCTCAATTTCCTATTTAACTCACCACATCACAGGACAGTGAAACTTCAAATTAAACCGTGTGAGAATTGTCGCTTTGTTTTTGTAAAGGTGAGACAAATCATAAAATGAGTACGTCTTATTTCTGAGTCATCTTTGCAGTCACGAAAGTAAGTGATGTGACGCTGATTATTATAATGTGATGATTCTAAGCTCAGATTGATTTATATAGACTGAATAACAACTGAGTCATTAGGGATACTCAATTCGAATGTGGGATAACATCGTTACACTGTCGGAAGATAAGCAACAAGTGATGGCATGTCTGCCGTCTGGGTTTGTGGTTGATGCAAGCTTTGATAACAAGACACTGCCACCAGCCTTGGAAGCCATAGACGCATCAAGCTATTTTCTTTTTGAAGAAGAAGTGCTGCGTTTTGTCTCTCTTGCTAAAGAAGGCAAAGGAGAAGCTTACGAAGGTATTTTGATTGCTGAAGTTCGTGACGCCAGTGTAGAGGTGCAACTATCCGATGATGAGATGTTAGCGAGTCTTGTTGTCACTGGTCCATACAACGGAAACCCTCTGCGCGGTAGTGACATCATCCATTGTCTAGCTCAAGCTCATATCACTAAAGGGATTAACAAGTTAGCCCTCAGAAAAGTATTAATGATGAGCAGTAAGCTTAGACCGGGAGAAAAGTTTACTCAGCCTGTCGCCAAAGGCACTCAGCCGATCAGAGGGAAAGACGCTAAGTTTGCAGCGCTCGTGGAAGACATTACACGTCAAGTTCTAAAACCGCGCGGTAAAGACGAAGGCAAGATTGATATGCGGGATTTGGGAGAAACCATCACCGTTGGATTGAATGACCAATTGATGAAGCGCACTCCCGCGACCAAAGGTGTTGCTGGATTTACGGTTCAAGGCCGAGTCATCCCACCAATCCCTGGACAAGACAGTTTAATCAAGCCTGGCAAAGGCACCTATATTTCTCCTGATGACCCTAATCTATTGCTCGCTTCCCACCCTGGCTTACCCATCATTAAAGATCGAACCATCGAAGTGGATGACGCACTGTGTGTTAGCAATGTCGATGTCTCTACTGGACATGTCAAATTTAAAGGTAATGTGTTTGTCTCTGGCAACATTGAACCAGGCATGGTTGTGAAAGCCACAGGGAGTATTACCGTCGGCGGCTTTATTGAATCGGCTGAAGTTCAGGCGCAAGGCGATATCAAAGTCGCGAAAGGAATCATCGGACATACGACCAAAGAGGGAGAACCGAAAAGCTGTAAGGTATTTAGCAAAGGTTCTATCACGGCAAGCTATGCTCAAAACGCCGAATTACAGACGGCGGGCGATATTCGTTTTGGCGTGCACAGCATGAGTAACGAAATACGCTGTGGTAACAACCTTATTGTGATGGACTCACTCAAGAAGCACGGCACACTTAGTGGCGGTGAAGCGAAAGTGGGTGGCAAGGTGGAGTGCGTTTTCTTAGGTGTTGAAGGAGATACTGCAACTAAGGTTCATGGTTTTGCACGCTATGATGGTTACCGACAGAAGATTGCTGAACTCAAGGAAATCTATAGACATGCGCAAGAACAAACTATGGATGTAATTCGCCAAGAGCTTGAGTTTAAGAAATTACCTAAAGCCGAACGAAGTGAAGAACAAGCGTTACAAATAGAGCTGGAGCGGGAGAAGAACAATCACGCCATAGAAAGTACTAAACAAAAGCTTGATACTCTGGAAGCAGAATTTGAAACGAACCTAGCAGAATGCACAGTAGAAGCTCACGAAAAGGTTTATACACGAGTCACCGTGCAGTTTGGTGATGAAACCGTGACAACTAAGCGCACTCATGGGGGAAGCGTGTTTTCCTTCAACCAATACGAGATTCAATGTTCCTTTAAGATGGAACAGGAAGACATTTCACTATAAAAGGCGCCAGTGTGCGGCGCCTCTACCAAAAACATCCTCATCGCAACCTCTCTTTAATCAGAAGACCACACCGAGCGAATGTCTGGCCATCCCCAGTTGGTGAGCGCGACATCTTCTAACACCCCTTGAAATCGTAATGTTTGAGTGTGATGAAACATTGGGGCTATCCAGTACTCACTGACCAAGGTTGAAGCGATCGGCTCTAACGCCGTTAGGTAATCTTCAAGCGGGGTGCTTGCTCTTAGGTTTTCCAATTGCTGATCAAGCCAATTCGCATTTGCTTCCCCTAAAGTGTGGTACAGCACGTTGTTACAGTAGAAGTTAGAAAACGCTGAAGCATGACGGTTATCGTCTAAATTGATATTGGTTAAGATCAGTGTTTCATCGAGGGTGCCGTTGTTCGATTTCTCACTCAACTCTCGATAGGAGTACATCACCATTTCAACCACGCAATTGTGTTCGGCAAGTACTGAAGAAATAGCCCGAGCGCATCGACGCAATGCCGTGTAGTTGTATCCAGCAATGGTAATGGTTTTTGGTAGTGCACTGAATTCACCAAACGGGCGTAAAACGGGGTTCCAAACCGGTAATAAATTGTTGGCTACGACACTGCCGTAATGAACCTTCTTTTTCTGGAATACTTCGAGTAGTCGCTGCGGTTGGATCAATTCCGCAATGTAACAGCGTTGGGCACGTGTTAACGGATGCTTTGCATGATGGTTGAATAACGCGAACAAGCAGCCGTCTTCAGTGCGACTGTGTTGACTCGCTTGAGTAGCATTGGGCGCTTGTATTGAAACTTCAATACCGCTTGTCGTCTCAGACACTTGGATTGGTGCATTACTGGATAGTGACGGATTCTCCATTTTCTCGTCGTTGACGCTCCAAATCGTAACTAAGTCGACTAACACACGACACGAATAGTAGCCATCGAACGCTTGCAGTTTAAGCTTATTTTTGTCGTGTTCTATCACTGTAAATGGACCACTGCCAATCACAGCATTGTTGTTTGCGACATTAACTTGGTTTGCTGGTTGAATACCGTATTTGACACCAGAGACAAGCCCTGCAAACCCTTGATCTGGTTTGCTTAATGTAAATACCACTTTCAATGGATGTGGTGCGCTGATGTCGCTGACGTGCGCGAGTTCTTTTTGATAATAGGGAAGGGCACTGAGTTTAGCAAACAGGCTCACAATGGTATCAGCGTCTATTGGTTCTTCGTTGTGGAACTTAAGTCCTGGACGAAGGTGGAATGTCCATTGATAGCTTGCTTCGTCATAACGCCAGTGGTGAGCGAGTTCTGGTTTGATAACACCATTGTCATGGCTGGAGACCAAGCAGCAATAAACCTGACGCAAGAAGAAGCGCTCGCTACAGCGGTGTAATTGGTGTGGCACAATGCGCTCGAACATGCGTTTGTATGTGAGTTGAATACTGACACGGCCTTCCTGAACAGAAGCTCCTGAAGTGGTTTTCAGCAGGCGGCCAAACGTTGCTTCGTCCTCATCAAGGATAGCCAAAGCTTTCTCATACTTGCCTTGTTGGATTCGCTCTAGAGCAAGTCTCTCTTTGAGTGCGCCTAATTCGATATTTAACAGTAGCGATGAACGTTGGTTTCGACCGGCTTTCGGTTGCCAGGTTAACCACGTTAGCTCTTGCATTTGTGATAACAGGTTGCGGGCATGTCGAGGAGAAGTACACAGTAAATCAGCCACTTCCTGTACTGTGGTTTTCATTTCGCTGCCGACACCGATGGGTGCGATTCGCTGATAATACCTAAGCAGGTTGAGATTAGACACCAAGAGCCCTTTGTTAATGGATAGCCTGGTATTTTACTCAACTTAACTTCGAGAAAATAAGAAAATGTTCAGTTACTTTGTTCCCCTTTTGTCACAGTTTAAGGGAATAAAAAAGGGGAGCATTTGCTCCCCCTTTGGTCATTGTATTGATGACAGGCTTTAGCTAACTGCTCTTACACGACCTTGTTTTAGATCGGACAGAACTTTAGCTTTCGGACCATCAGCAATTATGCTGCCTTTCTCCATCACGATGACTCGGTCTACAACATCTAACATCGAGGTTTTGTGAGTGATAAGGATCAGCGTTTCACTTGGTAACAGTTGGCTAAGCTGGTGCTTGATATGCATTTCTGAACGGTTATCCATCGCACTGGTTGGCTCATCCATTAGCAATACTGGTGGACGGCCTAAGAAAGCTCTGGCAATCGCAATTGACTGACGTTGACCACCTGAAAGCAAACCACCACCTTCACCCACTTGGCGTTCTAGGCCGGCTGGATCTTGCTGAGTAAAGGCTGTCACACCGGCACGGTTCGCTGCATCCATCACATCACGATCGTCCACCAAAGGGCGGCCTAGAGTAATGTTATCTCTGACTGAGCCATAGAATAGGTTACTATCTTGCGGTACACAGCCTATATTGCGTCGTACGTCGACATGGTGAAGTTGCTCCATGTCGGTATCATCAATGCGTACATGGCCTTCTGTGGGCTTGTACAGGCCCATAATCAGGCGTTCTAGGGTTGTTTTACCTGAACCAATACGACCAATGATCGCCACTTTCTCGCCAGGTGCTATGGTCAGGCTGAGATCTCGCACTGAAGCGACGGGTGAATCAGGGTAGTGGAACGTCACTTTATCCAGCGCAATGTGACCTTGGATGATTGGTCGGTGAATGTAGCGCTTACCTTCTTCTTGCTCGTCAGGCATCGACATCACTTGTTCAATCAGCGTCATTGATGATTTGGCTTGGTTGTAGCGTGTAGAAAGCAGCGACAATTGAACAAGAGGACCAATCGCACGTCCACTCAACATGGTCGCAGCGATCAAACCACCCATCGTTAGTTCGCCTTCCGCAATTAGATACACACCAAAAATGATCATCCCGACATTGGTACTTTGCTGAACAAAGCCTGCGGTGTTTTGGATGCTGTCGGTAATACGGCGGCTTTTAATATTCCAGTTCGCCATATGAGCAACGGCTTCTTCCCAACGGAATTGGAACTGGCTCTGTGCGCTGAATAACTTAACGGTTTCCAGGCCCGCCAAGCTTTCGATCAAGTTCGCGTATTTCTGAGAGGCTAGGCGCGAACCTTCTTCAATGGTGCGACGCAGTGGACCTTGAATCAACAGCGCGTAGATGATCAGAATCACCACACCTGCCACTGGAACAAACACTAAGTTGCCCGCCATTAACCAAATTAAGGCTAGGAACATAAGCGCGAAAGGCAAGTCGATCAGAGAACCAATCGTAGCTGAGGTGAAGAATTCTCGAATTGACTCAAACTCTTGCAAATTCTTCGCGAAGGCACCAACTGAAGCTGGTTTTGCTTCCATACGAATGCCAAGTACCTTGCTGAACAATTTGGAGGAAATCAGGATATCGGACTTTTTCCCCGCAACGTCGATGAAGTAGCTACGCATCAACTTTAAGAGCAAATCGAACAGGAAGACTACGAAGATACCGCTCGCTAATACCCACAAGGTTTCAAATGCGAGGTTAGGCACTACTTTGTCGTACACCAAACGCGTAAACATCGGCGCAGCAATCGCAAAAATGTTGATAAGAATCGATGCAATTAACACATCACGATAGATGTTTTTCGATTCCCAAATCGTGCTCCAAAACCAGTGACCTTTGCGTGTTTTAAGAACTTCTGGCGAGCGCTCGTCGTAGCGGAACTGCTTTTTCACTAAGAAGTAGCGGCCAATGAACTGCTCTTTGAGTTCTGCAACAGGAATGATGATTGGCACCATTCCACTCTCAGCTGTGATGATTTCAGCTTCTTGTTTTTCAAGGTCGATGCTGTTGAGCACACACGCTTCGCCCTGCTTTAGCAATAATACCGCCGGCAAAATGAGGTGTGGGATGTTATCTAAGTCGGAACGGTTTTCTTTTGCCACTAGCCCCGCACGTTCTGCCGAACGTGGGAACAGGAAAGGGGTTAGCTTTCCGTCTGATAGTGGCAACCCATTGACCAACGCCTCAGGCGAGTTCGCTAATCCGTAATATCGGCTAACGTAGATCAATGAGTTCAATAGTGGATCTTGCATGCGATATAACCCTTACAACTATTTATCAACAATGAAGCCTTGGAACACTTCTACGTAGTTATCAGACAAGATATCTAACTGAGTCTGAGTTTCGATTCGAGATGCGATGGTGGTGACACCAAGGTTATGAGCCGTTCGTGAAATCGACGTGAGCGTGAATTTCTGCTTCTCATCGTCCAAGTTATGCGTGAACAGGTAATCCAGTTTCACGTAGCTAGGACGGTACTCGTTGATGTAGTCCAGTGATTGGAAGTTACGTCCGTAGTTATCGACACCAAACATCGCTTCAGCATTACGAATGGTGTTACACAATAGTGCCGTGTAGTGCGGAACGTTGATGAAACAGTTTTCTGGGATCTCAAAATGCAACAGATGAGCGACTGAAGCGTTTTGCTCAAGCGTTTTACCTATCCAACGAATAAAGCTTGGTTGAGAAATACTGCTTGGTGAGATATTGATTGCGATTGGGCTCGTCACCTCTTGTGCTGTTAGCTTCTCAATCATCTTCTCGATAACGTATTGGTCGAGAATGTGGCTCATTTCAAGCTGCTCTAGTGCGTATAGGTACTGGTTAGCACCGTAACGAATGCCATCTTTCTCAATTGCAGAGAACACTTCTTGGTGATAGGTTTTGCCAAACGCATTATTTGCAGCTTGCAGGCGGAATGTGACTAGGTCATTGATGATCGCTTCTTCAACCAACATACGCCATTGTTGTTTACCCATTACTGCGCCATGGTCGTCAGCAGTGACGTAGCCGTAAGTAAGTTCACGGTTCGCTTTAGCACTAGAGAGCGCGTTATCGACCAATGACATGATTTCAGTGCTGGTTTTACGTTTGTTGCTGTACGTTACACCCAATGCAATGTGCGGGTTTGCCATACCTGTTGGATCTGAACCTAAGCTTTGAATACAGTTAACGATACTGCCAGCGACCAGTTTAAGCTCGCTTTCATCAATGTTTGGCATAATGAAACCAAACTCGTCACTCGAAATACGTGCGATGGTGATATCTGGTGATGAGATAGAAGCTTGTAGTTGCTCTGCCAATTGATGAACTAACGCGTCACCTTCTTGATAGCCTTTCTCGTCGTACTCTTCACTGATAAATTCCGCTTTTAATACTGCAAGACCACCTAAGCTCGATTCTTCTAGCCACTGATTTAACTGCGACATGTAGTAAGCGCGATTACCCAGTTGAGAAACAGGGTCAATGTACGCTCTTTCACGTAGCTTCTGAGCTTCTTTTGCTTGGTTTTTAAAGGCTTGTTCAACTTGAGTCGACATGTGATTGATGCCATCAACCACCAAGATCAGATCTTTTGTTTTAGGACGTGTTAGCGGCTCACCGAATTGGTTCTTAGCAATTTGATCCATCTTAGTAATGATCATCGCCAGTGGGCGCAGAGCTCGCTTAAGGATCCATGAAATCGACACTAAGCCCAATAAGAAGATCACACCAAAGATGCTTAATAAACGGGTGAAGGCTTGCCACAATTGATCGTAGGCTGGGCCTGGGTGGCTGACGATCTCTACTTCCGCAAGCTGCATCCAACCACTGGTGATCACTCGGCGATCATGGACAGGTTCAAATAGATTGAGGTTGGTAAACCACTGAGGCACGCCTGATGGTTTTACAGGGTATGAACGTATGATGTCTTCACCGCTGTCTAGAAAAATCAATCGTACGACTGAGTAAGAGCTGCCATCAAACAGAGCGTTGATAACAGACTCCACCGATACCCTGTCTTTTTCTTCAAGGTAAGGGGCAAGAGCCAGTCCAACAGTATTAATGGTATTACTTACCTCAGAGCGTTGCTGCTCCTCTAAGTATCCACGGGTAGTATTGAATTCGATCATAAAGACTGACGTCATCAGTAATATGAACACCGCAACCATCCCGACCACAAGCTGTTTATATAAAGTCATTGTACCTACTCATCGTAATTGATAATGGGTTTGTTTAATTTTAGAGAGCGCTCACGGGAACGTAAGTCGTTCCATAAGCTCAATCTTGAAGATTTCCCTGCTAGCTTGCCGCTGCCTGCTGCTGACTTGATTAACCAAAGGTTTTTACCATTGAAACTGTATATTGGTCGTAGGTCAGGGCGCTTAGAACCGCGCTTTATTTCAGGGTTTAAGTTGTCCAAAATTAGTGGCTCTGCACTTGGTGTGGAGTAGTAAGCCAACACCATGTGGAATTGGTTTAGCTCCAGTGCCTTTACGTACACTAATCGCAATTTCTTATCTGGAACGCCTAGCTCAAGCAGAGAGAAGTATTTCGCAATGGTGAAGTCTTCACAGTCACCTGCGTTACTGCCTAGAAACTCCAGCGGGGTCGCCCAGTAGTCGTTTTTTCCCCAGAGAATACTGTCGTCGACAAAGTACATCTGGTTAAAAAACTGGTTAACCGACCTAAGCTTCTCTTGCTCGCTTAAACCATCGTATGACGTCATATTTGAACGCCAAGTTGCCACGCGCTTTCCGGCTCTCTCACCGTAGGTTTGCGTGACAGCATCGATCCATCTTTGGTCGTTCTTATTGAGAGCGACAGAAGTAAAAGAGGTGAGGACGAGCAATAACAGCGATATTCGAGACTTCATGGCCTCAGCTCTTGCTGGTTTGCTATGTATTGAAAGGCGTTGTTAACCATCAAACGTCCTTACTCTTTCAATGCGTTATTTTGAGCACTGAGGATAGGTTTCAACATGTACTCAAGTACGGTTCTTTTACCTGTGATGATATCGACAGAGGCTGTCATACCAGGAATGATTGGCAGCTCTTCATTTTGTCCAAAATTGTGCTGCTCGGTACGTACACGCACGATGTAAAAGCTGTTGCCTTCTTCATCTTGAGTGGTATCGGCGCTGATGTGTTCTAATACGCCTTCTAAGCCACCATATTTTGTGAAGTCATAAGCACTGAACTTAACAATAGCGGTCAGCTCTGGGCGCAGGAATGCGATGTCTTGTGGGGCAATTTTTGCTTCAACGAGTAGGGAGTCTTCGGTCGGTACGATCTCAACGATGTCCATACCTGGCTGGATTACGCCACCTACGGTATTGATACCTAACGTTTTAACGGTGCCGGTTACTGGAGAAACGACGACTGTACGGTTTACTCTGTCTTCTAGACCAACCGCAGATTCGGTTAGTGCAGAGAGTTTATCTTGTGCTTGGTTGAGTTTTTCTTGTTGTTCAGAGCGGAAGTTAAGCGCCGCGTCGATACGGCTGAGCATAGCTTCTTTGATTGCTGAGCGTAGCAGAGGGATTTTAAGCTCGCTTGAGGTCATTTCTCGGCGAGTGTCGTTGACTTGTCGTTGCAGCTTAAGTAATTCAATTCTTGGGACCACGCCTTCGTCGGCAAGCGGTTTCGTGATGTCCAATTCTTGGCGAGCGAACTGGTAACTCTGTTTTAGGTTTCGCACACGTGCTTTGATTTCAACAAGATCTTGTTGTTTCTGTTCAACTTGTTGATCAAAAACGGAAAGTTGGTTTTTAAGGTTGTTTAAATCTTGGCGGTATTCTGCTTTTTGACGATTAACTAGCTCAGGCTGAACCTCGTAGAACTTAGGTGGGAAAGCGAGTTTTCCATAATCAAGAGTGACACTTTTCTTCCACTCTTTCTCATTAAAGTCCTCGTTGATTACTACGCTGGTTAACGATGCGGAAAGCATCAATACGTTGGCGGTTAAGTTGGCAACTTGCTGTTCACGCTCACGGAAATCAGAGCGGAATCGAGTGTCATCGATCAAGAGCAGTTGTTGACCTTTTTGAACCTGTTGACCCTCTTTAACCAAGATCTCTTTAACTAAGCCACCTTCAAGGTTTTGCACAACTTGGATCTGCGAAGAGGGGATCACTTTGCCTTGGCCTACGGTGACTTTGTCGATCTCTGCCCAAGCGGACCATCCAATAGCAGCAATAAAGAACAGAACGATCATCCACAACATGATACGCGCACTGGTCGGCGTATTAAGTAGTAGCGCCGCGGTTTTATCGTCGACGTACTCAAGTTCGGTTTCGTTCAATTTGCTGAAATTCTTCTGGCTCATAACAGTCCTTGTTTGCTGAATAAAAGTGCAAGCCTATTGAGTGTATTCTTACTTTTGATAAATGTTAAGAAATTGCTCCTTTAAATATTTGAATTTATATATTTTTTAACTCTTATCTGTTTTTGAAATCTGTTTTGTCGAGTTGATGCTTTCTTAGCTTGTCATAGAGGGTTTTCCTCGACACTTGCAGCTCTTGTTGTACGTCTTTTAAGCGCCCCTGATGGCGATGCAGTGCTTCTATCAAGAGGATTTGCTCAAAGCTGTCGGTACGTTGGCTTAATGACAGTTGTTGTTCTTCAATATTGACGTCTAGCGAACCGTCATCAATTTGTTCTGGATTGTCTGCTTTATCCGACTCTTGATTGTCGAGTGCTGGTTGCTTCACCTGAGTTAGCACGCGTAGCTCGGCATGTTGACGAAGCTGGCGAATGTTTTCTCCCCAGTGAGTGGCTATCAAGCGTTGAATCTCTTTCTCTGTGATCACTGGTGGTGGCAACTGGTAACGACTTGCTGCACCTCTAGCAAAGTGTTTGAACAAGGAGCCAATATCCTCTGTTCGTTGCGCCAAAGGCAGTAAGTCAAATCGGCGCAGCTCACTTGTAATTGTAGTAGGAACTACTGTAGTTGCGACAATGATACAAGTTGCATTGGTCTTACATGAGTTTTCTCGAAGTAGAGTCGGTTTTAAAGCCGCCAACCACTGCCATTGATCAGAAGTTAATGCTTCTGTTTCATGGATATAGAGTGTTCCGCCTTGATGTTTGCGAAAGAGCTGTAAGACAAACTGATGAAATGTCGCTTCGTCATTGCGTGGCAAATTAAACGCTGCAACTGGGCAAAGTTCAGCGGTGGGCTGGCTGTGTAAATCGTGAGTGTACTGAGCGGTGATTCGTTTGCCTGTACCTATGTCACCAACAAACAGTAACAGCGGGTTCTGTTTGCAATCCAAGGTGATCAATTCGCGGCGCAATGTCTGCATTGATTGAGATTGACCAATCAGTTTCGGGCCCACTTGATTCTGCATCGCGAGCTCTTTTCTGAGTAGATTGTTCTCTTCAACTAAAGCGAGCTTATCGGCTGCTTTTTTTACTGCCGTTAATAGCGCATCAACAACAAACGGTTTCTCAAGAAAGTCATAAGCGCCGGACTTCATCGCAGAAACGGCGGTTTGTACATCACCGTGACCAGTGAGAACGATGATTTGAAAATTCGGATTTTGACTCAACAGCTTTTGTGTAAATTGAATGCCATCCATCACTGGCATGTGAATATCGGTAATCACAATACCTGCTTGCGTGACGTTAATCTGCTTGAGAGCCTCGATGGCATTCGGAAAGCAGGTTATATCGATACCTTCAATGAGCATGGCTTGTTCTACCGAGTCACGAATCGCGGGTTCATCATCGACAAAGTAGAGTTTAGGCATAGAGTGCAAGTGTTGAGTCCTTAATGTTGAGGAAAGCTATTAATAACAGGCGGTTAGCCTTTGTCTTGGTACAGTGGAATATTCAGAGAGAATACCATGCCTGAAGGCTCGAGCTGGGTTGCGCTGATTGTGCCGTGATAGGCTTCAATGATTCGCTTCGATATAGAAAGTCCGAGCCCTAACCCTTCCGGCTTAGTGGTAAAAAACGGGTCGAACAACTGCTCCAGTTTGTCGCTGGCGATACCAATCCCGTTATCCCAAATGATCAGTTGGCAGGCTTCATCATTAAGCTGCCACTCTACGCCAATTTGTGGAATGGTCAGTTGATTCCCTTGTTGAGCTTTCGAGTCGTTTTGAAGCCCTACTTGTTGCGAGGCCGGCTGCGAAAGCGCTTGTGTCGCATTGTGCATCAGGTTAACCAACACTTGCTCAAGCTCGGTTGGGTGAATCGCGATATTAATGTCATCTGGCACGGTGCTTAATCTAAGCGTGATGCCTTGTTTGATCATCAGTGCGCTGAGAATGCTGGTGGCGTTGTTGATCGCTTGATGCAGATTCGCCACATGATGCTCTTGCTTGGTCACCTTGCGCGTAAATACCTTAAGGCGTGCAATGATCTCGGTAATCGAAGTGTTTAGCGCGATCATTTTATCCAGGTTGCTTTTTACTAAGTCTGAACGTCCCATCTCAAGCAGCTTGACACTGTTTTCGCTGTAGGTTCTAAGTGCAGCAAGTGGTTGATTAATCTCGTGGTTAATACTGGCTGACAGCTCACCCAGCACGGCTAACTTAGCGGTTTGTGTTAGTTCTTGCTCTGTCTGTTTTAACTTCAATTGAGACTCTTGATATTGAAAGAGTGTCTGTTGAAGTTGTTGATTGGATTGCTTCAGATATTGAGTTCGTTTATCTACGGTTTGCTCTAGGTTCTGATTGAGCTCTGTCAGTGCCACTTTCGCGAGGTAGGTTTGGCGCCACGACCAAGCAATCAGCATGACCAAGCTGTAAATCACGATGAAGATAACGTCGATCTGCAGCACTTTAAGCAGTTCGGATCTTGTGTCCTTGATAGCAACAACTTGGTACTGGTTGTCACTGATAGCGGCAGGGTACAGGTTAAAAGTCCCAAGTTTAAATAGTTGGTTCGCAGTGAGCGCTTTACTTGCATCGGTTGTTTGGCTCGAAGAGTTAAACGCATCAATGATCGAAATTTTGTTTTGGCCGTATTGGCGTTGCGCTGCGATATCTTGTTGCTGTTGATCCGTTAATGGTAGTAATGAGTGATAAAGCCAAGGTGCCTGACTAGAGAGAAACACCACTTGGTTGGAATCAAGCACCACAATCTCAAAGTCGTCGCTAGTTAGAATGTTTTCTAGGTTCTCTAAGCTTACTTTCACCGTGATGACGCCTACGATGTTATCGTCGATATAGAGTGGTGAAGATAAGAAATAGCCTCGTACATCAGAGCGAGCGCCGAGTGCGACATATTGGGTTTTATGGCCTTTTATTGCGGACGCAAAGTAGGGACGAAACGCGAAGTTTTCGCCAACGAAAGTTCGAGGTTTTCGATAGTTACTTGAGGCAACCACGGTGCCGCTCGGATCGTGGATGTAGATGGTATCGGCTTGGCTTTGCCCCGACCATTCGAATAATAAGGTGTTGAGTTCAGCTGTGGAGATTTTGTCGGTCTTTGGTGATTTATCAAAGTAAGACAGCAGGCGTGGATCGTGGCTGAGCAGGTCGGGAATTTGTTTGAACTTATCTAATTCAGAATCGATCTGCAGGTTGGCTTTGTTCGCCGCTTCGTTGAGTTGTTGTGTGACAACTTGCTCTTGGTATTGACCTGCCAAAAAGTGAGTTGCAGTGAGTCCTGCCGCTCCCAATATCAATGAGAAAAATACAAAAGGCGTGATCAGGTTAGACAGTTTTTTAGACACGAGAAACTCAAGTTACAATCAGTTTACATATAGACTATCAATATGACGGTTGGCGTACCGAGATCTCGTTAACACAGAGCACCTTCAATGAGACAAAACCAAGGCTTAGACTTGTGTTTCAAAGGATTACGGCGCAGAATCACAAAAAAATTAAAAGGAGCAACCAAATGGAACTGACAGACATTCGTCGTGAATACGCTCAGGGTGGATTGAGACGTAAAGACTTAGCCGCAGACCCAATTGACCAGTTTAACCTTTGGTTAGAGCAAGCGATTGAAGCTAAGTTGACGGATCCGACGGCAATGACAGTGGCGACGGTTGATGAAAATGGACAACCATTCCAGCGCATTGTTTTGCTAAAGAATGTTGATAAAGATGGTTTCGTTTTCTACACCAACTTAGGTAGCCGTAAAGCGCAGCAACTTGAGCATAACAGCAAGATCAGTTTGCACTTCCCTTGGCATCCTTTAGAGCGACAAGTTCATATTACGGGCACGGCTGAAAAGCTGACGGCGATGGAAAACATGAAGTACTTCTCGTCTCGTCCAAAAGAGAGCCAATTGGCAGCTATTGCAAGTAAACAAAGTAGTCGTATCTCTGCTCGTGGCATCTTAGAAGGCAAGTATCTAGAGCTTAAACAGAAGTTTGCGAAAGGTGAGATCCCAGTTCCTTCTTTCTGGGGTGGTTTCCGAGTGCGCGTCGATAGCATTGAATTTTGGCAAGGTGGTGAGCACCGCTTGCATGATCGCTTCTTGTTCTCACGTCAAGACAACAGCTGGGACATTGATCGCCTAGCGCCATAGTTTGAGTCTGCTGGACTAAGCAGCAAAGACAGTAAAATTAAGAAGATACCGTTGATCTTGTGTTCGTCCACATCAACGGTATTTTTTTGTCTGTCTTTCCATCTCTATGGGCGCTATGAGTCGATAATCAGTCGCTGTGTAGAACCACTGAGATCTGTTTCTTGAGTAAGGTTTCAGGAATCACAGAGCCTAACCCTGAATCCAATGCATACTCGATTAACTGGCTTTTACTGCGTGCATCGAACTTTTGCTTAAGCCTTGCGACATGCCCTTCGACCGTCTTGATTGAGATGTTCAATGTCAATGCAATGTATTGAGGCTTCTTACCGAACAGCAGTAAAAAGAGGACTTCTGATTCACGTGAGGTCAGCTTCTTTTGCAGTTTAGACACACGCGGTGTTGAGCCCGCGATCGATGCCTGATTGTCTTTGGCGCAAGTTGCCTGACATACCCAGTGACCTACCTCTAAAATCGCCGTATCAGTCAGCTCTTGCCCATAGAAGATGGTGCCTTGTACGTTGTCGTTGTCATCAAGCCAAGGCGTTTTGGTGAAGATATGGGCGTGCCAGCGTCCGTCGGGGTAGGGGTGAATATCAAGAATCTTGAGTGTCGAACGCGTTTCCATTACATGCTTGTCTTGAGCCCTAAAGTCTTGCGCGCATTCGATGGTTTGGCTCGGCATATCGAAATCTGTCAATCCAGTACAACTCTCACCCGGTTTTAAGCCGATCAATTGGTTGTAAGCGAGGTTTGCGTATACGAAAACAGAGTCAGTATCTTTACAGCCCCAGCAGCCTGGAAGTTGTTCGAACAAAGAACGATGTATGGGGTTTAGTGATTCTGGCAAGGTTTTATCTCGTAGATGGCTATGTTGCAATGATATCAGTTTACTATTGCACTGCAATGGCAATTACAGGTTGGAATACGTGTAGAAAAGATGGGGTGAGTTTTCGTTAATCAGAGTGTTGAATAACTGCATGATTCACGGGCAATAGATAGGCGAACCGCGTGTTCGATAGGCAAAAAAAAGCCAGCCTGAAGAGGGGCTGGCCAAAGACAAGATATGCCTTGTCGACATGTAGAAGATTTTCAGCTTAGTTTACGAGGGTCAGGCAAATTAAGCTGAGGCATCAGTTAGATACCCAGAGTGACTTACTACTCTATCGACGAATCTACTCCTAGGCGTGCTCATGTATAAGGGGGGAATTCCCCTATAAACACAATTCAATGCGATAAATGAGAGCCTAGAGTAAATATTTTAAACTACGGCGCGAGTTATCGAGAGCTTATAGCTCTCGTAACACTCTAAAGCCGAGGTAGTTGGCTGCTGTTGAAGGCGGAACGTATAGCTCGTTAAATGCTTTGGCTTCTTCAGGAGAGAAGCTCCACGCGCCACCTTTGGCTAGGCCTTTCTGAGTGGTTGTCCACTCCCATACATTGCCTACCATGTCGTAGAAACCTGTTGGTGTTGGCATGAATGATTTTACCGGAGAGGTACTTACGTTTGACCACGGTGTGCCTGCCCATCCTGTATTCGCTTTTCCTGAACGGAATTCATTACCCCACCAGAAGTTGGTTTCTTGGCCTGCTCTTGCTGCCGCTTCCCACTCTTGTGGTGTTGGCAAACGATAGGTAAAGCCAGTGTTCTTGGATAACCAACGAGTGTAGGCCATCGCATCATTCTGACTGACACAAACTACTGGTGAATTATCTGCTTGCTTGAAGCCTGGCTTTTGCCAGTTGTTGTCGGCAACAGAGGTAATTTCAGCATTGGCAAAGGTATCGCAGGTATTCATTAGCTCTGCATCTGTTTGATAACCAGTGCTCTCAACAAACGCTCTAAAGTCTTGTACACGTGTTGGGGTAGCGGCTAAGGCAAACGGCTGCTTTATCGTCACTTGCTTGGCACTGTTTTCACCCAGTAGGTAACGACCAGAGCCGACAACAATCATTTCAGGGCTCTGAGTGCTATCTTTCATCGGGTCCGCAAACTTGGTGCCCACGTTTAAGGTATTTTGCTTGGCTTGTAACACAGCTCTTAGGTTGTGATCGCGAGTTATTTTTAACTCTTGTTGGAAAGAGATGTAGCCTTCTTTCTCGATCGTCACCATGTGCGGGCCTGTTGGCAGCATGACTTCAACAGGAGTGCTGCCGTAGTTGACGCCGTTGATTAGTACTTTGTCGTTATACTGATTTGAGCGAACTACCAAGTTAACCCAAGCGACTTCTTTTTGTTGGTCGTTGGCTTGTTGATCAGTTTGTGTGAAACAGTTGGATGACTGAATACCAAGCAGGCGACAAGGGGTGTTCTTGTTTGGGCGAGTTTCTAGGTTCGCAGAGATGACAGCGCGGTAGCGGTTATCTTCCGAGAAGCCTGAAGAGGTCACTTTGTGTTGCAGAACGTGAATGTTCAGTGATGTAGACGACAAGTGCTCTTTAACGGTTTTCGACTCTGTCGTGTTATCAATCAGGCTGTGCTGGAACTGTTTCACCGCCTTCTGAAGCGCTAAGGTTACCGTTTGATCAGAACATTGAGCTAATGTCATGTCGCTGCTACAGCGATTGGTAAAGCTGACCGTTTGCTCTTGTGTTTGGGTGATCTCGTTCCTGAGTCGTTCAGCTCTTGCTCTCAGCTTGTCTTGTTCTAGCTGTGCGATGGCTGTTTCTGTCGCTGTTTTCTCGGCTTGGATAGCTTCAAGCTCCATAGCTAAACCTTGCTGCTTCTGCTTCGAGTCAGAAATCGCAAGTTTGCCTTCTTTCACGGTTTTCCATGCGTCTTGGAAGTGATTTTGAGCAGTCGAGATATCGAAGTCTGGCTCATCAATCATGCGCGTGTAATCTTGCTCTAGGCTTGCTTTGGCCGCTGCAAGTTTTTGTTCTGCTTCCACAGATAGTTTAGCGAGACGTGCCGTTTGCTGTGCTTGGTTGTCGACTTGGTTTTGTTTGTCTGCGACTTTCTTTTCGAGAGCCGTTAACTCAGCGTGCTTTTCGAAAAGTGAACTTTCAAGATCAGTAACAGACGCGGCCGTGATTGCTGGTGGTGTTGCTTCAGCGAAAACAGCAGGTGTCATTAAGCAGGGAGCAAGTGCAAATAATAGAGTGGGTAAACCTTGGCGCATGATGGGCTACTTCAATCGTAATTTAGGTTAATCGACTATTCTAAACGACAACGCCATTTCGTCTGCAGCTACTGTTTATAAAAATCAACAGTTTATAACTATCAACAAAATGGCGAGTGTTCATTCAGCTTTGTGAAATCGGTATGGCGATCTTCTACTGAGGGAATTAGCTTTCTTTGCTAGGAAGAAGCTTAACCCAGATAGTATCGCTGCCGTTGATGGTGACTGTGCGGTTGTATGACTCGTAACCTTGCTTAGAGATGGTTACTTGGTGACGACCACTTGGTAGCGCGACCTCAAGAGGTGTGCTGCCATACTTAATGCCGTTGATGGTCACAGAGTCGTTGTATTGGTCAGAACGCACAGTTACGTTTGCCCATTTCTTGTCGCTCTTTTTGACTGCAGCTGCATCGCTGCCAGTTAAACAGTAGCGTGTCGAAACGTTCAATAGGTTACATGCAGCAACTGCTTCAGGTTTTGCTTGCAGCTGAGCTTGCATTTGCATGAAGTAAGAGTTGTTGCCAGAGAAACCGCTCTTGATTGGCTGGCTATCCTGAACGTGGATGTTCAGCTGAACACCTTGTAAGTTCTGCTTCGCCAAAGTGCTTTCTGTGAGCTGCTCAAGTAACTGGGTCTTGAACGTTTGCACCGCTTTTTGGTTCGTTAGGTATTTACCTTGTGCAGTACACTCACCAAGCGTCATTGTTGATGCACATGTCGTGGTGTAGCTGGTTTCCAAAACCGCACTTTCACGCAGTTCTGTAGCAATACGTTTTACGCGAGCTTCAACTTTAGACTCGCGTAGATTCGCTAACTCATTATTTAGGCGAGCTTGCTTTTGTTTGATCTGAGAAAGGTGAATCTCACCTTCATTCATCGCTTGTTGATTGTCTAACTGAGCCGATTGATTTTCTTTAACTGCAGCCCATGCATCTTGGTAGCTTTTTTGGAAAGAGACCAGATCCGTTTCTGGATCTTCAAGTAGACGACTGTACTGTTTGTCTAGTACAGACTTGGCTCTGTTACGTTTCGCCTTAAGTTCTTCACCTTCGCGTAACAACTTACTGTTTTTGTTTTGTAGTTGTTTTAGGTTCTCAGTCGCCGATACTTTGGTTGCTGAAATACGCTCAATATCTGAGTTTTTCTCTGTGATTTTTGCATCGATGGCTGAAACGGGATCGACTTGATTCAGTTCTTCAGCTGATACCGATGCAGATACCCAAAGTGGGGATAGCGCAAGTAAAAGCGCTGAAATTCGAAAGTTAGTCATAGGTCCCTGCAACTTATAGATTGTAATTGGCTCATTGATCATGTGTCTGCTTTCTAGTTGTGAGTCACTAGTTATTAGCAATTAACACAGTATCCGTCTTTATACCGTTTTATTGTATTTCAATCTACTCAAATGCCGCGTTTCGGTACTTTGGATACACTTTTTATAAGTTTTATGCGAATTGTTTGAGCTATAGAAGCAAATTTTTCAGCGATGTTCTGATGATTGAATTCTCATTTATGAATCATCTCGAGTTGGTTGGATAATGAGGTTGGGATTTATAAAAAAGCACTGGAAATATTGATTTTACATAGCCCGTAGTTTGTACACTCTTGATCATCTTTCCGGAGGCATGATCATGATGATCGCGATAATGATCTTTTCGTTCTCGCGTGCAAATAACTCTCAGGAACATTTACAAATTCATCTTATGCGCATTTAAGAGTATTATTCTTAGTATGTTGACCCGAGTATTTGTCTGTCATGTCTAAACCTTTACCCTTTCCTAACCTAGACCTTTCTCCGCTAGGCCTTACTGGCCCTAGACCAGCTGAGATAATCACTTTGCCTTCGCACATGGATTGTCATGATCATAGTTATTCTCAGGTGGTGATTGGTTTAAAAGGTCAGGCTGAATTTGAAGTCAGTGGTAAGGGGAATCTTGTCGGCCCTGGACAAGGTTGTGTGGTGACGGCGAGCTCTGATCATGCTTTCGGTGGTGTGGTCGGTCAGTCCGATATTTTGGTGCTTAACATGCCCGTGCCGAGTGACGACGACCCTCTGATGCTAGAGAAGATTAACCAGCTCGAATCTTCGAACGTCTATTTCCAATTAGATGCTCAAATTCAAAAGCTTATCCATATGTTAGTGCAAGAGATGCAGGCGAGTCCTGATGATCTCTTATTAAGCCGAGCGTGTAATGATACGGTTATCGCCTTAATGCAAAGGCACATTTCGGCATTTGAAACGTCAGTGAAGGATTCGCGCTTTGATCTTGAAGCTCTTGATCGTTACATCGAGCAACATTTGGCAAGTAAGATCTCAGTCGCGCAACTAGCGGGGAGCGTGTTCTTAGGCGAGAGCCAGTTTCACATGCTATTTAAAGAACAAATGGGCATTACTCCTCATCAGTATGTATTAGGCAAGCGAATCGACCGTGCTCGACGCCTTATTGAACAAGGGAATTTAAGCCTTGGTCAGGTCGCAGAACTTGCTGGATTCTCCGGTCAATCCTCCTTTACTCACACTTTTTCACGCCTTCAAGGCATGTCACCATCTCAATACAAAAAGCAAATTTCTGTTAAATAGTGAAACGAAACGGCATATTATATTAAAGTTTCATATGTGACATTGTGTTTGTTTTGTTAATAAAGCGAGTTTTTAGCAAAAAACTCGGAGTTTTTGACAAGTATTCCTTATATACTCTAAATACACTGCAGCCATTGTAGAGATCCCGGGCTAATTCCGGGTGTGAGATTAAGGAAAACGCATGTTTACAGCTACTGATGTGTTAAAGCCAGAATTCAACGAGCAGTCGCTTGATGATCTATGGTCGCTTATCTCACCATTATATATGGTGGATGAAACCCAATGGCTAGAGCAACTTCTGCCACTAGCTACCCCTTCTGAGTCTGAAAAGCAGCAAATCACAGACAAAACGACTTCTTTGATCGAAGCTATCCGTGCGGATAAGACTTCTATCCAGATGATCGATGCGCTGTTACTTGAATACAGCTTAGATACTCAAGAGGGCATCTTGCTGATGTGTCTGGCGGAAGCCTTGATGCGTATTCCTGATTCAGCAACGGCTGATGCACTGATTCGCGACAAGCTAAGCGTTGCGGATTGGAAGTCTCACCTAAAGAATTCTGATTCAGTTTTTGTTAACGCTTCGACTTGGGGCTTAATGCTAACAGGCAAGGTGGTTGGACTTTCATCGAACGAGCAGAGTGCTGGACAAGCGGTTAACCGTCTAGTGAACAAGCTTTCTGAGCCGGTAATTCGTAAAGCGATGCACCAAGCGATGAAAGTGATGGGTCACCAATTTGTTCTTGGCCGCAGCATTGCTGAAGCGCAAAAGAACGGTAAGTCTATGCGCGACAAAGGCTTTACCTACTCTTACGACATGCTAGGTGAAGCGGCACTGACTACAGCTGACGCAAATAAGTACTTTAAAGATTACCTAATGGCGATCGAAGCCGTAGGTCGAGACACTTATGTCTCTTCAAAATCTAGCCCTGCGCCATCTGTGTCTATCAAGCTTTCTGCACTTCATCCTCGTTACGAAGTGGCGAATGAAGACCGCGTACTGTCTGAGCTATGCGACACGCTAGAGCAGTTACTGCGCCGTGCGATTGAGCTTGATGTTGCGATCACGATTGATGCAGAAGAAGCGGATCGCCTAGAGCTTTCGCTTAAGTTATTCGAAAAACTGTACCGCAGCGAGCTAGTGAAAGGCTGGGGCAAGTTTGGTCTGGTTATTCAAGCGTATTCAAAGCGTGCGCTACCGGTTCTAGTTTGGCTAAACCGCCTAGCAAAAGAGCAGGGTGACTTAATCCCACTTCGCCTAGTTAAAGGTGCTTACTGGGATAGCGAGATCAAATGGTCGCAACAAGCCGGCTTCGATAACTACCCTGTTTACACTCGCAAAGAAGCGACTGATGTGGCTTACCTAGCGTGTGCGCGTTACCTATTGAGCCCAAGTGTTCGCGGCAATATTTTCCCGCAGTTTGCGAGCCACAATGCTCACACGGTTTCTGCTATTGCAGTGATGACAGACCATAAAGACTTTGAATTCCAACGCTTACACGGCATGGGTGATTCACTTTACAACCATGCTATGGAAGCTTACCAACAGTCGGTACGTATTTACGCGCCAGTTGGTAGCCATAAAGATCTACTGCCATACCTAGTACGTCGTCTGCTAGAGAACGGTGCAAACAGCTCGTTTGTACACCGTTTGGTTGATGCTCGTTGCCCTGTGGCGGAGCTAACACAGCACCCAGTCGACATGCTTTTGGCATTCGATACTTTGAACAACACTAAGATTCCTCTACCGCCAGCGGTATTCCCTGAGCGTAAGAACTCATACGGTGTGAACATTGATATCGAAAGCGAAGCGCATCAGTTTGAAGAGCAAGTAAAAGGCTTTTTGAACAATCAATGGACTGCTGGACCTGTGATCAACGGTGAATCTCTTGCCGAAAGCATGATCAAGGCTGATCAGAATGTCGAGCAAGTAACAGCACCTTACGATCGTCGAATTAACGTAGGTCAGGTGGCTTTTGCAAACCTTGATCATGTTTCCGCAGCGATCACTGGTGCAGACGCAGCATTTGCTGATTGGAATGCGACCTCGGTTGAAACCAAAGCCGCTGCGCTTGAGAAGCTGGCTGATTTGATGGAAGAGAACCTAGCTGAGCTGGTGGCAATTTGTCATCAAGAAGCGGGTAAAACTATTCACGATAGCATTGATGAAGTGCGTGAAGCGGTCGACTTCTGTCGTTACTACGCAAAACAAGCGAACAACCTACAAGGTTTTGAGCTAAAAGGCTTTGATGGTCTAACTCGAATCGCTTCGCGACAAGGTCGTGGTGTGTTCGTTTGTATCAGCCCTTGGAACTTCCCATTGGCGATCTTCCTTGGCCAAATTACTGCTGCACTAGTGGCGGGTAACACGGTTGTGGCGAAACCTGCAGAGCAAACAAGCTTGATTGCAGCTCGTGCGGTTGAACTAATGAAGGAAGCGGGTTTCCCTGCTGGCACGATTCAACTTCTACCTGGTCGTGGTGCAGAGATCGGCAGTGCGCTAACGAGTCACGATGCGATTGCTGGCGTTGCCTTCACGGGTTCAACACCAACTGCACAACGCATCAACGTGTCGCTAGCAAGCCGCAACGCTAAGCCTGTGCCGTTTATCGCGGAAACTGGTGGTCAGAACGCGATGATCGTCGACAGTACAGCACTGCCTGAACAAGTGGTTCGTGATGTTATTCGTTCTGCCTTTGCTTCAGCTGGTCAACGTTGTTCAGCGCTACGTGTGCTTTACATTCAAGAAGACATTGCAGACCGCGTGATTGGATTGATTCACGGTGCGATGGATGAGCTGAGCGTTGGTATTCCACATCTTCATAAAACGGATGTGGGCCCGGTTATCGACCAAAACGCGAAACAGAAGTTGATGACGCACCTAGAAAACATGACCAAGACCCAGAAGAAAGTGGCTCAACTTTCTCTAGGAGCGGATTGTGAACATGGTGACTTTGTTCCACCAAGTGCATTTGAAATCGATGACATCAGCTGCTTGAAAGAAGAGCAGTTTGGTCCTGTGCTGCATATCGTTCGCTTCAAAGCGAGTGAACTGGCGCAAGTGGTAGACCAAATTAACCAAACTGGTTTTGGCTTAACCATGGGTATCCACAGCCGTAACGAGACAACTTACCGTTGGATCGAAAAACACGTTCGTGTGGGTAACTGTTACATCAACCGTGACCAAGTAGGCGCTGTTGTTGGTGTACAACCATTTGGTGGTCAAGGCTTGTCTGGTACTGGCCCTAAAGCGGGTGGTCCTCACTACCTATACCGCTTTACTGATGTTCATTTTTCTCAATCACAAGACAAGGCATAAGGAGCAGTATCATGGTTCATCAAGTGACAGGTTTTTCTGATGCTTTCTTGGCGTGGGAACAATGGAATCTTACCGACTTTGATCATAAGAGTGCTCAGGTACTTGCATTCAAATCAGAGATCGAAAGCCAATCTACGTCTTTGGCGGCAGTGGCAACTTATCACCTAGAGCAAGCGTCTGCGCTGCTTTCTGAGCAGCATCTAATGGCTGGCCCTACTGGTGAAACAAACGAGCTGTATGCTGCAGGTCGTGGTGTGGCTTTGGTGATTGTTGATGATTGCCAAGACAAAGAGCCAGCACTGCAAACAGCGACAGCGATGATTACCGCAGCACTATTAGCGGGTAACAGCGTGCAACTGTGCAGTGATGACGTGCAATTCAATACGTTGATCGCTGATGCGGCGAAACAAGCGAATCTACCGACGAACTTGGTGCAGGTTGCTTCGTACGATGCGGCTCAACAGCTGCTGTCTTGCGATGTACGTAGCGCAGGTTACGTAGGTAATTCACAGACGGCTCAAGCTATCAATTTACAACTTGCTAAGCGTGACGGTGCCATCGTCAGTTTAGTAGCTGAAACGGATCTGACAGCAATGCATGTTGCTCACGATCCACACCTATCGCTACGCTTCATTACCGAGCGTACGCGAACTATAAATATAACAGCCGTGGGTGGTAACGCGACCTTGCTCGAACTTGGAAGCGAAGCTCACTAACCTTCAGTAATATTGGCTCTAAACACTTTTGGTTTTCTACCTCAGTGCTTTGGAGCCAAAATCCCTAACTCAATGTAATGGCTTGCCTTTATTTAGGTAAGGGCATGGTATTGGGTTAGGCATGGAAGGCTTTTTACAAATGAGGACTATCTAATGATAGAAAACAGTTTTGCAATAACGACGACGTTCATTGCGTATCTAATTATGATGCTGGCAATCGGTGTTATTGCTTACAAACGTACTTCTAACTCGACAGACTACTTCCTAGGTGGTCGTTCGTTAGGCCCATGGCCTGCAGCACTTTCTGCTGGTGCATCAGACATGAGTGGTTGGCTATTACTTGGCCTACCGGGTTACGCTTACGCTGCTGGCTTTGAAGCATTTTGGCTTGCTGGTGGTTTGCTAGTGGGTACTTGGGCGAACTGGTTAATCAGTGCTAAGCGTCTGCGTACTTACAGCATTACAACAGAGTCACTGACGCTACCTGAGTTCCTATCTCGTCGTTTCAATGATAATTCTAAGCTGATCCAAACAATTTCTGCTTTCTTTATCCTTTTATTCTTCCTTTTCTACACAAGTTCAGGCTTGGTAGCAGGTGGTAAATTGTTTGAAACGGTATTCGGCCTAGATTACACAACTGCGGTAATCATCGGCACAGTATGTGTGGTTTCTTATACGCTATTTGGTGGTTTCCTAGCGGTATCTTGGACAGACTTGGTTCAAGGTCTACTGATGTCTGCTGCGCTATTGATCGTACCAATCGCGGCTATGAACGGTGGTCTTGGTCAGTTGTCTACTGATCTTCATAACATCAACCCAGAGCTTCTAACGCTATGGAATGATGCGAAAGGTGAACCACTGTCTGCTATCGCGATCATCTCGCTAGCGGCTTGGGGTCTTGGTTACTTCGGTCAGCCACACATCCTTGCTCGTTTCAAAGCAACACGTACTAATAAAGACCTAGCAACAGCGCGTCGTATCGCTGTGGTATGGACTGCACTGTCTATGATTGGTGCAATGCTAGTGGGTCTGGTTGGTCTTATCTACGTGACTAACTCTGGCGCGCCTAAGCTAGACGATGGCGAGAAGATCTTCATGCTTCTTGTTAACGCTATGTTCCACCCAGTAATCGCAGGTATCCTACTGGCGGCTATCCTTGCTGCAATCATGAGTACTGCGGATTCACAACTTCTTGTATCTTCATCTGCAATGGCGGAAGACCTTTACAAGCAAGTGCTTAAGAAAGATGCGACATCTGAAGAGATCGTTCGTGTGGGTCGCTTTGCGGTAATCATTATTTCTCTTATCGCGCTATTCCTAGCGATGACGCCAGACAGCTCTGTACTTGGTCTTGTGTCTTACGCTTGGGCTGGTTTTGGTGCGGCATTTGGTCCAGCTATCGTGATGAGCCTTTACTGGTCTCGTATGAACCGTAACGGTGCTCTAGCGGGTATCGTGGTTGGTGGTGTGACTATCGTACTTTGGAAACAGTTCACGGGCGGTTGGTTCGACGTTTACGAAATCGTACCGGGAATCATCCTATCGACTATCTCTATCGTTATCGTGAGCCTAATTACTGGCGAGCCAGAAGACGAAGTGAAAGCGCAACACGCTGAGTTCGAGAAGAAGCTAGTAGAGCTAGACTAATTTACATTGTAAAAATGCAAGCGAATTAGCAAAAGATATTAATCAAGAACAATAGAGTCACTTCGGTGGCTCTATTTTTTTGACCACTCTCTAATGCTCGCGACTTCTTGCTCATCGATATTCAAAGACTCCAAAAACTCTTGGTGAGCGGTTGGCTCCATCTTTTCAAATTGCTTGTGCCAGTTCTTCATGTCCTTTTCGTCAAACCCAG
The DNA here is from genome assembly GCA_041879415.1 of Vibrio chagasii. NCBI lineage: Bacteria > Pseudomonadati > Pseudomonadota > Gammaproteobacteria > Vibrionales > Vibrionaceae > Vibrio > Vibrio chagasii. The sequence goes on along the minus strand of CP090852.1, from coordinate 1,166,394 downwards.
CATTCTCCATCACCCGTACCCAGCGCTCTTTTGTCAGCATCTTTTGTTCAAGCAACTCAGGTTGTTCAAGTAACATCACAATCGCCTTCTGCTGTTGACGCAGGTTCTGAATTTCCTTTTCCAAGGCGTTGAACTGATTTACTAATGTCTGCTCTTGTTTCACATCGTCTGTGCGATCGAGCAGGGCGCTTATCTCCTGAATAGACAGACCAAACGATCGGTAAGAGATAATGCTTTCTAACCGAGCTTGCTCTTTTTTGCCATACCAACGATAGCCATTATCGGAGCGACTGTGAGGAAGCAGCAGCCCGGCACGCTCGTAGTAGAGAATGGTGGTACGAGATATGTTGTAGGCCTTGGCAATTTGAGTGACAGTGAGCATTTCTACCTCATTGGTTGCGAGAGCGTGAACTAAACAGGCATATTTAATTGATAGCCGAGTATTCTAATCGCGTCGTATAAAGGTGTATAGGTGAGTAGTTTGGATTCGGTAATTTGAACAGCTTACGATATCGGTATTTTGTTACTGAGGTGCGATGTTTGTCGTACTTAAGATCGGGGTGAAATCAGACGTGATCGAGCGGTTGTTGGGGTTTTACAATGTAAATCGAAGCGCTCGGATCTTGCGTGAGAAGGGAAAGATCAACTTACTCAATGGCGTGTGATGTCAAAAAATGAAACAGAAAAGTGGCTAATTTTTGAACTTGGCGCTCACTTTTGTTATTAGCTCGGTGAATTGTGGAACCGAATTGGACATGATGTGTCAATTGTCAGTAACCACTAAAGACCTATAGGACAAAGGTATGCCTGATCTCTATTGCAAAGGATGTAAAAAAACAACACTACATAAGTCTATAATGAAACGTTGTGAATCAGAGCCCGAGACAGCCTCTGGCCGTATGTTGCAATGGACCTCAAAGCTATTTAGTGGCAACTTATATTACGATATGGAAACGCAGCACTTTTGTCGTACATGCAACTGCCGTTGTGAAACTGGAAACTCAGTTCCTCAAGTTGGCTTAGCTTAGCTGATGGTAAGTGCTTACTAACCGATATCAAAAAAACCTCCGTTTGGGAGGTTTTTGTCATTTAAGCCGCTTTAAGTGCGATCTCGCTGTTAATGGCATTGCCATCAATTTTTACTTCCCATCCGTAGTTTGAGTATTCATTAGCGAGTGCTTGAGCCACATCTTTTGACACTGTTACGTGTGTCCATGAGCCGATACCGTAGGGTTTATATGCGAGTTCTTGTGTTTTCATAATAGAGTCATCCTTTCTCTTTGATAATTATATTATTCACTTTGCCATATATCCTTTCTTTCGTTTCTGGCTCAACTTATTTGTTTATCGGGTCATTTCTATAATAATTTGTTAATAACCAGAGTTTGATTTATAAGGGTTGTTATCGATTTGTGTGGATTTATATTTGGTGTGAATACGACTTGTGCGTTTAGTTTTTAAATGTGTGAGCGGGGTTTTCTTCGATCGCTCTAGGTATGGAATATACTGAGCCGAATTTATAATGTTTAAGGAATGTTATGTCTCAGCATCAGCTTGATCGTATCGATAAAGAGATACTAAGAATTCTGCATATGAAAGGGCGCTTGCCTGTGGTTGAGTTGGCCAAGCAAGTTAACCTAACCACCTCTCCTTGCTCTGATAGATTGAAGCGATTAGAAAAAGAGGGTTACATCACGGGTTACCACGCAGAGCTGTGTTCTGAGAAGTTGGGGCTCGATGTTCAAGTCTTTATCCATATTCGTCTCGACCAAACCAGCTTTTCAATCTTTGATAAATTTGCCCAAGCCGTGGAAATGATGCCAGAGGTGGAAGAGTGTTACTCGTTGTCGGGAGACTTCGACACCATGATTAAGGTTCGAGTGAAAGACATGAAGGCGTACCAAGCATTTATGGCCACCAAGTTAGGTACCTTGCCTGGCGTGATTCAGACACGCAGTGAAGTGGTGATTGAAGAGCATAAAAAGGGCTTTGGTGTGAACCCAGAGCTGTTAGCGACTTTAACTTAGCGCGCTTCTAACTTGAGCCAGTTTGATAGATATAAAAAATGGAAGCCAATGAGCTTCCATTTTTTGTGACTGCCAGAAAGGGGCAGTCAGATAAGTGTGGTTATAGGCGATTTACAGTGTAATCGCCGCTGAAATAAGACCAATCACACCACCGAATACACCGCCCCAAACGACAAGCCAGCCAAGGTGTTTCTTGATCATGGTTTGAACCATCTCTTTTACCAGTTTCGGTGTCAGCTCATTCAAACGCTGGTCGATGATGGCTTCAATGTTCTCTTTGATTTCATCCATCATCGCTGGTGATTCCAGTTCTTCCTTGATGGCATTTTTCACTGAATCACTCTTGCTGATTTCGATAACAGATTCTTGCATCTTCTCAACAAATGGCGCTTTCATTGGCTCTAATGCTTCTGTACCACCAAACATTGCTAGCATGCCGCCAAACTGTGAGTTCTCGATAACGTTAACTAGTGAATCGAATGCAGGGTTGAAATCGATTTTCTTAATCACAGGCTCTAGGTTCAGTGATTGGCCGCCGCTCATTTCGCTGCTTAGGAAGCGGTCGATGTTACTTTCAGTAAAGAATTGCTCCATCATCAGTTGTTTGATGGCTGCTTTGAACTCTTCAAAGCGCGCAGGAATAACGCCAGAACCGTATAGGCCGGGTACTTTCTCGAACAACATGTGAATCGCAAGCCAGTTGGTGATGGCACCAGAAAAGGCGAATAGGCCCGCGTAAAGTAGGTATTGATTTGCTGTCGCATAGCCGCCAGCAAGCAGTGCTAACGCGATAACGTTAGTTAAGACACTTTTGTTCATGGTTGATCTCTAGAAAGAATATTGCGCGCATTTTAAGAAAAAAACGCCAAGAAAAAAACAAAAGGATCGATGAAGTTGAAGGAACAGGTGGGAAAGATCGCTGAACTACGGGCATAAGAAAGGCTAGCCTCCCCCCGAAGTCTAGCCTTATTCCAGAACGCGCAAGCGAAGCCGTCTTGGTTTGTTAAGGTCATTATATAATTACGACATAACATTCTGCCATGTGTAATTTACCGCCATTTAGCAAATTGGCGTGAAATGCGCCGCACTTTTAAAATAGCACACAAATTAATCGTTGCTAGCTTGCTCAAGATCATCAGCTATGAAGCCACCGGTCTGGTGATTCCACAACTGCGCATAGATACCATTTTGGTTAATCAGATCTTGGTGCGTGCCTTCTTCAACGATATTACCTTCATCTAAAACGATCAGGCGATCCATTGCTGCGATGGTAGATAGGCGGTGCGCAATCGCGATAACCGTCTTACCTTCCATTAGCTCAATTAGGCTCTCTTGGATTGCTGCCTCAACCTCTGAATCTAGAGCCGAAGTCGCTTCATCAAGAACCAAAAGTGGTGCATTTTTCAGAAGTACACGTGAAATCGCCACACGTTGGCGTTGACCACCAGAAAGCTTAACACCACGCTCGCCCACTTGAGCATCGTAACCAATGTTGCCAAACGGGTCGGTTAGGGTTTCGATAAACTCATGCGCGTGCGCTTGCTTGGTCGCGGCATACACCTCTTCATCCGTTGCTTCCGGACGACCATAAAGAATGTTGTCTTTGATCGAACGGTGAAGCAGTGAAGTGTCTTGTGTCACCATGCCAATATTGCTGCGCAGTGAGTCTTGAGTAACGCTTGAGATCTCTTGATCATCAATCAGGATACGACCGCTTTCGACATCATGAAAACGCAGTAACAAGTTAACCAACGTCGATTTACCTGCGCCAGAACGCCCAACTAGACCTACCTTTTCACCTGGTTTGATGTTTAGGTTTAGCTTGTTGATAACGCCTTTGTTTTCACCGTAGTTGAAGCTCACGTTCTCGAAGTTGATGCCGCCTTGTGGGACCTTAAGTGGCTGCGCGTCTTTCTTGTCTTCGATAGCGATAGGCTTCGACATGGTTTTAATACCGTCAATCACGGTCCCTAGGTTTTCAAACAGGCCGCCGATCTCCCACATGATCCATTTCGACATGCCGTTAATACGTAGAGCCAAGCTCACCGCAATCGCAATGGCACCCACAGTGATTGCGCTATCAAGCCATAGGTAGATAGAGATACCCGCGATACTGAATACCAGTAGGTAGTTAGCGAATTCCACACAGATGTTGAAGCCAGTAACAAGGCGCATTTGGCGATACACGGTATCTAGGAAACCTTCCATGCCTTCTTCTGCGTATTCCGTTTCACGTTTGCTGTGTGAAAACAGTTTTACTGTCGCGATGTTGGTGTAGCTATCAACAATTCGACCTGTCATGAGTGAGCGAGCATCCGCCTGTTCCGATGACACGTCTTTAAGTTTCGGCACGTAGTAAAGCTGAATGCCGATGTAGACGAACAACCAGATCAACATTGGAGCCATTAAACGCCAATCCGACTCGGCAAGCATGAACAGCATCGCGGTGAAGTAAACCGTCACGTAGACAAACACATCAACCATCTTGGTCACGGTTTCACGTACCGCGAGCGATGTCTGCATTACTTTGGTGGCAACACGCCCAGCAAAGTCATCTTGGTAGAAAGATAAGCTTTGTTTTAACAGGTAGCGGTGCGCCAACCAGCGAATCGACATCGGATAGTTGCCGAGTAAGGTTTGATGAAGCAACAGTGAGTACACACTGATCAAGATTGGCATTACGACCAACAGCAGTACACCAAGACCCATAAGAGTGGACTTGTTGTCAGCTAAGAAGGTTTCTGGGTTGCTTGTTGATAGCCAGTCAACCAATTGTCCCATGTAACCAAATAGCGCCACTTCGATGATCGCAATCGTCATGCTCATGATACCGAGCAAGATGAGCGGCTTTTCAAAACCTCGCGTATAGTGGCGGCAAAATGCCAGTATTCCAGTAGGAGGTTGTATCGGCTCTCCCTTTGGAAAGGCTTCAGTAAAGCCTTCAAACTTTTTGTACATAGATTTCCCTTTATAAACTCGTGTCTCTATAAGCAGCGGCATCGTCGTGCAGCTTTGTTTTTATAGTCTCAATTTAAATTTTCACAGTCTTAGTTTGAAATTTTATGAGCGCCCATGCGTTCTTATAAGCATTAAATCATTCGATGGAGTTTGGTTTTCACTCTGGCTTAAACGCTTGGCTCTAGAGCTTGGTTTAACACCGTGTTTTAGTGATCGCGAAAGGTCCAAAACGTATTGTGTATGACGCTTATTTTAGATTGGATCAGATGGGAAGAGTTAAGCTTATTTCAAACGTAATTGATTGTTATGCAACGGTGATAATCCTAACGCTAAATGGATTAAATTGTAACCTAAACTCGCGGTAACACAGAAAAGACCGCTCGGATATTTATTCAGCAAATTCTCTAATTGATATGCAAACTGTTGGTTCTTTCTGATGTGCTGTTATCTTGCAGTAAAAATTACGGTTTAAACTGGGTTTGGCAGTAAATGTTTTGGATAAATATTCAAATCATTATTCTTTTCAGTGAATCTTGTCGTAACAACTTGTTTACAATTCTGAGGTAAATAAAAGATAGGGACGGTTGAAATGTTAAACCTACACAAAAAATCACTTCACATTACTAATGTTCAAAACGCCAATTGCGTTGTTATGGTGCCGCCAAAAGAATTTCGATTTAACGAAGAAACTGCACGTGATAACGAGTTTCAAAACAGAGTTAACCTCACCGAAGCTGAGGTGAAGTTAGAAACTATGGCTGAATTTAAGGCGATGGTGGCTTCATTACGTAAAGAGGGTGTGCAAGTTGTAGAGTTTGATTATCCAGAGCTTGGTGTGGAAACGCCAGATGCGGTGTTCCCAAACAATTGGTTCAGCACCTGTAGTGATGGCAGCTTATTCACCTTCCCAATGGCCTGTGAAAACCGTCAGAATGAAGTGAAACCAAATGCGCTTATTGAAGCACTAGAGGCGTCGGGTCGTATTGTTAACCATACTGAGTCGCTAGAATCTTACATCGCACAAGGCTCTTATCTTGAGAGTACGGGTGTGATGGTGATTGACCATATCAACAAGACCATCTATGCCGCGCTTTCTCAACGTTGTGACCGTGAAGTGTTAGAGGATTACGCGAAGCGTATTGGTTATTCACGCGTGGTTTCGTTCCAAACGGCATTGCCATCTGGTCAGCCGATTTACCATACCAATGTAATGATGGCGATTGGTGATAACTTCTGCGTGATCTGTGATGAAGTGATTCCAGAATTTGAGCGCCGTTTTGTGGTTAAGTCACTCGCGAAAGATAAACAGGTTATCTCTATCTCAATCGATCAGATGAATCGCTTCTGTGGCAACATCTTGCAGCTTGAAACCGTGAATGGCGATAAAGTGATCGCGATGTCGCAGTCAGCTTTTGACGCGTTTTCTCCTGCACAACGCGCTCAGCTAGCGACGCACGGTAAACTGCTGCCATTCAACGTGAAAACCATCGAAGATATCGGCGGTGGCTCAGTACGCTGCATGCTTGGTGAGGTGTTCTTACCTACCAGAGTGAATCGCCTCTAAGATTGTTAGTCCAACTTTGCTAATCGAATCAACAAATACCACTCTTTAATAAAGAGTGGTATTTTTGTATGTCGGTATTGTGGCCTGTAAATTTTGGTCGCTCAATTGACCACAATGGTACGACTGGCTGACGAATAGTTGGAGATGTATGGACTTAAATCTAATTATCCCTTTTTTACGTGTTTATGAACTCAACAGTATTACTCAGGCTGCTGACGTATTGGATGTCACTCAGCCTGCGATGTCGGCTAGTATTAAACGCCTAGAACAACAGTTAGGTAAGGCTTTGTTTGTCCGTCATGGTCGAAGGCTAGAACCGACATCCGATGCGCATGCTCTGGCGGAGCACTTTAAAGAGATTGAGCATCGCTTGGAGTTAGCTTTAGATAAACCGAGAGAGTTTACGGTTTATGCTCCTGAACATATCGTTATTCACCTGCCTGTAATTGACGGGGTCAAGCTAATTGAGAACCCTTTGTCAGAATACATGGTGCTAGACCATTTAAGACACGACAAAATCGATATGGCTATTGAGTCTCGCTTTAAACAAGAGAAAGAGCAGGCATTTGTGTATGAACATATTCAGGATGTCGGCCTTGTCTACGTTTGCCGTCAAGATCATCCAACAATAGGGGATTCTGTTACCTTGGAAGAGTTTTATGACCTTGAGCACGTAACGCTAACGTACACGGTTCGTGAAGTCTCTGGCATTGAGAAGCTTGCCAAAATGAATCTGCCGAGGAAGATTGTTAAGCAGGTGACCAGCCCTAGCTCAATGCTGCTATGTGTCCGAAACTCCAATGCTATCTGTGCAACGAATGATAACGACCCACTGATCGAACAGCTCGGGTTGAAGAAAATTCAGGTGCCTTTCTCCATTGATCCTATTCAGCTTGATCTGGTTTATCACAAGAAATACGCAAACAATCAAAGCCATGCGGCCATTCGATCTCAGCTTCATCAGTATCTGAAAAACGTCTAGCGCTCTTTCAAGCGATCTTTATATTGAATCATCGAACTTGCTATCTCTACATAAGCACCTCTACATAAACCGTGCTTATGTAGAGCATCAATTAGCGCTACTACTTCCTCCCAACATTTCTAATTACAGTAATCGCATCACCGTTATTGGTAAAAATTAGAAATTCAACGAGGAAATGGTAATGAAAAAGACAACCTTAGCTGTATTGGTCGCCGCAACTTCATTTGGTGCTGTTGCAGCAACGCCTGCTTATGAAGCGAACCCTGATTTATATTCGGCGGAGTCAATTAAGCTGATGAGCGCGATTGATTCTTCTGGTTGGGCTGTTAATCCTGAGGACCATGGTATGACGGCTCAGGAGTTCATCCACCAAGAAGCTCGCTTCTTCATCAATAACTTCGTTAATAACTTCCAAGCGGGTTGGAATAACCCTCACCACTTCCGTCAGCTAAACCAAGTTGGCGATACTTGGGTGGTCACCCCAGCGCTTGACCATCTTTATTCTGTTGGTGGTATCGATACATCTAAGCCGTTCTCTATTACGGTTCCTTCGAATGGCGACAAGTTCCAGTCTCTCCATATTCAAACTTCTAACCATACAATCCCCGTGTATGAAGTTGAAGCAGGGACTTACCACTTCACACCAGACATGTTCGATACACGTTTCGTTGCCTTTGGTGTTCGTCTAGCGACAGATGGCACTGAAGAAGACATGGCACGATTACGTGTTTTGCAAGATCAGATCGTCGTCACTGGTGGTGGTAACGGTGAAGGTTTTGTTGGACCAGACATGGAACGCATGATGAAAGTTCGTGGCGCTTTAATGGAGGGCTATAACAACCATCTATCCGTCGCTCAAGAGAAGCACGTTGAATGGAACATTAAAGATGTTACCAACTGGGAAGGCTTAACTTATGCCAACGCAGGAGCTTGGGGACTATCGCCACATGATACCGCTATGTACCCGGTGTACGCTCTGAGTGGCGCAGAAGGCAACACGTGCTACACCGCGACATACCGTGCACCCAAGTCAGTCGATCCGCGTGGCTACTACTCAATTACCGTTTACGGTGAAGATAAGTTTCTAATGACCAACGAGAACAATATTGTTTCAACAAACCAAGGTCTAACGACCAACGAAGACGGTACCTTCACCGTGGTCTTTGGTGGTGAAAAATGTGGTTCATATGCTGCTAAAAATAACGTTAATTACGCTGCAACGCCTGCTGATAACTGGGGGTTCACGCTTCGAGTTTATCTACCTGACGTAGCCGATGTACAAGATTGGGAGGCAAACATGCCTGAGATTAAGCCACTCAATATCTAGTCGTGACTTGTTCAAAGTAACTTCCTTGCTCACGGATGAGCATTTCAAATCTCAGTGAAACGCGTGTATCAGCCACGCGCCCAACCAAGGACTCATCCATGAAAATCGATTTTGATACATTTGTGCCGCGCACGTTAGCGGTAGGCATTGTCACAGCCTTAATTTGTGTACCTTCAATAACTAAAGCCGAAGACTCAGTACAAGACATGAGTGACCCACTGGCTGTTTATACTCAAGCCGGAGCGGGTTACAGCGATAAAGGTCTCAACTTAAAGTTTGGTCAAACCTACGATACGGGCTCAGACACCACCATGGGTATGAACGTACTGGAGATTAAAGGTATTGCGGGAGAAGCAGTAGGCTTTCGTGATAATAATAAAGCCAAGTTCGGCACTGTTGATGACTCAATAGATTCAGTACGCTTTCGTAATTTTTCTGTCGACTTAACCAATGGTCGAGGTGCGCAAGTTGATGTGAACTACAACTTCGATACGAATCAAGGTTCGGCCTCTTACAGCTTCATTCAAGCGTTACCCAAATTCGGACCAGTAAACTTATACCCTTTAGCGGGCGCAGGTATAGCAGCAGGGGAGCCTCTCACAGATAAGGTTCGTGCTGATGCGGATGAGCTGCGTGATCGCTACGACATGCACGGCACATTCTACGTGGCGGGTATGTACGCGAAAATTGAAATTACAGACAAGATCTGGCTGAACTATAACCCGATGTATATGGGCACAATCAGCGGCTCAGATACCTACAAAAATGGCGCGTTCTACGATGATGATTCCATCATGACTCATGAATTTGCTGCGTCTTATCAAATCAACCCTCGCTTTAATGTTCGCTACTTTGCCAACTGGAATGAAGAAGTGAACTTCGAAGACGGCGATCACCGCATAGAGTTTAACTATCAGTTCTAATTTTAGTTTTAAAAGGAGACCCTCTGTATTTCACTGTTGAAGAGATACGGAGGGTTTAAAGTAACGGGAGCTGCTTTGTTTGGGGGAGTTAAGCTCAGAGTCGAGTCGCTAGATAACGTGTGAACCAGCTTGTTATTGAGCCGCTAGGAATGCCTTGAAGTGAATGAATTCAACGGAGCGTTGTACCACTTCTTTAGAATACACCAAGGCAGTGTGGTTGACGTTGAGCGCGCAAGTGTCTGTTGCCCCTTTCAGGTTTGCGTCTTCCAGAGTGACCGTACCATCGCCATGATTTTTTCCTAATACGATTCGTCCTACGCCAGCGTCGTAGGTGCCAGTAATCACACCAATCGGCACATCATTATCGTAGTCACCAAGCCCATCGTTGAGGATGTGTTTGGTCGACCCAAAAATGAACCCAAGACCATGATTAGAAAGCGTTTTAGCTATGGTTGCCCCATTGTGTGGTGTGCCCGCTGTAATAATGCAGGTGTCAGCGAAGTGTGGTTGGTAGAATTTAAAGTAATGACGAATCAGTAAGCCACCGAGAGAGTGACCAAAGAAATAGACCTTATCGTGCTCATCAAAGCGTGCATTTACGAAGCGATTTAGGCGTTTTGCTGCGGATGGAAAACGCAGTGAGTTGTAGGCGAACTTATGGGTGGTGAAGCCGCGTTTCTTAAAATTTCTATCTAGATATTGCATGATCAACGCAGGCATATACAGACCATGAATTAAAACTATGTGTTTGTTTTTATTATTCATTATTGCCCTCCGTCTGATGGTGTTTCCAGTATATGGAGTCGCAATTCTAAACTCAATAAAACTTGCTACGAATGGGACACGATAGACAGAGATCTCGTGTGTGGGCCGTTCGTTACTCTGACCTGACACCACCATAAACATCTATGGTTAACCCACCTTCCTTGGCATAGGTATTTGGTGTGAGACCAATGGTCTTCTTTAGGTACCGAATCAGGTGTGGTTGATCGCTAAACCCAAATTGAAAGGCAACGTCTAGCCAATCTATGTCATTCAACTCTTTCTTATAAAGATATTCGAGCATTGCTTCGAGTTTGTTCATGGATTGGCACTGCTTTAACGTTAGGCCAGTCACCTTGTTAAAGCTTCGCTCGAGTGTTCTTTGAGAACAAAATAGCTTGTCACCAAGTTCAGCTATCGGCGTTGAACCAAGCACACTCAGTACTTTTCGAGTGAGCTCGCTATGCCTATCGGTTCTAGCGGTGGATAGCCAAGGTTGCAGCAAGTCATCCAATTGCTGGCAACAAGCTTCAAAGTCGCTTTGAGCAAGCTTAATCAGTGACGTTACATCGGCATCAGAGTTGTTGAGTAAAGCTGCAAGGTCGATGGTGTTGACGCGATCTAAGCTTGGATGCGGGCAATCAGGGATAGTGAGCGAGTACAAAGCGCCGACGTGGAACTTGATACCCAAGTGGATAAACGGCTTCGTGTGATCCAGTTCTATCGCTTTGTGATGGGGCAGTAATAGGTGACTGCCAATTCCTTGTTGGACTTGTTGATCTATTGTGTAGTGATACGGTTGGTCGCTGGGCGACAGAATCAAATGTGCTGAAGGGTCAGGGTTGAGTATCGGAAACTGGTGAGTTTGAGCGTCGGGCGCTTTTTCGATAAGCCAATAACAATCAATGTATTGAGCAACAACTGAGGATTTAGGAGACTGTAACCAATTGATCATTCGAGCTTCTATTTTTGATGAGTACCACCACAACTATATGTGGATATCGTTGTCGGCGACAGTTTTATCGTTACTGACCGCCTATGCCAAGTATTGCGCCTGAGCATACTCAGCAGAGCAAGGGCTATGCTGAATATCTAACTAGTTAAAATCAAACTGCAAGATGCGATGCTTGGATGACATCCCGGATCGCTCAATCGCTTTTTGCGCACCAATATTGCTGCTTTCAGTTGAGCATATAACTTCCAAACCTTGGAGGTTAGCCTGTTGCTTAAGCGAGTTAAGCACGCGTGTTGCTAGCCCTTTGCCACGCTCTTGTTCTGCGACGATCATGCCTAAGTCTGCATACTGCGTTTGGTACTCATCAAACTTACGGCACTCACCGGCTGCGAGAATGTCACCACTTTCCCAGTAACCCCATAGCTCTTGACGAGTAATCAAGTTGCTGTAGTAACCGCTGAGCCATTCTTTGGGCGCACCAATAGCTGATACCGCAAACTCAACAAAGTTATCGAGTTCTGCTTGTGTCGCGATGCACATGTCGAGTTCTTCAGTCTGGTTGGAACTGAAATCGCAACTAGCTTGAGAGCTTTCACGATACATCATGGCATTGACTTTAAATGATGCGCTGTTGTCCAAGCACAGTGATAAATATTGAGGCTCTGCGGTGCTCACGAATGCGCCTTGCACTTCACCAATCACTGAGCTGTTGCTCTCTATGATCATGGTAAATAGATCTGCAATGTTTACGTTAGCTTCTGGTACAAGGTAAAACTGCAGCAAGTAACCTTCACTGTTTAGTACGCAGTAACCCACAAGTTTGCCGCTCTCGTAAAAACCGAAATGGTCTGACATTGGTACAAAGCCAAAATGCCACATGCCATCGAGTGGCGCTGTCGATTCTGAAAAGTAAGCTGTTTTTAATTCACTTAAGTCGTTAAGTGTTGTGATCTTTTTGATGTCTAACATCGCGTTAATCTCTGTTGTTTCAATGACCGAAAGTGTAAGTGGCTATTGGATTTGGGTATTGAACAAAAACGACAACTTTGGGTGTTTCATTTGGTGAAGTAGCGATCTAATCGGTCGGATCGGACCAAGATTTAGGGATGTTGAATTGAGGCAAGCTGGTGGGTTTGTTTCTTTCACCTTTGCGCCATGCTTTTAGTTGATTCACATAAGTTAGGATGTGCGCTATCGCGACAAAGAGTTGGTTTGGAACCATCTGGTCGATCTGAGTGGTGTTGTAAATCGCCCTCGTGAGTGCAGGACTCTTAACGACTTCAACCTCGTGTTTAGCTGCAAGCTCTCTGATGTACAACGCCACATCATCTTGGCCTTTCGCGACAACAAACGGGGCTTCAGCTTGGCTCAAGTCATAGATTAGGGCAATGGCGTAACGGGTTGGGTTGGTTAATACAACGCTCGCTTTTGGCACTCGCTCATTGGCACTTCTCTTGGCATTTTGAGTCTGTATCTGACGGATACGAGCTTTCACTTCAGGTCGCCCTTCTTGTTCTTTGTGCTCATCTTTGACCTCTTGCTTAGTCATTTTCATCTGCTTTGTAAATTCGTGTCGTTGATAAGGGAAATCAAACAAGCCAAATAGCAAGACGATTAAAAGAAGGTAGCCCAAGTACTCAATGGTAATGGTCGCGACCGAGAGCACCACGGTATCAAAGTGGGCGCTGACGAGGTTGGTGATCACTGAGATGTAGCTCGATATGACCCAATACAGCAGAGTAAAAAACAGAGAGACCTTAATAACGTTCTTGAACAGTTCGACGATCGATTGGGAGGAAAATATACGTTTCAATCCCTTGAGTGGACTTATCTTTTCCCATTTGGGAATCAGCAAAGATGGGCTGAATATCCACCCTCCAAGTAGCGTCGAGCCGACGATTGCGGCAATCATTTGATAAATCAGTAGTGGGAAAAATAGCGTGATCATCGAAAAAAGCGCGGTGCCTACTAACTCGACGATAGCCATTGGCTGGCTGACTGTTTGGCTATCAAACTGAAAGCTTACAAGAAACAGTTCAATGAAGGTCTGTTTAATCATGTCTACATTCAACACGTAGTAAGCGACGACGCTGATGAGAGTTATGGAAGAAACGAACTCTTTCGCGCGCGGTACTTGTCCCTCTCGCCGAGCTTTAGCGAGCTTATGTTGGCTAGGTTGTTCGCTCTTGTCTCCGGAATCTTGATGATCAGACATTAGGCAGCCTCAGCATGTAGTGCAGGTGCTGGTTCAACTCTAATACCAGATCAAAATAGTGATCGCCGATACCAGTTAGGGACGCCATTAATGCGAATAAGCCAAGTAGCATGGTCATTGGGAAACCAAGTGCAAAGACATTAAGAGACGGTGCCGCTTTGTTCATTAGCCCAAACGTAATATTACTTAGTAGCATGACGACGATAGCTGGCACCGCTACCAGTAAGCCGGTCGCAAACATCCAAGACACCATTTTCAGTACGTATTCAATGCTGTTGAAAGGGAAAGGTGAATTGAGAGGCCAATACTCAAAGCTCTCTTTGAACACAAGCAGCACCACTAGGTGCCCGTCCAAAGAGAGGAAAAGCAGCATCGAAGTGATGAACATGATTCTGCCAATGATGGCAATGCTGACTCCGTTGGCTGGGTCGTTCATCACAGCCATGGCTAAACCCATTTGCATGGAAATGGCCTGACCCGCAATCGAAAAAATGGTGAAAAATATCATCACCGCAAAACCAATTAAAAAACCAAAGATGAGCTGATAAAAAGAGAACAGTAGGGTGTCGATACTGAATGGGTTAAATGGAGGAACCTCTTTCACCATGGGGGCGAGAAGTAGAGAAAAAATAAAAGCAAACAGCAGTTTAACTCTTACCGGTATCGCTTTATCACCAAAAAATGGTGCGATCAGAAAAAGCCCAGTAAACCGAACAAAAGGCCACCAAAGAGCCCCTAGCCATTGGGTGATATCGGTAAAGGTTATTTGCATCATGCCTAGCCAACCTTGCTTGGTATCGTATTGAAGATAAACAAGAATAGGTCGTTGATCTCTTGTAATAGCCAGTGACCTGCAAGAATGATGCATAGCAGAGTGACGAGCAGCCGAGGGAGGAAGCTGAGGGTTTGTTCATTGACTTGAGTGACGGCTTGGAAAATCGCTACCACCAAACCGACGACCAGGCTAGGTACGATAAGAACCGACACCATAAGAATGATCAGCCAGATTGCTTGGCTGACCAGTGTGACGGCTTCTTCCGGGCTCATCCACTGATCCAAAAACTGTTGGCTAAACTCCCCATGAGTAAGCCCCAGCCATCAACGATGACAAATACCAAAAGTTTGAAAGGCAGAGAAACAATCAAGGGTGACAACATCATCATCCCCATCGACATTAAGACGGATGCGACCACTAAGTCGATGACCAGAAAGGGCAAAAACAACATGAAGCCGATTTGGAAGGCGGCCTTGAGCTCACTCAGCAGATAGGCCGGCAGTAAAACTAAGAAGGGGATATCCTGATCAGACTCTATGGAGGTTTCTCCTGCTATCTTGGAGACTTGTTCAAGTGCCTTGCGTTGTGTTTGGTCGAGCATGTAGCGACGCAGTGGTTTTTCTGCTGTGTCTAACGCCTCCATCAAGGTGACTTCATCGTTTGAGTATGGAATGTAAGCGGTGTCGTAAATCTTGGTCCAAACTGGCCTCATGATCAGCAAAGTGAAAATCAGGGCGATCCCCACAAGCACCTGATTTGGCGGCGTTTGTTGTAGGCCAAGCGCTTGCCTTAAAATGGCCAAGACAATGACAATTCGTGTGAAGCTAGTACACATAATCACGAAAGCTGGAACGAAGCTCAGTAATGTCATCAGGATCAGAATCTGCAATTTAACGCTGTATTCTGTGCCGTCAGATGTGGTGGTTTCACTGAGAATCGTCAGCCCTTCTGCGTGCGATGCGCCCGCGAATAAGGCGAAAGCGAGCGTGAAGAATATTGGTTTAGACATCGTATTCTTTGCGTTACTCAAAGACGTTACTTACTTGGCTTCTTGATGATGCTCAGTAATCTCACGCCATACTGACCATTCTTGGATACGATTTCTCCTGTGCCGAACGCGGTGCCATTGATTTTGATATCAACAGGGTCTCCTTCATGTTTTTCTAGCATCACGACGCTGCCCGCTTTTAGATTCAGTAGCTCATCTAATATCAATGTCTTACGCGCAACCTCAACGGTGATGTCGACAGGAATACTCTTGAGCAGAGAGATGTTACTGACGTGTTCTTTGTCGGCACCAAGGTCGATGTCGTCGGCAAGATCATCCAGATCTAAATCATCAAGATCTGGCAATTCATCATGCAGGTTTAGGTCGCTCATTGAGCTGTCAATGTTGCGTGTCTCTTTATCGTTAGCCATCGATTTCGACTCCCAGTTCAGAGTTTATGGATTGAAGTTTGCCAAAAAAAGTTGGGTGCCCGTTGACCTTAACCGTCAGGTTTTTGCATAGGGTCATGGGCATAAAATCCCCAGGTTTCAGCTGAGAAAGCTCATGCAGTGTGCACTGCTTGTGAAGCATCACGCACCCTAGCTCGACGGGCTGATAGCGTAGGTTGTCGAGTATCTCTTCCCGATCAAATGTTTCATTACTTTCCATCATGTCGCGCAGCTTTTTCACGTACTTGTTATCGATCATGAAGGTCACATCGAGCTGCTGGTCGTCAAACTCAAACGTAATGGTGACGCCAATGTCTGAGGGTTGATGGTCGGTGTGCTCAATAGCGTAGTGATTGGCATCGGCGGTCAGCGCGTTGGTGATCGCCATGGTGAACTTTTGAAAAAGCCTTAAGTGGGTTTGGGTTAGCGCAATATCGGGGTTGCTACGCTTAGATTTTTTGAGTGGTAATGGGTTGTTGAGGTGCTTGTGTAGCAGAATATCGGCAGCTTGTGGCGAAATAAAGAAAAAAACATGCCCAAATTCCTCAATATGAAGAACGGTTTTGATGCTGTTGGCTGGTGGTCGGCGTGCTTCTGAGAACGCGGCTTTGACGTGACGACCCGCAAAGTTAAATTTAAAAATATCAATAATTTCTGTCGAGAAATGGCTTGAGTGTCTTAACAGAAATTTACGCATTTTTATGCTCGGATTACCAAATTCGGTCAATGATAATTTCTTCATGTCAAGTACCAATTGTTGGTTTTTGCGGTCATTCTCAAATTTGACACGCTAATTAATCCTAACTATAGGTTAAAGCAATCTCATTTCAACTTCGGTTGTGAGAGAAATATAAAAAGATAAAGGCCTACTTATTACAAGGAATTAGGCCTAACAACGACGAGGCTAGGGCAATGATTCACTTAGACGATGCACTTGGGGTACACCCTAAAATGGTGCAGTTTCGTTTGGACAGAGCGGCAGTATTGAGCTCCAATATTGCTAACGTGGATACGCCTAATTACAAAGCGATGGATCTCAGATTTGAGGCGGTACTCAGTGGTATTGGTCACTCAAAAGACTGGTACATAGGTACGGCGGCTCAATATCGGATTCCTGTGCAAAGAACACGAGATGGCAACACCGTTGAGCTAGAAAACGAGCAAGCTAGGTTCGCGAAGAATGTGATGGATTATCATCAGAGCCTTGCGTTTTTGCAGTCTAAGATCAACGGGATAAAGTCTGCCATCAAAGGACAATAAGTGAATTAGGTAGGGACATCATGGCATTCTTAGGTATCTACGAGACGGCAGGCTCAGCGATGAGTGCGCAGACCGTCAGGCTTAATACTATCTCCAGTAACTTGGCGAATGCCGACTCTGTATCTGGTGACCCATCACAAGTTTATAAACCGCTAAAACCGATTTTCTCAGCGGTCTATAACCACTTCAACGCACAGCAAACTCAACAGCAAGGTGTGGTGCCGATTCGCATTGCCGATGTTGTTGAAGTCTCCTCAATGATGGAAGGGCGTTACGAGCCCAACAATCCTCTCTCCAATGACGAAGGGTATGTTTATTACTCTGGCATCAATGTCGTTAACGAAATGGCTGACATGATATCGGCTACTCGTAGTTTTGAAGCCAGCGTCGAAGTGCTCGGCAACGTAAAGTCGATGCAACAATCATTGATGGGGCTTTGGCGCAGTTAACCCAACTGCTGCCAATGACACCAGAGGAACGACACCATGACAACGATATCCGGTGCTGCGCAGGTCAATAATATTGAGTCTGCGTCAACGATGGCCCCTCAAGACAATCCGAACAGTGCGAGCGCATTAAAGAATGAGTTCATTACTTTAATGGTGGCTCAGATTGAAAATCAGGATCCACTGAACCCAACTGACGGCACCGAATATGTTGCACAGTTGGCGCAGTTCTCTCAGGTCGAAAGTACGGAAAACCTAGTTCAGTTGACGCAAAACAACTCGACAATGCTCGATAACTTACAAGTACTTAGCACCGCCGCATTGATCGATAAAACGGTGACGGTAAAAAGTGATCGCTTGTCTGCAGCAGGTGTTGATCAGCATACCGGGTACATTGAGCTGCAAGCTCCGTCGAATACCGTGATGCTTGAGTTAGTGGATTCGCTTGGCAACGTAAAATCATTGAATCTTGGCCCGAATAGCGCAGGGCGAGTGGATTACACATTGGATACGCAAGCCATGGGGCTGACCGGCCAGTATCAGATGCGTATCAAATTGGACAGTGGACAGGATTACCAGCCATCGATTTATCAGCATGGCCAGGTGGAACATGTGACGACGCCTTTGATTGGTGGCACTAGCCACTTGCAGGTTAAAGGGGTTGGCATGGTCGCGTTTTATGACGTGGCTGCCTTCTCAAATGAGTAAGGTTTTTAATTAGTTAGATAATTTTCGCTACATTTTTGGCTTTGCCGGTTTTTGGTTTGTATTTTTTAGTTTTGTTTTAAGTAAGTAAGATGACGGCTGTCGTTCTCCGTGGTGTTTGAGTCGACGGAGATAGCCTCTTTAGCGTGAAGAGGAAGACATTATGAGTTTTAGTATTGCACTGAGCGGGCTGAATGCCTCGAACTCAGAGCTAAACACCATTTCAAATAACATTGCTAACGTTTCTACGACGGGTTTTAAGGAGTCGAGAACCGAGTTTGCGTCCGTTTACAGCGGCAGTGAGGCAGGTGGCGTTGAAGTGGTCGGGGTTTCGCAAAACTTTGAGAAAAGCGGAACGGTAACCGGAACTGGGCGCTCACTGGACATGGCATTAAGTGGCAATGGCTTCTTTGTGCTTGAAGACAGTAAAGGGCAAACTCTCT
Organism: Vibrio chagasii; assembly: GCA_041879415.1. Classification (NCBI taxonomy): domain Bacteria; kingdom Pseudomonadati; phylum Pseudomonadota; class Gammaproteobacteria; order Vibrionales; family Vibrionaceae; genus Vibrio; species Vibrio chagasii. Next base: position 1,147,615 of record CP090852.1, on the reverse strand, counting down.
ATACCCGCTCTGGTATTTTCAACATGAACGCTGATGGGGTAATCACTGCGAACAGTGGTGCGGCTCTACAAGGTTACTCGGTTGATGGTAATAACAATTTATTGCTCGGCTCGGTAGGCACGGTGCAGATCAGCACGGCATCGCTGCAAGCTAGAGAAACGGACAGCATCGAGTTTGTTGCCAACCTCGATGCCAGAGAGCAGGTTCCTGCCAGCGCATTCGACTACAGCGATTCATCGACCTACAACCACTCTTATACCACGCCAGTCTATGACTCTTTGGGGAATCCTCATACGGTGAGCCAGTACTTTGTCAAAGGCGCGTCTAATGACTGGGATGTTCACATCTTGGTTGACGGTAAAGCGATTGATGGGGCTGATGCCTTGATACCTGCCGCTTCACCAACCGCGACGGATACCGCAAACTTTACCTTTAATGCCGATGGCACCATCTCATCGGGTGGTAACTACTCAGTCAGTTTCGACCCAGCTAATGGGGCAAACAGTGTCACGGTGAATATCGATCTATCTGCGGTCACCCAATTTGGTAGTGACTTCGTGGTTTCCAAAAATAGCCCAAATGGTTACACCTCTGGTGATTATGCCAGTGTGCGAATGGAAAACGATGGCCGTATCTTTGCGACCTACACCAATGGTCAGTCTCAACTGCAAGGTCAGGTTGTACTTGCCGACTTTGCTTCCCCTCAAAACATGATCAAAACCAGTGATACCGCTTGGTTACAAAGCTTTAGTTCTGGCACGCCTGTTCTGGGTACTGCGGGCAGTGGTGTGTTCGGGGATTTGACTTCTGGTGCGCTCGAAGGCTCCAACGTTGATCTGACATCTGAGCTGGTGGCCCTGATGACGGCTCAGCGTAATTATCAAGCCAATACCAAGTCGATATCGACATCGGATCAACTGACGCAAGCCTTGTTCAACGTGGTGTAGCGCTATGAATCCGATTCTATTTAGTGCAGCGAAAGGTGCTGAGCGAACCATGCTCGCTCAGCACGTGCGCGCGAATAATTTGTCCCATGCGGACACTGTTGGTTTTAAAGCCTTGATGGAGCACTCAACACCGATGCGCCTTGAAGGCTCGGGTTTTCTCACTTCCGTCACTTCCAGAACCAACTCTTCGATCAATAACTTTGCCCAGGGTGAAGATATACGCACCGAGCGACCACTGGATGTAGCAATTAATGGTGACGGCTTTATTACGCTCGAAGGGCTAGAAGATGAACCTGCCGAGCTCTATACGCGGGCGGGCAATTTTCGATTGGATGGCAATGGCCAACTCTACCTTGGCGAGCGTCGAGTGATGTCGACTGATGGCCCAATGGTGTTGCCAGACTTTGAGTTTGTGTCGGTGAGCTCGAATGGATTGGTGTCGATCACCCCGATTGGCGGTGAGGCGTCGCTAGAGGTTGGTGCGCTTAAATTAGTTAAGCCCGAGAACGAACAGATGACCATGCATGCAAGTGGACACTTTGTTCCCAAAGGCGGTCAGGTTCTGGCTGAAGACTTTAGCGTTCAGGTTCGTTCTGGTTATTTAGAGGCGAGTAACGTCTCCAGTTTAGAAGAGCTGGTCAGCATTATGTCGCTGACTCGACAATACGAAATGCAAATTGAAGTGATGGCATCTGCCGATGAGATCGCTCAGATAGGCAATAAGCTTCTCAAAGCTTAAGGAAGGGAATTATGCACAGTGCCTTATGGATATCCAAAACAGGGATGGCAGCACAAGATGCAAAAATGACGGCTATTTCGAACAACCTTGCCAATATCAATACGGTTGGTTTTAAGCGAGACCGAGTGGTGTTCGAAGATCTTTTTTACAGCGTCGATAAACAAGCAGGTACCGAAACCACAGAGCTCAATGAACATCCAACAGGGATTCAGCTTGGTAATGGCGTTCGAGTGGTTGGCACCGAGAAAGTGTTTACTCAAGGGAATATCCAGAACACCAACCAACAATTTGATTTGGCGATTCTAGGTGACGGTTTCTTCCAGATAGAGAACTCAGATGGAGAGCTGCTCTATACCCGAAATGGCCAGTTTCAAACCAACTCTGATGGTCAGCTAGTTAATACGCAAGGTTACCCTCTGATCCCTGAAGTCGTCATTCCTCAAGAGGCGACTCTCGTCAGTATTACTGCTGATGGTGTGGTCAGTGCCACCATTCCGGGCCAAGTGAACCCTGAAGATCTAGGGCAAATCACCATAGTGAAATTCATGAACCCTGCGGGGCTTTCGGCTCAGGGAGGAAACTTGTTTGTTGAAACGGAAGGCTCGGGTGAAGCGGTTGAACTTGTCGCCGGAACGGAAGGTTCTGGTCAACTAAAACAAGGAGCTCTTGAAGGATCGAACGTACAGGTGGTGGAAGAGATGGTCGATATGATCGCCACCCAACGCGCTTATGAAATGAGCGCCAAGATGGTCAGTGCAGCCGATGAAATGCTGCAGTATATCGCACAACAATCATAGCTCTCGCCTTAACGGGTGAATAACTATGGTAGTTAGGGAGATCTGACATGGAAAAGTCAATCAAACCAAGGTTGGGCAAGCCGCATGCAATCGGTGTGATTTATTACCTCGCTTTAGTCACCTTGCTTGTGGTGATGGTTGCTGGCTGTGCTGGTCGCCAAGATGATTTTATTCCGCCTTCACCAAATGATGAAGCGTACGCACCGCCCGAGTTGGACTATCAAGTGACCAGAGTTAGCAAAGGCAGCCTGTATACGGGAACGACTTCGATGACCCTATTTCAAGATCGAAGAGCGTATCGTGTGGGCGATATTTTAACGGTGTTGTTGGATGAAAAAACAGAGTCAGATAAGAGTGCTTCAACTCAATACGGCAAAGATTCCAGCGCCAACATAACCGCGCCAACATTAGGCAACAAGACATTTGAAGACGTGAGCGCTTCTGTTGATGCTACGCGAGATTTTGATGGCGCAGCTGCTTCGAAACAAGGTAACAGCTTATCGGGTTCTATTACTGTCACCGTTTACAACGTCTTGCCGAATGGAGTGCTTAGGGTGAGAGGAGAGAAGTGGCTCAAGCTTAACCAAGGAGATGAATACATTCGTCTGACGGGCAATGTACGGGTCGATGATATTCAGGCAGACAACACACTTTCTTCCCAGCGAATCGCCGATGCAAGAATCACTTATGCTGGCCGCGGCTCGTTTGCTGATACCAACACTGCAGGTTGGTTGACCCAGTTCTTCAATTCGCCATGGATGCCATTCTAATGAGCGCCCCAATTCGCTTCTACTTAACCTCATTGGCGTTGCCTTGGTGTTTGCTTGCGTTTACTTCTTCGGTAGATGCGGCGCGTCCTATCGCTGAAGTTGCAGAGGTGTATGGCGACAGACAAAACCAACTTATTGGCTATGGATTAGTCGTAGGCTTGGACGGGTCTGGCGATAAATCGCAAGTGAAGTTCACGCAACAGTCGGTGGTCAACATGATCAAGCAATTTGGCGTGCAATTGGATGATGCGACCAATCCTAAGCTGAAAAACGTGGCCGCTGTGAGTGTCACAGCCATGGTGGAACCTCACCAAGGTGCAGGTCAAACCTTGACGGTCACGGTGTCTTCATTGGGGGACGCAAAAAGCTTGCGCGGTGGCACCTTATTGCTCACTCCGCTACGAGGCATTGATGGTGAAGTGTACGCCATAGCGCAAGGTAGTCTGGTGGTTGGTGGCTTCAATGCAACTGGTGAAAACGGAACCAGTATTACCAGGAACACACCTACCGTCGGGCGTATTCCTAATGGTGCGACCTTGGAGCGAGAGGTCTCGACTGGTGCTGATTTAGAGCCAACGATACGCCTGCAACTCAAGCAACCGAATTACGAAACTGCGCTCAATGTTTCCAAGGCCATCAACAAGATGTTTGGCGGTCAGGTAGCGAAAGCGCTCAATAAAGGTCAGGTTCAAGTCTCTGCTCCGATAGATAGCGAAGACCGCGTGATGTTTGTTGCCATGATTCAAGAACTTGAGGTGGAAGAGGGGCGCCGACTGCCGAAGGTGGTGTTTAACTCTCGCACCGGGACAGTGGTTATCAGCCAGAACGTGACGGTGTCTGAAGCGGCGGTCAGCCAAGGTGGGATCACAGTGACAATACAGGAATCTCAATCTGTTTCTCAGCCTGGTGGCGCTTTCAATACCGCAGGGGAAACCGCGATTATTCAGAACTCACAAGTGAGTGTTGATGAGGAAGATGGGACCACTATGGTTTGGCCGAAAGGGACAAACCTGCAAGAGATCGTGGATGCGATTAACAATATTGGTGCGACACCGGAAGCGCTTATGCAAATCTTGCAGGCACTCGATGAGGTGGGTGCCATTAACGGTGATTTGGTGGTGATCTAATGGCAAATCTAACGGTTGTGAACTCTTCGTCGCTTGAGCCGATATCGAGTAACCATGCGGCGCCAATACTAGATAACCTCAAAATGGTAGCGTCGGTGAAGCCTGTTGATCATCCACAGTCATTTGAAAGACTCATGTTGAACAGGGCACCAGAAATGATGCCGATGGTGAAAGCCAGTGCAGGTTCGAGCCAAGCAATGACCAACTTTTACTTGGACAACAACGCGCTTACTAAATTAAAGCATGATAATTCTGCCTCAGGTTTACTGGCCGCTTCACAGCAGTTCGAGGCGTTGTTTTTACAACAAATGCTGACCCGAATGCGTTCTGCCAGCCAAGCACTGAGTGATAAAGACAATCCGTTGTCGATGAAATCAGACGATATGTTTCAGGGCATGCTAGATGCTCAGCTTGCACAAAGAATCAGTCGTCAATCGTCGTTTGGATTAGCAGATATGATCTTCAAACAGTTGTCATCACAAGTTATGGGACGACCTTTTGATAAGGAGAATCAATAATGGGCATGACCAACATCGGGTTAAGTGGCGCACTCGCCAACCGGGTAGCCCTCAATACGACGGCGCAAAATACCGCTAATGTGAATACTCCCGGGTATAGCCGTCAAATCGTCACCATGGAAGCCAGTTTATCGGGCAATGCTGTGAATGGCATTAATCTAGGGTCTGGTGTTGAGGTTAGCGATATCCTGCGGATTGCCGATCAGTCGTCTATCAATCGACTAAGAGAAGCGACGGAATCAGCCCAATTTAGCCAAAGCTACTTCAATGGCCTCTCTAATTTGGAAAACTTATTGGGGGCGGATGGACTGAGTCTCACACAAGGGATGAACGGATTTTTTGCTGCCATTGATGAGGCCAGTGTTACACCAGAAAGTGTCGCTTTTCGCCAGCAAGTACTTACCAATGCTGACGCCTTGGCGCAACAGTTTAACTCTGTGTCTGCGCAGTTGAGCCAGCAGGAAGCCGCGCAAAGTGAGCGTTATGGAGCCTTGGTGACCCATGTGAATAGCCAATTAGAAAGCATCGCTTCCCTAAATCAAAAACTGCAAGAAGATGCGCTGCTTGGCAAGAGCGTTGGTGGTTTACAAGATGCGATGGATAAACACCTCAATGAACTCTCTAAGTCTCTCGATGTTCAGGTGATCTACAGCAATGGCGGTGTCGAACTTTCTACACCAAACGGCCAGCCTCTTGTGATTGGTGGTTATGCCGCATCGCTTGCGCGAGACCTATCCAGTGGCGACCCTTACAGCACGGATTTGAACATCACTTTTCAGTCAATGACAACGCCTGTTGATGCTTCATTAGGTGGAGAGTTAGGAGCGCTCGAAGCACTAAAAACGAATCAATATGAACCCATCAAAACACTGCTCGCGGACCTTGCCAAAGGCTTGGCTGATGGTGTGAATACGGCATTGAACTCAGGGTTTGACCTCAATGGCGCGGCGGGTCAGAACTTGTTTACCTACACCTCAGGCAGTGAAGCTTTATCTTTGGCGATTGATCCTGCCCTCACCGCACAAGACTTAGCCTTTTCATCGAGTGCAACGCTTGCCGGAAATGGCGATGTGTTGAAAGACCTATCGATGCTGTCACAAACACCATTAACCAATGGTTCTGTGGCGGGAGAAACACCCTATAGCGCTTACTCAGGGCTACTCGGTGATATCGGCATTTTCACTCGCCAGGCACAGAGCGAAGCAACGGCAGCTCAAGTGAGCATGGAAGACGCGCAAGTGGCAAGAGACAGTGTCAGTGCGGTTAATTCCGATGAAGAGGCGGCCAACATGCTGCTCTACCTCAACGCTTATGAGGCCAACATGAAAATTATTAGCACGGCCAATCAGATGTTCCAGACCTTGCTAAGAGCATTCTAGGAGAAAAGTGATGCGTGTAACGGACTCCCAATTTAACGCGGTGATGCAGCGTTCATTAATGGACAACAATATCCGCTTGAACAAAGTTTTTGAGCAAATGTCGACTGGGCTGAGGATCAATCATTTATCCGACGACCCAATTGCCGCTGTGCGCCTTGAGGGATTAAAAAAGACGGTCTCTGATAATCAGCAGTACCAGCGAAATATCGAAAATGTGCAGTCACAATTGACGCGCTACGAAACCAACGTCAACACGCTGGAATCGCTCTCCCAACAAGTGAATGAACTGCTTTTACAAGGGAAAAACGGCACTCTTGATTCGGAAAGTCGGGCGGGAATCGTGCTCGAACTCAAGTCACTTAAAACGGAAATGTTGAACACATTGAATCAAGCCAATGATGGCAGTTATCTCTTTTCAGGTACCGACATCAGCAATCCGGCAATCGATACTGCACCGCCTTATACCTTAAACCCCAATTCAGATTATCGCGAAACCAAGGTCGGTGATAACCAGTATGTACCGAGTAATTTAACCATCACCGACACCATTGGTAGCAGTGCAATTTTTACTGACTTAGATAATGCGATAGCAGAGTTGGAGTTAGCAACCGGGGGATTTACAACGGCTTTGGATAATGCGCTCAATACCAACCAAGCGCTTCATCAAGACTTGTTGGTTTCATTAACCGACATCGGGAGTCAATACAACGCTTTAGAAAGATTGAAAGAGACCTGTATCGATATGGTGTTCTTTGCAGAAACGGTTCGCTCTGAGCTAGAGGAATTGGATTATGCAGAGGCATCCGTTGAACTTAACCAAGGCATGATCGCGCTAGAAGCGACACAAAAAACCTTTGCGCGTGTTGCCGGAATTTCACTGTTTGACCTGTTATGAATAAGTACTCTTGGGCAAGCGCGAGCTCAGACATTTTTCCTGTTTTTAGGTGCCCACTTGGCAAGGTGCTGAGTGCATGTCTAATAAGCTGGGGAGTAATGTCGTCTCCGGCTTTGGCACAGCGCTACATTGTTCCCTTCGATAGTGTCGAGTGGCGGTTTACTGAGTCTGTTGATATGTGTGAACTGAACTCTTTTGATCCCCACACTGGCTTTTCAGTGCAATTCATTTTGTTGGCAGCAAGCCCGATGAAAGTCAGAGTGGAAAAGCGAGGTGTGCGATCGCTGCCAACCTCAACGTCGTTCAATACCACTGAGCCGGTATGGGGAACGTCTCAGTCTTATACCACAACCACCATTGAAAGAGTTAACAAGCAAGGGGCCGCTCTGGTGACAGACGATGGCGCTACCTTGATGTTGGATGATATGGCGAGTGGCGCTTGGTTTAACGTCAATGCGATGGACTTTGATGTCTATTTCCCAACCACCAACTTTAAGCCAGCTTTAGAGCAATTCAATGAATGTCGTTATGGCTTGCCGCCTGTCAATTTCCAACATGCGCGTCGAGTCGAACTGCGCTTTCAACAGGGTGCGGTAGCCCTCACCGAAGGGCAGAAGCGCACCATTAACGACATCAGTACCTTGGTTAAACGAGACTCGAGAATCATTAAAATTCTGATTGATGGGTACACCGATAACTCCGGTGACTCCGTCGCTAATTTACAACTTTCGAAGCAGAGAGGATCCGACGTTGCGCAGTGGTTTATGGGCAATGGCGTGTCAAAGAAAATGATTGAGATACGTGGCCATGGTGATCGTTATCCCAAGTACGACAACACGACTCAGCAAGGCCGGGATAAGAATCGTCGCGTAGAAATTCGGTTAGTACGCAAGTGATGCAACCGCGAGGGTAAATAATGGAAAAGATGACTGCAGTCCAAATGCAACAAGCCATGTTAGGGAAGATAGAACAGCAGCAAGAGGTTGCCAGTAACCCATTCTCTAACCAAGCCGTCACTGGAAACATGGTGAGAGGCATCACGCATGACAATCTTGCGGTAAATCCGGTATCGGACAATTCACTGGCGTTCAGCAACACCTTAAAAAGTGTGCTTGATACTGTGGATAGGTATCAGTCTCATGCTGCAGAAAAAATCACCGCTGTTGAGTTAGGGAAAAGCGATGATTTATTGGGAGCAACGGTCGCATCTCAGAAAGCCCAGCTCTCATTCAATGCATTAATGCAAGTGCGCAACAAGATGGTGTCCAACTTCCAAGACATCATAAAAATGCCAATTTAGGCTAGGGATTAGCGATGGCAGGAGAAGCAGAAACTCAACCCGCGTTGACCAACAACATGGGAACCGCTAAAGAGAAGCTCACGGAAGCCTCTGGGTGGCTGACCATGTTTTGGCAGAGTTCACAGCGCAACGTCATTATCATCACTATTTTTGCGACGATCACAGCGGCGATCATCGTGATTATGTTGTGGACGTCATCGGAAAGGTTTAGACCCCTCTATAGTAAATCGGCGAACTTCGACTCTAGCCAAGTGCTGCATATGTTGGACGAGGAATCAATACGTTACCAATTGAGTCAGGACGATGGACAAATACTGGTGCCCGAAGGTGATGTCGCTAAGATCCGGATGATATTGGCGTCGAAAGGCTTAAAAGAACAATTGCCGAGTGGTTTTGATTCACTGGATAGCTCAAAGAGCCTTGGTGAAAGTCAGTTTATGGAGAATGCTCGTTATCGCCATGCTTTAGAGGGCGAGCTGGCACGCAGTATTACCACCATGAGCGCCGTGAGCTTGGCTCGTGTTCATCTAGCTATACCTAAAGAAAGCCTATTTATGCGCGATGACGCTGAGCAGCCGAGAGCCTCTGTGATTGTTCATATTATCAATGGGATGGACCTCAAGCCGACGCAGGTTGAGTCAATCATTAACTTGGTGTCTGGTGCGGTGATAGGACTTAAATCGGAACATGTGCGAGTAGTCGATCAACACGGTCGTTTGTTATCGAATGACGCGACGGTTGGGGACATTACCGTGACGATTGGTAAGCAATCTGATTACAAACGTAACCTTGAAAAAACCTTGGTTGCTCAAGCGACCGATATGCTGACTCCGATTCTCGGTGCGGCTAATTTTCGAGTGCAAATTGCCAGTGATATTGATTTCTCTAAGGTGGAAGAAACAGAAGAGATCTATGCTGATCCCGTTGTGCGAAAAGAGACCTTACTGAATGACATGAACGAGTCGTCGATGGCGCTTGGGATTCCGGGGGCATTGAGTAACACACCACCAGTGACCGATGGTGAGCCTCAACCAGAGCCCAACGCCAAGGTTAACCGAAGTGAAACATCGCGTGATTATGCAGTGAGTGGCAAGGTTCGCCATACTCAGCACCAGCAAGGTGTCTTGCAGAACCTTTCGGTTTCTATTGTGGTTAACGATTTAGCGAACCCCAATCAAACTTGGACTCCAGAAGAGCTTACTAATGTTGAGAATGTGGTTCGTTCGGCCATCGGTTTTAATACCGAGCGCGGTGACAGCATTCACATCACTCACTTCCCTTTTGTGATTGCGAGTATTCCAGAGCAAGCTCCGATAGCTTGGTTTGAGAACACGCACATTATGCAGCCTCTCAAATATTTGCTAGGTGTGATGCTCAGTGGCTTGATGATCATGGTGGTGCTACGACCTCTTGCTCAATATCTCACTAAGTCAGCGGAGCAAGAAGAGTTGGAAGCGGAAAGCATGGAATACGATGACGTCATTACTAAAGAGGAGCGTGCCGCTGATGCTGCATTGCAATCCAAACTGGAATCGCTAGGTATTGATGCAACCGGTATTAAAGCACTCGATGACAACTTGCCATCTGCAGATAGCCCACTCGAAGTTCAAATTAAACACCTCAAGCTAATCGCAAAAGAGGATCCGAACAGGGTGGCTGAGATTTTACGTACTTGGATACAAGCATAACGAACCAAATAAAAGTCAGTAGGAGAAGGTGCATGGATGGCAAACAAACCTATCAATCAGTGGATGGCGTCGCGATGTTGGTGCTCACGATGGGAGAAGACATCGGTTCTGAGGTACTCAAAGGCTTCACCCATGAAGAGATAAAACAGATCACGCATGCCATGAGTAAGATGAAGGACATCAAAGCCAAGGATGCTTTGGTCTCTTTGTCGGGCTTTTTTGATGATTTTCGTAAGCACTCCGGGATTCTCGGCGGGACACGACAATACATCACCAATGTGTTGGAAAAGACATTAAACGGTAATTTGGCGAGAGATCTAGTATCGGAGATTTATGGCGACGAGATCCGCTCACATGCTGAAAAACTGGCGTGGATTCCCCCAGAACTCTTGGTTAATGACCTTAAAAAAGAGCACATCAACCTGCAAGCGCTGTTGATTGCCCACCTCCCTCTGGAATACAGCGGCCGTGTCATGGATGAATATGAGGAAGAAGAGTGCCATGCGTTAATACTGCAAATATCTAAAACGCAGGTACTCACCTCTGGTTTGATGGAGACACTCAAAGACCTTATCGATCGCTGCAAAATCAATTATCACAGTGGTGGGTCTGCCAGCTTGCAAGGTTCGAAAGTGGTCGCGAACCTCATCAACCGTTATTCCGGTGACAAAAGCAATTTATTCCAATTCCTTCATGATCAAGACGCTGAAGCCGCAGAGCTGGTGGAAGAGGCGATGTTTGATTTCTTCACCTTATTCAATCAAGACCTAGAGACCATCAACCTGATTAACGAAAGAGTCAGCTTAGAGCAATGGGCTTATGCTCTGAAAGGTACCAATAAAGATTGCCGCCTTTACATCATTAACTCTATGCCACAACGGGTATCGACAGAGCTCAAAGAAAATCTGGTACGCATTGGTGCGGTGCCAGTCAGTCAGGTTGAGCAAGCACGGAAAGATATCATTGAAATCGTCAAACAAATGCAATCGGAAGAGATCATCAAGCTGAACTTTGCTAATGAGCCAAGGTTGACCTAATTGGAGAGGCAGTATGAAACTCACGGGTATTACGCAGCGCAAGAATCAAGTGAATCCGACAACGACAGGAAAGATTAAGAAGCCGGAAAAGCTGACCAGCAACAAGCCGAATAATGCACTCATTCGACAGCAAATGGTGCAAATGAACTTGCAAGAAAGGCCTAAGCTGATTGCTGAGGTCGCCGACTCTCACAAAATGTACAGCAGGCTCATGATGGCCGGGGAAGTGCTACGAACCGTGGCGAGTGAGTTGATTAAGCTGCGCCAGTTAGCCGAGCTGAACCAATACAACCCTGAACAAGCCAACCATATTGATGTCATTAAGAAAAAACTGGTGTTTTGGAGTCAGAAACGGTTGTTTGGTGACTATGTGGTGGATTCAAGTTTTGCACCGATTCAAGGTGATAACCCTTTTATCGAGTTCACGGTTCCAGGGCTCGACTTACAGCGAGAGCGGTTTCGTGATGAAGTTGTCTCTCTGTACATCAACAACCGCTTGATACCGTTGGCGTTTGAACGCTCAGAAGACAGAGAGGTATTGCTAGAACAATTCAAGATGATGTTTGCTTATGCGCATTTGCAGCTCAGAATTAATGAACAACAAGAGTTTGTGATCGGCATTCGAGACCAACAATGGCGTTTGTGGGATGGGCAGGTTTTCGTTTCGGGTCAAGGTGGTCGCTATGCTGAAGGGCCACCGATTGCGGTACAGGCTCAAGCTCGCTATCCGGTGTTGGACGACATCAGTCGCTTGTTGGTCAATGAGCCTGGTTCGAATCAACAAATCGATGCCTTGCTTGAACGGGTCAATAAACTGTATTTGGCATTATCGAAAATGTTGAAAATGAAAAGGCAAAAAGCTGACCAGCTTATCGCGTTTTGTTCACACCCAGAGTTGCACAAATTAGGCAGTTTTAAACATCAGTTAGTGAGCAATCCAGAGCTGTCGCTGAAGTCTATTCATCGCGGCTTTAGCGGGCCAACCAGAGACAATGTAATCAAACTATTGAGAAAAAGGTGAAACAGAGACGAAATACTGCCGTTATAGTTAATTAGTAGTGCAGAAAAATGGGTAGGCAGAGATGAGTCAAATTAAGGTCGACAATGTAAAACACGTTGTGCCTCATACTCAGGTAGATGTGGTTCAAAACAAAAAGACAGAGCCGGATCAAAAAGCGAAGGTGAAGCCGATTAACCTCTCTCAACATGAGGTGGAGTTGCTCGATAACACCAAGAGCCTTTTTGACGGTGTAGACGATATCGATATGGCTAAAGTCGAGCAGATTAAAGCGCAAATTTCCGCGGGAGAGTTAGTGTTTGATATGGATGAACTAGCGAAAGTCATTACGAGACTGGATCATGGAACGTAGAAGCGACCTGATTGGTTACATTACTTATGGTCAACATGTGTTGGCTTTGTCAGGCGAGTTGTCCGCACGTCTAGATGACATCCGTGTGGCGATATTAAACCGCGAGTATCAGAAGCTGGAATCGCTCAATCAAGCGATCACATCACTGACTCAACGGCTAGCAGACGCTGACGATAAGCGATTTGCTCTGGCCAAGCGACTGGGGTGTGAAGACAGACAGTACGCAAAAAGTATGCAGGCTCGGCTCAAAGGAAAAGCACTACAACGTATTCAAACTTTGGATACGGAAATCGAGCTGACCATCAAGCAGTGCAAAACTAAGTTGGCGCGCCAAGGCAGTGTCATGGTGATGCAGCATCAAGCAATGGAAGAGGCGCTTGGTAAGCATCAATTAAGGGTCAATGTTTAGGTTGAGGCGGTGTATGGCTAAGTTATTAAAACTAGCTAGCACATGGCTGTTCGCCCTTGGTTGTGTGACCAAGGTGAGCGCAGAAGTTGGTAACATTACTCTTGAACAACAACTCTCCACTCAAATCCAATCGCTCATTGAACAAACCATGCGTTACCGTTATCCCCAACAGTACCAATTGGATATTCAGATCCGCTTTTCTCGAGCTATTCATCAGTTACCACAGTGTAGCGAGTCTGTTGAAGTCACGCACAGAAGTAAAATCAAGCTTGGCAAACAAAAGTGGAACGTGCGTTGTGAGCCAGAGAGGTGGACCCTTTCAGCGACCTCAACGTCGACAATAACCGTCTGGACTGCGACAGCCAACAAGGCACTTAAGAAAGGCCAAAGACTGACGCATGACGATATTGCGATTGAACCTATCAAACTCTACAAAGACCAAAAAGTGTTCTTCAAGGCTAACGAAATCGCTGGCAGCAAAATCAAGCGTTCAGTAAACAAGGGCGATTTATTGACTACATCTTCTATGTATTTGGATTATGACGTTGAAAAGGGGCACGCTGTGGATGTGGTTTTTCAATCGAAAAGTATCCGTTTAGAAACGTTAGGAATGGCGTTGGAAAGTGGGCTGATAGGCGATACGGTCTCAATTAAGAACCAACAATCTGGAAAGTTGTTACGCGGCGTCGTCATTGAAAAAAATAGAGTTCGAGTCTTCTAAACCCTCCTCAAATCTGCGTTTGTATAGTAAATCACCACGCCATGATAATAATTTTACAGTGTGATTATCTGGCTCTGACTCTTCACCAGACAATGACATAGAATTCATTCACCGCTGAAATATCACTAATTTTAATCCTTATTATGCCCTCCGATACAAAAACATAATTAAGGAAAGACAATGAAAATCAAAGCAGTGGTAATGGCAGCAACAACCGTGGTGACACTCTCAGCGTGTAAAGAGGAAGCTTCTGCCCCAACACTTGCCAATATTACGTTAGTTGAGGCCGTCACCAAATCGGTCAAGACTCCTCATAAGGTTTGCCATAACGTACTGGTTACTCGACAAGCTGAGGTGAAAGACGAAGCCAAGATTATAGGCACGATCGGCGGCGCTGCTGCTGGGGCCGCTTTGGGCAACCAAGTCGGAGGTGGCTCAGGAAAAACCATCGCGACGGCTGTTGGCACGGTAGCAGGAGCAATGACAGGGCGTAAGATTCAAGATAACGCACAGAAAAACGATACAATAACGACTACCGAGCAACGCTGCAGCACCGAATACACCACATCGACACAAGTTGATGGATACGATGTGACTTACGAAATCGGCGGCGCTTTGACGACCGTACGTTTGGCTAAAAAGCCAACCACAAACACTTTCCCGATCGTCTCAGGTCAGGTTGTCTTGCCCCAATAGGATGAATAGACTCCCGCCTGTTAAATGGTGAATTCATTTTTTGTCAGAGTGTTTTAGCATTCATTGGCTTTGCGGGAAGGTAAATGGATAAAGAGGTTCATCAATAGGCTTTCTTGAGCTGGATGGGCTTCTTTCTTGCCTCTTATGACTTATTCCACATCCCCCAATACGTTCAACCCATACTCATTTGGGATCTCGTTGTAACTCAGCACAATCAGCTCTTTGGCAAAGGCTTTTGCTAACTTGGCGATCATCGGGCGTGTCGTGGGCGGTACAACTATAACCGGTGGCAGGTTTTGGCTCTGCATGGTTTGTACTATGGTCGGCATGCGGTTTTGGAATTTTTGCAAGATGGTCGGTTCAACAGGAATCGAGTCGAGAGGGATATTGGGATCGCTTTGCTGACTCAAAGAGATCGCGCCTTTCAATTCACCTTCTAAGGTTGCTCCAATAATGAAAGCATGGATGGTCTTGCTGTTTGGTGAGATCAAATTGACGATGGTTCGTTTTAACGCGACCCGAATATTAGAGGACAGCAAGATTGGGTCTTTTATGGTGTCGACGCTTTCAATAATGGTATTAGCGATGGTCCTTACGTTAATGATAGGCACTTGTTGAGCCAGTAACTGACGGATGACCTGCATTTGTAGGTTCGGGCTAATGACGCTCGCTAGGTTCTCTGCAAGCTCAGGGTGCTGCATAGCAAGTCGTTGGTTGAGGGCTTTTACATCATCGTAATTGAAGATGTTGTCTAGGTGTTCGCTGCATACTTTGCTGACGTGGGTCGCGATAACATCATGTACTTCAATGACCTGAAATCCATGGTTGATCGCCTTGGTTTTGTCGCCTTTTTTAATCCATAGGGCTGGAAGCTGATAAGCAGGGTCGATGCCAACAATGCCATCCAGATCTGGGTGGTCAATATGGTTGCCGACTGCCATCGCTTTATCGGCATACACCTCACCACGCTCAATCTCATCACCATCAATGCTAATGGCATACTCAGAAGGCTTGAGTGAAAGGTTGTCGGTGATGACCACTTCTGGCATCACAAAGCCTATTTGTTCACTGAGTGTCTTTCGGCTACCACGGATACTTTTAATCAAATTGCCGCCCTTTTGTGAGCTCGCCAAAGGAACCAGCTTGAAGCCTAACGACAAAGCAATCACATCGACGTTGGGAATAATGCTCCAATCGATGGTGTTTTCTTGGTGGGGCTGAGGAAGCGCATCTAAATCGGGGCTGGTCTCGGGTGTCACATGCTGAAATTTCGATTGTCTCCAGCCGACGAACGCTAGCAAGACGGCAAAGGTATAAAAGGCTAAGTGTGGCATGTTTGGCACGCTACCGATAACAAACATAACCCCTGCTGCCATGTATAAGTTGTTCGGTGACGCAAGTAACTGCCTTTTGACCGTTTGCGCCATGTCGTTATCGTTGTCACTGATTCGCGTCACGATAATAGCGGCAGAGGTGGCCAGCAACAGCGATGGAATTTGAGCAACCAGACCATCACCAATCGTTAGTAGGGCATAGGTTTGAAAAGCCGCTTCTGCGCTGAGGTTGTGCTCAAAAATGCCTATCAGCACTCCCCCGATTACGTTGATGAATAGAATCAATAGCCCGGCAATCGCATCACCACGAACAAACTTACTGGCACCGTCCATTGCGCCATAGAACTCAGCCTCTTCTCCTACTTCTAAACGTCGAGTTTTGGCTTCTTTCTGATCGATTGCACCTGCATTTAAGTCGGCATCGATGGCCATCTGTTTCCCTGGTAGGGCATCCAGAGTAAAGCGCGCAGATACTTCGGAGATCCGTTCGCCCCCTTTGGTGATAACCACAAAGTTAATGATCATCAAGATCACGAATACTACGATACCGACAACGTAGCTCCCGCCAATAACCACTTCACCGAAAGATTGAATGACCTTACCTGCGGCGTCTCCGCCATTGTGACCTTCGAGTAGAACAATACGGGTAGAGGCGACGTTAAGAGTTAATCGAAGTAAGGTTGCGACAAGTAATAGTGATGGAAATATAGAGAAATCAAGCACTCGCGAAACGGTGCTGCTGACCAGTAAGACAACAATGGCAAGCATGATGTTAAAGGTAAAAAACGCATCCAATAGAATAGGAGGCAGCGGCAAAATCACCATCGCCAAGATCATGAGTAACACAATTGGAATTGTTAGCCTTGCAGCCACTGTATTAAATACGTGTCTCATAACAACCATTATTATGAATATTGTTGATTAATATACTAGGATATTTTTACGTACTTCTCATTTTTGAGCCTTGCTATTTTTAAATTTAGTGATCTTTTTTCGAAAAATATGAAATGAAAATTTTCCTCTGTCGTTAACAGTTAGTGAACAGCAAACACAGATGGGGAACATCAGATGGCTATATCAGTACATACAAATTACGCAAGCTTAGTGACTCAAAATACATTGCAGTCGACCAACAATGCGTTAACTAAATCAATGGAAAAACTGTCCACCGGCTTTCGAATTAACTCAGCTGCGGATGATGCGGCGGGTTTGCAAATTGCTAACCGTTTGGAAGCTCAATCACGTGGGATGAGCGTGGCAATGCGTAATTCTCAGGATGCAATCTCTATGATGCAAACAGCAGAGGGGGCCTTTGATGAGATGACCAATATTGCATATCGAATGAACGACCTAGCTGTTCAGTATGCAAATGGGACTAATTCTACAGCAGACCAAACTGCGATTGATGTTGAGTTTAATGCGCTTAGTGATGAGCTGGCCAACATAGCGTCGAATACGAATTTTGGTGGTACGAATTTGTTAACTACAGGTAGCTTCGGCGCAGGTGCGGTTGTGTTTCAGATAGGCACCTCATCAACTGAAACTTTAACGGTTAATGCATCAACTGAAGTCGGTGCGGTGACAGGTCACGCACTAGCGGCCGGTGGTGGTGCTTTAACTGCTGCATCTAATATCGATAACCTCTCTGGTGCGGGTGGTCTTATTGAACTGCTGGGTACTGCGCGAGCTGAGTTCGGTGCGAATATTAACCGTCTTGAACATACTATTACCAATCTTGGCAACATGACGGAAAACCTAGAGTCCTCTAAAGGTCGAATCATGGATACCGATTTTGCCTCTGAGTCCGGCATGATGAGTAAGTCTCAAATGCTCATGCAATCAGGTGCTTCTATGCTGAGTGCATCTAAGATGGTGCCGCAGTTGGCGATGAGCTTATTGGGCTAGGTTGAGTGGTAATTGTTTACGCAGTAATGGCTATATACATAGCCGATCACTAGGAGGGTAGAGCTGTACCTCCTATAGAATTAAGGGGAAGGGTTATGAACGTTGACGCGGCTCAGTTAGCCAGTAATTTTGCCAGTTTAGATGTGCAGCCGTTTGAGTTTCGTTACAACCAAAAGCTGTCGATGATCGCTTCTAAAACATCCGCTATCGGTAAAGTTAAAACGGCCCTTCAATCTCTCGAAAACAAGATCTATGAATTCACGAAATCGGGCTCAAGTCTCACTCAAACGTCAACCTCGACATCGAGTGATGACTATTTTTCTCTCTCCGTCGATTCTGGTGTGAATGACATGAACTTAGATGTTTTTGTGCAACAGATGGCTTCTAATCATCAAGTGGTTTTTGATGCCAACTCGGTCGATTCAAATGATGTGATGGCGTCGGGGGGCGTATTTTCTGTCACTCAAGACGGCGTTACTACAGACATCAATATTATGGATGCAGACACTGACGTAAGCGGTGATGTCACGTACAGCGAGTTTGTCAGTTACTTCAATGATCAATTTGACGGTTCTATTCAAGCTACTCTCGTTAAGTCGCAAGGGGCGATGAAAGTACTGTTTGGTTCTGAAAATGAAGGTGCTGACGCAGCTTTTACTTTGTCTGCAGATGCAGCAAGTGGTTGGGATACAGTCGTCGCGACAGCAAGCGCTGCACCTATGCAAACCGCCCAAGATGCGGTGATCGCACTCGGTGGTGAGTTTGGCACTCAACTTACTAACTCAAGTAATACCTTTGAATCGCTTATCGATGGGGTCGACCTTACGCTGACTAAGGCGAACAACGCCGGAGATTCAGCGACAAAGATCGAAATAGGTGATGACTTTTC
Source organism: Vibrio chagasii (assembly GCA_041879415.1). Lineage (NCBI taxonomy): Bacteria > Pseudomonadati > Pseudomonadota > Gammaproteobacteria > Vibrionales > Vibrionaceae > Vibrio > Vibrio chagasii. Next base: position 1,129,094 of record CP090852.1, on the reverse strand, counting down.
TGCCACGGTCGCTTCTTTACAAGAGTTTGTCGACGCCTATAACAGCGCCGTTACCGAGATCACTAACCTGACTGCCTCTGGTAATGAGGATGAGGCAAGGGGAGTGTTGGCTTCAGATAGCGCAGTGCGCAGTATTGAAAACCAACTGGCTAGCGTTATTCGAGATGATTACAACGGTACTCGCTTGTTTGAGTTAGGGCTCGAAATCGACCGTGATGGCAAGCTCAGCCTGGACTCTAGCAAATTTGAAAGTACGGCAGCGACGGTCGATTTTGAAACGCTATTTACCGGAAGCGGTGGAGTTTTTGAAGCGTTTGAAAGCAAACTTGAAACCTATATCGACTTCTCCAACGGCTCCCTTAATCGACGCATCGATACACTCGACAATGAAAAGAGCCGCATTAATGACGCCTTAGCGGCACTCGACACTCGTTATGAGACTTACTACAACCGCTACTTGTCTCAGTTTACTCAACTGAACTCACTCAGTAGCCAGTTGGATTCGGTATCGGGACTTTTCACTATTTAGGGAGCTACACATGCTTTTAGGGAAACAGCAGCAAGCCAATTATGCCAATGTTCAAGTGACGGCGAATGCTTCAGTGTCGTCGAGCTTTGAATTGATTTGTATGTTACATGAGCGACTGATTCAAGAGTTGGAAAGTGTAAAATTCTCAATTGAAACCAAAGACTTGGAACTCAAATCCAAAGCAACACAAAAATCGATTGATATTTTAGTCGGGCTCGATGCGTCTCTAGATTTATCGACCGGGGAAGAGCTTATCCAAAACATACACGCCTTATATGAGCACGCCATAGCGACTGTATTTGAGGCGTCAAAAGAGATGAATACCGAGCTGATAGTTAAGTTGATTGGCGTCGTGACCGATCTGAAAGAGGGCTGGGAAGGCGCCATGGAGTGGCTTGATGAAGCCCAGTCCTAAACAGCTAGAACGTCTTGTCAGTAAGTTAGAGGATGCAGCAAATCATAAAAAATTTGCTGAGATCGCGAAACTTAATCTGTTAGTGAAAAAGGTGCTTATAGCCGTTGAACAGTCGCACCCTGACTATGTTGTTATCGTCAGGCGACTGAAGGCGATTCATGAGCAATGCCGAATCTTGGTGAACCATGAACAAGCCATATTAAAACAGCAGCTTAGTAACAATATCAGTCTACGTGAACGTGACAAAGCCTATGCTCAGACACAGGTCAGAGCGGGAGAGTAATTATGGAATTGCAAGCACAAACGTCGTCTTATCGGGGGAGTTTGGATGTACTGTCGACGGCAAGTTCTTCGGTGAAAAGTAACACCGCGAGTACGTTATCGGCGCCTCAAGCCTTTGACCACTTAGCTTCTGATCCGGTAGCTTCTGCCCCTTTAGCTTCTGAACGATTGGCTTCAGAATTGGGCGAAATACGTATGACGCCGCTTGCACAGTCTTTTCAGTCGCTATTTTCGGTACTCGACCAGGTGAGTTCGTCTATGGCTGCAAGCTCTCCAGATCCTGCTTATCTCACCACCTCCAATTCTCCTGAAGGCATGGCTGGTTTTGCTCATTCGGTACTCTCTTACTCACAACTATCTAATTCTGAATTATTGAATCCTGAGCTTGATACTACTCACTCTTACTTACCTTTATCTCAACTGGAATCATCAGTGCAAGGGTTGAACTTGAGTGATAGAGCGGCGGTGCAGTCGCTCAATTCGCCACAAGAGCTTGTGTTGCAATCACAGATTCAACCACCGCAGTTAAGTGCGATTGCTCGTTCTGTTACCCAACAGTTGGAGTCGATGAATCAAAGACGGGGAGTAGGTTTTGAATTCGGTTCAACGAGCAGCGCTTTATTGTCTTCTAAGGGAGTGGAATATTCAGGGCTTGATTGGCCAGCGAATACGCCTTCATTTTTTGGTCACACGCCTAATAGATATAACCCCTCTGAGCTTGCTTTGTCGTCTACTCATCAGCTGGCCAGTTCAATGTTCAACGCCACTCCTGCAAGCCTCAAATTAGGCGCTACTTCCAACACACCATTGTTAACGGGGTTGCCCTTAGTTGAAGCCGTTAATGCTACCAGTGATAGCAGCCATGTTAGGGCGATGGCCCCGGTGGTTGAAGCGACCAAAGAGCTTAGTTTAGAGAGCCAAAGGCAGATACATCAAGTTTTGAGAGACAAAATCCAGCTTCAGTTCGATACGTTAAATCAGGCGGCTCGAATTCGTTTTGATCCACCTGAATTAGGTAAGGTCGAGATGTATATTCGCATGGACGGTGACAAAGTTAACATCCAAATGAGTGCGTCATCAGCGCTAACCAGAGAAGCCATCTTAGCGACATCTGAGCGTTTGAGACACGAATTGACCGCGCAAAATTCCGAATTGTCTGAGGTAAATATTGTTCTCGACCAGCCGACTCATCGCCAACCTGATTCGAAGCAACAAAATCAGCTCTTAGAGCAAGAACGTCTGTCCTCCAGTGATGATCACGCGCAAGAGCAACCAGAGTACGTACTGGAATACCAAGCATACATAGCGAGGGTCTGAACATGATTAAAGTCTTTATCACCTTTGCTTTAACCCTTGCTCTATGTGTAACCGGTTTTTGGTTTTATCAAACCAATCAGCTGAATATGGCGGTCTTGAGTTCATGGTTAACCCCGAGTGAGCCAGAGCCGGCTCCAACGCAACAGATTGAGGTTCAGTTAGAAAATGTGCTTGTGCCGATTAATTTAGGTAACCGACAAAGTCTGTTGTTGCTGGATGTCTCTATGTTTACGCCAGAGAGAAACAGTGGTTACGTGCATGATCAACTGAGCAGAATCAAAAATCGAATCATCAAAAAATTCAGTGTGAAGGAGGCGTCTTATTTTTATAACAAGCAGTTTATCTATGTCATTCAAGATGATTTGAAAGACGATTTGGACGAGTTACCAAGCTTACAAGTGGGTGATGTGCTTGTGACCAAAGCGGTATTTCAATAGGTCGTCATCATGTTAATGCAGCCCAAGTATCAACACACCCAAACTGATGACCAAGCAACGCTACAAGAGCTTGAGAAGTTGGTATTGCAGCAAAACATTAAGTTGATTAATGGGCTGCTGTATCAATACCGTTATGCGGTGGATGAGGGCACGTTTGAAGACCTTAAACAGACCGCCATGATGACCTTAGTGATTGAATTGAGAAAGTTTGACCATGTGGCTAATGATGATTTTCGCCGTGCCGTTGCGGTGCGTATTCGTGGTGAATTGATCGATGAATTGCGTCGACGTGACTACATGGAGCGTGATAAGCGCCAACTGGTTAATCGCATCAAACATGCCGAGCGACAGTTACTCCAGCAACTCGGGAGGGAGCCAACCAGCAATGAAGTCTGTCGACATTTAGGGGTTGAAGCGAGCGATTATCAGCAAGCTATGACTCTCGTGGATGTGTTTGATGATATCGAGCTAGAGTCGGTGGTAACCGCTGTCCCCGAAGCCGACAAAGAAGTGCTGTTTAACGAGGTAAAAGAGGTGTTGAACTCGCTTCCTGCAATGGAGCAGCGGATTCTGTACCTGGTTTATGTGAAGAGCTTGAGCACCAAAGAGACAGCGTTGGTCCTTGATATCAATGAGATTAAGGTACACCGACTCAAGCATCGAGGCTTGGGCATTCTCAAAAGCAGAATTAAGGAGAGTGATGTATGCAAAAGTTAATCGGCATTGTCGTTGTATTGAGCGTGATTTTTGGCGGCTTCATTTTCCTTGGTGGTAAGTTTGAGTTCATCTTTAAGCTATCAGAGATCATCATTATTTTTGGTGCGGCCTTCGCCAGCTTGCTGATGTCTACGACCTCTTCAACGCTTAAATTGATGGTACAACAGATTGGAATTGCGTTTCGATCGACCCCTTACAACAAGGACTATTATCAGCAGTTATTGTCATTGATGTTTGAGCTGATCAATACCGCGAGAGTGAAGAACATCAAAGCGTTGGATATTCATGTGGAGAATCCTGAATCCAGCAAGATTTTCGCGAAGTATCCCCGAATTGCCAAAGATGCGTTGACCACGCAATTTATTATCGATTCGTTCCGTCAGGTGATTACGGGTAAGCAATCTCAACATTTACTTGAGGCGTTTCTTGAAGAAGAAATCGAACATCTAGAAGACGAATATACTAAGCCGTCAGAGAAACTGCATGCCACTGCTGAGGCGATGCCAGGGTTAGGGATCTTAGCGGCGGTGATGGGGATAATCCTCACGATGCAGGGGTTAGATGGTGAGATAAGCGAAATTGGTAAGAACATTGCTGGCGCATTGGTGGGTACTTTCACTGGCGTTTTTGGTTGTTACTGTGTGTTAGGTCCGATGTCGAGCAGCATTAAAGATGTGTCGGAGAATCAGCTAGCGCCTTTGTTGTGTGTTAAGTCGATATTGTCCGCTTATGCGCAAGGGCAGTCCGCTCACATGTGTGCCAATGCCGGTCGAAAAAATATCGAGACGCGCTACAAGCCATCATTTGTTGAACTTGAGAAAGCGGTTGAAGTATTAAGACAGCAGCCGTCATCAAGTTAAGGAGACGATGATGCAGCAACCTCAAATCATTATTCAGAAAAAAGGTCGCCGTAAGCGTAATGAACTGCAACATGGTGGTTGGAAGGTCGCAATGGCGGATCTGATGATTTCGCTGATGTGTCTCTTCTTGGTGCTATGGATTTTGCAGGTCGTGGATGTTGACGACCAGAAAAAACTCCTCAATTACTTTGCTTACGGCAACGACCCAATCATGCATTTAGGCACCAGTGAGAGTGGTGGCAATTCAATTAATCCGCTACCACTGCCTCATGTCGCGACCTCCCACTATGATGCCGATCTTCATCGGATTAATGACACCTCAGTTTTGCAAGGGGAATTCAACAGTCAGCAGGAGCTTGAAATGCTGGCACAGCGCATAACCCAAGAGCTTTCAGGCATTGATGCACTTGGCAGTGTCAGTGTTTTTGTTACGCCACAGGGCGCTAAATTAGTGATTGCAGACTCAGACAAAGGGCCGATGTTTTTCCGAGGTGGCGCGAAAGTGACGCCTTTTTATCAGGACCTGTTACTCAACCTCGCAGGCTTACTCGAGAATATTGAGAATAAGATGATCATTACTGGTCATACGGACGCCAGTCGCTATAAGGGAAGCCGCATGACGAACTGGGAGCTATCAAGCAATAGAGCAAATAGCGCACGTTACTATTTGAATAAAGGAGGGTTGCAAGAGCGGCATATTTTCCAAGTGACTGGAATGAGTGATACTGCTCCAGTCGATTATGAGAACACCAAGTCTGGCATTAATCGTCGCATCGAGCTCTATATTTTAACGGCGAATACGTTGGCGCAATTAAACAAGGTCTACAAGTCTTTTGCGATTGGCAGCGCTAAAGGTAATGGCTCTTCGCCACTTGCTCAGCATGAGTTAGATAAGGTTTTGCCCGACAGTAAGAGAAGGGCCGTTAGACAAGCGGAGTTGAACCAACCAGTCACCTCTTTTGAAGTGCTAAGTCGCTATGACTGAATCACTCAACGTCATGTTTAACACACGAAAGTGCCTAGCTTGGCTAGTACTGATTGATTACATCTTAATTGGTTATTATGTCTATTTAGCGACAAGTTTGCTGTATTTCGATGTTTTTATCGTAGGTTTGTTGATTGCTATCTACAATATTTTGTTGGTGATGTTTATTGTGCAACAGCCACAAGGTTTTATTTCTCTCGAGAAAGATAAGCACTTAGTGATTCCCATCTGTTTCGCGGTGTTTCTGGGTTGTACCATCGTGGTATTAACCTTTTTTTGGTGAGTCTTTGAATGAACAGAGCATAGGTGTGCTTCTAAGGTTGAAAGTCGCTGTTAACACGGATAAAGAACGATTAATACGTATCAAAACAATACGATGATGGAGTGATGTTTTGGCAAAATGTTTGAGCGCTCAACTTCTCGTACACTGGTTATTTAGGCTGGTGCTGTTCCTTATGTGTCTTCAAATTACTTCCAGTTATGCGCAAAATCGTCCGCCCCATAACGCAATCCAGCCCCACATCAATACGCTTAAGCCATATCAAAGCCAAATACTGAAAAAGCTAGAAGAGTTCGACCCATTGGTTAACGAGATCTTTAGGCAGCTTGCTGAGCGGTCACTCCCCGACAGCTTAGTGTTGGTACCTATGCTTGAGTCTTCGTACAACGCCAACGCGGTATCTCACGCTAAAGCGGCAGGTTTATGGCAGCTGATGCCAGCCACTGCTGAAAGGTTTGGTTTGACGGTTAATGACAGGCAAGATCAAAGGTTTGAGATTGAACCTAGCACTCATGCGGCGATGCAGTATCTCGATTTTTTGTATCGCAAGTTTGATGGAGATATTAACCTCACGCTTGCGGCATATAACGCTGGAGAGGGGCGAGTGCAACGGGCTGTTAAAAAGGCGGGTAGTCGGCAGTTTTCCGATTTACGATTACCTAAAGAGACCGTCGATTATGTTCATCGTTTTTACGCCTTGCTAGTGTTAGTGGACGTCACTTCACTTAAAAAAAACTCGGTTGCGCCAATGTGGCTGTTTGCCAGCGAAAGTCACTGGCAAAACGCGCCTTTGGTTGACTTAAACCCCTTACCACCGTTGGTTTCGTTGTGATGGTTAGTGAATACGAGAATCACTTTTTGGAATTAAAAGTACACAAGCCTCTTTTAAAACGAGCGGCACGGAGCGAAGATATCTTGGTTCTTCCTATACTCAGTGGTTTGCACGTCCATTAAGCCAAGTAGGGAGTCAAACAAGTTATCGTGTGAAAAACTCTGCTCTTTTCCTGCCTTTCTTAAGCAAGTCTGGTTGATCCCTTTTTGCTCGGCAAAGCCATCAGACATCCATACAATCATCGGGACATGGGTTTGTTCTTTCGGTGCTAATGAATAAGGCATCCCATGAAGGTAAACGCCGTTCTCCCCCAAAGACTCTCCGTGATCCGAGATATACATCAGCGCGACATTGTATTTTTCTGTCAGCGTCTCAAGTTTCTGGATCGCCTGTGAGATAAAGAAATCCGTGTATAAGATGGTGTTGTCGTAGGTATTGACGACTTCCTCTTTGGTGCAGTTTTCAATATCTGCACGAGCACAGTCTGGCGTGAATTTCTTATGTTCTTCTGGGTAACGTTCAAAGTAGGTTGGGCCATGAGAACCCGAAATATGGTAGAAAATGATGCTATTTTGTTTAATATCTTGAGTATCTTTCTCGAAATCCTCTAGCATCGCTGTGTCATAGCACACGTCTTTGTTGCACAAAGGATCGCTATCTTTGGCTACCAGAGTCATCTCTTTGATTCGGTGTGCTACTGCCTTGTCTCCACCATCGTGCTCTCGCCAGATTGAGTGAATACCGGCTCGGTTCATGATGTCGACCACGTTATCTTGGTTGTAGGCTTTGTCGCGGTCGTAGTTACTTCGGTTCATGTTAGAGAACATGCAGGGTACAGACACGGCGGTAGCGGTTCCACATGACTGTACGTCAGAGAAAAATATTGGGTTGTAAGGTTTGGTATGAGCGTTGGTTTCTCGCTCGTAGCCATGATATTGGTAGTTATACACGCGTGCAGTTTCGCCGAGCACAAACACCAGTAAGGTCGGTTTGGTTGCGGTTTTTGCTTGCGGCTTTTGTTGGGCGTCTAACCCTAATTCTTGATAAGGAACCGGTTGTTTGATATAGGTGTTATTGATGTATTTTACCGTCGATGCCACGTACTCGGTCGGGATAATCATCTTCTTGATATGAGAGTTATTACGACCAATTGAGACATAATCTTTGTAGAACAGCCCTGCGATGATGGTAATCACGATCAAAGATGAAAGCAGCCCAATAGCTTTCCATACTAGGAAGTCTTTCCACGATTCTTTTTCTAATTTTGTGAACAAAAGAGCGATAGATGGAATGCCGCCCATCAGCACCAGCCACAATGCAGAGTGAGCGCTTACATAACTGGCCGCTTCACCACTATTGGTTTCGAATACGTTTTCTATCATCCCGTAGTCTACATAGATGCCATAGTTAAACATGCTGTAGCTGACGAGTGTTGAAGTGATAAGCAAGAAGATAAAAAATGGCTTGGAGAATATTGGCCAGTTGAAGATTTGGAAGATGAAGTTGAACGCTGCGAGGAAGAAGATTGGAATGGATAGAACAAACCAGAGGCTTTCAGATTTTGAAGACTGAACAATACTAAATAGTTCTTGGGAGAGCGGTATGTTGATAATCAGCAGGTAATATACCGCCAATACAAAGGGCAGTTTGTTTATCGACATATTTACACTTGGTAGATTCACTATGCTTGTCTCCTGCGCTTTTTATCCCTTTATTTTAGTCTCGCTATCAAGAAAGCTCTAATATCAACCTACACAGCTCAAATAGACGATCGTGAGCGATAACTGGCTAAAGTGAAATGACGCGTTTGGGGCAGTAGAAACAAAAAATTCACTTTACTGAGTGACCTTCATGACAAGGTGGAACAGCAAAGTGAATTATTTACGTTAGGGTGTTCTACGTAGGCTCGCTACATTAGAAGTTGTAAGAACCACCTAGGCTAACACTGCTGAATGCCAGTGTCTTGTCATCAGTTTTGAATGAACTGTTGTTTCCGACATAGTAGTTTTCTACGCTCACAGCATCAGCTTGTGAAATTAGGCGTAGTGTTAGGTTTTCGATTGGCGTGTATTCAACACCCAGACCGAAGTGGAAACCTGTACCGCTGTCATCAGCGTAACCAGCACTCTTGTTTGCGTTTAGGTCAACAGAGCTTAAACCAGCCAATACGAACGGACGAATTGTGTTGTCGAACGTGTAACCTAGGTTTGCAGATACAGAAACAGACGTTGGAGACAGTTTATCTGTACCTTTTTTGTAGTCTGCGTAGTCGTTGTAGCCAAGTTCAACACCAACAATACGGTTGAACTGGTAGCCACCATATAGGTTGTAACCCATACCGTCTGAGTCTAGGTTGCCTTGACCGTCTGTATCAGAATCTTGGTACACACCAAGGCCACCACCGATGTACGCACCGCCGTCAGTTCCTGCTGCTAATGCTGGAAGAGAAACCGCACCGATTAAGCCCAGTGCTAATGCTGATTTCGCGAATTTGTTCATTGTTCTTACTCACTCTTTAATGTCATGCAGTATCAATTATTTTTGTTTTTGGCCTTTCGACCGTTGGTGAGCATTATTCCGTAGTCTTATACGTATTACTGTATGGCTTTGTAAGCTAAATCGTTACATAGTAGAAAATATATCCATCAGATTGCTTAGTGAGTTAGGCTGCCAAAACAAGGAATACACATGCTAATGAGACAAAATACAGGCTTGGTGGTTGTGGACGTTCAGGGCAAGCTCGCACGCCTTGTTGATGAGAGTGAGACACTTATTTCTAGCTGTCGGAAGCTGATTAAGGGCGCGCAGGTTTTGGGGCTGCCCATCATTTACTTGGAGCAGAATCCAGATAAATTGGGATCAACAGTCAGCGAACTGAATGACTTATTGAGCGATGTTGAGTTAGTAACTAAATTCACATTCAACGCGTGTGATGAGCCCCAGTTTGTTGAGGCTGTGCAAGCCAAGAACGTGGATACGTGGTTGGTGTGTGGGATTGAGGCTCATATTTGCGTGTATCAAACGGCAATAGGGTTATTGGATCTTGGCTACAAAGTTGAGGTAATTAGCGACTGTATTGGTTCTCGAACGGCGTTTAATAAGGAGCTAGCCATTTGCCGAATGCGAGAGTCAGGCATTCAAATCACTGGGTTAGAGATGAGCTTATACGAGCTTGTGAAAGACTGCCGAACCCCAGAGTTTAAACCTATCCTTTCCCTTATTCGTTAACTATGGCTTCGTTAACGTCCAACTCGTTAATTTTCCCATTTGAAGAGGTCTATTTGAGCAATCTAATTGTATTTACTGGTGGGCCGGGATCCGGCAAAACCTCGGTTATCGACGCTTTGAAAAGCAAGGGCTATCGCTGCGCACCAGAGGTTGGGCGTAAAGTGATTCAACACCAAGTATCCCAACAAGGGAGTGCTTTACCTTGGCTAGATAAAGTGGCTTTTCGTGATGAGATGGTGCGCGAAGAATTAGTCAATTATCAGGCGTTTCAGGCGAGTAACCTGCCCGTTTTCTTTGATAGATGCATTGTCGATTCATACGGCTACAGCCTGTTAGAAGCACTGCCTATTCCAGACTCCTTACTAGATCTCTGCAATGAACTTGAATACAGCACTAAGGTGTTTATCTTTCCACCTTGGGAGGCGATTTTTATCAATGACCAAGAGCGTAAACAGGATTTTGAAGAGGCAGTCGCCACCTATGAAAAGATGGTAGAAGCCTATACCCGATTTGGTTATCAACTGGTGGAAGTGCCGAAGAGCTCTGTTGAAGAACGAGTAGAGTTCATTTTAACTTCCATTGACTTAGATGAGTGATTTCAGGAAACATCCAAACGAAAAAGCCCAACAGTATCGACTCGATTGAGTGATTAATGCGGGGCTTTTCTATCTAGATTCAATTTTTACTGAGCTGTGGGAAGCTTAGTCTCGATAACGTTTAATCACCGAGAGGTTGTCGGTCGCCGCCACCTCGGTAGGAGTCTAAAGCAACCTTCAAGCGGCGCAGTTTATCGCGCGATCGGTTCTTGTGATTGACTGCCATGCCCATTGAAAGCACATCCACTAACGCTAGCATTGCGTAGCGAGACGCCGATGGCTTGTAGATGAAATCAGTTTCCATGTGCTTGATAGGTAACAAGATATCTGCAATGTTTGCCAATGGTGTGTCTTGTGGCGTAATTGCGATGATCTTAAGTCCGTACTGTTTAGCTAATGCGGCGGTTTCGGTGATAACGGGTGTAAAGCCTGTCGCGGAAATCATCACCATCACATCATTGGCATCGGCTGTTGCCGCAACCATGCGTGACATTAAGCCATCATTGTACGACACCACTGGATAGCCTAAACGAAACAGTCGGTGTTGCAGCTCTTGAGAGGCAATAGTTGAGCCGCCACCCATGCCGATTGCAATGATCTGTCTGGCGTTGTGCAGCCAGTTTACTGCAGTTTCAACATCTTGTTCGTTAAATAGAGTGCGGTTGATGTCTAGGCTCTGCTTGATCGACTCGTAGATACCTTGATAGCCAGTTTGGTTGACCGGCTCGAGAATAAAGCGCTGGCCAACTGTTAGGGTTTGAGCAAGCTTGATCTTCATATCACGTACGTTGTTACAGCCAATCGCCTTAGCAAAACGGGTAATGGTAGCTTCACTGACTTGCGCGTTTTCAGCGAGTTCTGTAATGCTGGCTTTGGCAGCAAAATCGATGTCATCCATTATCAGCTTGGCGACTTTTTTCTCGGCATCACGAAGAGCGGGAAAACGCTCTGTTATCTGTGAAATGATATCTACTTCTAAACTCAAGAATCCTGATCCTTTGTTGATGGGGCTAAGCCTTAGCCCCGTTAGTATATCTGAATGCTTCGCTGATTCTAGCTTATTGAAAAATCGAGCTAGAAGCAGGTCCCTACCCAGTTTGTTACCTGATAGTCGTCATCGCTGATAGCGATGTAACGCCACTTATCGAACGTCAAGCACGGGTGTGAGGTTGAGAACGCAATCATGTCACCCACTTCAATCTCTGATGAGCCGTCCGTTTCCACGAAAGTATGTTGATCCATCACCGCAGTCGCCGTCAGGCCTTTAACTGAGATAGATTCGCCATTGCGATATCCGCGTTCAGCAATAGGTAATCCCGCGTCGAAGGCCACATCACGTTTACCAAGCCCAATCACCAGTTTGGTTGGCTCTGGGCGAGAGATAACATATGCCCAAACCTCAAGTGCCGATTCTAAATCCCCACCCAGTTCACACGCGTAACCTTGGTTTACTTGTGCGCGCTGTAACACCTTGCTTTGAGCATCTAGGTAGATCCCAGTATCGTGAATGGCATAGCAACCTGGGCGGATGATCGCCAAGTAATCGGTTAGGTTCGCCAAGCACTCTGCCACCACATCATACCAAGCCGATCCCGCGCCAGTGATGATTGGCTGTCCCGTGATCAGTCCATCTGATGCAAGGCTTTCGACAGAGCTTAGTGCTTGCTCTAAGAAGGTACGAATATCTTGCTCGGCATTGTCGCCATGAATCACACCTTCGTACACCTCAATACCCGCAAGAGAAAGTGCAGGTGCGTCTTGAATGGTTTGTGCAAGCTCTAGAACCTCTTGTGGTGAGCGACAGCCACAGCGGCCGCCTGGTACTCCAAACTCAATCAGAACCTTTAGCGTTTGCTCGGTATTAGCGAAGTGTTGACTCAGTTGTTGCACGTTCACTGGTGAATCGACACAGCAGTAAAAGTCGACGTCGAATTCACGAATAAGTTGTTCGACGATCGCAATATTGGTTTTACCCACCAATTGGTTGGCCATGATGATTCTTTTTGCACCCGCCATTGCCGCAATCTCTGCTTGTGCAGGTGTCGCAACAGTAATTCCCCAAGCGCCGTTTTCTAGCTGCTGACGAAAAAAATCAGGCGTCATCGATGTTTTGCCGTGTGGTGATAATTTCACCTGATGATGATCGGCGAATGATTGCATCCAATTCAGGTTATTGGTTAAGGCTGATTGTTTGATAATTGCTACCGGAAGCGAAATATCTTCATCGACCAGTCGATAAACGCCGTTCTCAGTTTGTGATACTGCTCTCCCTTTTTGGCCTCTTTCAGTCAAGACGAAACAATCTTTTTGATACTTTATAACATCTTTTTGTGCAGGGTTATGTTTCATTGCTGATTCCTAACATGATTTAAGTGGTTGTTATTTAATGTTTAAATCTATCTTGCGTTTGCTTTGTGATAGAAACTATCACACAAATTAAAATATTATGTGTGTTTTGTCACTGAAAATAATCGGCTGTATTTTTAATATAGCTCCATCAACAGAGTGGATTGAGAGAGTGAGAAATGTTGTTCGATACGATAATTAAAAATGTAGAGGTGTTCGATGGCACCGGCGAACAATCGTTTTGTGCCGATGTAGCAATCCGAGATGGAAAAATCGCCGAAATTGGCAGCATTGATCATGAAGATTGTGGCCAGTTGGTTGAAGGAGCAGGCTTAGCATTGGCTCCTGGATTTATTGATGTACACACACACGACGACACCAACGTCATTCGTTACCCAGACTGCTTACCAAAGATCAGCCAAGGTGTAACAACCGTGATTGTTGGTAACTGTGGTATCAGTGCGTCACCAACGGTTTTAGCTGGTGATCCACCAGACCCTATGAACCTTTTAGGCGCGCAGGCTGATTTCAAATACCCAACCTTTGCCGCGTATGCACAAGCGGTGGAGCAAGCACAACCAGCGGTGAACGTCGCTGCTTTAGTGGGTCACACCACGCTGCGTAACCAAGTGATGGATGACCTACAACGCACTGCAACAGAAGATGAAATTGCAGAGATGCAAAACAACCTTGATTTAGCGATGGAGCAAGGCGCATTAGGTTTGAGTTCAGGTTTGGCTTACGCAAGTGCGAAACAAGCGAACGCCAATGAAGTAATGCAGTTAGCCAAAGTGCTGTCTAGCCATGGCGGCATCTATACCACACATATGCGTACCGAATTCGAAGAGATCTTAAGCGCGATGGAAGAGGCGTTTGAGACCGGGCAATACGCAAAAGTACCGGTTGTTATTTCCCACCTTAAATGTGCAGGTGCGGGCAACTGGGGCAGAACCGTTGAAGTACTTGATTTGATGGACAAGGTTTCAGAGCACCAAGATGTGTCTTGCGACTGCTACCCATATTCAGCGAGCTCTTCGACATTAGATTTGAAACAGGTGACGGACGATTTCGATATCTTCATCACTTGGTCTGAAGCAAAACCAGAACATGCAGGCAAAACCCTTAAGCAGATTGCTGATGAGATGAACCTATCACTGATGGACGCTGCGAAAGCGCTTCAACCAGCTGGTGCGGTTTACCACTGCATGGATGAGAACGACGTAAAACGTGTATTGAAATATAAGCTGACCATGGTTGGTTCCGATGGTTTGCCTAATGACCCACATCCACACCCGAGGTTGTGGGGCACTTTCCCGAAAGTGTTAGGCCATTACTGCCGAGATGAAAAACTGTTCTCGCTACCAGAAGCGATTCACAAAATGACGGGAATGTCGGCAGAGCGCTACAACTTGTCTGGTCGAGGTGAAGTTCGATGTGGTGCATTTGCTGATTTAGTTTTATTTGATCCAAAGAATATTAAAGATACAGCAACATTTGAAAATCCTATTTCAGTTGCTGAAGGAATAGAAAGTGTATTTGTAAATGGTGAGTTAACTTACCAAAAAGGAAAAGTAAGAAATAATCGTTCTGGCGTTTTTATTTATCGTAATTAATTGAATACACGAAAATAAAACGACGAATTAATTTAAATATATTGGAAATCAACCAATATTATCTATAAAGAAGTGGAGTTAAAAAATGACTATTAAACGTTACGGTGTTGAAGGCGGAACAGGTACAGGCGGACAACATTTACCATTTGCACGCGCAACTGAAGCGGGTGGTTTCCTATACGTTTCTGGCCAGACACCGATGACAGATGGTGAAGTAGTTGAGGGTGGCATTATTGACCAGTCTCGCCTAGCGATCCAAAACTGTGTCGATATCATGACTGAAGCAGGCTACGGCCTAGAAGACGTAGTACACGTAAAGGTTGTACTAACGGACTCTCGTTACTTCCAATCTTTTAATAAGGTATTCAAAGAGTTCTTTGGTGCTAACCCACCGGCACGTATCTGCATGGTTTGTGACCTAGTCGTAGACGTGAAAGTTGAAGTAGATGTGACTTGCTACCGCGCTGACCGCGTATAGTAATAACCTAATCACAATAACCTACTTAGAGAGTATTAGGGCGTAATCATCCCTGTTATTATTCCTTAATACTCTCACCCTACATTTATAAAAATTACTTTAATTAAAATATACAAAATAAATAAAGTAATTATATGAAATATAAAATGAATGAATCATAAATAAAAGTTCAGGAATGAGCTTAATATTTCACTGAGAGGTGTCAAATGAACAGCACTCTTTTTCTTACAGGCTTCGGCGTGTACGTATGTTTTTTAATTTGGTTAGGCTGGTTTGTCTCGCGTAATCAAAAATCTGGCGAAGATTTCTTATTAGGCGGCCGTGGCCTGCCACTATTTTTAGTACTTGGTACAACGGTAGCGACGATGGTCGGTACAGGTTCAAGTATGGGTGCGGTTGGCTTCGGCTACGCAAATGGCTGGGCTGGTGCTCTGTACGGAATTGGAGGTGCTGTTGGCATCCTATTGCTTGCGTTATGGTTTGCTCCGGTTCGTAAGCTGAACTTCATGACAATGAGTGAAGAACTAGCGTATTACGTGGGTGCTAACCGAATCGTGAAAAACGTGGTTGGCCTACTTATCTTCATCGCGTCAATTGGTTGGTTAGGTGCGCACATTCTAGGTGGCGGTATGTACCTAGCGTGGATTGCTGACATTGACCTGAACCTAGCGAAGATCATTATTGCAGCGGCATTCACTATCTACGTTGTTATCGGTGGTTACACAGCGGTTGTATGGACCGATACTATCCAAGCTATTATCCTTTTTGCTGGCTTCATCTTGATGGCGGTGATGTCTGTGAACCACATTGGTGGCATGGATAACCTTTACGCTGCGATGGACCCTGCTGCTACGAGCTTTTTAGCAATCGATAAACTAGGCATTCTGCCTGCTGTTTCTCTGGCTGTGGTTATCGGTGTTGGTGTTCTGGCGACGCCTTCATTCCGTCAACGCATTTACTCTGGTAAAGATGTTTCAACTATCCGTCGTTCATTCGTGGCGTCTGGTGTGTTGTACCTTTTCTTCTCTATCATTCCAGCAATCATTGGTATGGCAGCACACGCTATCGACCCAACGCTGGATAACCCCAACTTCTCGTTCCCTTACATCGCAGCAACGGTACTTCCAGTTGGCGTTGGCATGATTGTTCTTATCGCTGGCCTATCTGCAACCATGTCTAGCGCAAGCTCAGATGCGATTGCTGGTGTGTCTATTCTGCTGCGTGACGTATACGTGATGTTCACCGGTCGTGTACCAAACAAAGAATCAATGATGAACTACTCTCGTTTAGCTTTGGTTGTGGTGATTGGTTTTGCACTGCTATTTGCACTGACGTCAAACGACATCATTGGCTACATCACTAAGATGATTTCAACGGTTATGTCGGGCATGTTCGTGTGCGGTATGTTGGGTAAATTCTGGAAACGCTACAACTGGCAAGGTGCACTTGCAACGCTAGTGGGTGCTTCAGTAGCTTCATTCGTAGTAATGCTAAACGCTGACTACACAGCATTCTGGGGCAACCCTGTTATCCCATCATGCTTGTTCGCTCTAGTAGCAGGTGTGGCAGTGAGCCTAGTGACTCCGGCTAACCAAGTAACACCAGAAATGGCAAAAGCGATTCTTGATGACGAGCGTGCTCTGATGGAGATGGAAATGTCTGAGACTGGCGTACTTGAAGAAGAAGCGGCACCTCAACGCCCTGCAAATCAAACAAGCTAAACCTAGTCTCCACAACTGGTTTGCTTAACTCAGGCCCTGCTTAGTGGTAGGGCCTTTTCCCCATATATCTCTCTATTTTAGGATCGGCTATGTCGACATCTTCACACTACAATATTGCTTTTTTTGGCGAATGTATGGTCGAAATCAGCGGCTCTCCATTAACCAAAAAGTTTGGCGGTGACACGCTAAATACCGCGCTTTACCTTTCTCGCTTAACTCAACATAAAGACCTATCAGTGCATTACGCGACAGGTCTTGGTGGCGATGAACTGTCTCAAAATATGATTGATAGTTGGCAGTTAGAAGGTATTCAAACCAATTTCGTAGAGCGCATTGCGAACAAGCTTCCGGGTCTCTACATGGTCGAAACCGATGAGATTGGTGAACGACACTTTCATTACTGGCGCAACGATGCGGCAGTCAAATCTTACTTCCAAGCGAATGATCTGAATAAGCTTGAAATCGCGCTGACAGAGAAACAAGTCGACGCGGTTTACATTAGCGGGATCAGTATCGCGATTTTAGATGACACCTCCCGTGAACGCCTGTTGAAAGCCATTGGCGTGTTCTCAAATCAAGGCGGTAAGGTGATTTTCGATAACAACTATCGCCCACAGCTTTGGACGACTGACCAAGCTCAATATTGGTACGCCAAGTTATTGCCATTGGTAGACATCGCGCTGATCACTGAAGACGACGACCTACTGGTTTGGGGTAACTCTGAGAGCGTTCAACAACGTTGCCTTCGCTTGGGTTGCCAAGAGATCGTTATCAAGCGTGGCTGTGAGCCATGCAAAATTGTTCAGGTAGAAAGCGGCAAGGTAGTAGAAAGCTACGTATCAGCGACAGCTGTTGCGAACGTTGTTGATACGTGCGCTGCCGGTGACTCCTTTGCGGCGGGTTACTTAGCTGCACGCTTAACGGGCGAGAGTGCTACCGAAGCTGCTGAACTCGGCCACCAACTGGCTTCTACCGTTATTCAATATTCAGGCGCCATCATCCCAGTAAGCGCTATGAACCACTTAATCAAAAAATAGAAAGATAAAGCGAAATTATTATGTCTCAAGAAATGATCAACACTCTTAAGCAATTCAAAGTTATCCCTGTTATTCAAATCAACAAGGTGGAACACGCGATTCCACTAGCAAAAGTGTTAGTAGAAAACGGCCTGCCAGTAGCAGAAGTGACGTTCCGTACCGAAGCGGCAGCGGATTCGATTCGTGCGATGCGTGATGCCTACCCAGAGATGTGTATCGGTGCTGGCACAGTATTAACCCCTGAGCAGATCGATCTTGCGAAAGAGGCGGGCAGTGAGTTCATCGTAGCGCCTGGTTTGAATCCAAACACAGTTAAGCGTTGCCAAGAGATCGGCATGCCAATCGTTCCTGGCGTAAATAACCCAAGCCAAGTAGAGCAAGCGCTTGAACTTGGCCTTAACTTCTTGAAGTTCTTCCCAGCAGAAGCGTCTGGCGGCATCAACATGGTGAAATCTTTGCTAGCGCCTTACGTTGATGTGTCACTAATGCCTACAGGTGGTATCGGTAAACACAACGTTAATGATTACTTAGCCGTTGATCGCGTCGTGTGCTGTGGTGGCACGTGGATGGTTTCTCCAAAGATGATCGAAAACGAGCAGTGGGACGAGATTGCCGTGCTGGTTCGTGAAGCGGTTGAGCTGGTTAAATAGCTAATAGCTAATAGCTAAAAGCAAATAGCTCATTTGTTTTGAATTGACGACAAACAGCAGCAGTGGCTGATGGTTCTGTTTTGTGAATCGCCTCCGATAAACAAAACAGAACCCCCGTTATATAGGAAAACTAATAATGAAAAAAACTATATTGTCTCTATTGATTTCAGGTTCAGTAGTGTCCCCAATGGCGTTAGCAATGGCTCCGAATACCGATCTTAACTTAATGCCGTACCCACAAACGGTTGAACTACAAGCAGGGCAAGTAAAGGTCGACGGTAACTTCAAGGTTTACATCAAAGGCTATAATTCTGATCGTGTTGAGTACACGGCGAAACGCTTTGTCGATCGTTTGGTACGCCAAACCGGTATCCCGATTCTGAATTGGCAGGTTGATAGCGCAGACGAAGCAAACCTGATCATTGATATTGACGCAGCTCCAAAGTCTGAAATTCAGAACATCGACTCAGAAGAGTCTTATAAGATTACCACTCAGGGTGAACAAATCACGCTGAGCGCCCCAAGTCCTTATGGCGCTATTCACGGTATCGAAACCCTTTTACAGCTCGTTGAAACAACAGCGACTGGCTACCACATTCCTGCCGTTACGATTGTTGATGAACCTCGTTTCCGTTGGCGTGGTGTTTCCTACGATACCTCTCGTCACTTTATTGAATTTGATGTGTTGATTCGTCAGCTAGATGCGATGGCTTCTGCGAAAATGAACGTGTTCCATTGGCACTTCTGGGACGACCAAGGTATCCGCATTCAAACGGAATCTTGGCCGCGCCTATGGTCAGAAACTACCGATGGTGATTACTACACCAAAGACCAAGTTCGTTACCTAGTCGAGTACGCTCGTAACCTTGGTATTCGTGTGATTCCTGAAGTCTCACTACCGGGACACTCTTCTGCTGTGGCGCATGCTTACCCACGCTTAATGTCGGGTGGCGAAGGTCAAAGCTATGACCAAGAGCGCGGCTGGGGTGTGTTTGAGCCATTGATGGACCCTCTGAACCCAGAGCTTTATGAAATGCTGGGTGATGTGTTTGATGAAGTGACCGAGCTATTCCCAGATGAGTACTTCCATATTGGTGGCGATGAGCCAAATTACTCTCAATGGATCAACAGCGAAAAGCATCAGAAATTCATCGAAGAGAACGACATTGATGGCGAGCGCGGTTTGCAGTCTTACCTCAACGTAAAAGTTGAGAAGATGCTGGAAGAGCGCGGCAAGAAGATGACGGGTTGGGATGAGATTTGGCACAAAGATCTGCCAACTTCTATCGTGATTCAAAGCTGGCAAGGTCACGATAGTATCGGCCGTGCAGCGCAAGAGGGGTATCCAGGTATTCTGTCTACCGGCTACTACCTAGACCAGCCTCAGCCTACTAGCTACCACTACCGCAATGACCCAATGCCAACTGGCATCACGGTTGATGATAAGCTTCACAGCGGCGAGAAGTTCGTGACTTACCAGTGGCAAAAGCCTCGCTCTAAAGGCAGCCCACGTAAGGGAACGCTGACTATCATTGAAGCAAAAGACGGTACTTTCCGTGCGTTTAGCGATTACAACGGTAAGTCTCGTGAAGAGATCTACATTCTTGATTATGTGCCGGGCAAAACTTTTGTCGGTCATTTCGATAACTTCATGTCTTACACTGAGTTTAACCTGAACCTAAATCCAAATGGGTTCTCTGAGGGTAGCTACCAATTGATTGGTAACGTGCGCTGGCCAACCACAGGTGAAGTGATTGCGAGTAGCGATATCGAAGGCAGTGTAATCCCTGAGCCCAATGGTGGTTACCCTGCAGAACTCACCGACAAAGAAAAAGAGTTGATTCTAGGTGGTGAGATTACGATATGGCTTGAGAACAAAGACAGCCTCACAGTAGAAAACTACTTATGGCCTCGTAGCTACGCTATTGCAGAACGCTTCTGGTCGGATGCTGAACTGACTGATGAACGCAGCATGTACAAGCGCATGAAAGCGATGGATACATGGTCGGAAATCTCAGTAGGTCTGCGTCACCACGCGGATGCTGATATGTTGCTGAAGCGTATTGCCAGAGGCCAAGATATCCAAGATCTTCGTATTCTCTCAAAGTATACCGAGCCAGCACAATACTATGCTCGTAACTGGGAGAAATGGAACTCAACAGAGCCTAAAGGCACTTTGTACAGTCAATACGAGCGCCTAAACCGCTTTGTTGATGCGCTGCCAGTAGAAAGCTATGCGGTGTATGAGATGCAAGACTTGGTTAACGAAGTTGCGACAGGCAATCAACAGGCATTGGAGCAACTTACAGAGCATTATCAGCAAGCAAAATCGGCTGCATTTGCCGCTGAAACTATCTTTGCTGCTAACGTCTCTTCGGTAGAGACTGTGGTGGTGGCAGAGAAAACGGTCGAAGTTGCCGATCTGGCGTTAACCTTGATTGCTAAAGTGAAAGCGGGTGAGCAAGTTCGAGAAGCAGACGCGAATGCCTACCAAGCTATCCTATCTGATGCTGCGAAGATCTACGATGAATCGATCATTGCGATTGTTCGTCCAACGGAGTCACTGCTCAAGCAGCTGAGTAAGTAAGCGAGAGAATAACTCACACGCTAATAAACTCTCCAAACCGCCCTCTATGGGCGGTTTTTTTGTTTCAGAATTCAAATAGAGTATGTGTCTAAGATGTTATGTAAGCGATTACTCACTATCGGCACTTTTAAGCGTTAGTGTGAACGTCATTCCTTGTTCAGGGTTGTTCTTTGCAATTAGATAGCCTTGCATATCGCGTACATTGTTGGCGGTGATGGCGAGTCCGAGCCCGAGACCTTCGCCCATTTTTTTATTGGTGTGGAAGGGTTCGAAAATAGTTTCTAGTTGGTCTTCGGATACGCCACAACCGTTATCTTGCACCCTGATGATGACACGCTCTTGTTCGGTATGAACACTGATAACAATGGTCGCTGGTTTCTGATTTTGCGTAGCATCGATAGCATTGCTTAAGAGATTCCCAAGCACTTGTCTAAGTCGTGCTTCTTCGCCCATCACCATTGAAACATTAGAGGCGACACGTACTCGAATATCGACACGTTCTAACGCGGCTTGGTGAATGCGTAGGGTTTCTTGAAGTGCGTCTGTTAGTGAAACCGGATAAGGCTTTTCCAATCTTTGAAAGGCGAAGGACTTTAACTGACTCGTCATGTTGGCCATTCTGTCGATCAGGCTCATTACCAGATCCATGTTCGCTTTCAACATCTTAGTCTCGCCTCTCTCCATCAGTAATTGATTACTTGAAAGCAAGGTTTTGAGGCCAGTAAGCGGTTGATTGAGTTCATGAGTAATCGCGCTAGACATGCGCCCCAATGCGGCAAGTTTGCTTGATTCGACTAACTCTTGCTGCGCATCTTTTAGGTCTTGCGTTCGCTCTTCTACCCTCAGCTGAAGTGTTTTATTAGCTTCCTGTACCGCGATCTCCGCTTTCTTACGTTTACTGATGTCAATCACAGTACATAGGTAATAGGTAGTAGCATGCCAAGGAAAGGGGCTAATAGAGAACAACACCGGGAAGTAGCTGCCATCGCTGCGTCTTGCCATGGTTTCAACACTAGTGATCTCGGCCAACTCCTGATGTTGTTCTAAGTTCTTCAACAACTGCAAAGTGGTTGAGTTCGGGTTACCGGCCTCAAAAAGTTGCCATGCTTTGATGTTGCTGATCATCGAATCGGATAGGCAGAAGTAGTTTTTCGCCATCAAATTAATGTCGTGGATGTGACCGTGTTTATCGATCAGCACAAGTCCAACGTGTGTCTTGTTGATCATTCCAGACAACCGTTTTTCAGACTCTTCAATTAGCTTTTGGATTCGTAGGTTGCTGAGTTTTTTCTGGCGTCTTTGATAGAGAATGACCAGCAATAGCATGATGAAAAGACAGCCCACCGCCACGCTCCAACTTATCCAGTTAGTGGTTTGATTGAGGCTAGTTAATGGGGTGAGGTAGGTTAAACGCCAGTTGAGGTCATCTAACTTGATGGACTGAATTAGGTAATCCTTACCTTGGAGTCGCCAAACGCGAATGTGGGTTTGGTCGTACAACTCTCGTTTGGTGGCCGTAGGCTGCGAATTGAAGGTGTCGTTAAACCAGTCAGCACTCAATCTATTGTCACTCGAGAGAAAGAACTGATCGCGAGGGTTTTGGAACAGGATTGCTTCGCCATCGGCAAACCATTGATCAGTCAGTAGCGATAAGTCAATTTGCACCGCAACAATGCCCACTACATCAGAGGCTCGATACACCGGAGCGGCAATAAAGTAATCAGGGGTGACGCCTTTGCTTTTGGTTACTACTGAAATCGCCCCGCCTTGCTGGTGGATCTTAGAGACTATCGTGTTGGCGTTTTTACGGCTGAGTTGGCTGCTTTCCACACTCGATACTAGCAAATCGCCTTTGTGGGAGAGTAGGTACCAGCCCTTGGTATTCGCTGCTTTGTCTAATTGAATAAGTTGTTTTTTGATGCGTTTTTCAAGAGGTTCTTCACCATCGATAAAGCGAACCGTAGTTTCGTCGTTGGTAACTAGGTAGGGCAGGTAATAGAAGCGCTTTAGGGTGCGCCTTGCTTCAGCGATGTAGCCAAGGAAGCGCTGCTCAGCATAGCGCTGTGCTTGCTCAAGCTTCCATTGGCTGATTCCATTCTTGGTGGTGACCTGTACTAAACCAATGATTAAACAGGCAAACAGGAATAACCAATATCGATTGTTGTTTATCATTCTTGATTAAATCCTTTTTAAATTAGTGGTTTAAATCAGTTTCTGTTTGCTTTTTGAACCATTGGAGAGTGAAACAAGTTGAACCTAACAAACATCATAAAACTGTTAAAGAGGTGTTATTCAAAGTGGGAGCTAGCTCCTTTTCGTCAGCACTGTTTTTGAATACCGTGGGCGGCATATTCGGTTCAAGTGTTAGGAATAGACCATGCAACGTATAGCTTTGATTGAAGACGATGCGATTGTGCGTCAAGCAACCAGCCAGTGGTTACAGTTGGCTGGCTTCGATGTCACTGCGTTTGAGGTTGGGCAAAATGCGCTAAACGCAGTCAAGCAGGGGGATTTCCACACCATCATTAGTGACGTGCGTTTACCCGATATTGATGGGGTGGAATTACTTGGAAGATTTAAGAGTTTGGTGCCAGAAGTCCCAGTTATTTTGATTACTGGACACGGTGATGTTGATATGGCGGTAAAGGCGTTACATCAAGGCGCCTATGATTTCATCGAAAAGCCGTTTGACCCTGAACGTCTTTCCCAAACCGTTTCTGAAGCGGTCGAGAAGTACCAAAGCAGCCAAGACAGAGTTAACCGTCAAAGCTACTTAAATAACCTAAAGGGTATTGAGCAGGTTCTGATTGGTCGCAGCAAGGTGATGTGCGAACTGCGCGAACAAATACAGAAGGTGGCTTCCATAGACACTAATGTAATCATTTATGGTGAAACTGGCTGTGGTAAGGAGTTAGTCGCTTCTTGCTTGCATGAGTTTAGCGAACGTAAAAGACACCCTTTTGTGCCGCTTAACTGTGGTGCCATTCCTGAAAATTTGTTTGAGAGTGAACTGTTTGGACATGAAGCTGGAGCCTTCACTGGAGCAGCAAAGCGACGCATCGGTAAGCTTGAGTTTGCTGATAAAGGCACGGTCTTCCTTGATGAAATAGAGAGCATGCCTTTGTCTATGCAGGTCAAGGTGCTGCGAACTTTACAAGACAATGTCGTTGAGCGTGTGGGGGGGAACCAGCAGCAACACGTTGATTTGAGGGTAGTCTCTGCCTCGAAATGTGACTTATTGAATCATCCTGACTTTCGCCAAGATCTGTTCTATCGCTTGAACGTTGCCCAACTGCACTTGCCGCCACTTAGTGAGCGTGAAGATGACGCTTTGATCCTTTTTGAACACTTTACTCAAGAAGCGAACAGTGAAACTCGGGTTGCCAGCGAGGCCGATCGCCACGCCTTATTGTCTTATGCATGGCCGGGTAATGTGCGTGAGCTGCGTAATGTCGCGATTCGTTTTGCACTAGATGAGAGCCTAACAGTTGGGGAGATCTTGGCGTGTCGCCCCAATTCGGTAACGGAATCTGCCACTGCGGGAATTCCGTTGGCGGTGCAGGTGCAGAGTTTCGAACGTAAAGTGATTCACGATGCGCTGGTGCGTTATCAAGGGCGCATCAATGACGTGATGCAAGATTTGGATTTACCTCGTCGAACGTTGAATCAAAAGATGGTGCGCTATGCGTTAAACCGAAGCGATTATGTCGATTCATAAATGGCGGTTAGAGCTAAGGGTTGCTCTGAGCCAATAAGCAAGAAATGGCTCACCTCATATTTGGCACTTTATAAATATTGATCACATAAATAGGTCACAGTGTGAGCTAGCTACTTCTGAACAGATGTTAATGGTTGTTTTGGATAAGCAAAAAATGGCTCATTCATTCACTATTAAATAAGCAATAATTAGCTCACTTTAAATGGTGATATAAATAAATTTCAATAAAAACATAAAGTTAAGTTTTGGCATTGCATTTGCTATCTAGCGATTGTTGTTAACAAAAATATAACGTGAATAACTCTACATGGAGAGTAACAATGAAATACAACAAGCTAGTTAAAACTTTAGCAATCGCAATGGCATCCATTGGCCTTATCAGCAACGCCTCTGCTCAAGAAGAGCGCAGCTACATCTTGGCGACCGCTTCAACTGGTGGGACTTACTACCCAGTAGGCGTGGCGTTGGCGACATTGAGTAAAGTTAAGCTTGCGCCAAAGCAGCACTTTTCTTTGGCGGCTATCAGTTCTGCCGGGTCGGGCGAGAATGTAAAACTTTTGAATGAAAATGAAGCCCAGTTCGCTATCTTGCAAGGCTTGTACGGCGCGTGGGCTTGGCAGGGACTAGGGCCATACGAAAAATCGGGTAGCCAAACTCAGCTGCGCTCTGTCTCTATGCTTTGGCAAAATGTGGAGCACTTTATTGTTCGTTCGGATCTGGCTGAAACAGGCACCATGAGTGATTTAGAAAACCTCAACGGTAAGAAATTTTCTATCGGTAAGAAAAACTCAGGTACAGAGAACTCAGGTCGTCAGATCATGCAGGGCTTATCAGTAAACCCAGAACAATTTAAACTCGCCTTTATGGGTTACGGTGGCAGTGCGAGTGCGCTACAAAATGGCACTATTGACGGCATGAACACCCCAGCGGGTGTACCTGTGGGCGCAGTAACCCAAGCTTTTGCTGCTCTAGGTGAAGATATTCAAATCCTTTCGTTTACCGATGAACAGATCAAACAAGCGAATGGCGATTACAACATCTGGACCAAGTACGAGATCCCTGCCAATACCTACCCAGGTGTTGATAAGCCGATCACCACAATCGCTCAACCTAACTTCCTAGCGGTTCGTGAAGATATCTCAGAAGAAGATGTCTACCAACTAACCAAAGCTATCTATGAAAACCTACCTTTCCTACAAGGCATCCATAAAGCAACCAAAGCCATGGCGCTTGAGAAAGGGATTGCAGGTCTGCCTGTTCCACTTCACCCGGGCGCAGCACGTTACTACAAAGAAGTGGGCATCGAGCTTCCTTCTGAGTTGATCGTTAACTAACGGCTTTCGTCGACTCACTTTTTTAGTCGATCCCCCATCTTTAATGGCTTAACCGCTAGGTGCGCGTTCACGTTGTGAATGGGTTCGTGCACCTGCTTATCTTATGGATTTTCTCTGCGCATTTTGCTGTGGAGAGCAGGAGTTTTCTATGAGCGATTCGCTGCAGCAGGAACTGAAAAAATTTGAATTGCCGACCCGAACGGATTTTCCGTGGGTAGGCAAAGCGATAACAACCATGGGAGTGATCCTCTCCCTATTACACATTTGGTTTAATACCTTATCTACCTTACCGGAGCTTTGGATCTCTGCGACTCACTTTGCTGGTTTCGCGATCATTTGTGCGCTTTGGTATCCCGCTCATATCTCATTGAAAAAGAGCAAGGTAGCGCTGGCGGTCGATATCGGTATTGCCTTGGCAGCATTGGCTTGCCTTATCTATATCCCCTTTGCAGAGGATGCCCTTTATGAGCGAGGCGTAAAGTTCATCGCCAGTGATTGGTTCTTCTCTATCTTGGCGATTGCCATCGTCATTGAGCTGATTCGTCGTACCATGGGCTGGTTTATTCCTGTACTCATTCTGGTGTGTTTGAGCTACGTAGTGGTGTGGGGACAATGGACCAGCGGTATCTTCCACTTTCCTGGTTTGAGCCTTGAGACACTACTCTACCGAAGCTTTTATTCATCGGAAGGTATGTTTGGTTCTATCTCTAGAATCAGCTGGACCTTCGTGTTCATGTTCATCCTATTTGGTGCTTTCTTAGTACGCTCGGGCGTCGGTGACTACATCATTGATGTTTCACGTGCCGCGGCGGGCAAAGTGATCGGTGGTCCCGGTTTTATTGCGGTGATTGGCTCTGGTTTGATGGGTTCAGTGTCCGGTTCTAGCGTGGCTAATACGGTGTCGACGGGGGTTATCAGTATTCCTCTGATGCAAAAAGCAGGCTTCCCTTCGCGTTTTGCGGCAGGTGTTGAAGCGGCGGCATCAACGGGTGGGCAGTTGATGCCACCTGTGATGGGGGCTGGTGCCTTTATCATGGCGTCTTACACACAGATCCCTTATGTCGACATCATTGCAGTCTCTTTCTTGCCAGCGCTTATCTACTTCTTGTCAGTGGCGTTTTTCGTACGTATTGAAGCGAAGCGTAGCGGTGTACAAAAAGTCTCTTCAGGTTGTGAGCCTCTATTAAAAGTACTCTTGTCTGGTTGGCATAACCTTATCCCTCTTGCAGTGCTTGTAACTCTGTTAGTGCAAGGTTTTACTCCGACGTACGCTGCGGGTATCTCAATCATCTCGGTAGTTGTCGCGTCGTGGTTCTCTAAAAATCATAAAATGGGACCAAAGGCGATCATCGAAGCGCTCTCTCAAGGCGCAAAAAACATGGCAACCACAGCCGTATTGCTAGTGGGTATTGGTTTGGTGATCAACGTGATCAGCACCACGGGCATTGGTAATACCTTCTCATTGATGATCAATAGCTGGGCGAATGGTGATTTGTTAGTAATGATTGCCTTGATCGCGCTAGCATCTTTGATTCTCGGTATGGGCCTGCCAGTAACTGCGGCTTACATCGTGTTGGGCACTCTGTCTGCTCCAGCCTTGTACAAGTTGATTGCTGAAAGCCAGCTGCTTGACCTGTTGGTTTCGGGTCAGTTACCTGAACAGGCGAAAGCGATTTTCATGTTGGCAGCGCCAGAAAAGCTTGAACTGCTTAATGCACCAATGGCTCTGGAAACCGCAAAAGAACTGATTGCGTTAGTGCCCGCTGATTTTGTCGAAACCCTGCTTGAGCAAAGTTTAGGCTTAGAAGCGATCAGCCTTGCGCTGCTCTCTGCACACTTGATTATTTTCTGGCTATCGCAAGACAGCAACGTGACACCACCGGTTTGTTTAACCGCCTTTGCGGCAGCAACGATTGCTAAAACGCCGCCAATGAGAACGGGGTTAATGGCATGGAAGATCGCCAAAGGCTTGTACTTGGTGCCACTGCTTATCGCTTACACCAACTTGGTAAGTTGGGATGTGACCTCGGTTTTAGTGACTGGCGGCTTTGCTATTATTGGCACTTATGCGT
Source organism: Vibrio chagasii (assembly GCA_041879415.1). Lineage (NCBI taxonomy): Bacteria > Pseudomonadati > Pseudomonadota > Gammaproteobacteria > Vibrionales > Vibrionaceae > Vibrio > Vibrio chagasii. The sequence continues at coordinate 1,101,060 of CP090852.1, read as the reverse complement.
TTATTGCAGCGATTGAAGGTTACCTCGAGAGCGAAATCAATCTTGTGTTGCGCGCGGTATTGATTGCCTTAGGTGTGGCTTTGGTTTGGCCTGATGTGTCAATCGTGATCCGCTTGGTAGGTGTGGCACTGTTTGTTGCTATCTTCTTATACAGCGGTCGTAAGTACGATATCAATCAAGTGAAAAAGCAGTCGGATGAAGAGCAAGAGTCTTTGTCTCAAACCGAGCCTGGCACTGTCGCTTCTTCCCTATAATTTAAAGGACTGAATGTAGGAACATTATGAACTCAATATACGACTATATTATCGTTGGTGGTGGCATTGTTGGCGTGTCGACGGCATGGCAACTGCAACAAGCTCACCCTGATAAAAGTATCCTTTTAGTCGAAAAGGAGCGTGGCTTTGCGCAGCACCAAACAGGTCACAACAGTGGTGTGATTCACGCTGGCGTTTACTACGCTCCGGGTAGCTTGAAAGCAGATTTCTGTAAGCGTGGCGTGGAGCGCACCATCGCGTTTTGCCGCCAACATGATATCCCCGTCGAAAACTGCGGCAAGTTATTGGTTGCGACCAATGAGCAAGAAGTTGAGCGCATGAACGCACTCTATCAGCGCTGCCATGATAACGATATTGATGTCGATTTGTTGGATCAAGCGCAGCTCAAACTCGCCGAGCCGAACATCACTGGTTTAGGGGCGATTTACGTCAAAACCACCAGTATCGTCGACTACAAAAAAGTCACTGAGGTGATGGCTCAGCAGTTTGTTGAGGCTGGTGGGGAGTTGAGTTTAGGTACGGAAGTTATCCTGGCTGATGAGCAATACGATGAGGTTCAGTTAACCTGTAAAGTGGATGGGCAGACCTTGCAGTTGAACAGTCGATTCTTGATCACTTGTTCAGGCTTAATGGCAGACAGAATGACTAAGATGCTTGGCATTGAAACTGACTTCCAAATCGTCCCTTATCGCGGTGAATACTATCAGCTGGATGCTAAACATAACCAAGTGGTGAATCACCTTATCTATCCTATCCCTGATCCTGAGCTGCCTTTCCTCGGCGTGCACTTAACACGCATGATTGATGGTTCGGTAACGGTAGGGCCCAACGCGGTTCAAGGGTGGAAACGAGAAGGTTACGGTAGGCTGAACTTTAGCATCAAGGATACCTTGCAGATGCTGAGCTTTACTGGTTTTTGGAAGGTGACGGCTAAGCACCTAAAAACCGGTTTGATAGAGTTCAAAAACTCGTGGTGGAAGCCGGGATATCTAAAGTTGGTCAATAAGTACTGCCCAAGTATCACTGTGTCTGACTTCAAGCCATACCCTGCAGGTATTCGTGCTCAAGCGGTACTCAAAGATGGAACCTTGGTTCATGACTTCCTGTTTGCGGAAAGCCCAAGAAGCTTGCATGTGTGCAATGCACCATCGCCAGCGGCGACTTCAGCGATGCCTATTGGCGAATACATTTGTGGCAAGATAATGCGTAAAACAGCCAGTTAAATAGCCCTAGCCTCCGTAATAAAAAAGACCATCTTGATGATGGTCTTTTTTTATCAGCTGCTTACAAAATAGCAGGCACGCTACACTATAGGCAATAGAGTGAGCTACGGCTGCGAACCGCTACTTCTTCACCGCTGTAACTGTCATAGATGTGGATATCAGGTTCCGCTTTCAGGTATCGAGAAGGGTTCTTTACTTCACGCATCTTGATGTAGTTTTTGTTGGGTGAGACTCGCTCAATCGCTTCTACTCGAAAGTAGGTGTTTGGCTTCGCGAGTATTTCTGCTTCATCTGGTTTGAACGTATACGCGTTAATGGCGCGACCTGCCGACTTGAGTTCAATTTTGAATTGAGCAGCAGAAGCACCTTCATAAACACCGGCTGAAGAAAAGTTCTTGGCGACACTTGGTAGAGTTGATGTCGATAAAAACGCTTTCTCATGCAGAATATCACCCACGTTGAGTTTATCGAGTAGTGAGTTCTTGATGGATGAGCCACGATAAACTGTACCTTTGTAGTTAGGCAGTTTATTCATGACATTTCGCATGTGGAATACGCGTGATTTCAATGTTCGGCCAAACATTTCGGATAAGTAGCCTTCAGGCTCTCCCGCTCTCATGTATTCATTCACCACATCATGGTCAACTCGGCCGTAATTCTTGATGGCAGAGTACTCTTCACTGATCATCTTTTTTTCAGCTTTTACATGGTGTGTCGTTGCCCAATCCATCAAGTCATCCGCAATTTGTTGTTGCGCCTGATAGGAGAGTGAACGCCCTTTAAACTCAGGAAACTCCTCACTCTGTGCCGAAAAACTGATCATTAAAGAGAGACAAAGCACTCCAATAAATTTTTTCATTGCTTGATCCTTAGTTTATGTACAAACGAGAGAGTGCCAAAATGACGCTTCTACTTCTTCGCCTGAGTAGAGGTTATATTTCTGAGTATTTTTGACTGCAGATGCCTTCACCGTTTCCACGCCGATGTAGGTATGGGTAGAGGTTCGCTCTATCTGAGTGGTTCGGAAGTGTGCATTTGGCGCAAATAGAACCTCTGCTTCTTTGCTGTATTCCGAAAGCCCAGCAATGGTGTGCCCCCCTTGATTGATGTTTACTTCAAACAGTACTCGTTTGAGCCTTTGCGGGGAGTTGGGATGCACTACCGAAAAGCGCTTAGCGACTTCTGGGAGAGTAGACGTTGAGGTAAATGCTGGCTCGACCAACACGTCCCCCTCTTCGATCTTATTAAGTAAAGATTGTTTTACCCAAGTGCCTCGATAGGCGGTCCCTTTGTATTTTGGTAGCTTGTTGAGAGCCGATTTAACCGTGCGAATGTAATGCCTCGCATCCGCCCCTGCGACCCCCCATGTTGAGGTGTCAGTGGCTCTTAGGTAGTCATTAGCGGTCTGATAGCCAGAAATGGAAAAGTCTTCCACTGCTTCCTTTTCATTAGCAGTGATGAAGGAATAGCGCCAATCATTGGAAGCCTTTGACCAGTCTTTGAAGTCTTCTGCTAGCTGGGTCACTTCTTCCTCTGAACGGTTTGGCTGTTTGAGCGAATCAAACGGTTGAGAGAAGGTCGTAAAACTCAGACAACAGAGCAGTAATAAAAAACGAGTATTCATAGTGTCCGCCCTTTATTGGTAGCTGTTAGGGCTTAAATCACATGGAATGCCGAAAGTGTTCTGATTGATGACGGCATATTTCAGAGCCCCAAACATATTGAGCTGTTGGCGAGTGACGGCGTCGTACCATTCTGAGATAGGTGAAATCCAATACAGGTCCTCGTCAGCCGCAACATCAAGCAGTGCGCTCTTAAGGTATGGGTAGTAAATCATGCAGCTACGACCCGGTTTATCGGTAAAGTTTTCGTTTGTATTGCTTAACTTATCGAGTTTTTGATTGAGCTCAGACGTTGGATTAAAGATCGCATCGATAGAACGCTCAATGCGCGCATCGTAGCTATCAGGGATAATGTCTGAAATCAGGTAGCGCATTAGGTGCGCGGGTAGCATCTCTGAGAACAGAGCGGTGACTTCACCTTCCCCTGATGCGTAGTGTCCAGTAGAGATATGTTGAGAGTGGATGATCGACGTATAGCGCTGGAATTGACCCACTTGCGAATGTAGCCATTCAATGCCGTTACTGTCTGAAACACTGATTGCTTCAGCAAGACGAGTTTTTACGATCCCTTTCGCGAGTTGCAGCGTGTTGCCTTCCAGGTGAGCAAGATCCAGTGAGGACGATTTCAGTGCAGAATAAATCAGTGGCGCATTTTTCTGAAGATCAATGCTACCTGGGTAAGTGAAGCTATAAAACTCGGTGGCTCTCTTAGCCTGCCATTCACTCTCTAGCGCAGTGGTGATCAAGCCACCAAGCTTTTGATAGCGCTTCGAATGCACATAGGCGCCTTTGCCTGAGTAATTTGCGTGCCAATTGTTGATGTAATGTAGCGACGCTTGTCGTGAAAGGTTCTCTTTTTGAAGGTAAGACAAGCTCCACCCAGCACATGCGCTACCGCCACCACATTCACCTTCAAGCATTGCGCTTGAGTCCAGTAACCAGTGATAAACCTGTTGTTTGTCGAATTCAGCTTGCTTTTTTAGACGTTGCTGCGCAGAAAAATCCAGCAACTGTTGTTCCAACCAACGCTCCTCTGCTTCGGCATTCCAACCATGATCAATTAGGTTACTAAGTGAATCGAAAAGCACGCGTTTTACTGCTTCTTTGCTTGGCGGCGAGATCTGAGCAATAACGGTATCTTCAGATGGAATAAATGGGCGAGTTTCTGCTGGTACCCAAGCGTACTCAACGCAACCCCTAAAGTTTGGGTCGCCTCCTAGAATGCCAATACGAACGCATTTTTCGTAACCACTTTGCAGGACGATCTCTTTGTTGCGTATTTCTTGTGTTGTTGCTGGGCGCCCCAGAATGCTGCGTGTCATCTCGTCAATGGCGCTGCGCTCGGCTTGTCCTTTGAAGAAATTATGCATGGTTTCTACCGAACCTGAACGGAATAGTCGCTCTATGGCGATATCACCTTGTGTGAACATCTCTCTTTGTAGCTTACTCATCAGTAGATTGACATGATTATCTGCCGTTTCGATGATCTGTGTTTTAGCCGCAAGTGTGCGTGCATACAGCTGTTGAACTGCAGCTTGGTCTAGCCCCTCAATTTGACCAGTTCGCAACTCATTCAGTTTGGCAATGGCTTGATCTAGCAGGTTCTGCTGACAGTGCTGAAGTTTGGCCAATGCGCGGTTCGCTTGGCGTTTTGAAGGTAATGCTGGTGGTAGGGAGTTACTCTCTTCAATATCATGATCAGGATAAAGGTCTGCCAGCACTCGAGTTTCCTCGTTACAGCTAGAGGCAATGTCCGATGCGAACAGTCGAGAGTCTTTATGGTCGAGAGCCAGTTGGCTAAAGATGGCCTTGCGGAGCTCGTGGTCGACCGCGGTGATCAGCTCTTCCGCCATAATGGTCTGAGCTTTTACCACCTCTTGATAATGTTGTTGGTATTTGAGGGCAAGATCGGTGGCAAAGCCGTGTGCAACGGCGTTCAACATCGCTTGCTGGTCTGAGGCGAGTTCTGCCCAATAAATTTTGTCTCTTAAATCTTGCTGGGTAACGAGATCCTCATGAACGTGATAACTGTAATGGTTACCTGCTGCAATTCTATCCCAGCGACTACTCAAAATTTGGCGGTCGATCTCTCTCGCAGGCAGCTTTAAAACGCCAAACCAATCGACGAGCCCCATTACTGTGGCAAATCGATCGTAAGAGGTACGTGATTCATCTTGGAAGCTAGTTGCGACCTCATTTGCCCAAAGCCCAACGGCAACCGCGTCGACAATCGGTCCCAGAGCTTCCAGTGCACCTTTCGCTAGCCCTGTCGTTGAACGGCCCAAAGTGTCCATCAGCCTTGCTGCTTCCTCAGGTGCTAGCGTAACCGCAGAGGCGGGTCCTGTTTCTAGTAAGGTGGCAGTTTCAGGGAAAACATCACTGGCTTCAGAGAGAGAGGGTTTTAAGTCGACAATGTGCTCTGGCGCTGATGGAAACAGGTTTTCAGGAGTAATACCTTCACCGAAGGCATCATAGTTTTTCTGTCGGATCTGATGAAAGCTTTCGCTGTCCAAGACGTTATATTCGTCTCCGATGTTACAGACCTGAAAGGCATTAACGTTGGATGAAATCATAGCAGTAATAAGTGCTAATCTTTTTAACTTCATAGGTTTATCCTTATTGTTAGCGAAGTTATATGCTTAATTTAGAAAGCAAAAAGCCTCTCCTTGCCGAGATGGAAAAGAGATAACTAAAGGTTGTTGTGTGGGGTGTTTCGAAAAATTGTTTACTCAAATCACCAGGGGGATGATATGAGGTTTAGCTTTGGTGTTGTGATTAGGGGAATAGCTTCCCCTAATCATTCTTTGTTGAATCTTGCTGAGGTTAACGGTTTAGCTTAAAGATACTGACTGCTTGCGTGAGCTTCTCAGACAGTGCAATAAGCTCCGACGCTTTCTCTTGGTTCGATGCTGACAAGCTGTGTGTCTGACGGGCTTTGTCATTGACGTCAACGATACTCTGGTTGATTTCGCCTGCGACAAGGGTCTGTTCTTCAGTCGCTGTGGCTATCTGTGTATTCATGTCTTCAATAATGGTGATTGAGCTCGAGATTTCATTGAGTGAAGCCTGTGCTTGTTTCGCATTTTCCATGGTGACATTTGATGCCTCTCGGTTCATCTGCATCATCTCCATAGAGCTATTGGCTTCATGTTGCAGTGAAGTAATCACCTCTTGAATTTCGTTGGTACTCTGTTGAGTGCGGTTGGCTAGGTTACGAACCTCGTCAGCAACAACTGCGAAGCCTCGACCTTGCTCACCTGCTCGTGCAGCTTCAATGGCAGCGTTAAGAGCGAGTAGGTTCGTTTGGTCTGCAATGTCTTTGATCACGTCTAATACGGTGCCAATGCTTGAGGTTTTCTCACCTACAGTGTTAATAACATCGGATACTTCTTGAATCCCTTGAGAGAGGCTCACAATACTGTGATTTACAGTATCGAACGTTTGATTGCCAGACTGTGCTTCTTGAGCAGCTTGCATTGCCGCTTCTGAAGCTCGATGGGCGTTTTGTGCGACTTCATCTACAGCGACCGACATTTCGTTCATTGCCGTCGAGGTTTGCTCTAGCTGTTCCATTTGTGAGGCAGAGCTGGCATTCACGTTGTCGGCAGCGTTGGTTATGCCTTCGGCAAAGGTAAACAGGTCGTTTGATGAATTACGGATGGTTTCAATTGTGGTGCTCAGCTCATTGACCATATCGTTAACCGCAGCGTTAATACCAATCGCTTTACCCTGTTGCTGTTTGATTGCGGTAAAGTCACCAGAGGCTACTTTAGCTACTGTCGCTTCTATTTCGCTTGGCTCTCCACCGAGTGGGCGGTAAACCAAAACTTCAACAACGTAGTACACGCAACCCGCACAAATGAACAGTAGCGTCAAAGAGGTGATCAGAGTTTCAGTGAGGTTATCCTTTGAGTCTTGATTAACATTGTTCTCTTTATCCCACGCCCAGACACTCCAACCAAGATCGTTGATTTTAGCGCCTGCTGCCAAGAACTCAGTATTCTCAAAAATGTACTCGAAGCTCTCTTCTCGCGTGGTGTCTCTGTTTGCGAAAGCTGGGATCTCGTTGAAGATATTTCTACCTATCAAAGACGCGTTTTGTGCAGCTAAGATAAAGCCGTCTTCACGAGTGACGAAGATTTTATTATTTGTGGTGAGTTGCTCGGTGAATCTAGTCAGGTCTTCAACTAAGATGTTCAGAGCAGCCACGCCAACAATCTTGCCTTGTTTGTAGATAGGCGTTGCTAGAGACATTACTTGGTCACCGGTTGATGCCAAATAAGGGCGAGTAATGATTTTGTCCTCGCCGCTCATTGCTTTCAAAAACCATTCGCGTTGTTTGGTTTTTGCGTTGAAATTTTCGATCTGTCCATTTGTCTTTGACGAGTAAGAAGTACCATCCGCTAGAGAAAAGTAGATGTTAGTAACCTTGGTTGAGCTCATGGCACTATGGAGAGTTGTGATTGCTCGTGATATGTCGACTTGACCACGCTCATCGAAGGATAGCTCATTGCTCACTACGTTCAAAATATCAAAGTAGCGATTAATTTTCTGTCCGATAGTATCTGCAATCAGTTGAGATTTATATCCTAACTGTTTTTTATAACCTATCGTCGAAGAAGCTTCGAAATTCTTCCAGCTTAAAAAGCTTGTCGTCATGATTAACATGACAGTTAGCCCCATAATAGAAAGTATTATTTTTAGTTTAGCACTCATAACTTGTTCCAATATAAGCAGTGTTAATTATTTTTTAGTTTTCTTATCATTCAGATAAATGTCTGAATAGAAATAATATAACACTTATAAAATGCACATATAAGCTCGGTTTATTTGTGAATGATATACATCTAATTAATATATGCAATATTTATTAAATGGGTCGATTACTTATTTGTTCGATGTATTAAGTGCTTATTTTTCTTGAGCCAATATCTCAAGTTTAAACTGGTCTTACTTGTCACTTATATTGCCTAGGCCTTGCTATGTATGGGTTTGCTGGCTGATAGTTACCCTTAATTAAAATATGGTTATACATTTTAAGCACTCTAAATAAATCATAAAATGAAGGTTTATTTAATTATATTTAAAATAACTCAACTGGTCTGATTTGTTGATTGCCGCAACGGTAGGTGCGAATTAAATAAATAAAGATCTTTCTAATTAAGACTATGCTATTTTAGTTTTTGTTTAAGTTAATTTTCGGGATAGGTTTATTCTGGTAAAATAAGCTTGATATACTTGTGTTTTTTATTGCTTTAAATGAACCTCTCTATTTAGAACTAATTTTCTAAATTCTATGATCTATCAATTAATTCGGCTTCTTCCAAAAAACGCAGCCAGTTCGGCTGCGTTTGTTTTGGTTATTTTGGCAGTGAGCCGTGTCATGCTTGAGTTTAGCTAGTCAGCGCTAGAGAAGATCAGGAACAAAGTTAGCGACGATGGAGACATCGCTGAAGTTGCGATAGCCGCGCACCATGATGCTGAATTCACCCGCAGGTTTGTTCAATACACATTGTTCGTTGCTGCTATTCTGGTACGGGCGGCAGTCAAAGTTCGCTTTCGATACCACACCGTTATATTTGACGTATAAGTCGGCATCGCCACTGCGAGGCCCCGTTATGGTTACGGTCAATTTCCCTGCATATTCCGTCGTTACGGTAAAGAATTGCTCGTCACCGTAGCCTGCGGATAGCCCTTCAACAGGGACGTCATATTGAAGTTCTGTTGGACCAGCAACAGGTGAATCTAGGCTGGTTTCAACGAGATAAGCAATCGCCAACTTAGCGAACTTTGAGGCATGGGTTGCAGTTGGATCTGAGTTCTCAATCGTATCATGCTGAGTGTGGATGCTAGGGTTGTAATCGTTGAACATGCTCTCGAACGGCATAGCTGCTGGGTAGCCAACGTTGTGCCATGAGGCGTGATCGGAACAGGCATAACCACAACGGTCGAAACTGTAACTGATGTCGCTAGCATAGGTGTCAATTAACTCACTTAGGTAAGCCGTTAGGTTGCTGTCAGTGTAGTCGGTGATGAAGGTGATATCGTGCGCGGAGCCATTGTAGTTAGTCATGTCCAACTGAAGTACAGAGACAATATTTGCTTGTTCGTCTCTAAGTGCATTAGCAACATCTTGTGAGCCACGCAGTCCTACTTCTTCAGCCGCATAGCCATAGAACTTGATGGTTTTGTCTGGCTGAATACCACTAGCTATCATCAAACGTAGCGATTCAGTAACTGTGGCAATCCCTGACGCATCATCGTCTGCTCCTGGAGATATTGTGCCTTCGCTCGTCCAAGAACCAACGGTTGAGTCGAGGTGTCCGCCGACGACAACGATCTCTTCCGGATACTTCGCGCCAAGCAAGGTGACTGCGACAGACTTTTGCGGATACTCTTCGTGCGTGATTTGGCGTGCTGAAGCGTATGGCACATCTTTGATTTCCCTTTTCCAACGCTCTAGCAGCCAATCTGAAGCAGCAACACCCGTAGAAGTGGTATAAAAACGGTTGGTGAAGTTGGTTAGATTTTCGATGGTCGTAACCATGTTGCTTGGCTCAACCTGAGCGAGCAAATCATTCACTGTTTCTTGATGACTGATCTCCGGTTTTTCGAAGGTGCTCATTGTTAGTGGCATTGCTGAAGCTTTAAGCGCGCTTGCTTTGTCTTCGTGCACCATATAGCCGCCACAACGGTGAGTCTCTTCGTGCATATGGCTCGAGAGCGCAGCCAGTTGCTTCGCATTGATTTTTGCGACGACCGAGTGTTTGTTCCCGTTTACTGCTGGGTAAACCGTTGCGCCGTGCTCCACTATCAGGTGCTGAGCGTCAGCATCGGTGGTGATCCAAACCTCTGAGCTTTCTGGCGGTGTAATACCTAGGGATGCGTAAGCCGTTGCGTTGCCAAATAGAGCCACCGTGAGAATACTTTTTTGAATAGCCATTTGATGTCCTTTCTATCGTTTATATTGTTGTTTTTCTTCTTATTGCTTTAGCTATGAGGATTTTCATCATCCACATAGTCAAAGGGCCCCTTTCGGAGCCCTGAATTAACTATCGATTATTGTGTTTTGATGAAACGGTAGTGTTTGGTTTCTGAACAAACATCGCTTGAGGTACACACTTGGTACTCTACATCTACTGTGCCGTTGTGACGGAACTTATCGACGTATGAGTTGAAGTCTGTTGCACCAACATTTTTGCCATTACGCTTAATCACGAAGTAATCGTTAGTGTCGTAATCCCATGCCAGCTTGACGCGAGCTTTACCATTCGGATTTTTGTTACCGAACTTCAGTTTTAGTGGGAAACCTTCCGCAGAGTCACCTTCAATCGTGATCGATTTGCTTGTTGATGTTGCAACGCCAGCGTCGTCAGTTACGGTCAGTGTTACCACGTAGTCGCCCGCTTCAGCGTAGGTGTAGCGAGTTACTTCACCCATTTGCGTGTTGCCATCGCCAAGGTTCCATTGGTAAGAGACGATTTGGCCGTCGCTATCTGAGCTGGTGCTGCGAAGTTCGACTTCTTTACCAACCACAGAGTGCTCAAATGACGCTACAGGTGGTACGTTAGTGCTACCTGCTTCGTACGACGCTTTCAGGTTGGCACCTGTGTAATCTGAGTAGCCCAGAATGTTAACGGTGTAGCGACCTGCTGTTGGGTTCTCGATGACACAAATTTCATTGGTCACGCTTTCACTCTTACAGATGTTCTCTTGTGGGCTTGGTGCATAATCGAGACCGACATACATATCTGGATCACCCGTAGAGACAGCCAGATCAATCGTTAGTTTGTTTTGGCCTGCGGGTACTTCAATATCAAAGTAAGTCTTGGAACCTGTTTCACCAGCCACTGGAGCTTCAACACCATTTTCTAGACGCTGATATTCAGGCTCTGGCGGTAGTGGTGGCTCATCACATGGTGTGACTCCCACCAATGCGAATGCAGAAACCACGTCATCGGTATTGTAGCCAAGATCGGTCGCTGAGCTTTTCACGCCACAAGCACCTTGCCAGAAATCACTGTTTTCCGACCAGTAGATCTGGTTAGCTAATACGAACAACTCGAATGCTTTCTTTGTATCCCAACCCTGTGTCGTTGCAAGGTGGTAAAAGGCCTTGTTGAATACACCTGAGCTGTAGTGCACGTTCAAGCCATCGTAGTATTCCGATGCGTTGTTGATTGAAGAACCGTCACGTGATGGGTCATCCATGTAACGTAGAGCACCGTCACCTTTGAAGATATTACGACCGACCATCCAGTCGTTGGTGCCTTTCATGTAGTATTCTGCAGCTTCGCCAGCGATGTCTGAGAAGGCTTCATTCATACCGCCAGATTGGTTTGCGTAGATCAGACCTGAGTTTTGCTCAGTGAAACCGTGGCTGACTTCGTGTGCTGATACGTCAAGGCTAACAAGCGGGTAGAAGAAGCTTTCACCATCGCCAAATGTCATAGCCTTACCATCCCAGAATGCATTCTCATAGTTTGAGCCGTAGTGAACACGCATCATGAGTTTGAAAGAAAGTGGTGCAGTATCGAACCAGTTTTTGTACATATCGAAGACAACGTTGCCGAAGTAGTGGGCATCGTTTAATGGAGAATAGGCACCGTTTATTTCTTTGTGTTCGTTGCGAGGGCATTCGTAGCTGTAAACAGTATCGCCATCTGTTGCGCCATTTAAGTCAACCGTGACAACGTTGTCCGACTCCATCACACATTGAGTACCGTTTTCTTGCACATCGAGATAGTGATAGTCCGTACCATATTCGTACATGCCTGTTTTTTCGTTCCCACCAGGCCCTGTACCGATCTGTGCGTGAGCAATACCTTCCCAACGGTCAATGATTTCACCTGTGTGAGCATCTAGCATAGTGAATGGTCGTGAAGGCTTGTCACCACCCTTGATGAGGTAAGACACAACGTACACTAAGCGTGTTTTATCCGATCTTTGCTTGCTGACGCCCTGGTTATTCTCACCTTGATAGATAAACAACTCATGCTGGATATTGTCTAAAGATTTAGTCGTTAAGCCCTGAGCCTTTAGATCTTTACTCGCAAATTCAACCGCTTGAGCGCTATTGATTGATGGCTTGACGAAGGAGCGCTCTAGAGATGTCGTTTTCAGGTAGCGACCTTGAACAGACTTAAGCGCACCACCTTGAACGCTTTGGGTTGCGTTTAGGTAGTGTCCCCAAACCGGTGTCCCCCATATGTTCTGCTGGATCTTAACTTTGTAGATACCGCGCTTTTTCAGGTTAACTTCTTTAACCATTTTGAAGCTTGAAGCATTGCTGACGCCTAACTGAGTATTTAGCCCAGAGAAGCTTGTAAAGTTGATCGGTTGATTAATGCTAACGGATTCACCCGCGTGCACTGATAAAGACATAGCACTAGCTATAGCAACGGCAACTAAACGCTTTTTCATTTTCATTGTTATTTTCTCTTTCCATGTAAAACCCATGGAAACGTAACAAAAATATCACATTGAATTTACATTATTCGATCGGATTAATTAGTAGCATGGCAGCGATCTCTTTTATTCATGAAAATTATATTTCTCGTATTTACAGATAGTTATGATTTCTGTTTATTTTTGAATGCACTCATATGCTTTATTTATAAAATCATGATGAATTTATTAACTGTTATTTGGCGAAGTGAAATAAGACCATTGTGTGAATTGATCTGTGCCTCAATTAATTGAGTTCAAGCTGATAGAAGAGTAAATGGTTGAAATGCGTACGTTGTACTTTGCGACGATTAAGTGATTTTAAAAATGATTTTGACGAAGATTCTATCTTTTAGACGCTTATTGCTTAAGTTGTCATTTATTTCGCATCGCGATTTTTGAGACGTTTTTTGGCACAGCGCTCAAAAAGTCAGGAACAAAAAAACCAGCGACGAATGCCACTGGTTTGAAGATTCTTGCTTGGACTAGCTTGCGTTTAACGTTACGTAAGCTCTCGCAAATTACTGCTTTTTACCGCCAACTTGAACGTAGTCGATGCCGATAATGCGGTTGATGATACCAAGGGCAGAGCTGGTGTCAGAGTTTGTTGAACGGATGGTATCAACACTTGCACCTTCAGGAACCAGTTCCATTGCACGATCCTGTGTATTACCAGGAATTTGGAAGCCTACGATGTTGAAGCTTTCAGCGTGCGCAGTGTACACCTCATCGTTGTGGGTAATACCTGAACAACCTGCAAGAGAGACAATACCTAAAACAACTAATAATTTTTTCATAAACATACCTTTAGAATAAATGGGATCTAGAGGCTTTGCCTTTGGCACTAATGATTCGTAAAGAACGTCGGAGCGGTTCTTCGCCGCACTCAAGTGACAAGCCATTAATGTGGCGCCAAGGTTATCTAGATCGAATAAATGGATTGGGAGACAGTGCCTCCCAACCGATGTGAACATTATTCCAGAGGAGTTTTGTCGTTACTGTATGGCTTTGTCAGCTGCTTGGTTACAGAGTGGGAAAGTGATAGTGAAGACCGCCCCTTTCAAACTAGGGCTTTGAGCGATCTGGACGGTTGCACTGTGTTGGGCGCAGATTTTATGGACGATAGATAACCCTAAGCCATGACCACTCTTAGCTTTGTTACGTGCTTTGTCGCCAACATAAAAGGGATCGAACAGGTGTGCTCGGTGTTCTTCTGCAACGCCATCACCATCGTCATGTACCGCAATTTGTAGCTGATCTTGGTGTTTGGTTACTTCAATTGAAATCTGTGTGCGTGCAAATTTCATTGCGTTACGCACGAGGTTATCCAAAGCACGATTGAGCAGGGTTTCATCTGCCACTATCGATTGCTCGTGTTCTGGTAAGCAAAGGTCAATACTGAGCGCGGTCTCTTTATTCCAACGCGTCGTAGCGTGATCGAGAAAGTTTTTTATTTCCAATGGCTGCTGCAGGCTTTCGAGAGCAGTGCTATCGAGCTTGGCATAATACAAGAGCTCATCAACCATCTTTTCCATCTCTTCCGTATCTTCAACAATGCTCTCAATGGTTTTCTCTTGTTCTTCATTCAACGGCGTGTCTTTAAGCATTTCAGCTTGCCACTGAATACGAAATATTGGCGTGCGCAGTTCATGAGCGACCGCATTGGTGAGCGAGCGATTACTTTCAATTAGGCGGTGAATTCGATCGGCCATGAGGTTGAAGGACTTATTCAATGAGCCAATCGCAATGCCACTTGAGGTTTCAGCTCGCGTCGAAAGATCCCCTTCTGCAAAACGCAGAGTTGCGGATTCAAGCTTCTTAACTCGTCGAAAAATGATCAGTACATGGCACAAGCCATATAAGATAAAGCTAGCTAAAAAGAACAGCCAGATTAGGTCATCCTCTAACTCTATCTTTTGCCTCACTAACGCTTCACTGTTGGGTAGATAGTGGTATGTGTTGTCACTGTTTGCTAAGCGAAACCACAGGTCACGTTCGTCATCATGAAAGATAAAGGTATTCGGGTTGGCGGTGAAGAACTCTGAAACAGGGCCTGGTATTTCATCATCTGGGCTGAAGGTCACCAGCTTGTTCCGCGTTGTCTCGACAAACTGATTTATGGCTTGATGAGCCGCCTCAAGCCCCTGATTTTTTGCGATGTTTTCTATAAGTTGTTGGTGCGCTGCTGCTTCATAGTCTTGCAGCACATATTCGTAGTCGGTATTAAGCTGATAGACACAGATCTCATAGGCGATAATGCCGCTCATAAAGCAAACTAGCAGCCCTAATAATGACTCCAAATAGATACGTCGCATAATCGTTCTCTTTCATTACGCTCGTATTGAGCGAGGTTAATGCCAAGCGGTGGACACAAATAAGTAACCTTTACCGCGAATGGTCTGAATTTTTTCTGCTGGCGTATGGTCGTCACCCAGTATTTTCCTTAGGCGCACGACTTTGTTGTCAATGGTTCGATCAATGCCGTCATACTCAATACCGCGCAAGGTTTGTGTCAAGTAGTCACGTGATAGTGGTGTATCAGGGTTACTCGCCAATAGCCAAAGTAGGTCAAATTCACTGTCTGTGAGTGACAACACTTCACCTGCCAGTTCGCATTTCTTATAAGTGTTTTTTAACACCAGTTGATCGAACTGTAGGCTGTCTGAGTCATCGGCTGAAGCGGTATTAGTGTCTTGGCGGCGTAATAATGAACGAACTCTTGCAAGCAGAACTCTTGGTTTGATTGGCTTAGTGACATAGTCATCAGCCCCTGTCTCTAAGCCTGCGACATGATCAAAGTCGTCGTCGCTAGCAGTGAGCATCAGGATTTTACCTTTGTAATGTGTACGCGTCTGTCGGCAGATTGTAAGTCCGTCGCTTACAGGAAGCATCAGGTCCAGTAATACAATGTCTGGTTGTTCAGCGAGGATAGTCTGTGCAGCACTGCTGCCATCATCGAGTACCGAGACGTCAAAATCTTGCGCGATAAAGTAGTCTTGCAACATTCTTTGAAGCTTTAAATCGTCTTCCACGATGATCATTCTAGGTTTTGTCATTCCATTATCAGCCTTATCGTGTGTTTAACTTATGAGATTCCGTGAGTGCAATTATCTTATTAGGTAATCATAGTTGCATATTAGATTGGAATGCTTCACGAAAAATACCTGATGCGAATGATTAAACACTTTATAAGTTAGTTCAATGCTGAATTGGCATTTATAACAAAAATAAAAAACATTGTTCAAATGTAAGACTGGCAACCATTAAGCCCAACTTTTGAATGGGCTTAATGGCGAGGTTCTATTTCAATAGACTAGATGGAAGGCGGTAGATGTGAGGTGAACTAAGCCTGCCCTTCGGGATACATGGCATTATGGTGCCTCGCAAATTCAATGAACTCGTCTAGTGGCATCGGTTTGGCAAAATAAAAGCCTTGTACTTCATCGCATCCTGCTTGGTTCAAGAACTCCAGCTGCGCTTTCTCCTCGACACCTTCAGCGAGAACGTTAAGAGACAGTTCGTTTGCAAGCTTACATATCATGTTCAAAATGGATTGGTCATCGGTGTTTTTCAGTAAGTCTTTGACAAACTCGCGGTCGATTTTTAAGCGATCAATCGGCAGCAGTTTTAGGTAACTTAGAGATGAATAACCCGTTCCGAAATCATCCAATGCGATTTCGATTTTTAGGCTTTTTAAGTCGTTCAACATTGCTACGACTTTGGATACGTCGCCTAGCATGGCGCTCTCGGTGACTTCCAATTCTAATAGTTCTGGAGAAAGCCCCGTTTTTTCGAGTATCAGTTGCGTCAACTCCAAAATATTCTGCGCAGAAAATTGAATACTGGAAATATTGACCGCGACTTTTACTCCGCTTAATTCTTTGTGGCTCTGCCAGTGGTGGCAGTCGGTCGTTGCCTGCTCGAAGATATGCGCTCCCATTGGAATGATTAAATGTGACTGCTCTGCCAAAGGTATGAATAGATCCGGCCTTACAATCTCACCGTTGGCCTTTTTCCAACGCATAAGTGCCTCAGCCCCGATAATGCGCTTTGTCTGCACACAAAATTGAGGTTGGTAGTAAGGGATAAACTCACGCTCTTCGATGGCGTTGTTCATCTCCTTAATTAACGCTACACGTTGCAGCGCTGCGTACGACAGTTCGGGTTGGTGTCGTACCGTGATACCTTCGCCTCTTTCCTTAGAGACATACAGCGCAATGTTGGCTTGTATCAGCATTTCTGAACTGGTTTGCGCACCGTGAGAACTGCAGCTTGCACCAATATTAGCAACCAGTTTTATCTTGTTGTCATCAATAATAATCTCATTAGAGATCACATCGCTTAACATAGCGAAAAACGCTTCAGCACCCTTGTCACCGTCGTGCTCTTTCGCGGGCACAGCGATACAGAATTTGTTCTCATCAAGTCGACCTAACAGAAGATCAATCATTGTTGAAAAACTTGATAGGCGTTTAGATAGGTGAAGCAAAATAGTATCACCTGCCTTATAGCCAAGGGTGTTGTTGATGTCTCTAAAGCGCTTAATATCAATGATTAATACGGTGACATGCTGATTGTTTTCTTCTTGTATTGCTAACAGATCATCGAGCGAGCGCAAGAAGCCTAAACGGTTGGGCAATTTAGTGAGTGAATCATAATAAGCGAGCGTTTCGATTTTCTTAGTTAAGGCTCTGCGCTGTTGTTCTTTGTCGTATAGCCCAGAAAATGCCAGCTGTAGTTCTGATATTTCGTAGTAGTTCGCGGGTAATAACGTCACGTTCTCATCTTTGCCTTGAGCTAACAAACTAAGTGAACGAGTGATGTTTTTTAATGGTGTTGAAACCCTGCGAGCCACCTTGTAGTTGATTAGCATGACCGTAAGAAAACTTAGGATACTGATCAGGGTCAGCGACTTGTTGATCATCTCACCATATTCAAGCCAGTCATCAACGACAGTCGTGACCTCTAACAGGCCACGAACATCGTTGAGTTTCCAATCATGCTTGGGGGAATCTGGGTGGCTGTTGTGGCAGTTCACGCAATTGGCGTTACTCAGGCGGTCTGCGCGTGCAACTCGGACAAGTGTTTGATTGTTCTCTTTTACAAACTCTACATAAAAGTCATCGGGCTTTTTGTTTACCGCAACCCACGCGCGTTTTTGAAACTCATCAAAAAGCCTATCTTGGCGATTTTTGAACGGATACGGGCTAGTAAACGACGTTGTGATTGTGAGATCTTTATCAGAATTATCAAGCATTTCGATAAGGAAAGTGGCAGGTACGGGAATACTATTCTCTTGGGCGTGGTGAGCGGTTCCAGCAACCAAGTGTTCATTATTGACCACCTTTTCAACCACATGTGAGGCGTAGTAATTACGAATGCTATGGAATGTTGTTACATAGTTCTTCGCGTTCTCAATCGATACTCTTTGAACAAAATTTTCCAGAATAATGGTAGATATTAAGGAGAAGAGCAAAATACAAACAAGTGCAATGACTATGATTGGATAAACAATGGTCCAAGATAGTGACCGCTTCATACAATACCTTTACTGAAATTTAAGTTGGCTTAGCCGTAAGTGTTTGATTTCATATGGCTAATGTTGGGTTCGACGGCATTATATATATCTGTAGATAAGCTAATGTAAGGCTATGTAACTGGTCTAACTTGTTGGCTTTGTATGAGCTGGATATAGATTGGTGAATGGTATCAGTCGCTATACATTCTATTACATTCTCAAGACAGATAGTTTGACAGCTAAATAATAGAATTTTCCAATCTTACGTTTGGGGGAATCATTGCATGAAGTACTATCGAAACGCGCTGTTGGCATTACCATTAATCTTTTTAGCTGGATGCCACTCTGGCTCTAACACCATGAAGAAACAATTACCTCAACCCAAAGCCGATTACGTGTTCTCATCGGCCAAGCTAGGAAAGTTGTATCAAGACCGAGAAGAGCTCCAAGAAGCCTTCACACTGAATTACGATG
Source organism: Vibrio chagasii (assembly GCA_041879415.1). NCBI lineage: Bacteria > Pseudomonadati > Pseudomonadota > Gammaproteobacteria > Vibrionales > Vibrionaceae > Vibrio > Vibrio chagasii. Next base: position 1,082,501 of record CP090852.1, on the reverse strand, counting down.
GTGTGCAGTACGAGAAAGTGATGTTTGCCGAGGATATTAGCGGGCAGAAAAAAGTCATCAGGCTTGTCGACCGACTAGGTCAAACCATTGACATGTATTTCCCTGATGCTGGAGTCGATACCTGTGGCATTTACAAGGAAGGGGGTTTCTATGATGAGTTTGATTGCAATGCTGCACAGCGCTCAGTGTCGAATGAAACCACGTTAATCCAAACGACAACCAGTGATAGAAAACGGCCCATTGAATTTGAGTTCTATACTGAAGCGTTAGATTACGTGACGACGCTAGGCTCTACGGTTCTAACCCGCTCTCTACAAGATAACAAAGTCACGATCACTACCTCGTTCGCTTTTAATGCTTTTTACCGAGAGCGCTTAAATAAGCCTGCTGTTGGTGAGCGCATTGACTCCACGTTAGGCGTATCAACCTATTCTCAGCTGTTTGACATTGTGAAGTTATCTCAAGGTCGCGAAATGACATTAAAGTTCGATAATCATATTGGCGGGAGTGCCGATGATGAAATTAACATGTACACCGGGCGCATGATCCATAGCAATAAAATGACAACCATCGTGACTCCAAGAGGTTCGGTTTTCTCGGGTGGTACGGACTTATTCGCAGCGGGTTACCCACGTATTTTGCAACGTGCGGACACCAGTAAAGCTATTGAACAGAATAAGCAGCTTGGTGTACATAGTTGGGCTGAGGGAGATAAAACCGCGAAAGAATTTCCTTACACTAATGAGAGCCATCGCAGCCAAGCGACTTACTTTAACAAGGTGATGGGAGACAAAGGGATCGCTTTTTATATGTTTACCCTAAATTCAGCCCCAGCGTCTGGTGAGCATTGGATGACGAAAGCGGACTCTGATAAATACAGTTTCATTACCCGTATTGAGTAAGTTTAGGGACGACAACTGAGCGTTCTCCACCGATTGCTAAAGGTTGATAGTGGCTTTGTCATTATCAACCTTTTTTGTGTTTGTTTTTTCCATTTCAACTTCATTCTCAAATTGAGAAAAGCGACAGGTTTCAATGTAAGTTATTGTTAAATATTGCTTTATTTTTCGGCACTATACTTGCTCTATTTCTCTTTACACGTTTAAGGCTGGTGAAGAGAGGGAACAGAATGAGAAATTGGAATTCAGTCATACTGCCGAGTTGCTTGGTGCCATGTGTTGCGATGGCGTTGACAACCGCAGATCTTACATTTGAATCTGGAGCGGATGCTTCTAACTATTCTGCAAAAGGTAAACCCAACAATACCTATTCAATATCAGAGTCACTTCCGCAAGATGTTTTAACTAACGTTTACTCGATGCTGCCTGAAGGGAGTACGGTCAATAGTGCATTCATTGCTCCTGAGCGTTATTCAAGTATTGATATTGACGATGAACTAAATGGCGCGGAATACGCCACTGTATCTTTGACGTTCCTCAACGAAGGAGCCGGTTACCGAAATACCCTCGGTTACTTTGTTTATGATACCGACAACCCACCTGCAACTAAAGATGACATCAACGCACACGTTGTGGTGTTTCCTAATACATCCGTTGCTGATGTTGGGGAAATGCAAGAAGGGGATACCATCGATCTCAATGTCCAACTCACCGCGGGTCAAACATTGGCCTTCTTTATCATTTCGAATGGTTGGGGCTGGGAAGGATCTTATAACAACATCCCTTGGCTTGGCGGTTGGGGAACGCCTTTCTACAGCTACCCTGCGTTGAACCCAGAGGCGACTGCTGAAAATAGAAGACACAATGTTGCTTTCCTTGATACCGAGAATGAGTTCTTGGTACTTGGTTTTGAAGATATCTACCGACCTAGTGGAGATAATGATTTCAACGACTTGATCTTCACGGTTGACGTGACTCCGTTTTCTGCGGTTGATGGGGTTAACGAAGATGGTACAACAGACTCGAAATATGAGGTTCTTGTCCAAGAGAACAATGAAGATGTGACAGTGACAACCGTCTACCCAAGTTCGAATAGCTACGCAACAATTGCCTTTGAGGATAACTGGCCGCTAAAAGGTGACTACGACTTCAATGATGTGGTTTGGCGTTATCAAGTCACGGAGCTGCTTAACGGTCAACGAGAACTCAAAAATTTGACCGTAGATTACACGCTTCAAGCGATGGGTGCAGGCTATTCGAATGGTTATGCTGTGAAGTTGCCGAATGTCTTGCCTGCGAATGTAGCGTCTACCACACTGACTCGTAACGGCGTCGCTGTTGGTCACACGATTTTACAAGCGGGAGACAGTGAGACGATTTTGATGGTGTCAGAAAATCTAAGAGAGGATCTGGAAAACTTAGGTGAACTAACAGAAAGCTGTGTTTTCTACCGAACCCAAAGTGCGTGTTCTGGGGTACAAAACGCAGACGTGCTTAACTACCAACTGTACGTGGAATTTACTACACCAGTATCACGTGATGATATAGGTTACCCACCTTATGACTCGTTTATCTTTGGAGCTGATGGTACTTATCACGGTGACTTCGTTACGACCCCACCGGGTATGACGTGGCAAACTCACTTAAAAGAGTTTTCAGGTACAAGTGATATGAATGACACCTTGTTCAACAGTCATGATGATAGCTCTTCAGGCTCTGAGTCGTTCAAAACCAGCAATAACATGCCATGGGTTATTAATATTCGAGACGAATGGGATCACCCTGTAGAACTGGTTGATATCAGTGATGCCTATACGTCATTCCCTACATGGGTAACCAGCAGCGGTGAAACTGATGGTGAATGGTATAAAGCACCGACCACTAACAAAGTTATATCAGCGACGGATGAGTAGGAGAGCACCATGAATAAGATCAGCAAATTAATCACCATGACATCCTTCTCACTCATAGTCAGTGCTTGTGGCGGCGGTGGAGGAGGTGGCGGTGGTAACACGAGTGCATCACCTGCACAGACTCCAGATACGACACCGTCTCCAACACCTGCTCAACTGCCTGCGTCAGCAATCCAACCAGCCGCGATCAGTACGTCTGACATTGTGGCGCCTGTTGGCTTCTCATTCGATATCGGTGAGAAGATCAGTTTGTCGATGGACTACACGGGAACGACGGCAGGGGCTCTTCATTTGTACTCTGAGTCAGCATTTGTCATGAGTAATGGTGATGTTGTTGCGGAGCCTACTTCTCGAATCACAACCGTTTATCCAACACACACCGATGTCGTAGAGTTAGAAGTCAATGGCAACTGGGAGCAGATCTATGCTCGTTGGGTGCCAATGAGTAGTAAGGAGCAAGAACAGAGCTGGATGATCACACTCGATCAGCCGAGCAATAGTTACCATTTGGCTTTCCAGTAACGTGTCGCTTCTCGATAAAATATCGAGCGATATTAGTGATAGTATTTCCAATTTAAAGTACCCAAATATTTGGGTACTTTTATTTTTCACCTGCTTTCCCTTCCTTTATTCCAAAGAAAAATAGAGCCGAAAAGAGGGCTTTCTCATTTAGTAAGCCCACCTCCTCTTCTGCTTGAAACTTAGGCGTTTTAATCAATATCTGTTGAGCCATAACCATCATAGTTCAAACTTTTAATGAATTTGATTAGTGCTCTAAATGAATATTAAGTGTTTGTTTTTATTGTGATTGTTGTTTGGTTGGTGTTGTTTTGTTAACGGTTTGTTTTAAATAATCATTTGAACCCTAACTAAATTTCTGTCATTTTATATTTAACTGAACGTTCAATAAAAAATAAAAGGACTGAGAAATGCCGAAGGTTGGGATGCCTGATATACGTAAACCACAGCTTGTTCAAGCCACTATGGCTGTGATCGATCGAGTGGGTTTACATGCCGCGAGTATTGCGTTGATCAGCAAAGAAGCGGGAGTCTCTACCGGCATCATTAATCACTATTTTGGTGGCAAGCACGGCCTGCTCGAAGAGACCATGCGTGAAATCCTTCGCCAACTGTCCAATACCATCACCACCTCATTAAAAGCCCTTCCTGTTGATGCTCACCAACAGAGGATCAATGCGATCATCGATGGCAACTTCGAAGGCTATCAAGCCGAGAATAAGGTCGCGAAGGCGTGGTTGGCGTTTTGGTCTTACTCCATGCATGACGAACAGTTAAAACGATTACAGCGCGTGAATGAAATACGTTTACTCTCGCATTTACGCCTTGAATTAAAAGGTATTTTGGATCATGAACAAGCGGATCTCGTTGCTCACGGGATTGCTTCTATGATTGATGGATTATGGCTAAGAGGTACGTTAAACCCTGATGGTATTGATGCTAAGAAAGCCAAAGCCATCATCAATGATTACCTTGATAAACAACTGACGTTCTATTCGTGTGACACTAAGTAGACCGCGGTTTTGTCATAGAGCAGCACTAGAACGACCAATACTTACAACTAACATTCAAACAAGACCAACAGAGTCTAATAACAACAATCAAGTCAGAATCTCAAATGGAAATGAACTCGTTATATATTGACGGCGCAGCAGTGAACGCTACGTCTGGTGAAACCTTTGATAGCATCAATCCAGCAAACGGCGAGCCTATTGCCATGCTAGGCCAAGCCTCTGCGGCGGATGTCGATAGCGCTATCGAATCAGCAAAACGTGGCTTCGCAGTGTGGTCAGCAATGACAGCAGTCGAGCGCAGTCGCATTCTTTTGAAGGCGGTAGAAATACTTAGAGCTCGAAATGATGACCTTGCAAAACTTGAGGTTGTTGATACGGGTAAGCCACTACAAGAAGCGATTGAAGTGGACGTAGCCTCTGGCGCGGATGTTATTGAATACTTTGCTGGCCTGGCGCCAACGCTGCAAGGTGACCAACAACCGCTTAGCGAATCTCAGTTTTTCTACACACGCCGTGAACCGTTAGGTATTTGTGCGGGCATTGGTGCGTGGAACTATCCAATCCAAATTGCGATGTGGAAATCAGCTCCGGCGCTGGCTGCGGGCAACGCGATGATTTTCAAACCTTCAGAAGAAACACCGTTAACCGCTCTCAAACTTGCCGAGATCTTTACCGAAGCAGGCCTTCCAGATGGTGTGTTCAACGTGGTTCAAGGTGATTACCGTGTGGGCCAAATGCTAACGGCTCATCCTGATATCGCGAAAGTCTCGTTTACGGGTGAAACCGGTACGGGTAAAGCGGTTATGGCTGATAGCGCTAAGACGCTTAAATCAGTGACGATGGAGCTTGGCGGAAAATCACCAATGATCGTATTTGATGATGCGAAATTGGATGATGCGGTTTCGGCTTCTATGGTCGCTAACTTCTATACCCAAGGCGAAGTATGCACCAATGGCACTCGTGTTTATGTACACGAAGATATTTATGACGCATTCATCAAACAACTCAAAACGCGCACAGAGAAACTGGTCATTGGTAATCCAATGGAGATGGAGACTCAGATCGGTGCGTTGATTTCTAAAGAGCATCTTTCGAAAGTCCTTGGTGCGATTGAGCTGGCGAAACAGTCTGGCGCTACTCTATTGACGGGCGGTTATCAAGCAACCGACAACGGCCTAGAAAACGGCAACTTTGTTATTCCAACGGTGTTTGTCGATTGTGATGACTCTATGCCACATGTTCAGCAAGAGATCTTTGGCCCAGTGATGTCGGTGATGAAGTTTACCGGCGAAGACGATGTGATTCGCCGTGCTAACGACACCAAATATGGTCTGGCCGCAGGTGTATTCACACAGAACCTTTCTCGTGCTCACCGCGTGATCCACCAAATGCAGGCGGGTATTTGTTGGGTAAATACGTGGGGCGATTCACCGGCAGAAATGCCTGTTGGTGGCTACAAACTTTCGGGTATTGGTCGTGAAAACGGACCAGAGACTCTACTTCACTATACGCAGACTAAGAGCATTCTTATCGAACTTGGCGATTACGCTAGCCCTTATGCCTAACGCGTAACACTCGATTTAACGGGCTAGCGTTTTAGAACTAGCCCAACTGACTCATCTCAGGGAATAGATAACATGGAACAACGCTACGATTATATTATCGTCGGCGCGGGTTCGGCCGGCTGTGTGTTAGCGGATAGGCTAACGGAAAGCGGTGAACATAGCGTTTTATTACTGGAAGCTGGTGGCACGGATAAGAGCATTTTTATCCAGATGCCAACCGCGCTTTCTTACCCAATGAATACTGAAAAGTACGCTTGGCAATTTAAAACTGATCAGGAACCGGGTCTTGATGGGCGTGAATTGCACTGCCCACGTGGCAAGGTGTTAGGTGGCAGCTCATCAATCAATGGCATGGTTTACGTGCGTGGCCACGCGTGTGACTTCGACCAGTGGGAAGAAGAGGGTGCTGCCGGCTGGAATTACCAAGCGTGTTTGCCTTATTTCCGCCGCGCTGAATCGTGGAACAAAGGTGGCGACCAATACCGTGGTGACAATGGCCCAGTCGGCACATGTAACGGTAATGATATGACGCTAAACCCACTTTACCAAGCGTTCATTGATGCAGGTAAAGACGCCGGTTACCCAGAAACTCAAGACTACAACGGCTACCAGCAAGAAGGCTTCGGCACTATGCACATGACGGTAGATAAAGGTGTTAGAGCCTCAACCTCAAATGCTTATCTGCGTCGAGCATTGAAGCGCCCAAACCTTACGTTGAAAAAAGGCATCGTGGCGCGCAAGTTTTTGATCGAGGTTCAATCAGATAAAAGCAAGAAAGCAGTCGGAGTGGAATTTGAAAAGTCAGGCAATATCCAAACTGCTATGGCGAACAAAGAAGTGCTCTCTTCTGCGGGCTCTATCGGCTCTGTTCAACTACTGCAACTATCTGGAATTGGCCCAAGAGCGGTGCTTGAAAAGGCAGGCGTGGAAGTTAAACACGAGTTGAATGGTGTGGGTGAAAACCTTCAAGACCACCTAGAAGTCTACTTCCAATATCACTGTAACGAACCTATCACGCTTAACAGTAAGCTTGGCTTGGTGAGCAAAGGAATGATCGGTGCAGAGTGGATTCTTACTCGCAAAGGCTTAGGTGCGACCAATCACTTTGAGTCGTGCGCCTTCATTCGATCTCGCAAAGGATTGAAGTGGCCAAATATCCAATACCACTTCCTACCAGCAGCAATGCGTTATGACGGCCAAGCCGCCTTTGATGGTCATGGCTTCCAAGTACACGTTGGTCCTAATAAACCAGAAAGCCGCGGCACGGTTGCTATCACCTCAGCAGATCCGCATGCCAAACCTCAGATTCAATTCAACTACATTTCGACCGAGCAAGACCGCCAAGATTGGCGTGATTGTATTCGTCTAACGCGCGAAATTTTGTCGCAACCAGCAATGGATTTTTACCGTGGCGAAGAGATTCAGCCTGGCTCGGATGTGACTTCTGATGAAGCGATTGACGAATGGGTTAAGCAGAATGTTGAAAGTGCTTATCACCCATCATGTGGCTGCAAAATGGGTGCTGATGATGACCCAATGGCAGTGCTTGATGAAGAGTGCCGTGTTCGCGGCATCGAAAGCCTGCGTGTCGTTGACTCTTCTGTTTTCCCAACCATTCCAAACGGAAACTTAAATGCGCCAACCATCATGGTTGCAGAGCGCGCATCTGATCTGATTCTGGGTAAACCAATGCTCAAAGAACAAGACGTTCCTGTGTGGATAGCACCTGAATGGCAAGAGAAACAAAGAATCAACAAACCCGTCAGAGAAGCGTAACGCGCGGTGACTGGGTGAAAAACGATTAGAAATTCGCAATAAAAATAATTAGTTAAAAGTCAGCAAAACTGCCTCCACTGATTGAGAAGAGGCAGAAAAAGGAAAGATTAAAAGGAACCATTATGACGACTCTAAACATGCACAACGTGACCACAAAAACGTTAGCCTCATTAGCGATTAGTTCATTTGCATTTGCAGCCAACGCTTCCGTTGAACCACAACAATGTGAAAACGTACGCTTTGCCGATGTTGGTTGGACTGACATTACCGCTACCACAGCTGTCACCACTGAACTTTTAAAAGGCCTAGGCTACACCACAAAAACCGACCTGCTTTCAGTACCTGTGACTTATTCTTCAATGGCTAACGGCGACATCGATGTGTTCCTAGGGAACTGGATGCCGACTATGGAAGGCGACATTGCTAAATACCGTGAAGCGGGCACTGTCGAAACGGTTCGTGCCAACCTAGAAGGTGCTAAGTACACGTTAGCGGTACCTAAATACGTTTATGACGCGGGGGTTAAAAGCTTCGCAGATTTAGCTAAGCACGCCGATAAATTCAAAGATCGTATCTACGGCATTGAGCCAGGTAATGATGGTAACCGTCTAATCCAATCGATGATTGACTCTGACGCATTCGGTCTAAAAGACTTCAGCCTAGTTGAATCAAGTGAAGCGGGCATGGTGTCGCAAGTATCACGAGCAGCACGCCGCAGCCAATGGATTGTTTACCTTGGTTGGGCACCGCACCCGATGAACAGCAACGTTGAGATGGAATACCTTTCTGGCGGTGATGACTTCTTCGGCCCGAATTACGGTGGTGCGAATGTTTACACCAATGTTCGTTCAAACTACCTATCTGAATGTTCAAACGTCGGTCAGCTTCTGCAAAACCTAGAGTTCACACTAGAGATGGAAAACCAATTGATGGAAGACATCCTCAACCAAAACGCAAAGCCTGAAAAAGCGGCGCAACAGTGGTTAAACGACAACCCACAGCAAGTTGAAGCTTGGTTAGATAACGTAAAAACTCATAAAGGTGAATCAGCAACTCAAGCGGTTACTGAGTACTTAAAGCAAGTAAAAGCGTAGTTCTACCTATAGACCTGTTTACCAAAGCTATATAAAGAATAAAGGTGGGCTTCGGCCCGCCAATAATGAAAGGCAATATTGTGAATTTTATTACGGAAAACAAAATCCCTGTCGGACAATGGATGGAGGCTGGTGTTGACTGGTTAACTATCAACGCAGCGGGTTTTTTTGATGCTATTTCTATCTTTTTAGAAACCGTTATTCTGTTTTTAGTCGATGTATTTAAATGGATGCCGCCTGCGCTCCCTATTGTGATTACCGCTGCGATTGCTTGGTATTTACACCGTAAATTGTCGTTGGTGATCTTCGTTGTCGCTGCGCTTCTGACCATCCTCAACCTTGGCTATTGGCAAGAAATGCTGGAAACCTTTGTTCTCGTCTTTGCGGCGACAACGATTTCCGTATTAATTGGCGTACCGGTTGGTATTATGGCAGCGCACCGCCCTTGGCTGTATACGTTACTGCGTCCCATTCTCGACTTAATGCAGACGGTCCCAACGTTTGTCTACCTTATCCCAACCTTGGTGTTATTCGGCTTAGGTATTGTCCCTGGCTTAATCTCAACCATTATTTTTGCTATCGCAGCCCCAATACGCCTGACCTACTTGGGCGTGACTAAGGTGCCAGAAGAGCTGATTGAAGCAGGTAAAGCGTTTGGCGCTAGCCGCATGAAATTGCTCCTGAAAGTCGAATTACCGGCTGCTCTCCCAAGCATTATGGCTGGTGTCACTCAGTGCATCATGTTGTCGCTTTCTATGGTCGTGATCGCGGCACTTGTTGGTGCTGACGGGCTTGGTAAACCAGTGGTTCGAGCCTTGAATACAGTGAACATCTCACAAGGTTTTGAAGCGGGACTGGCGATCGTACTCGTCGCTATCATTCTTGATCGCTTGTGCAAAACACCTAATCAGAAGGAGGCTTAATCATGTCTATTCCTCAGCAACAAAAGACAGTGGACGCAATTACGATTAAAAATCTTGATGTCGTTTTTGGTGATAAACCGAAGCAAGCGCTTGAGCTACTTGACCAAGGTAAAACTCGTCAGGAGATCATTGACGAGACCGGCCAAGTCGTCGGCGTAGATAATGTGTCGCTAACGGTTAAAGAGGGCGAGATCTGCGTGCTGATGGGCTTGTCTGGCTCGGGAAAATCTTCATTGCTTCGAGCGGTAAACGGTTTGAATGAGATTAGCCGTGGCTCGTTGGCAATTAAAGATGGCGATAAGCAGGTTGATTTAGGTGAACAGTGTGATGAAGCGACACTGCGCCACCTTCGTACCCACCGTGTTTCGATGGTGTTCCAAAAGTTTGCCTTGATGCCTTGGTTGACCGTATTAGATAACGTGGCGTTTGGTCTTGAAATGCAAGGCGTTGCTAAAAATGTACGTCGTGCTAAGGCGCGCGAGCAGCTTGAAATGGTCGGTCTCGCAGAGTGGGAAACCAAATTCCCTCATGAGCTTTCTGGTGGTATGCAGCAACGTGTTGGCTTAGCTCGAGCGTTCGCCATGGACACTGACATTCTATTGATGGATGAACCGTTTTCTGCCCTTGATCCATTGATTCGTGCACAGCTGCAAGATGAGTTGATCACACTGCAAAACAAGCTTAATAAAACGATTCTGTTTGTCAGCCATGATTTAGATGAAGCGCTGAAGATTGGTAACAACATTGCGATCATGGAGTCAGGCAAGCTGATTCAACATGGTAAGCCGGAAGAGATCGTACTCACACCTAAAACGGAATACGTGAAGGACTTCGTTGCTCATACTAACCCATTGAATGTACTAAAAGGTCGCTCATTGATGCAGCCTCTGGATTCTTTGAAACAAGAAGATGAAAGCTGGCAGATCTGCGATTCAAAAGACCTATGGGTTGAACAGAGCGAAGGGGAGCTATCTGTAAAAGGTGAATCGGATTTGGCACTTGTCGAGTGGAATGAGTCTGATGATTTAACCGAGATCAGCGGGTCGAGTGTGGTTGTCGTAAGCCCTGAAATAGGCATGCGTGATGCAATTAAGCTCAAGCAGATCAGCAACCATCCCATCTTGCTGGTTGAAGACAATCAATTGGTCGGAATCTTGGATAACAGTGAGTTCTACAACGCATTGACGGGGAATTTCCAACTCAATAATGCTGCTTAGTCGTTTGAGTTGAGCACACTCGCTTTTTAACGATAAATAGGTAGTGAAACCTCGCTACCTATCTGACTCTACTCTCTTTTTATTTTTCTCTTGTTCGCGACTTTTCTTTGATGGTTCTCCGCTTCAAACCGGAATATCAGTACTCAAAGTACAAAAGTGTTGTCACGCTCAAACTCAGAGGCATAGAAAAGATTGAGAATAGTATGAACATCAGTACAATGCGGGAAAATTAATGAAGTAATTTATCAATTTACAGTGTAATTCCCGAGCAGCTTTGGCTCTAGTAATTGGAGTTCTTAGTCGCTTGAGCACTGTGAAAACATTCACCGTATATTAGTACAAAGGTCTGCATCTTGGACAAACATGACGAAATCCTGGTCGCTATTCGCCAAATTATTCGCGCTATCGATTTACATTCGAAGAAGCTGAGTAAAGAGTATGGTTTGACTGGCCCTCAATTAATCTTAATGAGAGCAATCCAAGAAATGGGTAACGTGACGATCAAAGAATTGTCTAACCACACCAATGTAAGCCAAGCGACCACCACTACGATCATTGATCGTCTAGAGGTGAATGGCTATGTACAACGTATCCGTAGTGTTGCTGACCGCCGTAAAGTGCATGCAAACTTGACCGAAAAAGGTCAAGAGCTGCTAAACAATGCGCCACCACCACTGCAAGATAGCTTCGTTAACAAATTTCAAAACCTTGAGCCGTGGGAGCAAAGTCTGCTGCTTTCTTCGATGCAACGTGTGTCATCTATGATGAACGCGGAAGACATTGATGCCGCTCCAGTTCTTCAGCTTGAAGGTATTGCTAATATCGCGAAAAGCTAATTTTTCATTTAAAACAATGAATTAAAGAAATAATGAATGGTCGCCTAGAGCGGCCATTTTTGATCCTATCGTCTCAATTTGGGCCTCTTCGGCCTTTCACTTCTTCTGCGTACGCTCTCCTAGTCCATTTAATATCTATGCATTGATTAGTCATAGCATTAACGATTCTCTGACAAAAAACATCTAGACCGACCGGTTTGTTTTGTACTATTGTGTGCATCTCCCAACGATGAGGTGACGTATGAAACATGAATTGACGGCAACACAAATGACAGCGACGTTGAAGAAAATGCAGGAAGCTTTTGCAAATGATCCGATGCCAACGGTACCGGTGAGAATTGAACAGTTATTAGCTCTGAAATCTGCACTTATTGATTACACTGACCGTTTGTGTGCAGCGGTCAGTGAAGATTATGGCCACCGAAGCAGACAAGACACTTTGATGGCCGACATTCTTCCTTGTCTGGGAAACATCGACCATAGCATTGAGTGTTTGCCTCATTGGTCGACCTCATCTATTCGCCATTCTGGCCCTTTACTTTCAACTTCTCGTGTTGAAGTGGTTTATCAACCAAAAGGTGTGGTGGGAATTATTACTCCGTGGAACTTCCCAATCATGTTGTCTGTAGGGCCACTGATCTCAGCTTTGGCTGCGGGCAATCGCGCGATGATAAAGATGAGTGAATTTACTCCTGCAACTAATCAAGTATTGAAAGCCATGTTAGATGAGGTATTCCACTCTGATGAAGTTTGCCTTGTTGAAGGAGAAGTTGAAGTCGCTGCGGCTTTCTCTGCGCTGCCGTTCGACCACCTTTTGTTTACGGGTTCAACTCAAGTGGGACGTCAGGTGATGAAGTCTGCGGCTGACACGTTAACTCCTGTCACGCTTGAATTAGGTGGTAAGTCACCGGTGATTGTGGCTGAAGATATGCCAGTTGATCTTGCTGTTGAGCGAATCATTTATGGCAAGAGCCTCAATAACGGTCAAGTTTGCGTTGCTCCGGATTACGTATTACTTCCTGAAGATAAGCTCGAGGCGTTTATTCTTGAGTACAAAAAACAGTACCAATTGCTGTTTGATGAAGGGATCTATTCCGAGAATTTAACCTCGCTGATTAACCCTCGCCAATGTGACCGTATTGTCGGCCTATTGAATGAAGAACAACAAGCAGGCACACGAATCGTTGCGTGCCATGACGATGCTATGGACTTAGAAACTCATCGATTAGTGACGCACTTGATCGTTGAACCCAGCTTGTCGTCTAAGGTGATGAACGAAGAGATTTTTGGCCCGTTACTGCCGCTGATCACCTATCGAAACATTGATGAAGCGTTCCAGATCATCAATAGCAAACCAAGACCTTTAGCTCTGTACTTGATGAGTTTTAACTCTACCCTCCAGTCTCAAGTGAAGCAGCAAGTGCACTCGGGAGGAATGTGTATCAACGACTGTGTCTTTCATTTGGCGGTCGACGATGCGCCGTTTGGTGGCATTGGCGAATCTGGGCAGGGCAATTATCACGGCAAAGAAGGGTTTATCACCTTCTCTCACGCTAAAACAGTATTGGAAACTGGCTTAGATCATCGCGTTAAGTATCTGTTTTCAAAAGAAGACAACGAATTAAAGACAGCTGTGATGAACATGCTAGGCAAGTAAATCACACCCGACATTACGCTATTCATTTTAGAAATTATTTAAGAGGTTACTTATGTTAGAACGTTTTTTTGAAAGAACCATGAAGTCGTATTTGATGATCACCGGGTTGTTGACCGCCACTGCTTTTTCCACTTTTTTGGCACCGGACTGGAGTATGCAGACGCTGTTTTCCTACAACGAGACCATGATGGAAAACAAAGAGTATCTGTTGGGTACTTATCAGCACTGGGGTGTCATGGTTGGTTGTATTGGCGTGCTATTGATGTTTTCTGCCAAGTACAAGTCACTACGTACTTCGACCATGATTTACAGCGCGTTTGAGAAGTCGATGTTTGTTGGCATCTTCTTATACAACGTTTGTATTAATGACTATGAGTGGTTCTACGGTTGGAGTGGTGTGTTTGCGCTTGACGCGTTTGTAACCATCTACTCTTTGGTTTATCTCTACTACTACCTCAATCGAGACAAAACCAAGGTGCCCGCTCACTTGCGTTAACCTCGATTGTTTAACTCATTTGATCAAATATTTCTAAGCCCGCATCTGCGGGTTTTTTTGTATGTGCGAAATGATCTTCAAGGATCTTAATTGACATATCTTTGACAATTACATCCTAGACCGACCGGTTTGTATTGGTTATTGTTTAGTCATCAAATAGAAATGAGGTAAACACCATGACAACCAATAATTTTAACTTTCAACTGAAAACCATTGTTCACGCTCAAGAGAACGGTATCGAAAATATCCCATCTTTATTCTCTCGATTAGGCGCAAAACGCGTTGTGCTTTTTTCTGACAAGGGCTTGGAATCGTTGGGCTTTGTTGAGCAATTCTCGGCACTGTTTGTTAATCCAGAAGCTAGTCAAGATGCTGCGCAACTCGTCGGCGTGTATACCGACATTGCACCAGATGCAACGTGCGACAATATTAACGCTGCGATTGAGTTTGCGAACAACTTGAACGCAGACGCTATTTTGTCAGTCGGTGGCGGTAGTGTGATTGATGCTTCGAAAGGCGTGAAATACGCACTTCATAAACAGATTGATGATATCCGCACTGTGATTGCCGGTGGTGGCTTTATGGAAGTGTGGCCAAATAACGAAGACATTCGAGTGCCTCATATTGCGGTACCAACAACAGCAGGCACGGGCGCAGAAGCTTCTCCGATTGCTGTTTTTTACAACGAGCATGAAAACATTAAGGCAAGTTTAGTGGCGTCTGGTTTAGAAGCTGACATCGCGATTCTTGATCCTACAGTTACGACCAAATTACCTGCTCACCTTACTCGCTCCACTGCGATGGATGCACTTACACATGCGGTTGAAGCGATTGTTTCGCCAATGAGCAATTCTTTTACCGATGCTTACGGTATCCAAGCTGCAAAACTGATTGTTGAAAACTTACCCGTGGCACTTGAGGAACCTGAAAATCTCACAGCACGCGGCAATCTTCTTCAAGCGAGCACTATGGCGATCTCTGCGTTCTACTCTTCGTTGGGCGGAATCCCAATCCACAACTGTGCTCATGCATTTGGTGCGATTAGCCATATTCCTCATGGCGATGCCAACACGGTATTGATGCCGGTTGTGATTGAAGCTCTGCCGGAATTCTATATGCCAAATTCATTCAAATTAGCCCAAGCGTTCTCGATTGAATGCACGGGTACAGACGAGATGATTTATCAGAGAGTGTTGGGCTTTTTAAACGATTTCCAAACCTGTGTCGGAGCGATGAAACGCTTTAGTCATTGGGAGTTTGACGCGCAAGAGAAGAGCAATATTGCCCAAGCGATTGAAAAAGATATCTGCTTCCAGTTTTACCCAATTTCAAAGCAAGTGATTGAGCAGATTATAGAAAAATCCATCTAGTTAGTTGCTGAGAAGATTTAGTCATTAATTGTACACCGAGGACTCACCATGAAGATTGAAAACGTATTGCTGTCTAGTTTGTGCATCATCGCGCCATTCCTACTTTTCACCTAAATCATTCAACAGGGACGTTGTGACCTTTATTCCCGAGGAGGAAATAAATGTTCAATAAACGTTTTACTACCGTGACTCTGGCGAGTGTTTTGGTCGCCCTGCTGTTTGCCAAAGCGAGTACTGGAAAACAGAGCTTTGAGAGTGAGGCTGTTTTGGCTAAATCGCAGCAGCATCAAGATGTCGTGCAATTGTTGGATGAAGCTTACCAAGGTCAACTAGACGCTCAACTTTCTGTTGCCTATCGATACCTAAGCGGAGAGGGCGTCGAACAGAACGATGATAAAGCGGCGGAGTGGTTCGAGGCTGCAGCAAGTAAGGGGAGCCCTGAAGCCCAAACTCAGCTTGGCCTGATGTATTTCTCTGGTAGTGGCGTTGAAGTGAGCCAATCGGAAGCCGTCACCTGGATTGGTATGGCAGCCGCTCAAGGTTATGACCCTGCGCTCGACTTATTACATTGGATGTCTCAAGCCGCGCACTAATTCAAATCCTAACCTGTGTTAATTGCAGAATAAGTTAATTGTAGAAAAATTATTCATAGAAATTGGAGAGCGTCTTATGCAGACATTCAAGAAATCCGTGTTGTTCACCGCAATGGCAGCAGCAAGCAGCGCAGCCTTTGCCGCCGAATCTGAAAAACCGAATATTGTGGTTATTGTCGGCGATGATGTTGGCTTTGCTGATACCCAGCCTTATGGATCAGAAGTTGATACACCTAATTTGATGGCGTTGGCCGAAGAGGGGGTGAAATTCACTAACTTTCACGCTTCACCAACCTCATCAGTGACTCGTTCAATGATGCTTACCGGTGCCAATAGTCATGAGGTTGGGTTAGGCACCTTTGATTATGCTGTGTATCCGGGGGCAATTGGCAAGCCCGGCTATGAAGGTTATCTCACCAAAAAGGGCGTAACAGTAGCTACGTTACTTAAAGACAATGGCTATAACACCTACTTATCAGGTAAATGGCACTTAGGTCATGAAGATGGCTTCTTGCCTGATGACCGAGGTTTCTCGGAAAGTTATGGCATTTTAGCTGGCGGATCGAATCACTTTAACCGCGACATGATGTTCCCTGCCAAAAATGCAGCGACAGCTGATGCGCTTCAAAAAGGTGAAATTCCAGGCGTTGAAGTTGAGCCAACATACCGTAATGGTGAAGTCGTCGAAGATAAACATAAAGGCGAATACTCAGATCAGGTTTATACCAACGAGATCATCAAGATGATCGACAGCAAAAAAGACGACGGCAAGCCCTTCTTTGCCTACGTCCCATTCACCGGAATTCATCTTCCACTGCAAGCACCAGAATCCGCATATCAAGACAAGGTTGATTATTACGTCGAGCATGGTTGGGACTCGGTTCGAGAAGACCGTTTTCAACGAATGAAAGAGATGGGCGTGATTCCTAAAGATGCGGATATTTCAGGTCGTAATTCATTAAGCCGACCATGGGACTCGCTCTCTGAGAAAGAGCAAAAATGGTACGGCAAGAAAATGGCTGTGGCGATGGGTATGATGGAAATGCAAGACCAGCAAGTTGGCCAGATTGTTGATTACCTAAAAGAGATCGGTGAATACGACAACACCTACATCATGTATCTGGCAGATAACGGCCCAGAAGCTGCAGATATTACCGGTGAAAACATCAGTGATCTGATTCGAACTTGGACGGCGCATCACTTTGATAACTCAACTGAAAATTTAGGTAAAGCAAACTCTAGTGTGTCACTTGGCCCTGAGTGGGCGAGTGCGTCTACCGGTGGCTTGTCTTGGTATAAAGCCTATACCGCGGAAGGTGGTATCCGAGTTCCGTTCATTGTTAAACCTGCGAAGGCCGTTTTAGAGGGAGAGCAAGCATTAGAGCCGGGAACTCAAACCGATGACTTGTCACAAGTAAAAGACATCGCTGCCACCATTCTTGAAATTGCTGATGTCGAGCATCCAGGAACAGAGTATCAAGGTAGAGAAGTGGCACCGATGAGTGGTGTGAGCTTAGTGCCTTACTTCAAAGGAGAGACACCAAAGGTTCACAGCTCGGATAACTCGATTCCGTTCGAACTGTTTGGCAGCGGAATTCTACTTAAAGGTGATTATAAGATCATTCGAATCTCTACCGGCATGGGTGGTGATAGCGAGTGGCATCTATATAATACCAAGAAAGATCCTGCCGAACAGCACGACTTAAGAGAGCAATTGCCCGATCTGTTCCATGGGATGGTCGCTGAGTATCAAGAGTACGAAAAAGCACAAAAGATTGTGCCCGTTGATGAAGCGTGGAACCCGTTTGAGAACGTGAAATAGAGGAAATGAATCAGTTGGCTAACTTAGCACCGCAAAGCTGAGTTGGCCGCTAGATACCGTGTAAAGGAACTACTGATTGTTTTAGCAAATACAATAACTTTTACATCGAGGTACTTTTCATGACGGCACTATCATTATCAAATCTAAGCGCTATTCCTCAATTCAACGGTAAAGCACACAGCAAGCTTCAAGCGTTGGCAAAACCGATTGGGGCGGTGTGCAATATCAGTTGTACCTACTGTTATTACTTGGAAAAGCAACAGCTGCTTGAATACCCGAAGGGCACTCAATATGTGATGGATGAGGAACTGCTGGAGCGGTATATCAAGCAGTATATAGAAGGACAAAACACTCCAGAAATTATCTTCTCTTGGCATGGTGGCGAGCCTACCTTACTGGGGATTGAGTACTTTAGGAAGGTGGTCGAACTGCAAAACAAGTATTGCCCTAGCCACAGCAAGATCAGCAACGACCTTCAAACCAATGGCACCTTGTTGAATGATGCGTGGTGTGAGTTCTTCAAGAATAATCACTTTATCATTGGTGTGAGCATTGATGGCCCCGAGCATCTGCATAATCACTACCGTACCAACCAAGCGGGCAAGGGGACCTTCTCTCAAACCATGCGAGGGATTGGTTTTCTAAAGAAGCATGGCGTTGAGTTTGCAACCTTAACCTGTGTGAACGATGTAACGAGCCAACACCCAATAGAGGTTTATCGTTTTCTGCGTGACGAAGTTGGATCCAAACAGCTTCAGTTCATCCCTGTCGTAGATAAGCGCGAGGCTCATACTAACAATAAATGGTTGAGCAACCAGCAAGCGATCATTCCGGTTTCGGGAGAGGTTGAATCTTGGAGTGTTGGTTCTTTACAGTGGGGAGAGTTTCTTAAAGCCGTTTTTGATGAGTGGTTCGAGTATGATTTTGGTCGAGTACTTATCCCTTACTTTGAAAATTTCGTCGGTGTTTGGATGGGAAAAGACAGCACCATGTGCACTTTGAGTGAAATCTGTGGCAAAGGGCTAGCGGTTGAACCTAATGGCGATGCGTATTCATGCGACCATTATGTTTACCCAGAATTCAAGTTGGGTAATATCCACGACAAGCCATTATCAACATTGGCGTTTTCACCTGCTCAACAAACCTTTGGATTTGCGAAGCAAAAGTCGTTACCTAAACAGTGCCAAACCTGTGAGTTTAAATTTGCTTGCCATGGCGAGTGCCCCAAGAACCGAATCATTACCAGTCGTGACGGTGAGGCTGGGTTAAATTACCTGTGTGAAGGGTGGCTTAAGTTTTTTAAACATATCGACCCTACACTTAATGCCCTTTTGCAAGCTAATGGAATGCTGCCGCGTACAAGGTGATTTATCTGTCGATAAAGTGAAGCAAAGCGTTCGTTGAGTCCAGGAATAAAAAAGCTCGCGGAACATGCGAGCCTTTGAGCATTGTCGTTGATTAGTCCTTTGAACTCAGTGCGAGTAAAGTTTCTTCCATCGCATTGTTGAGAGTCGAACGGTTTCTTTGCATCGCCGCCATTAAGGTTGATCCTAGCCAGAGACCATAAAGTGTCCGTGATAGCGTTTCAGGTTCTGCGATATTGAAATCACCTGCTGCATTGCCTTCTTCAAACAGCTTTGCCATACGTAGGATGATCTTCTCAGCTCCTTCCGCCATGGTCGATTGCAATGGATTTTCTGAACCTGAGACTTCACCAGCGAGTTTGACGACAAGACACTGGATATTGAAGTCTTCAGTCAGTTTCGATGCGCACCAAAAGTCAAAATAGGCTTTTACACGGTCACGACGAGAAAGTGACTCATCACTTAAAAAGTCATCAAGTTTAGTTAAATGCTCATCAAAGTAGTTAGTCAGCAGGATTTCACCAAAGTGTTCTTTAGATTTGAAGTAATGGTAAAACGAACCTTTAGTACCTTCTGCCTGGTTGATGATTTTCATCAAGCCAACGCCTGCGAACCCATGTTCATTAATAAGGCTAAACCCTGCATCGAGCATAGCTTGTCGCATGTCTTTCATTGGTTTTACTCTTTATGCCGAGAATGACAAACAGTGTAGCGAGAAGCATACCAACCGTCCAGTCTAGAGGGGTAGGCTTACATCCTAAATAGCCTAACTCGTCTCATTACCTTTTCTTTCTGTAATCGCCTCCAGAGGTCGAAACTTTTGTCAAAATAAGCGCGTTCTATTAACTGGAAATAACCTGCTTAAATTGCTTATTTGGTGCCTTAAATTGGCTAAAAACAGGTGTTTTAAGTTACTGTTTTTTTTGGTTTTTAATTTGATGTTTTCTGAAGATCGCAGTGGTAGTCTTAGCTTACTTTCTTTAGGGGGCTAAATGGACACTAATAACAGTACTTATCATCACCACAATTTCGCTCAACAAGATTTGTCCGATATGACTTTCACAGCATGTACCTTCATTCGCTGTGACTTTAGGCGTTGTAATCTGCGTGACACGACCTTTATTAATTGTAAGTTCATTGAGCAAGGCGATATCGAAGGGTGTCACTTCGGTATCGCAGACCTGCGTGATGCCAGTTTTCAGAACTGCCAGCTCGCCATGGCGAATTTTAGCAACGCCAATTGCTATGGGATTGAGCTACGTGAATGTGACTTGAAAGGGGCTAACTTTACGAGAACAAACTTTGCCAACCAGGTGAGTAATCGAATGTACTTTTGCTCTGCGTATATCACAGGCTGTAATTTGTCTTATGCTAACTTTGAACAGGCTTGTTTAGAAAAATGTGAGCTGTTTGAGAACCGTTGGATAGGGACTTACCTTGCAGGAGCGTCATTAAAGGAGTCGGACCTGAGTCGAGGCGTATTCTCTGAAGATGTATGGGGACAGTTCAGTATGCAGGGAGCAAACTTGTGTCATGCTGAATTAGAAGGGTTAGACCCTCGAAAGGTTGACACATCGGGCATTAAAATTGTCGCTTGGCAACAAGAGCAACTGCTTGAAACTATGGGTATTGTGGTAATGCCTGATTAATAGGGTTAGCGAAATCTTTGATTAACCGAGAAAAGACGGTTGTTTTGCTTTTCTAACCACTGCTAGACTACGGTTTCGCGGCTGCACATGTTTATATTCAGTTCAATCAAGAGAAAATTATGACTATAGAAAATGTGCTTCCTGAAGATTATGCAGAAATGCTTAAGGTTTGGGAGAATTCAGTCCGAGCAACTCATGACTTTATTACAGAAGAAGATATTGAGTTTTTTAAACCTATCATCATGGAACATGCGTTCCCTGCGGTTTCTTTGAAATGCGTTAAAAATGAAAGTGGTTCGATTGTTGGCTTCGTGGGCGTCCATGATGCAAAAGTCGAGATGCTTTTCGTTCTGAACGAAGTTCGAGGACAAGGAGTGGGTACGGTGTTGTTGCAACATGCGATTGAGCAGTTGGCAGCGACCAAAGTTGACGTGAATGAGCAAAACCCACAAGCGGTAGGTTTCTATCAGCACATGGGGTTCAAAATTGAATCACGCTCACCACTTGATGATATGGGGAAACCATTTCCAATTCTGCATATGACGCTGTAAGACTCGGTTGTCGTATTACCCGGTTGTAATCAACCACAGTCGCTAGAAGAAAAGCCCAAAGCTAATAACTTTGGGCTTTTCCGTATCTGTGCCAATGGAATCTAAACTATTCAATATGGGGCGCGCCCAATTCGGCGAGTCAACGAGATGTTATTCACTTACAAGGTAGTGGTGTTTGTATTTCATACGGGATCTTGGTCACTGATTTTAGCGCTTAACATTACCCAAACGCCCAAATTAAGTGTAATCATTATCACACTTAATGCTTGGTCAATACGTGTAAATAGATCTTTATCACATTTGTGGTGTTTAAATTTAATCCTTAAATTGTTTTCTCGATCAAATTTACGGTATTGACTTGTTGTTAATAATAAATTTGTAATTAAATTTCATAATAAATATGAGAGGTAGAGAATAACTAATCGTTTGACTCTGATATTTAAGTGAACTAAATCTCACTTTGCCGCCATTTCTCTATTCCTCAACTTCCATTGATAATAATCCCAACAACAACGAACAAAGAATAACTGGGATATATTATGCTTTATGACCTTATTGACCACGACTTAATTGATGTTATTAACCACTCTGAATATAAGTGGGAAGATGCTGTTAAGGAAACGACTCGTTATCTGCAAGACAAGGGTTACGTTACCGATAACTACGCAGACGCGATCATTCAGTCAACGCATGATAATGGACCTTATTACGTTCTTTGTCCAGGTATTGCTATGCCTCATGCCCGCCCGGAAGCCGGAGTATTAAAGACAGGCCTTGGCATTCATGTCTTTTCTAACCCTGTGGATTTCGGTTCTGATATGGGACCGGCCAATGTTCTATTAACATTAGCTGCAAAGGATTCAGATACACACATCGAGGTTATTCAAGCGCTGAGCGAAATGTTGGTTGATGAAGAAAACATTGCCAAACTGGCAGCTTCTTCTTCAAAAGCTGAAGTACTTGAAATTATTAAAAGTTACTAATAATAACCTTTGAAATAAGGAATATAACGTGTCTACAAATATAAGAGCCAAAGTGCAAGCTTTTGGCGGTCATTTGACTGCCATGGTATTGCCAAATATCGGAGCCTTCATTGCATGGGGCTTTATTACTGCATTATTTATCCCAACAGGTTGGATGCCGAATGAATATTTCGGTGAACTTGTTGGTCCGATGATTACCTATTTATTACCGTTACTTATTGGTTATACCGGTGGTCAAATTGTCGGTGACAAGCGTGGTGCTGTAGCGGGTGCTATCGGTACTATGGGTGTTATCGCTGGTGCCGAGATTCCAATGTTTGTTGGTGCAATGATCATGGGCCCACTAAGTGGCTGGATGATTGTTCAAATTGACAAACGCCTACAAGACAAGATCCCTTCTGGCTTTGAGATGGTAGTGAACAACTTCTCGCTAGGTATCTTCGGCATGTTGATGTGTCTGTTTGCTTACGCGATTGTTGGACCATCAGTAACGGCAGCGAACCTGTTCGTTAAATCTGGCATCGAAGCGTTAGTTGCGACTGGCTTCCTACCTTTACTTGCGATTATTAACGAGCCAGCAAAAGTACTGTTCCTGAACAACGCTATCGACCAAGGTATTTACTACCCTCTAGGTCTGCAAGCAGCAGCTGAAACAGGCAAATCTATCTTCTTTATGGTGGCGTCTAACCCTGGTCCTGGTCTGGGTATGCTTCTAGCTTACGCGAAATTCGGTCAAGGTCTAAGTAAGAAATCAGCACCAAGTGCAATCATCATCCACTTCTTCGGTGGTATTCATGAGCTGTACTTCCCATACGTGCTAATGAAGCCAATCATGATTCTCGCGATGATTGCAGGTGCAGCGACAGGTATTGCAACCTTCAACCTACTTGATGGTGGTCTGGTTGCAGGTCCAAGCCCAGGTTCAATCTTCTCTTACCTAGCACTAACACCAAAAGGCAGCTTCTTCGCAACCATCGCCGGTGTAACAACAGCAACAATTGTGTCTTTCCTTGTGGCAAGTGCAATCCTGAAAGTGAGCAAGAAGACAGAATCTGAAGATGAGTTCGAGCAATCTGTTACTGACATGAAGGACATGAAAGCAGAAGGCGCAGTCGCTAAAGCTCCAACAGTAGCGGTAAAAGCAGAAGCTAAAGACA
The DNA here is from genome assembly GCA_041879415.1 of Vibrio chagasii. Classification (NCBI taxonomy): domain Bacteria; kingdom Pseudomonadati; phylum Pseudomonadota; class Gammaproteobacteria; order Vibrionales; family Vibrionaceae; genus Vibrio; species Vibrio chagasii. Next base: position 1,059,104 of record CP090852.1, on the reverse strand, counting down.
TCAAATTCGTCGCCTTTGCATGTGATGCAGGCATGGGTTCAAGCGCGATGGGAGCATCAACCTTCAAGCGCAAACTCGAAAAAGCCGGCTTTAATGTTGAAGTGAAGAACTTCGCAATCGAGAAAGTTCCAAGCAACGCGGACGTGGTGGTGACCCACGAGAGCCTTGAGAGTCGCGCAGTCAAAGCAACAGGTCTTCCTGTGGTGACTATCAAGAACTTCCTACATGACCCAGCATTAGACAACCTAATGGACACCATCGGTCAGCAAGCTTAATTAATAGTCTGGGGTCAGGTATTGGCCCCACTTTTCGGAGATAAAATCATGGTTCAAACAACTGCAGCGGTAATTTGTGGTGAGAAAGACGTTCAACTAAGAACCTTCGATCTGCCAAAGATTTCAGATGATGAACTGCTGGTTAAAAACGTTTCAAACAGCATCTGTTTATCGACTTACAAAGCGGCGTTACTCGGTAGCAACCACAAGCGTGTGCCAGAGAACATTTCAGAAGTGCCTGTGATGACGGGTCATGAATATGCAGGCGTGATTGTAGAAGTGGGCGCTAACTTACAAGACCGTTTCAAACCAGGTGAACCATTCGTACTGCAGCCAGCAATGGGCCTACCTACAGGATATTCAGCAGGCTACAGCTACGAGACATTTGGTGGTAATGCAACCTACTCAATCATCCCTAAAGTTGCGATTGATTTAGACTGTGTGCTGCCATATCAGAGCTCTTACTACGCAAATGCATCACTTGCGGAGCCAATGTCTTGCATCATCGGTGCTTTCCATGCGAGCTACCACACCACGCCTTACGTGTACGAGCACCAAATGGGTATTAAAGAAGGTGGTGCGCTAGCACTTCTAGCGTGTGCTGGCCCTATGGGCATTGGCGCGATTGATTACGCGATTAACGGCCCAGTTAAGCCAAGTCGTATTGTTGTGACTGATATTGATGAAGCTCGCCTGGCGCGCGCTGAGAGCCTAATTCCGGTATCAAAAGCGGCTGAAAACGGCATTGAACTTCACTACGTAAACACGGCAAAAATTGATGACCCTGTGGCATACCTGAAAAACCTAAACGAAGGCAATGGCTACGATGATGTTATGGTTTACGCAGCGGTTGCACAGGTGCTTGAGCAAGCTGATGAACTATTAGGTAACGATGGCTGCCTGAATTTCTTTGCGGGCCCAACGGACAAGCAATTTAAAGTACCGTTCAACTTTTACAATGTGCACTATGAATCAACGCATATTGTCGGAACCTCTGGCGGTTCAACGGGGGATATGGTTGAATCCATTGAACTTTCTGAAGCGGGTAAGATCAACCCATCATTTATGTTAACTCATGTTGGTGGTCTAGAAGCGGCACCTCACACAATCCTAAATCAATTGGATATCCCTGGTGGTAAAAAGTTAATCTACCCGCACATTGACCTGCCACTGACGGCAATTGATGAATTCCACAAGCTAGCAGACCAAGACCCGTTCTTCGGTGAACTAGACCGAATTTTGAAAGACAGCAACTACGTTTGGAACGAGCTAGCGGAGAAAGCACTGCTTGAGTTCTATGGCGTTAGCCTAACGGCTTAATCGATGATTTAGTGGCAGCTACATAGCTGCCACGACCAATAAGGAACATGTTATTACGGTGCAAGACAATTTATTAGATGCGTTAGAAGAGTGCGAAACTGCCACTTGTTTTATTCAAGCATCTCATAAGCTAATTACAGCCAAGTTGAAGCATTTGTTGCCAAGGGTATTCGTACAAGATCCTTTGGTGATTGAGTATGCCGTGACCCCTCTTCTCAAAGAAGATGGTCCATTAGTCGAGATTGATGTGGTATCAAAACTAATGTTTGCGATGGGTAAGATCTCACTAGAGAGTTACGCTGACATTAACTTGTTTGACCAAATGCACGGCTTTGTCGCTCAACAAAAAGAGCCGATTTCGTTTAGTGATGATGTGATTTACGACTTCATCAGCAACCAATCTACGCTCTCAAAGTCCGATAGCAGTATCTATCTTGATTCGATTAACCAATTAAAATTTTCATCATTCGACTCCTTTTCTCAAGCTCGCTATGAGTCACTGGTTAAAACCGTGTTAAAGCTCGCTTGTGAGGGTTTACTAGAAACCGTGGAGAACGAAATTTTAGATTAAGGCTTTTCATATGAAAGTTTCCCTAAATGTCAGTGGCTTTGAGACTGAAGCTGTATTCCCAGATAACAATATCGAACAGATTCATAAGCCATTGGTTGAAAAGTTTTCTCGCCTTCACCAAGAAAAAAACGAACGAACAGTGATATTCCTGGCTGCGCCTCCTGGTAGCGGGAAATCGACCCTAGCGGCATTTTGGGAGCATCTCTCCCAAACCATTCCTAATGTCGTGCCATTACAGGTTCTCCCTTTTGATGGTTTCCACTACCCAAATGATATTCTTGATTCGAATTACACCATGCGCGGCGATGAGAAGATAAAGCTGCGTAGTATCAAAGGGGCCCACGAGACCTTTAACCTCACATCCCTGATAGACAAGCTAAAAAAGCTCAAAGTCCAAGATCCGAAATGGCCATACTACGACCGTAACCTACATGATCCGGTTGATGATGCTATTACGGTAGAGAAAGAAATTGTCGTGATTGAAGGTAACTGGTTACTGCTTAACGAACCTGTATGGAATGGGCTTAACGAACTTGCTGATTTCACTATCTTCATTGATACCGATCCTAAGTTTTTAGAAGAGCGCTTGGTGAACCGAAAGATTCGCGGTGGTTCAACACCAGAAGAGGCACTCGCGTTTTATCAAAGCTCAGATTCTAAGAATGTAGACATGGTTTTGAATCACTCAGTAAAAGCAGATCTGACACTGTACATGAACCAAGATGGTTCTTTTGACATCAATTGATTTTAGGAGGTCGCTATGAAGATCGTCGTCGACAGCCATACTCATACTCTTGCTAGCGGCCATGCTTACAGCACTATTATAGAGAATGCGAAAGCAGCACAGGAGAAGGGGCTAAAACTTCTTTGCACAACGGATCACGCTCCTGAAATGCCGGGTGCCCCCCACTACTGGTTTTTCAATAACCAAAGAATTTTGCCCCGTTTCCTTCACGATGTTGGAATCCTACGTGGAGTGGAAGCGAATACTCTTAATGTTGAAGGTGATTTAGACCTAGCATCTTCAACCTATCAACACCTTGATTGGACTATTACCAGTTTCCATGAACCTGTGTTCCCGCCTTCAACGGAAGAGGTACATACTCAAGCGCTAATCAATGTGATTAAAAGAGGGAAAGTTGATGTGCTTGGACACCTCGGTAACCCCAATTACCCATTTGATATTCGGGCGGTACTTGAATGCGCGAAAGAGCACAATGTAGCAATAGAAGTGAACAATACCTCTTTGACGGGGAAAAGCCGCAAAGGTAGTGATGTTCGCTGCAGTAACATTGTGGAAATCGGTAAGGAAATAGGCGTTTACTTTTCGACTGGATCTGATGCGCACTTTTGTGAGGAGATTGCACATTTAGATCTCGCCATTGCGCTTTTGGAAAAGCATGAAGTACCTGAAGAGAAAGTAATCTCGACTTCCACATCACGCTTTCTTAACTTTTTGTTATTAAGAGGAAAGAATCGGATTGAAGAGTTTGCAGATCTTTATTGAGCACAGGTTTTAAAGTGATTCGCTTCTGAAGTAAAAACGCCCAAAGTGGATAACTTTGGGCGTTTTTCTTTCTATCATTCTTGGTGCTTAAGAGTGAGCTGGATATTTGATTAGTGCATACCCGAACGCATTTTGTCGGCGAGGGCAAAGAACACAAACAGCACAAAACACACCAAAGCAACACAAAGTGAAACGAGTATCGTTGTGGCATCTTTTGTCATTAGTGGAACCACGATAGAAGCTAATGCTATCAAGATAACAAGGATATGAACGATTCGTCCGGGAATTGGGTTTTTATGACAGAATGAAGCCCATAGGTAACGCATTATTAACACCAGTATAAGATTAGTGGGTCTATTTTATTTATTTAATGAGTATTTTGTAAATAAGTTTTCTTTACGGGTGACTGTAAATATGATCTAAGTCGATGTGGTATAAAACTAGTTAAATAACAGTGATTTATTCTTGTTTTATAAAGTTAAAAGTATATATATGACAATAATAGTATTCTGTATTCTTTGGGTTGGTAAGCTAAAAACGGTCTAACTTTCAGTTTCTTGACTGAATGTCTCATTTATTGAGTGTTTTGTTAAGATATCGTTTGCGTATTTGTTTTTATCTTGTGAATGTCAATTGGGCGGGCATTGATTTCGGATCTGCGAATTGTTTTATGTAATTTATCAAAGAGAGTGTTCGAATTGAGAGCGCGGTAATCTTGTCGAAGATTTGGTTTGATATACTCAAGGTTCATTCTACGAAGATGATGGAGATGATATGTCGAAAACCGCGAAGATCATGAATGAAGATAAGCTGGTTAAGAAGGCTCTAGAAGTCGGTTTTAAAATGGCAAAGTTGCAAGGTTTCGATTTGCCGAATTCATCTCAACCAATCAAGGTTAAGGCTGTTTATCTATTTCTTGTTGAAGTTAATCAAATCACTCCGTTACCAGACAGTAAGTTGGATGGTGCAAATATTAAGAAGCGCCTAGCGTTATGGATACACAACGCTTTGCCTGATAATGATCCTCTGAAGTAAGCAAAGAGTTATTCGTTCTTATTTTTGAAACCTAGCGACCAATTGCTAGGTTTCTTTGTTTTAAGGTGACCAATTCAAGTGTGATCAGCTTCAGTAAAGTAGTATCAAACCTTGGTAACCACCTATCTGCACTTCATCTATATATTCGCCCACTTTGCCATCAGTAGCTACGGGCTTCATTGGTGGGTCTAATCGAATAGAGACTTTCTCTACGGCATAAAAATCAGCGTTTTTCCCATAAAAATCGGTGCGATAGAGAACGCGTCCATGCTCAAACTCTCTGGCAATCACCATGTCTTCTGGGCCGCCTTCCACAACCTGTTTATCTGATTGATAAAGGAAATAGGTATGAGTAGGTAATAGTGAAACCTTGCCATTCGGTAGATCTGGGTGATCGATGTGGGTTTGCGAAGTGTTGCCAACAATCGAGTAATCTTCAGGTTGTGGAGTGCGGGTTGAGAGCATCAATGTAAGTGGTTGGAAGCCATTTGGTATGGCTCCTGAAGGCGCACCAAGATCAACGTTGAGCAGTGTTGTGGGCCGGTAAGCCATATTTTGGGGTACACCAGCCTTCCAGAAATTATCTGTTGTGGTGTTGTTGCTCCCATATGCGTAACCACTGTTCCATTGGTTGAAGTAGGTGTGCTCGGGGTGGTGGTTGAGGTAATAGATCGCGAGAGCTGAGTACTGGTCTTGTTGCCAATTCTCTTGGTTGTTTCCAAATAACTGTACTCGTCCATAGCGCGTAGTGGCTTGTTGAATAACCTTCGAACCTGAATAGCCGAGTGCTGAGTTATCCCAAAACTTCGATAGCCCGCCATAGCCGCTAAAGCCCGTTGACGGAAATATATAGTGCTCCCTGAAATACAGGTTTCCTGCACCTATGAGGTGAGATTGTCCATTTCGACCATAGAGGTTCGCTGTTCCAATATTGAGTCCAATTAACGGTTTGTCGTTAACGGCAGTTAGTCGTTTGAGAAAGGTGGAAAACTGTTGTTTATAGCGTTCATCAGCTTCAGTTGAGCCTGCGATAGCACCAAGTTCAGCGATGTTCCCGCCAGAGTAAATATAAAATTGATTGCTACCTAAGAGCTTATTGGTGTCATCGTTGTAGGCGCCAGAGACACCTAGCTTGGTCCAATGTTGACCATAATAACTGCCCATTGCCATTAATAGCCCGGGATTAGCCAGATTGGTTAGCGACCATGACGAATTTTGGTCCCACATTCGACCAAAAGGAATAACGCGAGATTCCCAACGAAATCGAGCTGTGGCGGATTTGTTACTTCGATTCTGGTATTCAGCAGGAGACAAATAGTTGTCTTGGTTAAGGTCGGCCGATTGGTCGAAGCCACGAATTTTTCTCCAACGCTTTGGCTCATTAGGGGAGGGGCTGTGGCTACTCTCTTTAAAACCAAGCGTCACTTTGTTCGACGGTAAGTCCTCTTTGGTAATTCTTGGAAAGCTATCTCTGAATTGGATGCGACTTAAACGGGGTCGAATATCACTTGCTTGACCTTGCCAACGCACTCTAACTACGTATAAACGACCGCCATCACGGACAAAAGGCGAACCGAAATACTGCCCGCCACCATAACTTTTGCCACTACCACCATGAGTGCTTGCTCGTACCCAATCAGAGGGCACTTCCCAGCTAACCGCTTGGTTTTGAGTCATGTTCTCGGTGTTATCTTCACTTATAACAAGATGAGACCATGCAGTGACTTGATTGTTGCTGTTCGCCTCAGAAGGGTATTCCATCCAAAACCTCCCACCTTGTGCAAAGCGTGAAAACTCAAAATCGACACTGTTGAACTGTTCTGAATGGTAAAGGTAGAGTGCACCACCTTGTTGGAAATGTTCAAAGACATCGGCATCCCAAGGTGGTGGTTGGTAAAGGGCAAAACCTGCGTGCATTGCGTCTGCGGTATAACCCACAAGCATGGGCTTACGGTTTAACAGCGTATTCTCGCCATGAGTTGGGTTGGGCTCTGTAAGGATGGTGTCTTCTGAAAAGTGTAAAAAGAAATCTTCGTAATCGATGCCGTACCGTTCTGCTATTTCTCTAATCTCGTCTTCGAGTGGACCTGAGTTTAACTCTAACTTTTGGTTGTACATGTAGCCAACGGCCGGGATATTGGTTTTAAGGTTTTGGTTAGCATTAGCTCCAAATATCAAATCACTATGGTTGATCTCCCAATCAGTCACATCGTGGGCAGATATTTCATTACCTTGTAAGTCGATCCCTTGCTCATGTTGACCGGGTAGAACGATCGCATAGTTGGCCCAAATAATATTAGGAATGGTAAGGCTGGTAAGAAATAGGGCAGAGACAAATCGTGTTGTTTTCATTAAGTTTCCTAGCCATTCACTCTTTTAGTGTTATCCCTGTTTGGTAAGTGTAGCTAATCGTAAAATCTGTGCTCCGTTTCGTGGTATGCCTGATTTTGAGGTGCGCATGCTTTTCTTGATTCGGCGTGTTACTTGCATCTTCTATCCACAGAAGCGTTTTGTTAGTCGCGGAAACTTGACAGGTTAACGCTTACTAACAAGTATTAAATTGATGATTTTTAATCCGTAATCCATAGATTTGCCGATTTTGAATGCTGTTTGGGGCGTAGGTGTGGATATTCATTTTGACGTTCAATATGACTGGACTTGATAAATAGCGAGGGAATACCTCTTATGATGTCTTTACTGTTTCTACTATTACTCGTGGCGATGTTATGCGCTTTTTTCGAGAAGAAGACCGCGGCTTATGGCTTTTTTGCGGGCTCTGTGATCCTTGGGTTGTATTGGTTCAATCACCATGCGACTGATTCGTTACCCATCTTATTGTAAGGAGCTAACATGAATCGAAATCAGTTAACGCTCCTAAATACGCTTGGCCTACTCGGCATGACTGCCGTTCTGTTGATAGGCTTCATCCTTCAGTTTGTTCTTCACGAGTTGCCTTGCCCGTTGTGTTTATTGCAACGTATCGGTTTCGTGATGGTTGCGTTTGGCTTTATGTTGAATGTGGTTTATGGGCCTCAACCCCGTCACTATGGCATTGTTTTGATCGGTGCTTTGTATGGTGTCGCCACCTCTTTAAGACAGGTATCGCTGCATGTGATTCCAGGCACGCCTGGCTATGGTAGTCCTATCTTTGGAATGCACTATTACACTTGGGCTTTCGTGTTATTTGTTGCGACCATATTAGCGGTTGCCGTCATTCTAATATTGACTAATAAAGAGCCGTCGCAAGAAGCGTATAAGATGAGTAACTTGGGGCGTGTGGCGTGCTTATTAGCCATCGTCGTGGTTGCACTCAATGCTATCGCTACCTTTGTTGAATGTGGACCTTATCAGTGCCCAGACAATCCAGTGAGCTATTGGCTGCTTAATTGATGGATTGGTCGTTTTATAGTGAAAAGAAAAGCCACAGCGTCTGCTGTGGCTTTGTTGTTTTAGAGGAAAGGGAGTTTGTCCTTTCTAGAACGTTAATGACTAACGATTCACTTGTTCAACAATCTCGCGTGTTAGTCGGGCAATCTCGTCCCACTCGCCATTGGTAACGAGCTTCTTGTCGACCATCCAAGTACCACCGCAAGCTAAAACTTGAGGTATGGCTAGGTAGTTATCGATGTTAGATGGTGTGATACCGCCAGTCGGCATGAGTCGAATATCGCCGTATGGTCCAACTAAAGATTTCACCATGCTGATGCCACCAGAAGCTTCAGCTGGGAAGAACTTGAGAGTAGTGAGGCCCATCTCTAGTGCCGCTTCAACCGTGCTAGGGTTGTTTACGCCAGGAACAATATCGATGCCGATTTCTTGGCACGCTCTTACTGTATTTGGATTAAAACCAGGAGAAACCACGAATGTCGCGCCCGCTTCTTTAGCTGCGAGTGCTTGCTCACCATTTAAGATAGTTCCTGCGCCAATCAGCATCTCTGGTTGTGCTTGGCGAAGTAGTCGAATTGCTTCAACAGCAGCATCCGAACGGAACGTGATCTCTGCTGCGGGCAGTCCATTTTCTGCTAACACTTTACCTAGTGGGATGATGTCTTCTGCGTTATCAATAGCAATAACAGGGATAACTTTTAGGGCTTTAAGTTGGTTGTTGATTGTAGACATAATGTATTTCTTAATTAGAGGTAAAAAGAGTATCTGTGATGGTTTTGGGAATGATGGCGCCATGATGCTGAATGACCAGTCTCGCCAGTGCATTACCTTGGCGACAGGCTTGCTCAACAGAGCCACCCGATAGATAACAAGATAAGAAACCACCATTGAATGAGTCACCGGCCGAAGTGCTATCGATGACGGTTTCGACTGGCGTGGTCTCAATGAGACTTGGCGCTTTCTCTGGTGTTTCACTGACCAAACAGCCTTCAGCACCGAGTTTTACAATGATGGTCTTCACACCAAGCCTGTGCAGTCGGTCGATGGTGTCTTGAGGTGTTTGGTCGCCCCATAGTTGCTGTTCATCATCAAAGGTAACCAAGGCGATATCAGTGACTTGATAACCCAGTTGATAGCACTCTTTGGTCGCGTTTTCTGATTCCCATAACTTTGGTCGGTAGTTACTGTCACAAGCGATAGTGACGCCTCTTGAACGCAGTTTCTGGATTACTGCTAGTAACTTGATTTGATCGCTTTGTGGCAATATCGCGAGCGAAATACCGCTGAAAAAGATCATATCCACATCGTTTAGTGATTGGCAGATTGCATCGAAATTAGGGTGTTGAACTAGATAGCGAGCAGCGGAGTTGTTGCGCCAGTATAAGAAGGTTCTTTCCCCTTCGTCATCCAGCTGAATCAAGTACAAGCCTGGAGAACGCTTCTCGTCGATAGCGACAAGATCTGTCGATATCCCCTCACTTTGCCAGCGTTCTAGCATCTGTTGGCTAATGGCATCAGATCCCAGCGCAGTCACGTAGCTGGTACGTATTGAAGGATTACCTGCCTGTTGAACATTGCTGGTGGCACTTCGGTTCAAGTAAATAGCGGCGTTGAGCGTGTCTCCGCCATAGCTTTGTTGCATGGTGCCAAATGGCGCGCCATTCAATTCAATCATGCATTCGCCGATAATCGCAATATGGCTCATAGTGTGCCTTTTCGAAAAGTTGGATTCTGGGTATCAAATGATGGAACGTGGCTACAGAGTAGGTAGCCACGTGGAGCTTTTGAGCAAGTCAAAAGGAGCTTATTTGTTGTCTAGTTTTACAAACAACATGGTTAGAATGAAAGACAGTGTGAATACACCTACCACGCCCATGATTGCTTGAAGGAAGTTTTGTGTACCGCTTGCAAGGTAAGCTGGCAGGCTGAATACAGAAGAAAGAATGTAGCTCGTTAAGTGAGTATCAATCGTTACTGAGATAGCACCGAACACACCTGCTGCTAAACTCGCGGTCATCATCGCTTTGGTGTATTTAGTTAGGACACCAAACAGAGCTGGCTCCGTAATACCTAGAATCGCCGTTACACTTGAACCCATCGTAATCGAAGATTGCTCTTTAGAAACTGTCTTACGCTGTTTGTGCCAGATAGCCATGGTTGCGCCCGCAATCGCCATGTTACCCAAACACATGATAGGCATCAGTAGATCCTTGCCATACAGTGCGAAGTTGTTCAGGCTGATTGGCGTCATGCTGTGGTGAATACCAAATACAATAGTAATCGGGCGAGTTAGACCAAATACAAAGCCCGTTAACGTCGGAGAGATCTCCAGTAATGAACTCATTACCCAACCGGCTCCGTTACTTAGCCAAATACCCGCAGGGCCAACAAAAGAGAGTGTAATGGTCGAGGTTACTGTAAACGCCAGTAGCGGTGTGAACACTGGCTTAGCTGAAGCAGGGACCATTCGATCAACCAGAGGTGTCACTTTAGACAGCAACCAGATTGCGAGAATTGCAGGAACAATTGCACCGCCGTAGTTGAGCAGTTCAATCGGAACTACGCCAAGAACCGTTAGCTCCGGAGCTGCACCTGCGTCTTTTAGCATCGCCGCTTTATCTACTAGCTTGGGTGCTAGCATTGCTGAGGAAACAGCAAGTGCGATGTACTCATTTACTTTAAAGACCTTGGCTGCAGAGAAAGAAACCAGCATAGGTAAGAAGAAGAACACCGCAATAGAAATTGAACGGAAGAAGTAAACCGTGTCTGAGGTTTCAGAGATAACATTGGTAGCAATAAGGCCCGATAGCAGACCCATTAGCATACCGGCACCCGCAATAGCTGGTACTACAGGGCCAAAGATGCCAGCAACAATGCGCATCACGCCTTGGAATAGCTTGCCTTTCTCTAGCTCATCAGCAGGACTTGAATCAGCTTTTTGCGTATTTGATAGGGCGTTGAACCACTTCTCGACCTCAACCCCGATGATCACTTGGGTTTGACCTTGTTGAAGAACGACACCTTTCACACCTGCGATTTGCTTGATGTCATCTTCGTTAGCCAATGACTCGTCGGCTAATTTGAATCTCAGTCTTGTCATACAGTGCGTGATACTCACGATATTCTCTTCACCGCCAAGAGCAGTGACTAATAACTGTATATTTTCTTTGAAGTTTTTCTTTTTCGATGATGACTTAGAGCTATTCACAACGGCATCACTCTTTTCTACCATTTGCATACTACACCTGTTATTGGAATATATTTAACTCGAGAAATCATAACGACAACCAATTTAAATCCAACGGAATAAAAAGAGATCTCAATCACATTTAAAATCCCAAAAATTATTTTTTCACCGTTTTTTGCCAATTGGTATGTTTTGTTTATCAAAAAAAAACACTTAACGTACCAATTATTTTTAGGCAAAAATTAGCCCTTGAAATGTGATTTTTAAAGCGGTTAGATAATAGGAGTTGACTTAAGTTTAGGTTATTTAATTGTGAAAGAAACTATTATATCCGATATCCATTGTATTATTACTAAGCCAGACAGACACAACCTAATTACCGTTGTCGTTGAAACGAGTGAAGGTGTGACTGGCTTTGGCTGTGCGACATTCCAGCAGCGACCACTTGCTGTAAAAACAATGGTCGATGAATATTTAAAACCGATTCTTATTGGAAAAAACGCTAATAATATTGAAGACTTATGGCAAATGATGATGGTTAACGCTTACTGGCGAAATGGACCTGTCATCAATAATGCTATTTCTGGTGTTGATATGGCACTATGGGATATTAAAGCTAAGTTAGCAGGTATGCCTCTGCATCAATTGTTTGGTGGTAAGTCTCGTGATGCAATCCCTGTGTATACGCATGCGACAAGCGACACCATGGAAGGCATTTATGATTTGGTTGAAGGTTTCTTAGAGAAAGGCTACAAGCATATACGTTGTCAGCTTGGTTTCTATGGCGGTGTTCCAACCGATTTACATACCACTCAAAACCCGACTGAAGGTTCCTACTACGACCAAGATCAGTACATGGACAACACGCTAACCATGTTTAAGTCGCTGAGAGAGAAATATGGTAACCAATTCCATATCCTCCACGATGTGCATGAGCGTCTTTTTCCAAATCAGGCAATACAATTTGCGAAGGAAGTCGAGCAATATAAGCCGTACTTCATCGAGGATATTCTTCCGCCAAACCAAACGGAATGGCTAGACAATATTCGTAGTCAAAGCTCGGTATCATTGGGTTTAGGAGAGTTATTTAATAACCCTGAAGAGTGGAAGTCTCTGATCGTGAATCGTCGAATCGACTTCATCCGTTGCCATGTTTCACAAATCGGTGGTATTACGCCAGCTCTTAAACTTGGACACTTATGCCAGAACTTCGGTGTACGTATTGCATGGCACTGTCCGCCAGATATGACGCCAATTGGCGCAGCGGTGAACACGCATTTGAACGTGCATTTACATAATGCGGCGATTCAAGAGCATGTCGAATACAACGAGAATACGCACAAGGTATTCCCGAATGCAGCAGAGCCGATCAATGGTTACTTATACGCATCTGAAATTGCCGGAATTGGTGTTGAGATCGACCGAGAGGCTGCTGCGGAATTTCCAGTGATGTATCGCCCCCACGAGTGGACACAAAGCCGCCTTCCTGATGGCGCTATCCATACCCCTTAACTCGTACCTTTAAAATAAAATGGCCGCTATTAGCGGCCATTTTTTTGAGTTGATTGTCTAATTAAAAATAGGTACTAACAAGATTATATTATTGGTGAATTAAATAAATATTTTTAATAGTCAGTCACCCTTTCCCACTAAATATAATCAATCATTTTCTGGCTAGTATTATTACTTCTTGTCTCGGTAGCTCATACTCTCACTGTTAAAAGGGGTGTGATACGTGCATTGGTAATTAATATCAATAATATCGCTGACTATAAATAACTCACCAGACGCTAAGAAACCTCGGTTAGTAATATTCATTGCAGCGACATTTTTTTTACAACCAAGCAGTTCAGCATCTTCTTTAGATACGTTAACAGCCTGATAAGTCGTCAAATAACTATCGATCTGCAGCCCTTTTGACAAAGCGTGTTTTTGAATCGAGCTTTCTATGATCTCCGCATTCATTTCAGGAAATACGCTAACCGGGATTTTTGCCTCTTCAATTTGAACCACTTTATTGTTGATCAATCGAAGGCGTCTAATTTTCCAAATATATTCGTTGTCGCTTAATGAAAAAATTTGCTGCTCGTGATTGTCGGGTAGTGCTTTGTTCAACTGGATTTTTTTGTAAGAGATCTCTTCAAAGCTGTTCTCTGTGATCGAGTTGTAGACTAAAGGTGTACCAATCAGAGCGGTGTTGACGAAGTAGCCTGAACCCACCTTAGATGTGACCATGCCAATCGCTTCTAGTTTTGCTAGTGCTTTTCGAATAGTAAATCGAGATAGCCCATATATTTCAGAGAGTTCTCTTTCTGCTGGAAGCTTATGGCTGATACTGTTTTGACAGATCTTACTCACAATATCTTGGACAACTAATTCGTATTTTTTCATAGTTCGATAACGTTAAAGTGGATTCACTGTGGTTAAAGAATAGTGAACTAAATCAGGGATTCAGCACGCTTTGAGAGACTAAGAATTATAACACATAAGGGCATTTGGAGGATGAGAAATGAGTATTATTAAACGGCTTAAGTCGGTGTATTTTGAGGCTTAATCGTAAATGTGTATCTTGTTAATTCAAGAGAAGAGGGGCTAAACTAGAAAGCCAAAATGTGCACTCTACGTCATAAAAATAGGGGAAGGGTATAGAATGGGACTTAATATACCGCTGATAGATAAGCGTATAGCAATCCATTTTCAACAGGCTTTGCAAGAGGATAACTCGTTTGGTTTCAAACAAGGAGTTCTTGATGAGCTAGCTGCAAAAGCGAACCTACCTTTTAGTATGAGCACCTCGTCTGCTACGTATATTCCATTTAACCTATTTGCTCTTTTCTTACACGAACTGCGACTGAATTTAAGCGCTGATTCATTTACCTCACTGTTGTTAAAAAGTGCTCAGCAAATAGGTCAAGAGGTATGGTTTGGTGAGCTTTCGATGGATAGCTTTCTGCGCTGCTTGTCTATTGATGAGCTGACGATAAACGAGGATAAGCTCGGATTTTCGGTATCACTAAAAACGACCAAGCTAGCCTTGAAGCATGTAGAGTCAGAGTTGCTTCTGATTGTTTATGTACATGCTTATTTGAAAACAAGATATCCGGAATTATCTGACCCTATTCGATATGATTTAGTCGCAAACAGCGCTGAAGATTTACGCGAGCTACAGGTTCAATCCGATACGCCCCAATACCTTGGGCAAGAGCACACACGTATTCATTATTCCTCCCTAGGCTCTATCTCACTAAGCCCAGCTAAGCCTGAACCGATGGCAGACTCCGATAGAGTCTCACATGCCTTGTCGTCATATATAGGAAGAATGGATATCGACTTAGATAAGTTTTGTGACCTCAATGGAATAGGAAAGCGAACAGTACAGAGAGCACTGAAGGATGAACAGACCACTTTCAAAGCAATTAAGGAGTCACTATCGTTCGAGTTTGCAAAGCGAGTCCTTTCACAGCAAGGCTATGCAATTTCTGATGTAGCTCTTCACTTAGGTTATGCCGATTCCTCGCAATTCATTCGATCTTTTAAACGAGCCAATGGCATAACACCATACCAATGGAAGAAGTTAAACTAATAAGTACGATCAACGGTATTAATCAATACCCCTAAAGTATATACTGGTACCTGTTCCATATATTGAGAGGCTTTGGGAATGAATAAGGTAAGGGGTTTTACCTTGATTGAGCTTGTTGTCACCGTTGTGTTGCTTGGCATTCTTTCTGTGATTGCTGCCCCTAAGTTTCTGGGGCTTCAGTCAGACGCAAGAGCGGCGGCATTAAAAGGACTCAAAGGCTCGATGGAAGGGGCGGTATCAATTGTTTATGGGAAAGCTGCTATTGCAGGTGTTGAGAACCTCCCTGCTTCCGGTGGATTGAACACTGTCGTAGAAGGTATTGAAACAGATTATGGTTACCCAACCGCTTCTGAAGGTGGGATTGGAACTGCTGTTCAAGGGTTGCGTGGTGAAAATAGCGATTGGAAACAATTGGGCGCTCACATTGAAGCTGTGACCAATGAAGTTATCGTTTATTCATTTGCTAATGCCGAAGAAAGCGAAACTTGTGTTGTTATTTATCGCTCGAATGCTTCAGCTGGCGCGCCAACGATCGTCTCATCCGAAGCCGATTTGTGTTGATAATTAGCTCACTTGCAAATAATGAGAAGGCCATCGTAATGATGGCCTTTTTTATGTTCAATTGATTGTATATTCTACATGAAGCTTTAATTTATAAACGTTCGTCATGATTCTTAATGTGCGGCACTTTGTGTTTGCCTAGATTGAATTACATGACGCTCTCTGGAGAGTGTATGAGTGCAAATGAAATCAAAAATGTAGTGTTCGACGTAGGGAATGTGATTGTGCGTTGGGCACCACTGGAAATAGCACGTCTTACATTCGGTGATATTGACGATTTGGAACCACGTGCACGTTCTATTTTCCAAAGTGCAATTTGGTTGGATTTAAACAAAGGTTTCTTGAGTGAGAGCGAGGCCAAGCTCCGTTATCAACGCGAACTCAACTTATCTCCATTAGAGTGTGATCGCCTGTTCTATTACGTCAAACAAACGCAGATCTTACTGCATGGTTCTGTAGAACTCATTGAGCGTGTAAAGCGCTCTGGCTATGGCGTGTATGCGCTGACCGATAATGTGGTCGAGATTGTCGAGTATTTGAAAAAGACCTACGAATTTTGGCCATTATTTGATGGTGCGGCGGTATCTGCAGAGCTTGGCATGCTCAAACCGCAGCCCGAAATTTACCAAGCGCTGCTATCTAAAAACAATCTCAAAGCGTCAGAAACAGTCTTCATCGATGACATGCCCTATAACGTCAAAGGGGCGGAAGCCGTCGGCATATCAGGTATCCAATTTGTCGATGCTGAACAGTGCCAAAATGCGTTACACAGGCTAGGTGTTGATCTAAAAGAGTGACGTGCAGAGAGATACCTTCACTGAGGATGTAGAAAATGAAAAGATACCCATCTAAATCGATCGTTACATTCTTGATTCTGACATTGTCAGTGTTGGTATTGTTTGTCGCTGTTGTGCTTCAAATTCGTGGTGATAAGGCATGTGACGATTGTTACGAGTCAGACAAAGGGCTGTTTAAATATGTCCTCTACAATGGAACATCCCCCTCTGTCATTCCCAGTATTCATAACACCTTGTTGCTCAACCGAGTTCCGTTGATGCAAGCGTTCGAACTTGAATCTATGCCGACGGTGACCGTTAGAGTATGGCAGGACCAAAAGGATTATTTAGATGAACAAGAGCGAAGCATTGGCTATAGATACGCTTTCTCTACGGGATACATAGAGCCTAAGAGTCATGAAATTAGGTTGCTTCACTTTGGTGGTGAAATTCAAAAGACTGCGCTGCATGAATTTGTGCATCTCCTGACGCTGCAAGTGAATCCCAACTTTCTGAATAACCCGCGTTGGTTATGGGAAGCTATCGCTATCTATAAATCTGAAGATTATTGGTTTCATCTGAGCAATAGAAATGCGATTAATCGTCGTTTCGACGGGTTGGTTCAAGAGCTATACATCCAGCCTAACAGTAGCCCTGCGATTTATGAGGTTGGTTATACGATAGGGGAGTTTATCGAGCTATCTTGGGGGAAGAAGGCATTTGTGGACCTTATTAAGAGCAATGGTGATGTCTCGCAGTTTTCGGATAAGCCACTAGAGAGCCTGTTTTCTGATTGGGAAAAGTTCGTCAAAACTACCTATTTGGGCTCTCCTCAAAGCGATTATGAAAAAGCGATGGAACAGAGCTTGTTGGATAAAACAGATAAGCTCAACTAGCTAAAAGGGGATGTTTAATATTAAACATCCCCTTTTGCATTTTAGATTGGCTTACTGTTTATTTACCGTCGTTGTCTGTTCGCTCGGTGTTTAAGTAACGAATCAACTTAGCCGGTGTACCACCGTAGAGGCAATCTGGTGGTACATCACTGTTGACGACAGAGTTGGCAGCGATAACAGAGCGAGCGCCAATCGTCACATCTTGATTAATGACCGAGTTCCCACCAATCCATACATCATCTTCAACGATAATAGGGAAACAGAAGGTTTCCCACTGACGACGACTGCGGTGATCCAGAGAGTGAGAAGCGGTATAAAATTGAACGCTTGGTCCCACTAAAACATTGTTGCCAATTTTGATGTTAGCACCGTCCAGCATGACCACATTCATGTTGATGAAGGTATCGTCACCTATCTCAATGGTTTTACCAAACTCACAATGAAAAGGGGGACGCACTATGCTGCTACCAATCTTGCCAAACAGGTTTGTTTGCAAACTTGGCTGTTGAGTCTCGTCTGTACATTGATTGAAGTCTGACAGGGCTTTACTGGCATGAGAACGCATTTGGCTAATCTCATGGTCGGCGCCGTCAAAAACCTCGCCAGTGAGCATTTTTTCGAGTTCTGTTTTTGTGTTCATGGTTTATATCTTGCGAATCAATATTGGTATCAGAATACTGATAAATGGACATAAAAAAAGAGAAAAGCGTCAGCCTTTCTCTTCCTATTTTGTGCTTTTAAGCACTAGCTTTAAGTGAGCCTAGCTCTTCAGCAAAAGGCGCTTTTAACCGTTAGATTTGCTCAACAAAACCCATTAGATGCTGCTTTACTTCGTCTGAAGCAAATGCGCTTTCTACAGAGTACTTGTAGATTTCTGCGTAATCTTCTTTCGTTAGGTCGAAAGTTTCACATACGCGTTTCACTTCGTTAGTCATTGTTGTGTTCGACACAGTGCGGTTATCTGTGTTGATTGTTACAACGATGCCATCTTTCTTGAATTCAGAAATTGGGTGGTCGCTGAATTTATGAATACATTTAGTTTGAACGTTACTCGTTGGGCAAGTTTCAAGCGCAACCTGCTTCTCTTTCACAATGTTGTACGCATCTTCGTTCCCTTGGATGTGAACACCGTGGCCGATACGCTCAGCGTCCAGCATAGTCACTGCGTCGTAAACGTTTTGACCGTGCCATTGCTCACCTGCGTGAACCGTCACTCGGTAGCCTTGTTCGATCGCGTATTGCGTGTATTCAGGGAACTCAGCACAGAAACCTGGCTTTTCACCGCCAGCAATATCAAATGCTACAACGCCTTTACCAAGGTATGGCTTACCTGCATCGATCACGTCTTTGATTGAATCTTTAGGGAACATACGCAGTACAGACATAATGTAGTTGCCCTTGATGTCGTATTTCTCTTCAGCACGCTTCATGCCTTTCACTGCACTTGCAATGATCGCGTCAAGAGACAGGCCTTTATTCACGTGCAGGATTGGTGCGAAACGAACTTCTAGGTACTTAACGTTTTCTAGTGCTGCGTCTTCGTAAAGCTCAAAAGAGATACGCTCAATTGCTTCTTCAGTTTGCATCACTTTTAGTGGCAGGCTGAAACAAGCTAGGTACTCATCTAGGTTTTTGCAATCTTCTGGCACAGTTAGAGATTGAACAACCGCATCACGGTCTTCAGGTAGTTCGATATTGTACTGTTTTGCTAGATCAATAATCGTATCTGGGCGAACACTTCCGTCTAGGTGGCAGTGTAAGTCAATCTTTGGTAGTGCTAGAAAATCCATGAGTATTCCTTAATTCTATTATTCTTTGAGTGTGTTAACTCACATGCGCTCAATTTACCAAGAGCATGATATGATTTAAAGTGACAAATAATCATCATTAACCTGAATTTGGGGAATATCATGGTCGATGTTAAAAGCTTACTTAAATGCGATATGAATTTGCTGTTGTGCTTACATGTTCTGATTGAAGAACGTAGTGTGAGCAAAACGGCAGAGCGGCTGTTTTTGAGCCAATCTGCGGTAAGTAAACAACTCACCAAGCTTCGAGCTTTGTTTGACGACCCGCTATTTGAGCGTGAGTCTAAAGGGTTATTCCCAACTCCAAAAGCACTCGTCTTAGCGCCCAAGATCCACCAAATTTTGCTGCAAATCGAAAAGCTAACTGTCCCTGAGGTGTTTGATCCTAAGGAGAGCGAGCGTACTTTCACTATAGACCTTGTTGAGACCGCCTACACAGCGGTTTATCCGCAATTTATGCCGACAGCGCTTGCTGATGCACCCCATATCACCATCAATAGCTCAACGTGGAGTAGTGATAGTTTCAAACGTTTACTTAAGCGCGAAGTCGATTTTGGTATCGGTATTTTTGAATTAGATGAACGCGCTTCAACCCATGTGCAATGTATTCCGGATGAACTGGATTATGTTGAGCTGTGTTTGGATTATTCCGTTTGTTTGATGCGTAACGATCACCCTGCTTTGCAAGAAGAGTGGAACCTCGACACCTTTCTTAAGTATCGGCATATACAATTGGTGACGGGCGGAGCGGGCGACTGGTTATTGATGGAAGTGCTTAACGCTAAGCAGTTAGAGATCAACAAGGCCGCTAACGTGTCGGATATCACTAGTGCTATCAAACTCTGTAAACAGAGCGATTTGTTGATGTGTTATCCATACAACTCGGTACGTGATTATATCGATAGCGGTGAATTAGTGATGAAGCCCGTTCCCATCGATTTGGTACCAGGCGGGTTATTCTTGTTGTGGCACCGTTATTTTGATTCTGAGCCTAGCCATCGCTGGCTACGAGAGCTGATTGTTAACAAGACGCAAGACACTCAAGAGTAGACGGTCTTTGAACGCATTGTAATTCGTAAAATATTTTTCGCTTTTCGTTCGTCTTTTCAGACTGAGTGTCGTCTTAATTGGGGGCGTAATTCCCGATAATAGTGAGAGAGCAAAATGAATCCAATGTCAGCGTCATTGATTCCACAACAAATAATTGAAGATGCCTGTGAGTGGGCGATCATGCACGGTGTCGCTTTTCGGCAAGCTGATAATACCGCAAGGCACTGCCCATTCAGCCTTGCGCCAATGACAATGGAGCGTGAGGTTTATGAACATTTGCGTCGCGTGACTCCGCTTATTACTAAGCTGATCAGCAACGTATCGGAAGATCATGATTTTCTGCAGTCTTCATTGAGCGATATGGCGCAAGCTGATCCATTCTTTGGACGCTTAATGGCACTTCATCAACAAGCTCATGGTAGTGCTGATGAACGCTTGAGTCCTGACCGCCAACCTTTGCTATTGATGCGAACCGATTTTATGGATGACCGTCAGCATGGAGCAAAAGTGATTGAGTTCAATGGCATCGCAGCAGGTATGGCACCCTTTGGTCAGCGCGCGACTGAATTTCACGCGTTCATGAATAATCAGTGGCCAGATACTTATAAAAATTGGTTGGAAGATTCATCAGCAATCCCGGCAGAAAACCGAGGGCTTGAACAATTGGCTTTCGGTATTGCTAACTCGGCAAGAAAGGTAAGAGAGCACTTTGATGATTCAGCTAAACCTACATTTTTAATGGTGGTGCAGAAGAACGAAGATAACGTATATGACCAGCACTTGCTTGAAATTGAACTGCAAAAGCAAGGTGTTCGTACGGTGCGTCGTACCTTTGAGCAGCTGAGTTGCCAGCTTTCAACGGGGGATAACCAACGCTTGTTACTGCAAGATGTTGGCGCAGTCGATGTGGTGTATCTACGTGCTGGCTATCAGTACTCAGATTATTGGGCGCCTGAGTTGAATGAGCCCGTTTGTTGCCACACATTGAGTCAAACTCGCTTGTTCATCGAACAACACTATGTCGCTATGAATGCCACCATCAGTCAACAGCTAGCAACCAGTAAAACCATGCAAATGTTGCTCACTATGATGCCAGCGTCAGAATATGCGCGCTGGGGTTTAACGTTTGAAGAGGCTCAGCTTGTGAAGAGCGTTCTAGCCGATATGAAGCCTATCACCAGCGAGTCGATTGAATGGTTTAACACGCAAGCCAACAAGAAAGAGTGGGTGCTAAAAAATCAAGGTGAGGGCGGCGGTCACTGTGTATTCGGTAATGATATCAGCCAGCAACTGATTCGACTTAAGCCTGAAGAGTACGATGCATGGGCTCTAATGCAGCGTTTGTATCCACATGAACGTGATGTTCCAACTATTGCGGTGCGTGGTACTCAACAAACCTTGGTCGATGATCTTGTGAGTGAGGTTGGGCTGTTCACCGCCTATTATCAAGGTAAGCCGGTCACTCAGCTTGATGGTTATGCGGGTTACTTGATTCGCAGCAAACCGGCCAGTGAAAATGAAGGCGGGATCCACAGCGGCAAAGGGATTCTCGATTCATTGGTGTTGATTGATTAGTTTATTAGCTCTCAATAAAAACCAGAACTCATGTTCTGGTTTTTTTGTATGCGAGAAACGCCGAACTGAAGTAAAGGGAACAAACTCGTTACGCTCTCAACTTGGTGAAGGCGAGGGGTGTTTGTCCAGTTTGTTGCTTGAAAAAGGTAATAAACGCACTATTGGATGAGAACTCCAATAGCTCTGCGACATCGCCGACCTGTCGATTTTCTGAGAGCAGTTCGATGGCTTTAAATAAGCGCCATTGTTGCCGCCAATCTTGATAAGTCATGCCGGTTTCTGCCTTGAACAGTCGAGTGATGGTTTTGGTGCTTGCCCCAACTGAATCCGCTAATGTCGATAAACCAGGAGCTAAGAATGAATCGCTTCTCACTTGTTCACAAAAGCGTTTGAATCTGCGATCTGTAGGGAGTGGCAAGATAAATGAATGCTTATTCGCACAGTAGAATTCCTCCCAAAATAGGTTGGCAGTATTGGTGGTTTGCTCCGATGCAATGTCCCATTCCCAAAACGACATTTTGTTGATTAGCGCCTTTAGTAGTTCATTTACTTCGATGATTTCTATGTCTTCAGGGCATGTGTAAATATGACTGTCGAAGTAGAGCGAACGATAGGCTACTACGTTAGTCATCTGCGCTCTATGTTTGGTATAAGGCGGGATCCATACCGCTTTGGTCGGCGGTAAAATGCAAAGAGCGTCTTCTAAGGTCAAGGTGATACAGCCTTGTGGAGCATACAGCAGCTGTCCTTTCTTGTGGTAGTGGATACCTGAATCGTGCTGGCCTATATCTGCAGCAACACCGATTACGGGGGCGGGTAATCCGTCTGCATCAAAGTTACTCGTTTCGCTAATTAATGCCATTTGTCCCAATCTTGTTGTTTTTGGTTTTAATGTTGTTAACGAGTCAAGGTTAGTTTTCTATAAACTTCTCGTCAAGTTCACCGATTTGGAAAAATGATGAAAACGAAACCTTCTTTGTGGCAAATGGTATTGCTGTTGATGTTCCCGCAAATAGCAGAAACCATTTATAGCCCAACTCTGGATTCAATATCGAAATCCTTTGATGTTAGTTACACACAAGCGGCACAAACTCTCTCGATCTACTTCTCTGCATTTGCATTAGGCGTGGTGGTATGGGGTGTACTCGCTGATAAATGGGGACGCCGACCAACCATGTTATTGGGGCTGGGGTTATTTGCTTGCTCTGCACTTATCGCACTGCAAACCAATAGTTTCACTTGGTTAATGGTCGCTCGAGCGATGGGCGCTTTTGGACTTGCGGTTGGCTCCGTTGTGACCCAAACCATGTTGCGAGATGCCTTTAGCGGACCTGAATTGGCAAAAGTGTTTGGTTACATGGGCATGGGGCTATCAATTAGCCCAATTATTGGACTGTTGCTTGGTGGTCAATTGAGCGAAGCTGGCGGACACCAATATGTGTTTATGGCTCTATTTATCATGGTGTTAGCGCTATTAGTTCATAGCTTATGGTCTCTGCCAGAAACGCAACAATCTAAACAGCCGCTGCAATTAAAATCGCTTGGAATGCGTATGGTAAAAGATAGCGATATATGGATGTCTGCGTTGCTCGTTGCCTCGTTTAATATTGCGCTATTTTCGTATTACCAACTGGGGTCATTTACGTTCTTACAACTTGGCTTCAGTGTAGAGCAGTTTGGTTATAGTGGTGTCGTACTTGGCTTCGGAACTTTATTCGGCAGCTTAGTGAACAAGGCACTATTGAAGAGACAATTTTCTTCTCCATCTTTGATCGGTATAGCGGCTGCTCTTCAAACGCTAGGTGCGGTTGGTGTGTATTTTTCACAAGGGACGATCTGGTTCTTACTACCAATGATGCTGGTGGTGATGGCGTTTGGAATCGCGATTCCTAATGTACTGAGCCGAGCTTTGGTACGTTACCAATCTCAAGCAGGAAGTGCAGGTGCATTGTTTGGTTTGATGTATTACACCCTGATTGGTTCTGGCCTTGGTTTAGCAGGAATGATTCAAGATTTAGGTGTGGTACTGGTACTTTGTGGCGCGCTGTCTGTATTAGTGACGATTCGCAGCCGACTCTAGCCGAAGAAATAAACCCCTGATCTATATTGATAAACTCCGCACCTTATTTAGGTGCGGAATTTGTCATTTTTCTTGCTCGTAAAGTTGTCAGTTGACATGGGTAGAGTGATCGTTCTACCCTGTAAGTAGAACAATCATTCTACCTTTTGTCGGGTACGTAAGAGAGCACTATGTTGAGAGAACAGATTGCAGCAAGCCTTGAAGTGGCATTTAGCCAACAAGGCTTTGCGGAACCGAGCGTTGCGCAGCTGAAAACGGCGTGTAATGTTAGCCTAAGAACCCTATACAAACACTTCCCTTCAAAAGAAGCGATGATTGTTGGTGCATTGGAATACCGACATCAGCGCTACCTGAACTTCCTGTTAGAAGCATCTCCTGAAGCTGGCTTAGAAGCTGTCGTTCATATTTTCAATAAGCTTCAACAATGGTTAGAAGAGTATGCACCACACGGCTGCATGTCGATGAATGCGATTGCTGCGTTCCCAGATAATGAGCTTATTAACCAAGCCGTTACGCAACACAAAGAACAGGTTCGACTGCTTATTGGCAAGCAGAGCCTGCGAGATGATCTCGCAACGCCCCTGTTTTTACTTCATGAAGGCGTATCAAGCGCGTGGCCGGTATTAGGCGAAGAAGCTGTGGCATCGGCACAGGATATGGTGACAAAATTACTCGAGGAAACACGATGAAATTCGAAATACCGAAAATGATGAAAGGCGTAGAGATGTTGGGTCATGGCGGAGCGGAAATGCTTGGCTACCGCGAAGATATCGCTGTCCCTCAAATCGAACCTAATGAAGTGCTGATCAAAGTGATGGCGGCAGGCGTTAACAATACGGATATCAACACACGAATCGGTTGGTACTCAAAAAGCGATGATTCAAACGATGCCAGTTGGTCGGGTGAAGCGCTAAAGTATCCTCGTATCCAAGGTGCTGATGTGTGCGGTTTCATCGTAGCAGTCGGAGAGGAAGTCTCTTCAGATCGTATTGGTGAGCGTGTTCTTATCGAACCTTGTTTAACGGAAGTGTATGGACGAGATCTGCGACAACCATGGTATTTCGGTTCTGAGTGTGATGGCGGTTTTGCTGAATACACTAAAGTCGCAGCAAAGCACGCTTATGCGGTGGACAGTAGTATGTCGGATGTTGAGCTGGCGTCTTTTCCATGTTCTTACTCGACAGCAGAAAACATGCTGACTCGAGCTAATGTAACTGAAGGCGATCGCGTGTTGATCTCTGGTGCATCAGGCGGTGTCGGCTCTGCGGCGATTCAATTGGCAAAAGCTCGTGGCGCACATGTGATTGCGATTACTAGCCCAAGTAAAAACCAGCAGTTGCTAGAGCTAGGTGCCGATGAGGTCATTGCTCGTGATGCTGATTTAGTCGAAACGTTGGGCGAAAGCAGCGTTAACGTTGTGATTGATTTAGTGGCGGGTGACAAATGGCCAGAGTTTCTTGACGTCTTAAAGCCGCATGGTCGTTATGCCGTGTCTGGTGCAATTGGTGGTGCGATGGTTCAGCTTGATGTTCGTACTCTGTATCTAAAAGATTTGAGCTTTTTTGGTTGCACGGTGTTGGAGCCGCAAGTGTTCCAAAACTTGGTTAACCGCATTGAAAAACAGCAGATTAAGCCGATTGTTGCGCAGTCTTTCCCGCTTGCCGATATCCATACAGCACAAGATGAATTTTTGAAGAAAAAGCACGTTGGTAAGATCGTATTGGAAGTCGCCGAGCGCTAGTTTAATTAGCTCATGTTTCCAATATATGAGAGAGCGAGCAAGTGCTATTAGCTCGCTCTTTTTGTTTTTAGGAGATGTATCATTTTGCTTTAACCGCTTGATGAGTAATAGATTATATACAGCTAAAAAATTAATGATTCATTTATCACTGTTTGGTTTATGAGTCACCTGTGCGATAATCACCGCCGTTATATATCCCGATTTATGTTGTATTCATCTAGGAGCCGTATTGATGTTTAAAAGGGTATTACAGGCACTATTTTCCCCTTTCGCTTCCAAGCAAGGTAAGCAATTCACTTCCTCACAAAGTGCCTCTCAAAAAGTCGTTTCTGATCAAGACAGCTCTCTGGAGCAAACGACTGTTAAGCCTTCAATCTTTGTTCCGCCTTCGTCAAATCAACCATCATCATTAATCGTCGATAAAGCGATGAGCCTTCACGATGGAGAATTTCTTGATTATCTGTTTGGAGAGTCACGTCTACGAACGGAATCTGATCCATTTAGCGACTTTGTTGCCTGCCAAGTTGAACGTTTAATTCGTTCTCCTAAAGCGCTTCTCAATGAATTGCCTGTGATGCCTGCTTCTGTTACGACATTAATGGGTGAACTACAGAGTGATGAGTTTGATGTCGATGCTCTGCTTAAGGTGATTGAGCGAGAGCCGAGCATGGCAGCGGATGTGATTAAATTAGCGAACAGCGCATACTACAAACGCAGTGAAAAACAGGTAACCGATCTAAAAACCGCATTCTTAAATATGGGTTCGCAAGGTTTGGTAGAGGGTGTAGTGAATTCGTACATGAAGAATTTTACCCCGGGCAACAATATCTATTGGCGCCATTTCGGTGAGAAAATTTGGAACCACAGCATCCAAACAGCTTCTTTTTCAAAGGAGTTAATGAAAGAGTCGCCATCTCAAGAAGATCAGGCTAGCGCCTATTTTATTGGGCTGATCCGTAACTTAGGTAAGATGATCATTTTCCAAATGATGGTGGAGGCTTTCAAGCATGTTGACCCTTCTGTCCCGCCTAACTCATTGGCGTTGAAGCGTTTGATCAACAGTTACTCTATTCGCCTCACCTATACCATTGCTAAGTTCTGGGAGTTACCGGAACCGGTACTGACAGCTATTGGCTATCAAGAGTCGAGCCGCTACGCATGCACACCGCTTGGCCAAGCTGTGTTTGAGGCTAACTCTTTGAGTGAGTTGACGTATTTATTGGATGCTCAGGCGATCGATATCGAGCAATTTAAGAGCCGATGTAAGGAGAGACTGACGTCGCCCGCAGCCTACAAGGTGGCTAATCGCATCTATAAAGAATCTGTGGTCGCGTTGGCTGGATAAGCCATTGGCGTTGATGCTGACTTATAGCGATCTTTTACGAATGGTCTTACGAATGAGTAAGACCATTTTTTATTGAAGCTGCTACGATCTGCGTGAATTTGATTTAAGGGATTTCAGACAGTTCTTGCTTTAAGTCGTTAATTTTACGCTGCTCTTTTTCTATCTTGCGCTGATACTTTTTAATTTTGTCCGATCTGTTGTCTTGTTTGGCTTTTTCTAAGTCGGTTTGGTAGTCAGCCAAATCTTCCTCATTGGATTCGATTTTTTCACGAAGGTCGTCTTTCAAACCTTCGTTGCTACAGTTTTCTTTTGCCGCTTTCAATGCCGTTGTGAGTCGCTCGACTTTGTATTGATTATCGTATTGCTTGGCTTGTTCGATTTGATGCTCGATCTCACAGAACTTTTTCTCACAGCCAGTCAGTGAGTTGCAGGTCGTGCTTGCCATACTGCCAAAAGAAAATGCACTGAGGAGCAGTATTGAGCCTTTTAGGTGTCGATTCATGATTTACCTTCTACTGGTTCTATAGGGTTGAGCCTAGTTTCATCGTAACTTAACACCCGCACGCTTTGCTTATGGCAGAGGAGTGTTAAAGGTAAGTCTATGTGTTGAATGACTTATCTCTGTTAAAGATAGAATCAAATATGGCTAATCCACAACTTATCGAGGTCACACCAACCGAATCCATTTACTCGTGCTCCGTGTATTTTTTCAGATACCTCAAGATTGAATGCCTCTTGCTTAAGCTCAACCAATACTTCAGTCTTGTATAGCCAGCATTTGAGTTTCAAGAGCGTTTTGGCGGCTTGCTCAAAGTCTGGTTCGCATTGAATTGAGATTAAAGCCTGCTCGATGTTTGCGAGCATCTCAACGGGTAGTGACAGATCTTCGAAAGGGAAGCGGGTGAAGAAGCCTAACCAAGAAGAGAATGAGTGGTTTTCATCGATAATGCTGCATAAAGCAACGTCTCTTATCGTTGAAAAATCGCCATACTCTACGGTGAGTTTAGTCTCACCAGGCACTGAAGATTGCTTGAAAAAGGCTTGGCATTCCGAGGTGTCTTCAACGGTGAATATTCGGTTGGGAGAAGACAACTCTGGATTTTGAATTTGGAAAAAAGTAGAGCCGTGAGCTCGCGCATGTGCACTGCTGTATTCGCCAACTTTGAGTGTCTTCTCAGGCATTTTTACGCACACCTGATTTTGAGCACACGCTTTACTCTCTGCCCACTCTGGGTAAACCCATAATTCGACTCGATTTAGGATCGGAACCTGACTTGAATACGCATCATTGCGGTTCAGTCTGAGCATCTTGTTTGAGAAGATCGCTAATGAGAATGGGCCAGAACCGACCAACCTCTCGACAGAATTAGGTTCAAAAATCGATGCTTCGGCTCTAGCAAGCAAGCGGGGTAGATGCCAATCCGTCTTACTGAGTTTTATTGTGATGATGTTGCCTGAAGACTCAGAGACTTCAGCAATATGTTGATAGCAGCGATGCCATAACTTGTTTGAAGAGAGCAAAGTCAGACAGTGTGCAATGTCTTGAGCTTCCAGTGTTCGGCCGTTGTGGAATTGAACACCATTGCGAATTTGGAAACGCCAGATCGTTGCATCTTCATTGGGTTGCCAATGATAAGCCAAGTCGCCACATAATTTGCCTTGTTGTACAGAGGTGAGACGCTGGCAAATCTGCATCACTAAGAAACGCTCGGTGCGTCTCAGTACACGCTGAGGGTGAAGCGCTTCTAATTCACGGTGGAAGGGGATGTACGCGACGCTCTGCGCCGATTGATTCGTGCTGTTTAGAAAGGCTTGCAGCTCTGTACCAGCATTGCGTCCATTAAAGCTTAAGGTGCTGAAGACCTGCTCGATATTGCCGGAGTCTGCTTGGCTTTGTGCGTATTGGTAGCACGCTTCCATCGGTTCAATCAGACACGTGAGTTGTGCCTTTTTATTGCGTCCTGAACTGGCTTGCCACTCAATCCAGCCTTGTGCTGTCATTGCTTTGAGTAGAGTTTGAACATGACGCTCACTCACATGTAGAAGCGTTGCGATTTGATTGACTTGGCAGCGTGATACTCCAGGCCCAAAAGCCTGAAATATCTTTTCGTACAGTTCAAGCTTGCGCTTTAGGTTGCCCAATTCGAATTCCTAAATGTTAGGTTGAGTTAAGTGTTGGTAGCCTGCATCAGCGAGCGCTTTTTCCATGGTTTCAAGAACCTGTGCACTTATCTTTGAGCTTAGGATATCAGACTCAAGTTTTCCCTCTAATACAAGTTGCGAGAAGTGCTCGATTTGATACTCGAACCCATTACCTTGAACGGGGTGCTCGATGGTGAAGGTTTCTTGTTTGTACTCCACCGTTATATGGGCTGGGTTCCACCACTTCTCTTTAATCGTAATGGTGATATCTGGGCCCGTTAATCGCGCTGCGCGTGGCAGATTACGTACCGTTGAAGCCGATATGGTCGCGTTGATCTCTCCAGAGAACTGGAAGCACGAATCGGTATCTACATTCGAACCTTCATAGAGGCTCGACATTTCGACTTGAGGTAGAGGAGGCGTAATACTAAGAGCGCGACATAAATCGTAGAAGAACCACAGACCATACACGCCAACATCAAGTGTTGCCCCGCCGGCTAAATCCGGGTTGAAGATAAACAGGTTAGGGTTGTAGTCGTGTTCATTACCAAAGCTGGCTTCTATCGAATCAAGCTTAATCTGGTTACTGGTTAAAAATGTTGTAAGCTCGCGATAAGCTGGGAATACGACGGTCTTCATTGCCTCTAGCAACATCACACCATGTTGGCTAGCTAGGGCTTTCATTTCTAACCAATCACCAAGGTTGGTAAAGGCTGGTTTTTCTACCAATACGTGCTTGTTGTGGCTCAGAAATAGTTTGGCTAGAGGTTTGTGATAAGGGTGGACCGTGGCAATGTATACCGCTTCAACATCAGGATCTTGAGCCATGGCTTCATAAGAACCATAAGCTTTATTGCAATCAAACTTATTAGCAAAAAGAGCCGCTCTTGATTGGTCGCGTGCTGACACCGCGTAGAGTTCGCCAAATGAGCAGTGCTCTGTTAGCGCTGTTGCGAATCTATTCGCGATATTGCCGAGCCCTGCGATACCCCATTTAATTTTACGTTGCGTGTCACTCATCACTTACTCCAATCGTTGTTTTGTTCCAGTGTACTCAGTGGGCTCACATACAAATAGAGAACACTTGCTTCGATTTGTTCAGGGTTTACATCACTAATTCAACTCATTGAAATACTTACGCTTCTTACAATCCATTACTCCCACTTACCCTTTCTCTTTGATTGATATGCTCCAATGGACATTGAAAGTAAGTTCATTTATGTAGAGTCAATTAAGGATAATAATAATGAAACACATGATAAGCATCGTAATGATGTTTACGGCTATCTTTAGTCACTTGGTTAGTGCTGCACCGAGTAAAGGATACACTGAGACACAATACCCAATCGTATTAGTTCATGGCTTTTTAGGCTTCGATGACATTCAAGGTTATGACTATTTTTATCAGATAGCTCAAACCTTGCGTAAAGATGGAGCCAAAGTATTCACTGCACAAGTCTCCTCAGCAAATACCACCGAGGTTCGCGGTGAGCAGCTTTTAAAGCAGGTGAAACAGTACCTTGCTCGAACAGGAGCTAAAAAAGTTAACTTGGTTGGGCATAGCCACGGCGGACCGACTTCCCGCTATGTCGCGTCGGTTGCCCCTGAGCTCGTGGCCTCTGTGACGAGTATTGGTGGAGTAAATAAAGGCTCCAAGTTTGCTGACCTTTTCTATACCGTCGCTCCCGATGGCACCTTAGTAAATAGCGCTGGCGCAAATATCATTGGGTATCTTTCGAAAATAACTCAATACCTATCGAGTGGTTCTACTTTACCGGTTGATGCTACTGGTGCGTTAAAAGCACTGACTACGCATGAGTCGTTGGCATTCAACAAGAAATACCCAGAAGGTGTACCAACAACAGAATGCGGTCAAGGTGCGCCTGTTGTTACTACGAAGGTAAACAACATCGAGCACGATGTTTACTACTACTCATGGAGTGGTAACCGATTACTGACCAGCCCGAAAGATGCGCTTGTTGATGGACCGCTGAAAGCAGTGAGCCTATTGGCTTTTGGTTCTTCAATCTTGGGTGGCGAAGAGAATGATGGAATGGTTGGTGTTTGCAGCACACACTTAGGTAAAGTGATTAACGATAGTTATCGAATGAACCATGTGGACGAAATTAACCAAGTTCTAGGGCATACGGCACTGTTTTTATCTGTTCCAAGCATTTATCGACAGCATGCGAACCGCTTAAAACTGCAGGGCTTATAAACATGAATAAGGCTATTCTAGTTATCACTGTGATTGCTGTGGCTGCTAGCGTAGCCTATTTTAAAACGCCTGTTCCCCGCTCACACCAGACGCAAAGTTTACCAGTCGTATTTGAAGAGCCTCTTGCGTCAGCAGAAATGCCGCAGGAGAGTGAACAAGTTGAAAAGTTTGCAAAGCCCAAAGTTTCTTTGAAAGAGCCTGAGCTTCAAGCACCTTCCCAACAGGATACGGAAATCGACCAAGCATCATTGCGTGATACGTTTGATTATTTTCTGTCAGGGTTTGATGACTCGACGATGGATATCGAACAGTTAAAAACAAGGGTTAAAGAATTCATGACAAGAAACCATGAACGCTATCGCCCTGAGCACTACGATCTGTTTGAGCAATATCTGCTATATAAAGAGTTATTGATGTCAATTGAGGTTGAACAGGCGTTGAGCCTTGATGATTTGATTCGAATCGATAATGAGCTGCTTGAACATCAGCTCTCACTCTTTAGCATAGAGGAACAGGCACTACTGTTCAGCGATGAAAACCTCCATCGTCAAGTAACCATTAAGAAAATGTCTCTCAAAGATATTGCCGTCTCGAACAATGATTACAATTACTTACTTAACGAAGAGTTGGATGAAATGCCAGAAGAGATCCGTCGTGTTTACCAAGACGATCTTATTTCTGCGCAATTGAATCAGGTTGCGAACTACGAAGATGAGCAGCAACGCTACATCGCTTACGAGACGTTAATTGGTACCGAAGCAGCACAAAGAATGGTGGAATTAGAGCAACGAGAATTGGCGTTAGATCAAAAAATTGAGCGCTACTTGGAGCAGCGCCGCCAAATTTTAAACAGCAGTGTCACGATAGATAAAGAGTATGAGATCGCTAGGTTGAGAGAATCGTTTTTTGAGTCATCAGACCATAGGCGCATAATGTCACTAGAATCGATAGATGACCTTTAAACACCTTATATGTGGACTTCGCCCTGTATTGGAATACAACTAACAGGGCGCTTATCTTGCCATTGAGCCCAAACTACTTTTCTTCAATGACCCCAAGTTTCCAATCCGCTAGGGCTTTAATATGTTTTGGTCCTATGCCGCAACACCCACCAATAATATTAGCGCCGAGGGCATGCCAGCGTTTTGTATAGGTTAAGTAACCTTGGCCATCTAACTCGCGCATTTCTTGAAGCATGTCATTCGCTTCATGTTCGCTGCTGATCGGCGCAAAGTTATTTGCATAGACACCGATTTCTAGATCTTGGCCTAACTCATCCATTACCTGTTTGGTATCGATAATCGCTTGATCCATCACTTCCGGTATTGAACAGTTAAACATGATGCCTGTCGCGTTAGACTGACAAACCAGTTTGACGGCTTCTTTTACGCTCTCACCAGAACGAATAGATGCAGAGTCGCCTTTGGTATCTTCTAAGCTAAAGGCGTAATAGCACGGTTTCGTTGATTGCTTGAGTACCCCATGAATGGATTCAAACTCTTGTACGCTGCATAGGGTTTCTACCAACCACAGATCGATATTTGGTTCTTGTGCATCGTAGAGGGTTTGAATGATTGATGCCGCTTCTTCGACTTTGAATAAGTCAGGTCGGTAGCTACCAAATGGTGGTGGAATAGAGCCTGCCACTTTGACCGCTTGAGGTGCTTGGTCAGCAACTGCTTTAGCTAATTCGCCAGACAGCGCAGCTAGCTCAAATCCTCTTTGTGCAAACAGTTCTTCACCCAAATGAAAAGGCACACACGCATAGCTGTTGGTAATTATGATTTCAGCGCCTGCATCGACAAAGTTTTGGTGCGCTTGGCTAACAAAATCTGGGGCTTCAATCAGAGCTTGAGCGCTCCAAAGAGGCTGTGAGAACGGTGCGCCAATCTCTTTGAGTTCTCGGCCCATGCCGCCATCAAGTATGGTGAGTGTTTTCATATTCAATACTATCTAAAACAATTGCTGAAGTTCTGCCGCCACCATATCAGACAACCTTGCGTGACTAAAGCAGTCCAAGCGCGAGGTTCTTAACAAAGCCAATACTGCCTAGATAGGGATAATAAAATATTGAACCTCCAGCGCTATGTTGTATTGGATTTGGGGGATATATTATTAACCTAGGGCCAATGATTGACCTGAACCCAACAAGCTGTAGAGGAAAAGTGCATTGAAGTTAACGAATAAGCTCGTGCGTTACCCGCACATTGATGTTGATCGTGCGTTTGAAAAAGAAGATGAGCTATTGCAGCAAATACAGAACGGTGAGATTGGACAAGCCTTAATGTTGTGGCAAGCCAAAACGCCGACACTTGTTTTACCTGCAGGTAAAAAGTGGCCAGTGACGTTGGAATCTAGAAAGCAGCTTGAGGCTCAAGGTTGGCAACTCTCTTCGCGTAAAACGGGTGGCGCTCCCGTTCCCCAGCTACCGGGCGTGATTAACTTGTCGCACATTTATCATTGGCCGAGCGATGAAGCCTACAATATTCAAAAAGCCTATCTGCATTTATGTGATGTTTTAACTCAATTTTTTAGAGAGTTAGGCGTTGATGTCGATGTGCATGCGACTCCTGGTTCTTATTGCGATGGCGATTACAACCTCAACATCAACAAGCAAAAAATAGTAGGGACGGCTCAACGTGTTTTGCTCAAGCGAGGGGGCGGTCAAATCGTACTTTCCCAAGCCTGTATCTTGTTAGATGCAGACTTAGAACACATCGTTGCGCCCGTGAATTTTTATAATCAAATTTGCGGCAATCCAACCGTTGTAGAGCCACACGTTCACACGCTTTTATCTGACCATGTGACGTCCATGCCCAATGTGGACTCACTCTTTCAGCAGTTGAGCCAAGCTTTTATCAAGTATGCGTAGTGCTCTGTGTCTGCCGGAATCAATGGGGGGCGGCGGATAACTTTTCTTGCAACAGCTGCTCGATCACTTCCACCAGTTTACGGTTTTTAATGGGATCAAGAGCATCGTTGTGAGGGTCTTTGAATAACCCAGAATCATTGTCGAAGTATCTTCCTGAGGCATCGGAAAACTCATCGCTGAGCGCTGCACGGCAAAGGATGTCTGCGCCAATCGCAAGATCATTACCATCAACGCCATAAGCATCTTTGACCAGCTTGCTCCCTAAGAAAGAGGCAGGGTTTACTGGAATAACCGCGAGGCCATTAGTTGTTGGGCTATTTGTTAAGGCATTCGCCAAGTCAATCGACCACATCGTTAGTGCGAGTTTACTTTGTGTGTAAACGGGGCCATCTAACTCTCCTGCATTTGGGCTGATAAGGGCACTTAAATCTACGGGTGACTGAGCTGCTGAAGATAGGTTGACGATACGGCTGTGCGTATCAAAAAGAGGAAGCAGCTTTTGTGTCAGTAAATAAGGTGCAATGGTGTTAACCACGAAGCGCACATCAAGGTTATCTGAAGTGGTAATTTCCGACACCTTATACACGCCTGCGTTGTTGATGAGAACGTCGAGTCGCTGGTGGTCAGCCATTATCTGAGTGGCGAGCGCTTCGACCTCTGAGAGTGTTGATAGGTCTGCTACGTAACTTTCAATGACCGCCGTTTTAGACAGTCGAGATAGAGCAGCCACAACTTTGTTGATCTTGGCAGGGTTTCGGCCATGAATCAGAATGTGATGTCCCTGCTGAGCGAGCATTTTTGCGGTCTCTAAACCAATGCCGTCAGTTGCTCCTGTGATCAGAATTATTTTCTGCATATCTTTCCCTTGATACCGATTCCGAAGCACTTTTATAACAAAGTTTTATTGCGCAAAGTTTCTAATACTTCACAGGATAGCGATAACAAGATCGTCCGTTATTGAGAAATCTGAAATAAATCGCTTGATGACTCATCAAACAAAAAAAGCCTCAACCCATCGAATGGGTGAGGCTTTGTCGTTAATAGCCGTCTGCCTTTTAGGCTTGGTTTGACGTTGTTGTCGTTGTTATTCCGTTAGTGCGTAATGGTTTTAGTGGGCATGTTCTGCTGAATCTTTGTATAGCTCAGCGTCCACTTCTTCACCTTTATTCGGACGTGGGACAATCTCAAATGAGGTGTCGGCTTCCGTCAGAGAAGAGAGCAGTTTGTTCAGTGATGACTTGTCACCTTTCACGCCAGCTTGACCATCTTCTAGCAGTTTATTGAGTGTTGTCTTCTTCAATACGATATCAGACACGTCTGCTTTATTGATGATCAGCGTAGTATCGGCATCTTGCAGTTCACTCACTTGAATGTTGTTTAGGTTACCGTTAGACATTTCTACGTAGTAGAACTCTTTCACGTCAGGCAGTTGAATATTCATGGTAAATGGCGTGTTTTGCGCTTTCAATGAATCCACTTTTACTGCTAAGTAATCCAACAGGTTCTCAATTGTCATATTCGCCAATACATCTGGTGATGCTGTCTTCGGTGCGCCAGGTTGCGTGCCGATACGAAGTTCTTGTGCACCTGTTAGGTAGATGTTTCTCCAACCTGCACCTTCTGATTGATAGCCCAGTTGCTCATATGTATCTGCAAGCAAACCACGTGCAACTTTGTTGTCTGGTTCGGCTTGAACCACCTTATTCAGAGCCGTTGCTACAAAGCGGTATTCACCCTCTTTAAAGTCTTGCTGTGCTTTCTCAATCACAGCGTCACTGCCACCCATGTATTCAACAAACTTAACCGATTCTGGCTTCACTTGTAGTGGGTTAAGGTTTGCAGGGTTCATGTCGAAGTAGCCAAGGTACATGTTGTATACCGCACGAGCATTGTGTGAGTATGTACCGTGGTAGCCATTGGTGTGCCAAGACTGTTGGATGCTGTCTGGCATCACTTTGTAGATTTCGTCACCGATATCTTGCAAAACCACACCGTTGTTCGCTAAACGAAGGGTTTGGTTATGGGTAAAGCCGTAGGCGTCACGCTGCATTTTTAGGTAATCAGAGATCTCTTGTTCACCCCAGATTGGTGACGAGTGCGAAGCAAATAGTACTTCGGTGTCTTCGCCCCAAGTGACTAGCATTTCGTTGATCTTCTTAGACCATTTCAGACCATCACGAACTTTTGCACCGCGTAGAGTATAAAGGTTGTGCATGCCTTGGTAAGTCAGCTCACCCGTCCATAGCGCTTTCATGCTCGGAATGTAGGTCACCATCTCAGAGGCTGCTTCCGTGCCTGATGCATCCATGAACTGCATCTCAAGACCATCGATAACCAAAGTCTCGATCTCTTCATTATGGTTCAATTCGTAATCTGGTAATACGTAAGTGATGCTACCGGTAGATAAGCCTTTAGCGAGTGCAGCATCAACAATACCGTGTTCATGGCGGTTCAGTGTCGCACCATATTGATAAGCAGTACGACGAGACATCGCATTACCCGCTAACACGTTTTCATCGACGATCTCTTTAGTGATGTTCTTAGAGCCATACACTTTCACATCTGGGTACGCGTCTTTAATCGCACGAGCACCACCGAAGTGATCGGCGTGTGAGTGTGAATAGATCATCGCAACGATTGGTAACTCGCCGCCGTCAGGAACATTCTTTTTGAAAAACTTCAGTGATTTCTCTGCCGCTTCTTTAGTCAGTAGAACATCATAAGCGATCCAACCGCTGTCACTACGGATGAAAGAGATAGAGGCTAAATCGGCGCCGCGAACTTGATAAATCTGTCCAGGAACTACTTCATAAAGGCCTTCTGCTGCTTGGTTCAGAACTGCTTGGCGCCACAAAGACGGGTTTACGGAATCTGGTGCTTTGTCGGCATTAACAACGCTTGGTTCTATGAAGTTGAAGCTGTTACGAATGATGTCGCCAGTTTCTTGGTCGAAGCTTGCGATCAGTCCTTTGTTGTTATTGTCAAAGGCACGAGTGTCTGAGAAGTTTAGGGTTTTAGCGAACTCTTGGTTTGCCTGTGCCGTCATTTCAGTTGCATCTTTACCACCTTGATCACCGATCTCGCTAAAGTGCGCGTGGTCGTGGTTCGCTGCAATGGAAGGGAATGCAAGAGAGATTGCAAGGAACAGTGTTGCGTTTTTGAAAGTGCGTGAAGTTGTCATACGAGCCTCTTCAGTTCGGGTTTCGTTTCGATGAAGAAAGTGTATGACTTACACATATAGCAAAAAATAAAGTAAGCTTTATTTAACACATCACGAACAGTTATGTGTTGAAGTTGTATTAAAGTGAAGGTTCAAGATTAAACTTTGTCGTATGTTGAATACGGCCACAAGCGAACATGGAGAGCAGCTGTGAGCGATGTTGAAAAGCTAGACCTGAATCTACTGAGTGTGTTTTTAGAGGTATATCGATTGAAGTCGATCACTTTAGCCTCTGAATCTCTTGGCATGACTCAACCGGGAGTGAGTGGCGCGTTGAAGCGACTACAATCCCAACTTGATACTGACCTTTTCATTCGTGAAGGGCGGGGTATCTCGCCGACCAATGCGGCGGTACAACTGGCAAGTCGTGTAGAACCAGCTCTCGATGGAATTACGAGTGCGGTGAGTACGTTAAAGCAGTTCGACAATCAGCAGCATCACGTGTTTCGAGTTCTGGTTAATGAGATAGGCTTAACCAAGCTACAACCACTTGTGGAGCAGGATGACTCTTTAGGGAATATCTCAATCGAGTTCACCATGGTGCCGAATAATGAAGAGGATTTATTGCAAAGTCTGAGCATGCAGCAAGCGGACTTAGCTATCGATATTCACTACCCACAAGTGAATGGGTACCTAAAGCAACCTTTGATTGAAGATGAGCTAGTACTTATTGCCAGAAAAGGACATCCACGAATCAATGGCTCAGTGACAGAAGCGCAGTATTATCATGAAAAGCACATTACTTTCCGAATGCGCCGTACGCGTTTATACACCGCTGACTATTTTACTAAATCGCCGCTTAAGCAAAGAAAGGTCAGTGCGGAGTGTGATTCGCTAATGACAATGTGTGTGTTGGTATCGGGCTCGGATTGTGTAGGCAGCACATCGCGTGATTTTGCTAACCAGTTTGCAGACTCTTTTCAGCTTCAAGTGCTCGAACAACCATTTGAAATCTTGCCGATGCAGCAATACATGATTTGGCATAAAAGAACCGATTTAAACTCTGCTCATCAGTGGTTGAGGGACAAGATCCAGCAGTATATGAAGAAGTCTAAAATCGGCTGAGTTACATGTAAATCAAATAAAAACGGCCTCAAAATGAGGCCGTTTTTATATCTGGTTATTCCGCTTTTTGTTTTCGCTTTTGGCGCGCGTTTTTGAGCATCTGCGTTGGTGATAAACCGGTCACCAGCATGGTACCTGTGATAACCAAGACAGAGCCAACTATAGTATTAATGCCAATAGCTTCACCTAAGAACAAGTTACCCCAGAGAATACCAAAGACTGGAATTAAGAAGGTCACAGATAGCGCTGAAGGCGCACCAAGCTCATTGATGAGATTAAAGTAAAGCAGATACGCTAACCCGGTACATACTGCACCCAATAAGATGACCGATGTGGTGATAGTGAGATCGGGTGCTTCTCGCATTGGCATGAAAAACACAAATGGCAGTACGATTAACACCGCTGCCCACATGCTGCCGTGGGCGTTATTGAAGGCTTCAACTTTGGGTGCTGTTTTGGTGTAGTTAGACGCAATACCGTAGCTAAATGCGGCCATCACGGCTGCAAAGATTGGAATAATGGCTTCTTGGCCGATATTGAACGCATCCCATCCAACCAACACGGTTACGCCCGTCACACCAATGCCTAGCCCAAGCAATACCTTGCTCTCAAGTGCAGTTTTGGTCCATATCGCACCTATGATCGCCGCCCATATCGGTGCTGTGGAGTTCAAAATCGCAAGGGTTGAAGCATTCAAAGTTTGGGCAGCATAAGCGAAACACAAAAAAGGAAGCGCGGTGTTAAACAAACCAAGAATGAAAAAGTGTTTCGAGTGAGCATTAAATGAGAGCTTTCTCTTTAGATAAAAAGAAACCAAAAGTAGGGTGATTGCCGCGCACAAAACTCGCGCTTCAATTAGGACCGCAGGGCCTAAAGGATTCGCTGCAATTCTCATGAAAAGGAACGATCCTCCCCATATGGCAGCTAGCATGATCAGTTTAAAATAGCTCACAGTTTGAATCTCGATTGTGTAAAACACCGACTATGGAGCAAAGCTATCTATTACACAAATTGGATATGGCAATATTGCGCAGTGATTAGGTGAATATCGACAATTAAATAGGAAGGTATTTGGCGCTATCTGTTCTGTTTATTGCTCCTAATTTGGCGAGTAATCTGATGCTAAATATCCACATTAGGTGTTAGAAATGAAGATTGAACATATCGCGATTTGGACCAAACAACTCGAAGTACTGAAACGATTTTATGAAGATTACTTTGGTGCGACGTCTAACCAGAAATACCATAATCCAACTAAAGGTTTCTCTTCCTACTTCCTATCTTTTGATAGCGGCAGTCGATTAGAGCTGATGGAGATGGACTCGGTTCCTGAATCGAAAGATGACATCTATGATCAGTTCACTGGCTTTGTTCATATGGCGATTTCGTTGGGGTCAGAGCAAGCCGTCGATGAACTGACTCACCGCTTAGTCGAAGATGGTTATGAACGTTTAGACGGTCCAAGAAGAACGGGCGATGGCTATTATGAGAGCTGTGTCCTCGATCCTGATGGTAATCGCTTGGAACTTACCGTTTAATGTAAGGACTTGATTGAATGGCTTACGGATTTGAGGGGGAATGATGAAGCGCATTTTGGCTTTTGTTTTTAGTCTGAGTTTGGTGGGATGTGCGTCTTCGGAGCTAGCGCAGGTTGATGCACCAGAGACGACAATCGAACCATCTCAACCGATTGGTTACCTAGGCTTCAAAGATCATCAAAACTGGGCTATCAAATTCAATGATTGTACGGTTTATGATCTAGCCGGAGCTCAACCATATCAATGGTTTGACCGCACTTCTGCGTCTGTAAGTTGTTATACCTTTAAACCAAGCGACGCTATTGCACCTTTGCCCGTCTATTCGAGTGCAAGTTTCGAAAGCGATCAGCTTACTTCGATTGAGCGCTTTCAAGAGCTACAGGTGTCGGATTCTGGCTGGGGCCACTTTCCTATTGTCTATGATAAACATGGCACCAATTGGCTAAGGGTTAAAGAAGGTTGGATTCATCTTACGCTCGCCGACCAGACACTCGTCCAGTTCTACCCGGGAACTCAAGATCAGTCTGCTAAATCACAACATGAACAGTATTTTGAGCACCATTGATAAACGAATGATCAATGCCCCTTGCTAAATGCGGTTTGGGGCATAAATAGCTAATCAGTAACAGTTAGCCTGAACAATGACAGTTACTGTTTCTGCTTCGCTTTGATGATAAACGGTAGGATTGCACTGAATAAAATCACGCTCGCACCGATCAAAGCGAGTGAATTTGGCAGCTCCGCAAACAACAGATAGCCTAGAACCATTGAGTAGATCATTTGTGAGTATTCGACATTCGACACCACGTTCGCTTCTCCCCATTTATAGGCTGTCACTCCAAACCACTGCCCGATAGAAGAGATAACGCCGACCAGAACTAATAAAGCCAATTCAGACCATGTCGGCCATTGCCATTCGATGATTGCTGGGATTAATGCAACGGCGCCAACAAAGATCGCTTGGTAGGCCAATACAACGGTTTTCGATTCTACATTCGCCATCTTCCTCACACAGATAACCGCAATAGCAGCACCTAATGCTGCGATTAATCCTGTTCCAACATAGAACAGAGATTCACTTTCTAAGGTCGGTTGTACGACTAACATCACTCCAGTAAAGCCAACTAAGATCGTCGTCATACGAGCCCAGCCAACGTTTTCTTTCAGGAACAGACGAGAGATAACAGCCACGAACAACACCTTAAGAAACCCTAATGCGGTTGCATCGGCAAACGGAATATTACTGACGGTTAAGAAGCTGAAGTAGAGTGCGACGAACGCTCCAGTGACACGCCATACATGCATCGACACCATTTTAGGGTGGAGCATTGCATCGATGTTGCTGATTATCGATGGCATTAATAAGGTGACGAAAACCAGTTGTCGGAATAGCAAGATCTGAAAAATATCGATGGTCTGGCTCAACTCGCGGACAATAACGCCTACTAATATGAACAGCGCATTTGAGATAAGCGCCAGTGCAATTCCTTTTGCTGGGTCGGACAGTCCGTCGAAAAATGAAAGCAGCGGACGAGGCACTGCGAAGGAACGATGAATAGACATAACACACCTCTTGATGAATGGGTGCTGAGCATAAAGCCTACACTGGTAGACGGGTCAAACACGGTTTTCACTTTTTCGAACACGCCAAATTTATCTTTTGGATCAAAAAAAGATCAAAAAGATATTGTTGAAACCGGTTTCAGTGTGTATCTTTATTGCATCTTGAAATCGGTTTCAGAGTGGCGGCTTTTAAGTTTGTTACCTTAAACCTATCTATTTTCTAGCGAATAACTTGTAGCGAGTGATGGTATGAATAACGAATTTCCAAACGATTTTTTATGGGGTGGCGCGGTTGCGGCGCATCAGCTAGAAGGCGGCTGGGATGCGAATGGTAAAGGTGTGAGTGTGGTTGATGTATTAACGGCAGGCGCTCATGGTGTACAACGTCGAATCACCGATGGTGTAATCGATGGTGAAAACTACCCTAACCAAGTTGCTGTGGATTTCTACCATCGTTACAAAGAAGACATTAAGTTATTTGCTGAGATGGGCTTTAAGTGTTTCCGCACTAGTATCGCGTGGACGCGTATTTTCCCGAATGGTGATGAAGCTGAGCCATGTGAAGCGGGCTTAAAATTTTACGATGACCTGTTTGATGAGCTTCTGAAATACGATATTCAGCCGGTAGTGACGCTGAGCCACTTTGAAATGCCTTACCATCTAGCGAAAGAATACGGCGGCTGGATGAATCGCAAAGTGATCGACTTCTTTGTTAAGTACTCAACCACGGTGATGGAGCGTTACCAGCACAAAGTGAAATACTGGATGACCTTTAACGAGATCAATAACCAGATGAACACCTCGGCGGACATCTTCGGATGGCTATGCTCTGGCGTGAAGTTCCCACAGTGCGAAAAGCCGCAAGAAGCGATGTACCAAGCGGTTCACCATCAGTTTGTTGCGAGCGCATTGGTGGTGAAGAAAGGTCATGAGATCAACCCAGATCTGCAGATCGGCGCAATGTGTGCGATGGTGCCTTTCTACCCTCGCTCTTCAAAGCCAGAAGACATCATGGTGGCGCAGCAAGCGATGCGTGATCGTTATTTCTTCTCTGATGTCATGGTTCGTGGTCACTACCCAAGCTATGCCAAGCGTGATTGGGCTATTAAAGGCTTTAATATCGAAATGCAGCCTGAAGATGAGCAGATCCTAAAAGAGGGTAAAGCCGATTACTTAGGCTTTAGTTACTACATGTCGAATACCTTGGATTCTTCTTCGCATCAGTCGACTGAAGAAGCAATGGACGGTGGACATGAAAATTCGGTCGAGAACCCGTTCATCAAGTCGAGCGATTGGGGCTGGCCGATTGACCCAACAGGCTTGCGTTACTGCTTAGCGTCTCTTTATGAGCGTTATGAAGTGCCACTGTTCATCGTTGAGAATGGTTTTGGTGCGGTTGATACCATCGAAGAAGATGGCAGCATCAATGATGACTACCGTATTGCCTACCTTGGCGATCACATCAAAGAGATGAAAAAAGCCGTTGCGATCGATGGCGTTGATCTAATGGGCTACACCCCTTGGGGCTGTATCGACTTGGTATCGTTCACCACTGGCGAGATGAAAAAGCGCTACGGATTCATTTACGTAGACAAACACAACGACCAGTCAGGAACACTAGAGCGTAAGCGCAAGAAGTCTTTTGAGTGGTATAAAGGCGTGATTGCATCTAACGGTGCCACTATTTAGAATGCCTGCAATTAAACGGCAGCGAGCGTTGCCGTTTCACTAAGCAATACAATTAGCTGGCTTAGGTCGGCTAGTTTTCTATAGAAGGGTAAGTGAATGGTAACCATGCTTGATGTTGCGAACCGCGCTGGCGTCTCGAAATCGACGGTCTCTCGCGTGCTGAACGGCAAGAACATCGTAAGGCCTGACGTTGCCAAGAAGGTCTTTGATGCGATTCAGGAGACAGGCTATCGACCAAACTTGTTGGCT
Source organism: Vibrio chagasii (assembly GCA_041879415.1). Taxonomy (NCBI): domain Bacteria; kingdom Pseudomonadati; phylum Pseudomonadota; class Gammaproteobacteria; order Vibrionales; family Vibrionaceae; genus Vibrio; species Vibrio chagasii. Next base: position 1,015,851 of record CP090852.1, on the reverse strand, counting down.
CAACAATTGGCGACTAAGAAGACTAATTTTATCGGTTTTGTTATTACCAACGAGCTTTTCAACGGCCCTTACTTTTCGTCTTTGATGTATCACGCCGCTTCTTACAGTGAAAAATACAATCATCAGTTGGTGATTACCGATGGTAAACACAGTGCTGAAGACGAGCGCAAAGCCATTAATTTTCTACTCGATATGAAATGCGCCGGGATCATCATTTATCCGCAATGCTTCAGTGAATCTGAAATCGCGCAGATCATTGAGAGCACTGACACTCCCATTCTTGTGCTCAACCGTGAAATGCCTTCGAAGCCTGAGCATGCGATTACCACAGACCACTACCAAAGTGCTTGTGTGATGATGGAGCATGTTATTGAACAAGGCCATCAGCAGATCGCTGTGATCCGAGGGAAATCAGGGTCATCGACAGACGAACAGCGCTTCGCCGCTTATCGCGATACTTTGTTGAAACACAAGATTGCTTATAACGAATTGAGAGTCGTACAAGGTGATTGGACAATGGAGAGTGGTTTTACCTCAGCGCAGGAACTGTTGGCCAACGATGTCGCTTTTACCGCGGTAGTTTCGGAAAATGATGATATGGCAATCGGCGCGATGAAAGCCTTTCTAGAGAAGGGCTACAAGCTACCTCAAGATATCTCTATCGTCGGCTTTGATAACAGTAAAGTAGGCGAGTTCCTCACACCAAGCTTAACCTCTGTGAGCGTTCCATTAGAGCAAATGACCCAAAAGGCGATTCTACAAATCGTTGGAGATTCGGAACACGCAGATGCCATCGACACTACGGGTAGTCTTGTCATTCGAGATTCAGTACTCAGTCGCTAAGATACTCGACTTAAAGGAATGCCTAGAAGGTTCTGGAGTGAATCACTTCTAGGCTGGGGATGTTCGGTAGAGTGTTGAGATTAGTGAGCCAGCTTGGCGATGATTTTGCCAACCGTGCGTTGGTTTCTCATATCCAGTAGCGCGTGACCAATCTCTTCGAGTGTAATCACCTTGAGGTTAGGAACGACTACGTCACCTGATTCAACCAAAGCATTAACGGCGTTACCTGCATCCACCAAGGTTTTCATACCTTTAGCACCATTCACATGACCTGAACCTAGGCTAAGCTGGTGAAAGCTTAATCCTTTAAGGAAAGCATTGTCGTAGCGCTCAGGTGCCACGGTTTGCACTAACTCCACCATTTCGCCTTCATAAGCCAACACATCAGCGGCAAGTTTATCGTTCTTGCCACCGACGCAATCCAGCGCAATATCCACACCTTGGTCTTGAGTAATCTTCATCACCTCTGTAACGACATCTGAGCTGCGGTAATCGATGGTGTGAGTCGCACCAAGCTGGCGAACCGCCGCATGATTGGCTTGTGAGCAAGTCGTAATAATGGTTTTTACACCAAGTGCTTTGGCAATTTGAATCGCAAAGCTGCCTACACCACCTGAACCACCAGTGATGAGTAAACTCTCTTTGTTGCTTGCATGAAGCTTATCCACCAAAGCACGGTAGGCTGTCCACGCAGCACAAGGTAAAGCCGCTGCTTGTTCTGGAGAGGTATTTGGGTGTGGAACCAAAGTGCGAGAGTCTTGAACGGCGAGTTCTGCAAAACCACCATGATGGCGTCGCATATTGCCGTGATAAAGCACCTTGTCGCCAACTTGCCAATTATCTACCTTGCTGCCGACTGCGATGATTTCACCTGAAACGTCTAAGCCACCAACAAATTGATCGTCTATGTTTGGCACCATTTCATGCCAAAGGTTGATTTTCGCATCTACGGGATTGAGCGCGACAGCCACAACCTTAACCAAGACATCAAATTCACTTTCTAAATTGGGTGTTGGAAGTTCTGATACTGAGAATGTATCACTCAATTTTTGGTAGGTAATTGTTTTCATTATCGCCTCTAATCCATGATCTATTATCACTAGAATAGCGTGCATTTCATAAATTGATAATTATCGATTCTTTAGCTTGTCATTACATTTTGTTATTTACCTATAGCGTCGATTCAGCCTATTTATCGGTTGTCCGTTATCTATTTTTCACGCCAGAATTGAATAGTAAAACTGTGCGCAGCGTTGATTATTGTGTCAGTACAAGCCTCTATAATCGGCGAAAAGTTTTTGGTAAGTAGATAAAGAACATGAAAACAGAAAAACAGAAGATGTTGGCTGGAGAGCCTTACTTAGCATGGGATGAAGAGTTGTACGCTGAGCGAATCGAGTGTCGTAAGGTTCTGCAAAAGCTTAACAACAGTATTCCAGATACCGATGAATGGCGCACGGCGATTGATAAGCTGATCCCTGATTCTGAAGGCGCTTATTTAGAGCCACCATTTCGATGTGATTACGGTTCAAACATTAAGCTGGGTAAGAATTTCTACGCCAACTTTAACTGCGTCGTGTTAGATGTAGCAGAAGTGACGATTGGCGACAATGTGCTGTTTGCCCCTAATGTACAAGTGCTTACGGCAGGTCACCCATTGGATGTGAAGAGCCGTGTCGATGAAGGCGTTGAATTCGGTACGCCAATCTCGATTGGTGACAATGCTTGGATTGGTTCTGGAGTGATCATTTGCCCTGGCGTGAACATTGGCAAAAACAGTGTGATCGGTGCGGGTAGTGTGGTAACCAAAGATGTTCCAGACAATGTGGTCGCAGTTGGTAATCCATGCCGAGTTCTGAAGCCAATTGATAATGAATAGTAGAACAACTAAATAGACAAAGCCCGAACCTAGATTCGGGCTTTGTTTTTTCTATTTTAGCTAGATGCTAGATGCTAGATGCAGCGACTTGTTGATTCTGCTTCTTGTCTAATAGACCACTGAATCGAGTCAGTGCTAGTGCAACTAAGACAATCACAGCGCCAATCCAAGGTGTGTTCATTAAGCCAGACTCTGCGACAATGATACCGCCGCCCCAAGAGCCAAGTGCGATGCCTACATTGAAGGCTGCGATGTTCAAGCCTGATGCTACGTCTACTGCATCTGGCGTGTATTTCTCTGCCAGCTTAACCACGTAGACTTGTAAGCCTGGAACATTACCGAAGGCAAAAGCACCCCAAATCAAAATAGTAGCAACTGATGCGTACGGGTTAACCGCCGTGAAGTTAAATACAACCAGTACCGCAGCTAGACCAGAAAAGATAACCGTCAGTGCTTTGATTGGCCCCATTTTGTCGGCCATCTTACCGCCCCAGATGTTGCCTACCGCGACTGAAACACCGTAAACCAACATGATTAGGCTGATTGCGCTTGAGTCAAAACCAGACACATTTTCTAGGATCGGAGCAAGGAACGTAAACGCGGTAAATGTGCCTCCATATCCCAGTGCTGTGATTGCATAAACCAATAACAGTCTTGGCTGAGTCAGAACTTTTAGTTGAGCTGATAACTTAGCCGCTGGTGGCTGTTTTAGGTTGTTAGGTACTAATAATGCACTGCCAATCAAAGCGATTAAGCCTAGCAGAGCAACGATCAAGAAGGTCGCTTGCCAGCCAAAAGTCTGGCCAATATAAGTACCTAGTGGCACGCCTGTTACTAGAGCAACCGTTAATCCAGTAAACATGATTGCTATTGCGCTCGCGGCTTTGTCTTTTGAAACCAATCCAGTCGCGATAGTTGACCCAATCGAAAAGAACACACCATGGGCAAGGCCGGTAAGAATACGTGCCGCAATCAGCGTGTTATAGCCGGGAGCCTGCCATGCTAGTAAGTTACCGACAACAAACAAAGACATCACGGTTAACAGCACCAATTTTCGGTTCCATTTTCCCGTTAATGCGGTGAGTACTGGTGCGCCAATCGCTACGCCTAACGCATACAAACTCACTAAGAGTCCAGCTGATGGCAGTGATACATTCAGGTCGCTCGCCATGGTAGGAATCAAGCCTACGATGACAAATTCTGTGGTTCCGATGGCAAAGGCGCTGAGCGTCAGTGCAAGTAAAGCTAGAGGCATGATTATTTCTCTCAAAGGTTATTCTTAAAAGTGGAGCCGATTTACTGGCTCGTTTTGTTGGCGAGGATTATGAGAGAAATATCCTTTGCCAAAAACAGTGTGATTAACAAATTACTTTTGTTATAAATGCAATAGTTGTTCTGTTAATGGTTTAGGAGATTCCCGTGTTAACGCGATCGGATGATTTAGAAATTATGCTTACTGTTGTTGATAGCGGTGGTTTTTCTGCAGCCGCTCAGACGCTCGATATCCAAGTGGCTCGCGTCTCTCGAAGCGTCAGTCGAATAGAGAGTCAGTTAGGCGTTTCTCTCTTTAATCGAACTACTCGTCGAGTTGAACTGACGGAAGAGGGGCGACAGTTTGTTGACTCTGTTAGGTTGGGTTTACAAATGATCCAAAGCGCTGAAGAGGAAATTGTGTCGCGCGGTGAACTACCAAAAGGACGTTTGCGAGTCGATGCCGCTAGCCCATTTGTGTTCCACCAGTTAGTACCGATAGTCGGTGAGTTTAATGAGGCTTATCCTGATATTGAGCTTGAACTGACCTCAAATGAAGGGTTTGTCGATTTAATCGAGAAACGAACCGATGTCGCTATACGAATAGGAAAATTAACGGACTCCACACTCCACGCTCGACCATTAGGTAAGAGTCTCCTCTATATGGTGGCATCACCTGCCTATCTAGCCAAACGCGGCATACCACAAAATGCAGATGAGCTATCAACGCATCAGACGGTGGGCTTTACTGGTGCGAAGGTGTTGAATCACTGGCCACTGCCAAACCAAAACTTCGTAGAGCCAACCATGACAGCAAGCAACGGTGAGACTGTGCGCCAATTGGTATTAGCAGGTAATGGTGTCGCTTGTTTATCTGGCTTTATGGTGCAGCAAGATATTGCTGAAGGGCGATTGATTCCGGTATTGGAGCATTTGAAGCTGAATGACACAGACCGAGAGCGAGTCAATGCGGTGTTCTATAAATCATCCTCGGTATCTAAGCGTATCTCTGCGTTTATCGATTTTATTCAGCCTAGGCTAAACCTTTGATCTACGGTTAGACGAGTTAATCTTCCTGTTTATTATTACCAATGTGTAATAATCATTCTCAAAAATATGGGATTATCAAACTGGATGGTCACACCTATACTAGCCTCAACAAAACGAGAGAGCGATAACAAACAAGCTCAACGTTGACTGACTAATATAGGAAATATCACATGACTATCGAAATCAAACCTGGTCAAACTCATATCCAATCTAAAGCTATGGTTGCTTGGAAAGCTGGTGAGCCACTAAAGCGTGAAACGGTTGACGTTGAACTGCCAAAGGCTGGCGAAGTACTTGTTCGTATCGTTGCTACTGGTGTTTGTCACACTGACGCATTCACTCTTTCAGGTGACGATCCAGAAGGTATCTTCCCTTCTATCCTTGGTCACGAAGGTGGCGGTATCGTTGAAATGATCGGCGAAGGCGTAACAAGCGTTGAAGTTGGCGACCACGTTATCCCACTTTACACAGCAGAGTGTGGCGAATGTAAATTCTGTAAGTCTGGTAAAACTAATCTTTGCCAAGCGGTGCGTGAAACTCAAGGTAAAGGCCTAATGCCAGATGGCACAAGCCGTTTCTCTATCAACGGTGAGCCAATCTTCCACTACATGGGTTGTTCTACTTTCTCTGAGTACACTGTACTTCCAGAAATCTCACTAGCGAAAGTAAACAAAGAAGCACCTCTTGAGGAAGTTTGTCTTCTAGGTTGTGGCGTAACCACTGGTATGGGTGCGGTACTGAACACAGCTAAAGTTGAAAAAGGCGACACAGTTGCTGTATTCGGTCTAGGCGGTATCGGTCTTTCAGCAATCATCGGTGCTCGTATGGCGGGTGCAAGCAAAATCATCGGTGTTGATATCAACGAGAGCAAATTTGAGCTAGCAAAACAACTTGGCGCGACTGACTGCATCAACCCAATGAACTACGACAAGCCAATCCAAGACGTTATCGTTGAGATGACAGACGGTGGTGTTGATTACTCATTCGAATGTATCGGTAACGTAAACGTGATGCGTCAAGCTCTTGAGTGTTGTCACAAAGGTTGGGGTGAATCAGTTGTAATTGGTGTTGCAGGTGCAGGCCAAGAGATCTCAACTCGTCCGTTCCAACTAGTAACAGGTCGTGTATGGCGTGGTTCTGCTTTCGGTGGTGTTAAAGGCCGCTCTGAGCTTCCAGAAATCGTAAACCGTTACATGGCGGGTGAGTTCGGACTACAAGAGTTCATCACTCACACTATGGGTCTTGAAGACGTAAACGAAGCATTCGAACTAATGCACAAAGGTGAGTCTATCCGTACTGTTCTACACATGGATAAATAGCCTTAAATCTTAAACCTCATCTGGTTTTAATAAAGTCCGTTAGATTGAATCTAACGGACTTTATTTTTTCCTAGGCATGCTTTACCAAGGCATATTTTTATTAAAGGCGTTTCCCTTTAATAAAGGTATCTGAATTGTCCTACAGGGTTACTGGAATCGTCCTTATGTTGACCAAACTTCGCCACTCTCTACCTCTTCAACTGATGCTAGCTGCATTGCTTGCTTGGTTTCTGGCACAACTTATTTCTCCAACATCTGATGTAACCCAATCGGGTTGGTATCAGTTCTTAATGCTTGGCAAAACTACCTATATAGGATTGCTAAAAATGGTCGTTGGGTTAGTGGTTTTATTCTCGCTATTGCAAGGCATAACAAGCATTGGTTCGATAACTCGATTGAAGAAAATTGGTCGCAATACCGTACTTTTCTATAGCTTCACGACGTTGGTGGCCATTTCTTTGGGCTTGGGTGCCTCACTGTTGCTGCCTGCTTGGGAACCACTAACTAGCTTCGCTCCGGTTGGAGATGGTGTTCAGCTCATAAGTGAAGATGCTGCAGACGGAGCTGCGATTGCCAGCAAGCTTTTTAGTATGGCACTAGTGAACCCGGTAGCGGCGTTAACCAATGGTAACTTGCTCGCGATTGTCGTGTTCTCATTCATGCTAGGTATTGCTCTACTTTCTTCATTGCCAGAAAAACACCCGATTTTTGAGGTGCTTAATGGCTTGAACAAGAGCATCAATACCATTGTTGGTTGGATCATTCGTTTAGCACCGCTCGCGGTTTTCGCCATTGTTCTCGATTTTACCGTTCGTGGTGGTGAATCACTGTTTGAGCAATTGGCACTGTTTGCTTTGCTCGTGTTTGTGCTGACTTTGATTCACGGAGCGATTGTCTTACCGACTATTGCCAAGGTGATGACTGGGATTCGTCTTAGCACACTATTTAAAGGTATCTCTGCACCAATGGCGATGGCGTTCGCAACGTCATCAAGCTCTGCAACTTTGCCACTGGCGATGCAGAGCGCAGAAGAAAAGCTCGGCGTATCGCAAAGTACAAGTAGCATGGTGTTACCACTTGGCGCAGTGATGAACATGGATGGTACGGCACTTTTCGAAGGTGTGGCGGCAATCTTCTTGGCTCAACTGTTTGGTGTGGACCTCACGACTTCTGGCTTGGTGATGATCTTCATTATGGCGATGGTCTCTTCTGTGGGCGCTCCGGGCATGCCATCTGGGTCTATGTCTGGCATGCAGCTGGTGTTATTGGCCGCAGGTATACCACTGGAAGCGATCGCGATTCTGCTGATTATTGAACGTCCGTTAGATACATTTCGTACGGCAGTTAATGTAGAAGGTGACATGATTGCTGCACTGGTCGTGGATAAATGGCAGAAGCAACAAAAGACAGTGCTTGAACCAACACTGGGCGAATCTGTAGCTTAGAGAATACCAAGTTCAATGAAAAAGCCCGTTCAGGTGTTCTGAACGGGCTTTTTATTGTTTGTTAATGTGTGCAGTCAGTGACTAACCGATTTTCGTCATCTCATTGAGAGTGAATGACGCTACACAACCTTCGGTTGCAGCCATGTACTCAGCGAGATGAGTATTTCCCATGTGCGCTTGCCAAAGTTCGCGAGACGTCCAGTTTTCGTAGAAAGTGAAATGCGCTGGGTTTTCGTTGTCTTGGTGTAGGTCGTAGTTGATACAACCTTCTTCAGCACGAGTGATATCAATCAGCTTTAGCAGCTCTGCTTTAACCAGTTCAACTTTGTCTTCGTTAGCGACAATGTTTGCAATGACAGTCAGTTGAGTCATGTTCTTTACCTATATTATTTGATTCACCGAAGTGGTGCTGTTCACTGAGTTGCTCTTTATTGGATGAGCAATCATCAGTGCCGATGAACAAAGAATAGTAGGAAGGTTCATGATGATAAACCGCGCTTGGTTAGAATTATTATCAAAAATTAATTGATAATAATGGAGCTATTAGGTGTTGATTAACAAAGGTAATTGAACTTTAAAACCCGCCCGCCCAGGCATCGAAGTCATCAATATTGTCGAGTTCTTGCTGGCTTCTTGGGGCTGGGTAATAAGGCAGGGCTAATCTCACAACTGAAGGTAATAGCTCCCATTCTGGCGTCATCTTAAGGCGCTTCAATTCATCATTGAGACGTACAAACATATAGTAGCCGTCGCTGTGGGTATTGGCGTAGCTTGCGATTGTGGCGATATCACCAGAAGGTAGTTTTACATCTCGGCCAAGTGGGTAGAGCTGGTGAAGCGCAAAGCTCACTTTTGGATCTTGTAATTTGCCTTGTTTAAAGCGCTCTAGGCCAATAGCGGTTGAGGTGGTGCGAGGCTTCCAGCCTGTGAGGAACAAGCCACTCAAACTATCTTGGAACGGCTTACCTTTTCGATTACCTTCATTGCTAATGAATTGAACCGTCAGTTTGTCTCCTGATTCTTCCAGAATTTCTAAAAACTGTTCACCAGTGCGATCGACTAAAAGCTTCATAAGACATAAATACCATTAAGAATGAGATACGATAAATGGTACTACTTTTGGGTAGGGTTGTGTAGGAGTGATCAACCCGTTATTGCAAGTGTCGTGTCAAGATTGCCGTACTTATCATGATTGTGCTGAGAATGAATACGCCGAGAGCAATTAGCCCTCGGCGCATTTATGAATTGGCTGTTAAAACCTGTGGATTACTTAATACGGAATTAGCTTAACTCTTCCTCAACGTATTGAAGACAAAATGACTGAGCATGATCATCAATGTTGACTTGCTCGTTACCTCTCAACTCAAGGTACAGTGTGACAGCTTGTTTGAGTGCCGGGAGCAATGCGTCACGTTCTGGCATCGCGACGGTTTTTACGAGTGCTTGCGCAAACTCAGGCAGTCGTTCTTCAATTTTCCTCACACCAGACGGCGTGAGCCCAGCTTGCTTTAGCGCCAGCGGAGATAGAACGTTTTGACGAATGAAAGAGAGAAACTCAACTGTTTCGAAGTATTCGCCACGAGCTATCTTGGTTGCGGCATAGTGCGTCCAAATCCAAAAACGATCTTCAATCCATTGCGGGTCTGGTTGTGGGTAGCGTGGTTCCGCGCTGCTGAACACATCGGTTAACAAGCTATCTCGTTCCCATAACACTTGGTTGTTATCAACTCGAACTGCTGCATCTGGTAGCGAGACAAATTTGAAATCAACGTGAACAGGCTCTGGGCCAAATATCGACACAATTAAACGTGGCTCACCAACGTGTTCACCCGTGAAGGCAGCGACTTTACCGCCAATGCTATCAAGAATGTTGAAACGCTCTTGCATTACGCTTTCATAGTCGGCTGGGTTAACCGCGATAACAAAATCTAAGTCGCTGTATTTGTCCATCGAGTTAGCGCCAAAGGAGCCACTTGCGGCAATGCCACATATACGAGGATCTTGAGACAAGACATCAACCACTTTGATGAGAAGTGCTTTGTGAGGTGCTGGAAGAGTGCTTGGGTAGTTCATATTTTACCTATCTTAAAAAGTTAGAACTGCAGTGCAGCTAGTGCGGCAAAATCAACGCAGCATTACAGAATGTCAATGTTGGCTTAGCTTGTCAATAATTAGCTTATGAGCAGGATGGAGATTGGCTTTGAGGAGAGAGCTGGGTTGAAGCCTTTATGTCTCTGGAGTAACTGAGGCATGATGAGCCAACTCTATTTTGGCTCATCAACATCGATCATTTAAGTTGCTTAACGCTTACGTAAATAGTGAGTAGTTACGATCTCATCGAGGTAAGTCGTGACACTTTTTAGCGTTAAGTCGAGAGGAGAGACTAGGTCACCAAATAGCGGAGCACCACCACCAAGAACGACAGGGATCGTCGAGATAATCAGTTCATCAACCAGGTCTTCTTTCAGGAAGTTTTGAATGGTCACACCGCCATCAATATACAGATTGTTAAGGCCTTTACTGTTTAGGTCTTCGATGATCTGAGTGAGTTCGCCCTTTATCAAGAACACTTTACCTTCAAGCTCTTTAGGCACTTCAGTCAACGTGTTACTCAAAACATAAACCGGTTTTGTGTAAGGCCAATCAATACCGAAGCTCAGCACCATATCCATGGTGTTTCGGCCTATTACCAAAGCATCGATACGATCGATATGGGCGTTGTACCCCATGTCATCACCCTCTGGATTTGGGATGGCTTGTAACCAATCAAGACCACCGTTTTTGTCTGCAATGTAACCATCAAGACTCGCACCGATAAAGACAATATTTGACATTGTTAACTCCGAAATTGAACAGGAACTTGGCATTCACGCTGTATTAAATTAAAATATTCTACAGTGTAGAAATTAAGTTTAAGAGGTGGTGTTATGACTGTCAAGGATCAGAAGCGAGGTCGACCAAAGAGTGGATCAAGTCAACTGAGTGCCGAAAAGATCTTAGATACGGCAAAGGGCATGATGCGTGAAGGCGGTAAAGTTCCGAGTATCAGAGGGTTAGCCACAGAGCTCGGCGTGGATGCGATGGCGATATATCATTACTTCAAAAACAAAAATGATCTCTTGGAATCGATCACTGTTTCTTTAGTCGGAGAAGTGGCGCAGCCTGAGCAAAACCAAGTGTGGCAAGAGAACTTGTACCAGCTTAGCGTGAGTTATCTGTCGGTGTTGAATGACTACCGTGGGCTGCTAGAAACTTTGCTGACGATGAAATCGCTTGGACCCGTTGAGGTATTTAGTGAGCGCTTTGAAGCAGTAGTGAATCCGTTGAATCTCACATCAGAGCAAACCGAGGACGCTCTTCATTTGCTAGTAGACTACTTGCATGGCTATGCGCTTGCATTGAACTGTAACCCGGATAGAACTGAGATTACGGTTGAGATGGTGAGAAAGCCTTTAGGCCTTTATTGCTTGGGTATCGAACAACTGAAAACGTCGTGACCTTGTTGTCAATATCGATGCCTGAAAGATGATCTTGGTACTGTGTACCTTATGATGAAGTCGCTAAGTTTTACTTATACTGGATAATTACCTATAAATTTCTGGATTTAGCAGTAATAATCAATGAATAACCTCGAATAACTTGGTCTTTGAAAAGTTGTCGAGGCCAATTCAAAGACCTCACCGTGAAAAGGAAGTCAAACACATGCCTGTGCTCCAACGCATCAGCTTAACCTTATTACTCGTCGCTGTACTCGGCGGCTGTTCTTCATTACCAGAAGGCATCGATCACCCGGCAGAACCGTACACCTCTTATGGACCAAGCGCTTTATCGGTTTTGGCGGATGAATACCAACCCGCATCAGAGCAGGCGACGACGGCCGTTCGTTTACAAGAATCTGGTTGGGATGCTTTGGCTCAGCGCTTGGCATTGGTTGAAAGTGCAGAGCACACCATCGATATTCAATACTACATCTGGAACTCGGACGAATCGGGCAAGTATCTCGCTAGCCGATTGTTAGCCGCTGCTGATCGTGGTGTTAAGGTTCGAGTGATGCTGGATGACATCAACCTCAATGAGCGTGAAGGGCTATTGTCGGCACTCGACGCTCACCCGAATGTTGAGATCCGAATCTTCAACCCAACACCAACGCGCCGTGGTTTCAGTAAGTGGTTGAGCTTCCTTGGTGACTTCTCTCGTTTAAACCGTCGCATGCACAACAAATCGTTCACTGTCGATGGTACTTTGTCTGTGGTGGGTGGGCGTAATATTGGTGATGAATACTTTGACCTTTCTGACGAGATAAACTTCCGCGATCGTGATGTATTAGTGATGGGTACCGTCGTTACCACTATTCAAACCAGCTTTATTGAATACTGGGACAGCCGTTGGTCTTACCCTGTCGCTATGTTGGGTGACGAAGAGCAACCAGATCTTTCAAAGATTGACGACATAACCGTTCCACAATACAAGAACTACCCAGAGTTGCCATTAAGTCGCGAAGCAGCAGATAGCCTACTGAAAAAGGCTCTTGATGAGATGACTTGGGTGAATGCTCGTTTCGCTTACGATCGCCCTGTGCCTGTCGATTCAGACAATACTGATGAACCAAAAGCAACGGCAGTTCTGTTAGGACAACTAGCGAGCGAGTCGAAACAAGAGATCTTGCTTGAGTCGGCTTACTTGGTATTCGATGATGGCCAATTAAATGAGTGGCAAACGTTGAATAACGAAGGCGTTGAGATAAAAGCATTGACCAACTCAATGGCGTCAAATGACTTGGTTACTAATCACTCTGCTTACGCGGGCAGACGCTACGATATGTTAGAGCATGGCATCGACCTATTTGAGCTAAAACCAGATTCTAAGTTGTGTGAAGCATCTACCCAAGACGTGTCTAAATGTGCACCTGAGACAGCTTATGGCCTGCATGCTAAATCAGTGGTATTTGACCGCAGTATTGCGAGTATTGGCTCATTCAACTTCAACCTGCGTTCGACTTACCTAAATACGGAGTCGGTGTTAATCATCGAAAACAAAGAGATTGCTGAAACGCTAGCTGAAACTATCGAACAGGCAATGAGCGAAGACAACAGTTGGCGTTTGGAGCTAGAAGATGGTGATGTGTATTGGTATTCAGGTGAGCAAAGTTGGGACAGCGAACCAGAAACCGGTAAGTGGGAACGCATGCAATCAGGCTTCCTACAGCTTCTCCCGATAGAGAAATACCTTTAAGGGAATCGAGAACCCTAGAAAAGAAAATGTCAGCGCATAATACGCTGACATTTTTGTTTGTGATGATTGAAACTGAGCTTGTGTATCAGAGCGAGGTCTTGAACGCTATCTTTTAGTCAGTTGCTTACTGTTCAAGTACGGTAAAATATGTGGGCGAGATTCACCAGAGAGTTTCTGTGTGATCTGTTTTGACCAACTGCTTTGTTTTTGGTTACTTGAGCGGTTGGCGTAGTAGCTCTGCATTAAATCGTCATAAGTAGCGATTTCATCTAGGCTCAATGGTTGGTATTGGTTTTCGTGCATCACCACATGAGCTGGAAGTCGGGGTTTAATCTCTGGTTGCTGTGCTGGGTGACCTAAGCACATACCAAAGAGCACGGCGGTGTGCTGTGGAAGTTCTAATAGCTCATCAACCTGTTGAGCGCTATTGCGCAAGCCACCAATGTATACGCCACCTAATCCCAACGACTCCGCTGCTAGCATGCAGTTCTGCGCCATAATGCCGGAATCGACAGCGCCAATCAGGGTAAGCTCGGTAAAGTCGGTTTTTACCTCAGGGTTAATCTGAGCGTGGCGTTGATAGTCGATACAGAACACCAAAAACTCAGCAGCACTTTCCACGTAAGGCTGGTTACCAGCGTATTCCGCTAGCAGCTTACGCTTCTCCCTGTCCGTTACTTTGATAATAGAAACAGCCTGCAGTAAGCTTGATGATGACGCAGCGAGACCTGCCTGGACAATTAAATCGAGGTGCTCTTTCTCTATTGGTTGATCAGTATATTGACGAATGGAGCGATGCCCCAAGATGGTCTCAATCGTACTATTCATAGCGCTCTGACTGTCCTTGTTTTTATGATGTATTACAAATCACAATAACGACATTTTTTAGTGGGGTAAACCTCAAAACAGCCTTAGTTGAAGATTAGTGGGTTTGGCTTTTCATCGTTTTAGGGCAAATATGAGGAATGTATAACTGTAGGTAGGATTCTGTCAGTCTAATCGCTTCATTAGCAAGCTCTGGGGTGATATGGCCGTGTTGGCGATATGATAAAGAGTATATTTTATCAGCAACTTGCAGTGAAATAGCGAAGACATTTATAGATTGTGGTAACTGTGGAACATCAAAGAATTGTCGATAAATGGTTTCAACTTCTTTGCCTAAGATTAAATCATTTTCGGTATCGGCATGCCCTAACTCTGTAAATGTATGGCGACCTAAAATCAGCTTTTTAGCAATGGGATGGTTGTTATAGTAATTCACATACGCTGTTTCTATCATACGGTTGATATCCGTCCAGTGATTTACATTTTCAGGATCAATACATTTACTTAGGAGAGAATCAAAATCAATAAATACATCATCTAAAAGGTTGTGGAACAGATTCTCGATATTTGGATAGTGATGGTAAACCGTGGACGTAGCCATTCCACACTCTTTGGCCACATCGTACATTGAAATATCTGTCGCTTCACGGCGTTCCATTAGTTGTACAACAGCATCATGAATTCTAATTAATTTCTCTTCAGTTTTTACCTTGCGCATCTAATGGTCCTTAATTTTTAAACTAAAAAATTTAAAGGGTTTTGAATCAAAGTTCCAACTGCAATATCTAAAACTTAGACTTCATAACCCTTTATTTATATAAAACATGATAGTCAGATATTATGCTTTAATATGTGTCCCTGTTTTACCCTTTATGATCTCTAATGCACTTGATAGATCGCCAATATGTCCGTGTTGTTTTGTTTTCTCAACAAATTGACAACATGCATCCACTTTCGGGCCCATAGAACCTGCTGGGAATGTGTACTTTTTCATTTGCTCAACTGATACATTTTCAAGCTTCTCTTCTTTTGGTGTTCCCCAATCTAAACAAACATGGGAGCCGTCGGTGAGAATCAGCAAATGTTCTGCGCCAATTTCTTCTGCAATGAGGGCAGCTGTCATGTCTTTATCGATTACAGCTTCGAAACCTACATAAGCGCCATCTTTTTCTACGACTGGAGCACCGCCTCCGCCGCCACAGATAATTAAGTGATCTTTCTCTAGCAAGTCTTTGATGGCTTTTATCTCTAGCACTTCTTTTGGTGAAGGGGATGGAACCACACGGCGCCAGTGTGAACCGTCAGGCTTAACAATCCAATGGTTAGCTTCTGCGAGTTGTTTGGCTTGTTCTTCTGTATAGACAGGGCCAATAAACTTGGTTGGCTCAGCAATAGCAGGATCGTTCTCATCAATAACGATTCGAGTAAGAATGGTGGTTGTAAAGCGGTCTTTAATCGCAGCGTTCAATCCTTGCTGAATCAGGTAGCCAATCATTCCTTGAGTCTCAGCGCCAAGCACATCAAATGGATAAGGTGGGCAATCTTTGTAAGCATCATTTTGCAATGAGAGTAAGCCTACTTGAGGGCCATTTCCGTGCACAACAACCAAACGGTAGTCTCTACTGAGCTCTGCTAAAGAACCGGCGGTTTGCGCGATGCTCTTTTTTTGGTTTTCGCAACTCATTACTTCACCACGCTGTAGTAAAGCATTCCCACCGACAGCAACAACAATAATAGGCTTCGACATGTTTAATTCTCCAAATGATATTTCGCTCATAGCAAATAAGTTGGTTTGAATTGTATTTAAATACTGTTGGAGTCGTGGGGATAAAAATCACAATTCGATTTGTGCTCAATATTTGATGTTTTTAGTCACCTATATGTCACAGAAAGCCTTAAATATCTCTAGATTAAATAGATATGTGATCTTGGTTTTGAAATAGAAAATATATTTATTAATCGAATGGTTATTGACCAAAATCAAGTATTCCGACTTTTAGCATTATAAATCTAATATTTGTTGGGTTTATTTTATTTTTGCCCCGAACTCGTTTATGTAAAACCGATATTCAATTTTCATCCCAGTTCACTTCATCGCTTTGCCGTTTAATTAATCCCGAATTAGAGATTAAGGAGCTAAGAGATGAGTAACGAAACGCAAGGAAAAATGGGGGTTACGGGAATTGCACTCTTTACACTGTGTGCAGTTTTGGTGGTCGACACATTAACCGCGTCAGCCAGTATTGGTGTCAGTGCCATTGGTTGGTGGGTGTTAATGCTGGTCTTCTTTGTAATCCCATATGGCCTAATTACTTCCGAATTGAGTACCACCTACCCGGGTGAAGGTGGGATATACGATTGGGTAAAACAAGCCTTCAACTTTAAATGGGCAGTGAGAACAACGTGGTTTTACTGGATTAACGTTGGTTTATGGATGCCAGCGGTATACATCATGTTTGCAGGCATGTTTGCCGAACTCTTCATGCCGGGACTGTCTTTATGGGGCCAAATCGCCATCTGTATATTGCTTACATGGCTAACAGTTTGGATCTGTAATGTGTCAGCTGATATCGGTGTTTGGGTTACGAATGTGGGTGCTGTACTAAAAATCATAGTGATCAGCACATTAGGTATCGGCGGCTTCATTTATGCAATGAAAAACGGTGTTGCTAACGAATTTACGTTACCCGCAATGATGCCTTCATTAGATTCAGCCGTGTCTTTCTTGCCTGCGATTGTATTCAACCTGATGGGCTTTGAGCTAGTCGCGACCATGACTAAGGAAATGAAAGATGTTCGCGATATGCCTAAGGCCGTCTTCCTTTCTATCGGTATCACTGCCTTCTTATACATCTTCGGTACGGTAGGAATCTTGATGGCGCTTCCTGTCGAGAGTATTGGTTTAGTAGCAGGCCTTATCGATACCTTCAAAACACTCTTTGGTAATGGTGTGTTTGGTACAGCAATGGTCTACATCTTTGGTACATTCGCCTTACTAACGCTTATTGGCAACATGGTGAGCTGGACTATGGGGGCTAGCCGAGCTGCCGCTGAAGCCGCTCAAGAAGGTGAGCTTCCAGCACCTGTCGCGAAGGTATCAGATAAAGGTTCTCCAGTTGGTGCCAACAACATCACGGGCACAGTATCAACAGTTGTTATCTTGTCTTACGCACTGTTTGCACAAGGGAATGATGATCTGTTCTGGTCGATATTTGCTTTCTCTAGCTGCATTTTCTTACTTCCTTATCTGTTCATGTTCCCGGCATACCTAAAGCTTCGCGTGGTTGATGGTCAACGTGAACGTCCATTTAAAGTACCGGGCGGCATGGCGGCTCAATGGGTAATGTCGATTGTTTGCTTTTTCGTCATCCTACAAGCCGTGATCTTATTTATCTTCCCTGAGGCTCTTGATCTAACTGTCGCTGATTGGGGATATACAGGACCTGTTTTGATTGGCGTCATTGCTACCGTTCTTGCTGGTGAGTGGATTTTATTAGGCGCTCTAAAGCGTAAGAAACTGCAAGGCTCGGACGATAACGACACAGCCGATACGCAAGACAAAAAAGAAGCTCAAGCATAATTTAGGGGACATAACGATGAAAAAACTGATTGAGACTACTCCAAAACATGATGGCTTCAGAATGCCAGGGGAACACGAGCCACACAGCGAAATTTGGATGGCTTGGCCTGAACGTACGGATAACTGGCGCAATGGAGCAAAACCAGCACAAGCGGTGTTTGCAGAGGTTGCTACCAAGATAAGCCATACAACACCAGTGACCATGCTAGCGAGCTCTGAGCAATATGATAACGCGGTATCTCGTTTACCTGAGGACATTCGAGTGTTGGAAATCTCGACCGATGACTCTTGGATGCGCGATATCGGCGCGACTTATGTGGTCGATGACAGCGGTGAACGCCGAGGCGTGGATTGGGAATTCAATGCTTGGGGCGGTTTTGTCGATGGTTTGTATTCTCCGTGGAATCGTGACAACCAAGTCGCTCAAAAGATGTGTGAAACCATTCGTGATTCTCGATACCGCGCTCCAATCGTTCTAGAAGGTGGTTCAATCCACGTTGATGGAGAGGGCACACTCTACACAACAGAAGAGTGCTTACTGCACGAAAGCCGCAACCCGGACATGAGTAAAGAAGAGCTGACGGAAGTGCTTTGTGAACACCTCAATGTTGAGAAAGTCATTTGGCTGCCTCGTGGTTTGTATAACGATGAAACCAATGGCCACGTGGACAATATCCTTCATGTCGTGAAGCCCGGTGAAGTGGTTCTAACGTGGTGTGATGACAAGAATGACCCTCAATATGAGATCAGCAATGAAGCCTATGACTACATCACAAGTCAAACGGATGCCAAAGGCCGTCAGATAAAGGTACATAAGCTGCCAATGCCAGGCCCTCTATTCATGACAGAGGAAGAAGCGGCAGGTATCGATATCGCAGACGGAATGGAGCGAGAAGCGGGTGAGCGTTTAGCGGCGTCGTATGCCAATTACCTGATTACCAACAACCAAATCGTGCTGCCGTTATTGGATAAGCGCTACGACAACGATGTTATCGGGATCTTAGAAGATATTTATCCAGGCTACGAAGTGAACGGCGTCCCAGCTCGAGAAATTTTGTTAGGTGGCGGCAATATCCACTGCATCACTCAACAAGTGCCAAGAGTTTAGTTGGAACAATAAAATCAACTTAAGAATAGATACTTAAAATAAAACAAAGACTTAAAGATAGTCATTAATACCAACATTTAATCCAAACGTAGCGGTTCTTGAAAGTGATGGCAGGTATTCGAAATCAAATCGCCATGAAAGTGAACTGAAAAGAACCGCACACAAAATTATGAAAAATAGGAACTTATTATGAAATTACCTTCTTCTAGCGCAACTGAACTAAACAAAGCAAACCTAGAGCACATGGTTTCCATGAAAGACTTCTCTGTCGAAGAGATGGACAACATGATGGAGCTAATGACGCACCTGAAACAGGCGCGTAAAGACAATGCAATTCCACCTCTGTTTAAAGGCAAATCAGTAGGGATGATCTTCGAAGCGGGTTCGACTCGTACACGTGTTTCTTTCGAGGTGGCGGCAACATTACTGGGTGGTCACGCACTATTCCTATCTCCAAAAGATATTCACTTAGGTGGCAAAGAGTCGATCGATGATACGTCTCGTGTGTTATCACGTATGTGCGACATCATTATGGCTCGTACAAATAGCCCTGAAACACTCGATGGCCTACTTGCAATGTCGACAGTACCAGTAATCAACGGCCTTGATACGCGTTTCCACCCAACTCAAATGCTAGCGGATCTCTACACGATCAGAGAGCACATCACAGATGGACGTAAATTGTCAGATCTCACTTTGGCATTCATGGGTGATGCGACAGATGTGTGCCGCTCTTTGATGCTGACGTGTGCTAAGTATGGCATGGGCTTTAAGCAAATTGGTCCTAAGAAATACCACATGGAGCAAGAGTGGATCGACATGGCGCTGAACTTCTGTGAAGAGTCTGGTGGGACGATTGAAATTACCGATGATGTAGAGCGTATCAGTGACTGTGATGTGGTGTATGGCGATAGCTTCTACTGGGTGACTCAAATGGATGAGAAAGAAGAGCGCCTTGCGGCATTCATGCCTAACTATGTGATCACAGAAGAGCTAATGGCTAAGGCTCGTCCGGGCGCAATGTTACTGCACTGCCTACCTGCGAATGACAAAGAAGAAGTGACTCGTGGTGCACTGGAAAGCGAATACTCAGTGGCGTTCGATGAAGCAGAAAACCGACTCACTGCTCAGATGGCGATTTTAGTGTACTTCACACATAAAGATGCGGTTATCCCGACACAAGAAACCGTTAAGCATCATGAAGAAAAAATCAGTAGCTTCTTAAGCACTCTGTAGGGGGTTATTTGTGGGGGCGTAAGAGCCTCCACTGTGATGCTCGAATTAAGCTGAACCAGTATTCATCACGATTTATTGGTTCGGCTATTTTTGTGCCTTTTATTTTGAAATGTCGGTAAACACGCAGCTAATTGGCTCTATCTGACATCAATACTCGAATAGGAGATGTATCGACATGAGTGCCGATATTATTAAAGTTTCAAAAAACACTGAAGATGCACCATTGAGCCCTTTCTCAACACAATCGGTGGCATTCTCACACTACAATAACCTGTCTGCTCAGTTACCGATTGATCCTAAAACAGGCAGCTTAGTCTCTGGCTCTTTAGTGGATCAAACAAAGCAGTGCCTATTGAACATTCAAGCGATAGTGGAGAGCATTGGACACCGAATGCACGATGTTGTGAGAGTGAACGTATACTTGAAAAACATTGCCGATCTCGACAGTGTGAATGAAGTTTATGCATCGTTTTTCCAGTCTTACACACCAACGTGTACGACACTTGCTGTTGCTGATTTACCGCTTGAAGGTGCTCATTTGCAGATGGATGCCGTGATCTCTAATGGTGAAGGTACTTACCCACAAGATGCTTGTGAGCTGGTAAAAATCGCGAGAAACACCCAACACGCACCAGTCAGTTCTTTATCAACTCAGACGGTGGCTTTCTCTCACTATAACCATATTTCAGCCCAGCTACCGATTGATCCTCAAACGGGCAATATCGTTGTTGGTGGAGCAAAAGAGCACGCGATTCAATGCCTAAAAAATATCAAATCGATACTGGAAAGCATTGAAGTCCCACTTGATGACATCGTAAAGGTTAACATCCATGTGAGAAGCTTTGATGACATCGCTGCCATTAATGAAGTGTATACCACCTTCTTCCCAGATTCGGCGATTGCAAGAGCTGTCGGTTACATGCCAGCACGTTCAGTAACTGTTGTTGAAGGCTTAGCGATGGGAGCGTTAGTACAGATGGATGCAACCGTGTCACACGGTGATGGCACACCGCCACAAGCCGTCGAAGATCGTCATGGAATAGTGATTAAGGCAAACAATACCAAAGCTGCGCCAATTAGTGAGTTCTCAACACAAACCGTGGCCTTTTCGCACTACAACAATATCTCTGCTCAATTACCGCTGGATCCAAGAATTGGAGCGATTGTTGCGAATGGTGCAAAAGAGCAGGCGATGCAGTGTCTCAATAATATTAAAGAAGTGATTGAGAGCGTTGGGCATGTAATGGATGACATCGTGAAGCTAAATATCCAGCTGAGATATATGGCTGATTTAGATGTGCTCAATGACGTTTGCACGCATTATTTTGATGGTCCGTTGCCTGCGCGCACAGTGATCGGTGTCTCTGATATTCCTATGGGCGCTTTGGTGCAAATTGATGCCATCGCTTCCAATGGTGAGGGCACTCCGCTTAGCCTTTAAGCTTTCAATTTAGCGTTTAAACAATGAGGGTTGCCCGTGAGGTTAGCCCTCGTTTTACGTCTGTACCAATAGCAACATAAACAGTGGTTATAGTGTTCATAAGTGGAAAATCAGAGTGGAGCAACTAGGATGAATGACATTAAGTCCGTTAATTAATTCAATAACATGGTAGTGCTATGAAGAAAATAACCCTTTTGTCTTTCGCGATATTATCTAGCCTCTCATTCTCATCTCTTGCTAAAGATTGTGACCCAAATCTGCTGCCTTCATGGAAGGACAGTGAGAGTAAATCTGCTATCGTGGATTTTGTTGGTCAAGCGACGAAAGCGGAGTCTGATACATTCGTTGCGGTCCAAGATCGTATTGCCGTGTTTGATAATGACGGTACGCTTTGGTCTGAAAAGCCATACTACTTCCAATTGGCTTTCGCGTTAGATCGAATCAAAGAGATGGCGCCTGAACACCCTGAATGGAAAACGGAAGCACCGTTTAAGTTCGTGCTTGAAGATGACATCAAGAGTGTTCTAGGAAGCGGCGAAGAAGGTTTATTGAAAATTATCATGGCGACGCACTCTGGTATGACGGTCGAACAATACCAAAAAGATGTTGAGCAATGGTTAGCCGCAGCGAAAGATGAACGCTTCAACAAAGCCTATACCGACCTGACTTACCAACCAATGAAAGAGATGCTGACCTACCTTCAAGAGCATGACTTCAAGACTTACATTGTGTCGGGTGGCGGTGTTGATTTCATGAGAGTGTGGGCTCCTGAAGCCTACAATATCCCGCCAGAGCAGATCATCGGTAGCGCACTTAAATACAACTACAGCTACAACGACGGCAATCCGACCGTTACTAAAGACTCGTCTATTTTGACCATTGATGACAAAGCCGGAAAGGTCACTAACATTCAGCATATTATCGGCAAGAAGCCTATTTTAGCGGTGGGTAACTCAGACGGTGACCAAGCTATGATGCAATGGGCAACGAGCCAGCCAAATTCAATGGCGATGATTGTTCACCACACCGATGCCGAGCGAGAGTGGAAGTACGATCGTGAATCCCACGTTGGTAAGCTTGATAAAGCGCTCGATGAAGCGAACTCTAGAGATGATTGGACGTTAATCGACATGAAATCCGATTGGTGTGAGGTGTACTAACCCTCATAAACATTCAGATAAAATAACAAAGGCTCGAATGGTTCATTCGAGCCTTTTTGCTAAATAGCGAAGGCTTCGTCTCATTTTCAGCAAGATCGTACTATAAATTTTTAGCGCATGACGCTTTAATCGGGATAGTCAGAAATTAAAGGAATAGAAAAATGAAAACGATCGGTTTACTTGGTGGTATGAGTTGGGAATCGACCATGAGCTATTACAAATCCATTAACGAAGGTGTTAAAGCGACGCTTGGCGGCCTTAACTCTGCAAAGATCTGTATGTATAGCGTGAACTTTGATGAGATTGAAAAGTTACAACACCAAGGTCGCTGGGCTGAGACGGCTGATATTTTAGCTGAGGCGGCATTATCGGTTGAGAAAGGTGGCGCAGACTTCATCTTAATTTGCACTAATACTATGCATAAAGTTGTGCCTGAAATCGAACAGAAGATCACGGTTCCAATTCTCCATATCGCTGATACCACAGCGCAGAAGCTACTTGAGCAGGGCGTGAAGAAAGTCGGGTTACTCGGCACAGCTTTCACGATGGAACAAGATTTCTACAAAGGTCGTCTAACCGATAAATTCGGTATTGATGTTGTGACCCCGGATGAGGACGAACGAAAGCAAGTACACGACATCATTTACCAAGAGCTATGCCGAGGCGAAATTAAAGAAGAGTCTCGCGCAATCTATAGTCAGATCATTGAGAAGCTAAGCCTACAAGGAGCAGAGGCAGTTATTCTCGGCTGCACTGAAATCGCCTTACTGATTCAGCAACAACATACTGATGTTCCTTTGTTTGATACCACAGCCATCCATGCAGAAGCAGCGGTGCGCTTGGCGACGAGTGACTAGCATGTAGCTCTTATTATTCGTTCCGAAATAGCCCTCTGTTACTTTTGTGCGATTTTTTATTCGCAGGGGTGAAAGTTTTTTGTACAAAAGCAGGTCGTAGATTAGAGAAGCGATGCTTTGTTCATTAACCAAGGCTTTATCGGTAGTAAGGTTTTGGTTAATGATTAAGGTGTCTAAGCTCATAAGTACTATGTTTTAGTCATGACTAAAAGAGGAATTATTATGAAATGGCTTATCTTATCTGTAACGCTATTATTCGTGGCAGGATGCCAATCTACGGGCTCTCAAGAAGCGCAAGTCGGTGACGACATGAACCGAGTTCATACCCAAGGGTGCAGTAGTTAACTAGTTCTTTCAAATATGTTTTAGCTGCTCTTGCTGAAGCCACTTCTTGTAAAGCCTTGTATTCTCACAAGGCTTTTTATTTTCTACAAAATCTAAAAACTGATTCGACTATATTGTGGATTATCAACGAATGCTGACGTTGATACGTTTTGGTGTATCCAAGCACGCTCTGTGCTTGTAGACCGGAGAGACCAAGATGAAATATGTGGGAAAAGTATATCGTTACTGAGACAATTCAATTTACCACCCTCGATTTTGTAGGGGGATGTTGTAAATTTATGAATCTAAATTGTCTATATTCTATGCTGTGTACTGGATCTCATTTGTTATTTGAGTCCCTTGCTAAGGTTAACAATGAACGTGTAATACCAATCACTTTAATCAACTGAAGAGGTTTCTATGCTAGGTGAAAATCACTCTCTTGTTCACGAATTTCCTGAAATGAAAGACAAAATTGTTGAGCTTGCTAAAACTGATGATGGCTTTGCAACAGACATGAAGACATACGACAACCTTGATAAAGAGATTCGTAAACTTGAGCTGAAAGATTCACCCATTGATGATGGCTCAATGCACCAACTGAAGCATGACCGTTCCGTGCTGAAAGATGCGCTATATGCTCGCTTGAACAGCTAATGAACAACAGCTTTTAGATATCGACAATAAAAACTCCTTCGGGAGTTTTTTCTTTTTTGGCTCCGAGAATCTGAATGTCATCAATGGGGCGGCATATGTTGTATTGTTAGTGGGATGACGCATAATGTGGGTTATAGCGATATGATTTTTAAGATTCTGTTGGTAATCACATGAACTTTGAACACCTCAAATTGTTTGTTCGTTTAGCGTCCACACATAACATCAGCATGGCCGGCCAAGAGTTGGGTTTATCTCCCGCAGTTGCTAGTTCGCACATCAGTAAATTGGAAGACAATTTAGGTGTTCGCTTGGTGCATCGCACCACTCGTAAAGTGTCACTCACTGAAGAGGGAGAAGCATTTCTACCTCACGCCGAAGAGGTCCTGTCGAGTGTCGATGCCGCAAAATCGGCGGTTGGAGTCGGTAGTGATTCACCAACCGGTACGCTGCGTGTTACTGCCTCTGCTTCATTTGGGCGTTTGCACCTAATACCGGCATTACCGGGGTTTCTTGAAAGATACCCAGGGTTGAACGTCGATTTCAGATTATCAGACTCCGTAGTCGATCTTGTGGAAGGCGGCTTCGATATAGCTATTAGAATCTCTGAGTTAAAGGATTCGACTCTGATTGCTCGCAAACTTGCAACAGATAAACGAGTCGTATGTGCATCGCCAGATTATCTCATCAAATATGGCAAACCCGCCACGCCTCAAGACCTTAATGACCATCAATGTATTAGCTTGATTGGCTTAGAAAGCTGGACCTTTAATACTGAAAATGGACCGAAAACGATTAAGGCGACAGGATCTTTTAGAGCTGATAACGGAGAGGCACTGCGTGATGCTGCAGTCGGTGGGCTTGGCATCACAGTGACGTCGAATTGGTGTGCGTATGAGCAACTAAAAAGTGGCCAGCTGATGCAAGTGTTGGAAGACTACCCACTCACTTCAGAACCTGCGATCTGGGCAGTGTACCCAAGTACTAGGCTGCTTGCTCCGAAAGTAAGAGCGTTTATTGATTACTTTTCTGACTACTACGGTAACCCACCGTATTGGGAACAAGACTAAGATTGAACGACAAAGCCCTGCATCATTATGGCAAATCATAAAATGCAGGGCTTTTTCTTAGAACCTTCAAATCAACGGTATATCGCTGACTTAAGAAAGTGTTGTAGCGATAATCTCTTCTATTTTGGCGACAACTTGTTGTGCTTTGTCACCGTATAGCGCATCTGGGTGTGGGTTAGCAAAAGTGTTGTTATCATTATCAAAATATTGACCGCCAGCTTGTGCGAATTCGTCAGAGAATGACGCACGAACGAGAATGTTAGAGCCAATGCTCAGATCGCCGCCCGCAATGCCGTAGGCGTCTTTCACCATTTTACTGCCCAATAAAGACGCTGGGTTAACAGCAACAATCATTGGCCCAGTAGAACCTAGCTCTTTTGCCATTTCACGTGTCCACATGGTGATCGCTAGTTTGCTTTGCGCGTAAGCATCGCCATCAGAAAGTGGCTTTTTCCCTTCTAGTGCTTCGATATTCACTGCCGCTTGCGCAGCCGACGATAAGTTCACTACTCGGCTCGACGAATCTAATACTGGTAACAGGCGTTTGGTCAGGTGATACGGCGATACTGTGTTTACAGCAAAACGAATATCTAAACCGTCTTTGGTGATAGGGTTTGGAGTATTGAACACCCCCGCGTTGTTGATCAATACATCAATCTTCTCGTGCTCGGCAATCACTTCGTCAGCCAGCGCATCAACATCTGCCAGAATCGACAGATCTGCCACGTAGCTTTGGATCTTCGCTTCCGTAGAGAGAGCGACAAGTTGCTGCTCAACGTCTTTAAGTTTGCTTGGGTTACGTCCATGCAATAAAACGTGGTGACCTTGCTGAACGAGTGCTTTTGCTGTTTCGAAGCCGATACCGTCGGTAGAGCCTGTGATCAGAATGACTTTTTGCATGGAATAGATTCCTTATTAAAGCGCTGACATCGTGAGCGTTTTGAATGAATTGTTTTGTTGAGATAAAGAATAGCAACCTTTCATAAAGTTGATAATTAACCCATCTGATAAAACACTATTTAGTTTTTGTTGAAAATAGAAGAGGGTAATGGGGCGATCTGGGCCGAGTGACGGTTACTGAAGTGCAAGTAATTGAAAGCAAATAGCGGGGACAAATAATAAAAAAGCTTAGCGTGGGGGACACTAAGCTTGGTTATTAATCAGGTTTTTGAACTGTGCTTGTTGGCTGGTGGAGTTAGCCTACTTGAGAAAAGCTTACCACTTTACGTTGTAGCTTCTCTTTTAAGTAATCAGACAATGCTTGTTGCTCAGATTCGCTCATGTACAAGCCAAGCTTGGTTCTTCGCCATAAGATGTCTTCGTCTGTCATTGCCATCTCTTGGTTGATCAAGTAGTCAATCTCAGCTTGGTAAACACCGTGTGCTTCGCTTGAGAACTGGATGCCAAGGTCCGCTTCACACGTAGCGCCTTCAAGTAGGTCCCATGTGTAAGTGCCAAATTGGGTCACGTAACGAAGTAGCAGAGCTTCAGATGCCCAAGGGTATTTCGTGTGCATCATTGCGGCAAGCTGTTCGCGGCTGCAGCTGAAGTTACCACCCGGCAGCGTGTCGTTAGCTGTCCAAGGTGCGCCCATGTGTTTCAGGTAAGGTTCTAGCTTGTTCAGTGCCGCTTCACCGAGTTTACGATAAGTCGTTAACTTGCCACCAAAGATAGATAGCAGTGGTGCTTGATCCATTTCTGCATCCAGCTCCAGTGTGTAGTCACGAGTGATCGCTTGTGGCGAGTCAGATTCGTCGTCACAAAGCGGTCGTACGCCACTGTATGTCCAGACCACATCGTCACGCTCTAGTTGCTTAACAAAATGCTGGTTAACGATATCAATCAAGTAATCCACTTCTACATCGTCGATAGCCACTTCGCGAGGGTCGCCTTTGTATTCAAGGTCGGTTGTGCCGATGATCGAGAACTTATCTAGGTAAGGGATCATAAACACGATGCGGTTATCTTTGTTTTGTAGAATGTACGCTTGTGGTTCGTCATGAACACGAGGTACCACAATGTGTGAGCCTTTGATTAGGCGAATATTACGTGGTGAGGTTTGCTCTAAACCATCATCAAAGAACTGTTTCACCCAAGGGCCAGCTGCGTTGACCAATGCTTTCGCTCTGCGCTCGAAACGTTGGTTTGTCATCACATCAAGAATTGTTACGTGCCAAATGTCGCCTTCACGGTGTGCTTTTTCAACTCGGCAGTAGTTGCGTACTTCTGCGTTGTTTTTTTTCGCCGCCAACACGTTCAGTAATACCATACGCGCATCATCTACCCAGCAGTCTGAGTATTCGAAACCTGTTTTCATTTCTGGTTTGAGCAAACCTGATTGAGCCAAGTTTACCGTTTTACTTCCAGGAAGCGTCGTACGTTTACCTAAGTTATCGTAAAGGAATAGGCCACAGCGGATCATCCAAGCCGGGCGTAAAAATGGTCGGTGCGGTAAACGGAAACGCATTGGTTGTGCAACATGAGGTGCTTTTCTCAGCAACACTTCGCGCTCTGCGAGTGCTTCCGAAACTAAACGAAACTCGTAATGTTCAAGGTAACGTAAGCCACCGTGGATTAGCTTTGAACTTGCAGAAGACGTCGCAGAGGCGAAATCATTTGCTTCGTATAAACCAACGTTTAGACCACGACCAGCAGCATCTGCCGCGATACCCGCACCATTGATGCCGCCGCCAATAACGATTAAGTCTAGAGTTGAAGATGTACTATTGTTTGAATTAGTTTGTTGAGCACTCATGGTTTTGACCTCTTTCTGAGCGAACGAGCATTTTAGAACATAATTGAATCCTATATTAACTTTCGTTTGCGGTCATTTATTATTTTCGTTTATGCGCGTTTTATGTGATTTGCGCATAAAAAAACCTTCGCTTATGACAGCGAAGGTTCAAAATAACTCCTATTCGAGCATAGAAGTGATACTGTTCATGTTCGAGTACGACTCTCTAAGTAACAAAAAAGCCCATTATCGATAAAGTGATCTATCAATAATGGGCTCTTTTAATGAACATGATTTCTGAGCGTTTTTTTATTCGTCCGACGCTACTGGTTGAGCAGCGGTCTCGATAACTTCTAACGGAATGTCTGAATCTTTAAGGATGTTCAGGATTTCCTCTGGTGGTTGTTTATTAGTAAACACCATGTGTGCCTGAGAGATGTTACCGAGCTTAACCATTGCGTTGCGACCAAACTTACTGTGGTCGACTGCCAGGAAGATGCTGCGGCTGTTTTCGATGATGGCTTGCTTCACTCGAACTTCATGGTAGTCAAAATCGAGTAGTGAGCCGTCAAAGTCGATACCGCTGATCCCTAGAATACCGAAGTCGAGGCGGAACTGCTTCACGAAATCGAGTGTTGCTTCACCAACGATACCGCCATCACGGTTTCTCACTTCGCCACCTGCCAAGATAACTTTTATCTCTGGGTTTGGTAGCAGGATACTAGCAACGTTGATGTTGTTAGTCACGACTCTGAGTTGTTTGTGGTTTTTGTTCAGCGCGCGCGCCACCGATTCTGGCGTAGTGCCGATATCAACGAACAAGGTTGCGCCATCTGGAATGTGTTTTACCAGCTCGTCGGCAATCACATCTTTTTCATTGAAGTTAAGCGCTTTACGCGTGTTGTAAGAGGTGTTTTCTGAGCTAAGAGGAATGGTTGCACCACCATGATAGCGACGGATTTTGTTGCTATCAGCCAGTTCATTAAGATCTCGTCTGATGGTTTGTGGGCTCACATCGAACTTCTCTACGAGCTCTTCGGTGCTCACATATCCTTGTGTTTTTACCAGGTCTACAATCTGCTGGTGTCTTGGTATCTGCTTCACTTAACTTACCACTCCCTGCGCGCTGCAATACTTTAGCGCACCTAATTCTAAATATTACCTCGCGCTATTGTGCTCGAATTGATACTCAGAGAGAAGTAATGATGGTAAGGAATTATGTCTAAACCGCAAAAACGTTGATCAAAACATGAAAAAAAGGCCCCAAACGCAAAAAAGAGCACAAAATAGTGCTCTTTTTAGTTTCGTTTACTGAGGAACGAACAATTCAATCGAAAAGAGAGTGATTATTCGAACGCTCGATTTTACTCTTCGTCGTCATCGTGCAGTTCAGACCAAACTTGTGCACACTTGATAGCACGTTTCCAACCTTTGTAACGGCGGTTACGTTTCTCTTCATCGTGGTGTGGCAAGAAAGTACGGTCTAGTACTGCTTTGTCTTGAAGCTCATCGATGCTGTCCCAGAAACCAACCGCCAGACCAGCAAGGTATGCTGCACCCAGAGCCGTTACTTCAGTTACTTCAGGACGGTGAACTTCTGTATCTAGCACGTCTGATTGGAACTGCATTAGGAAGTTGTTCGCTACTGCACCGCCATCAACACGTAGGTTTGCTAGCTTGATGCCAGAGTCCGCTTGCATCGCATCCAGTACGTCACGAGTTTGGTAAGCAATACCTTCCAGTGTTGCACGGATGATGTGGTTAGAGTTAACACCACGAGTTAGGCCAACAATCGTACCGCGAGCGTAAGCATCCCAGTATGGTGCGCCTAGACCAGTAAATGCAGGAACAACGTAAACACCGTTTGACGTATCGACTTTAGTTGCGAAGTATTCAGAATCTTCTGCGCCAGCCAGTAGTTTCATTTCATCACGTAGCCATTGGATAGATGCGCCACCCATGAATACCGCACCTTCAAGTGCGTAAGCTGGTTCGCCTTTAGGACCACATGCTAATGTCGTCAATAGACCGTTCTTCGATGTTACTTTCTCTTGGCCTGTGTTCATCAGTAGGAAACAGCCCGTGCCGTATGTGTTTTTCGCTTGGCCAGCTTCAACACACATTTGACCGTAAAGCGCTGCTTGTTGGTCACCGGCAATACCCGCGATTGGAATACGAGTACCACCCTTACCACCAAGGTTCGTTTGGCCGTAAACTTCAGAAGAGCGTTTCACTTCAGGCATCATAGATGCTGGAATACCCATCTCGTCTAATAGCTTGCTGTCCCAGCATAGGTCGTTGATGTTAAACAACATAGTACGTGATGCGTTAGTGTAATCCGTAACGTGTACACGGCCTTGAGTCATCTTCCAAACCAACCAAGTATCAACCGTACCGAACAGTAACTTACCTGCTTCAGCGTCTTCGCGAGCACCTTCAACGTTGTCTAGAATCCATTTTACTTTTGTACCTGAGAAATACGGGTCAAGGACTAAACCTGTATTGTCACGCACGTAGTCTTCTAGGCCACGTTCTTTTAGTTCTTCACAAATTTCTGCAGTACGACGACATTGCCATACGATAGCGTTGTATACCGGTTTGCCTGTCTCTTTGTTCCAAACGATGGTGGTTTCACGTTGGTTAGTGATACCGATACCCGCTAGCTCGTCGCTGCGAATACCTGCTTTAGCTAGAGCTTCAACCAATGTAGAGCTTTGAGTCGCCCAGATTTCCATTGGATCATGCTCAACCCAGCCTGCCTTTGGATAAATTTGAGTAAATTCTCGTTGAGAAGAGCTTACGATGTTTGCATCGTGATCGAGGATTACAGCGCGAGAGCTTGTAGTGCCTTGGTCTAGGGCAACAATGTATTTTTGCTCGGTCATGGTAAGAATCCTTTTTGTTCCGTTATTTATATTTTAGTAAATGTAAGGTTGCTTGGGGTTAAGCTTGAGCTTGTTCAGCTTCTTCTTCTGTTTCACATTGGTTTGGAATTGTGCAGCCTTGGCCTTCCACTGGTAGGTGAGCACCGATAACACGTGGGTACAACCAGCCACCAAAACACGCACCAGCGATTGGAGCAAGAATTGGAACGATGAAGTAAGGAATATCACGAGCACCGGTTAATGCAAAATCCCAACCTGCAAAGTAAGCGAAAAGTTTTGGTCCGAAGTCACGTGCTGGGTTCATAGCAAAGCCAGTTAGTGGACCTAATGAGCCACCAATTACCGCGATAAGAATACCGATCAGTAGAGGGTTCATTGCGCCGCGTGATGCGCCGTTGTTCTCGTCACCCAGTGCCAGAATGGCAAACATCAATACTGCAGTAATCACGAATTCCACAGCAAAAGCGCCGAAGAAAGAGAGTGAAGCATGTGGGTAAGTCGAGAAAATACCAGCAGTTGATAGTGCGTCTTGGCTGCTACGAACAAAGTTATGAGCAATTTCGTAATCTGTAAACAAGTTGCTGTATAGGCTGTAAACCAAAGCTGCAGAGCAGAAGGCACCAAGTAATTGAGAGATGATGTAAGGCACTACCTTCGCCTTATCAAATCCATGGAACATGGCTAATGCAATGGTTACTGCAGGGTTTATGTGTGCGCCAGAAACGCCAGCTGTACAGTAAATTGCGATAGATACGCCGAAGCCCCAGATGATACTAACTTCCCATTGTCCGAATGTTGCACCTGTTAATACCAGTGCAGCCACACAGCCAACGCCAAAGAAGATGAGCAGGCCAGTACCGATAAATTCGGCGAGGCATTGCCCAAATAAAGAAGGTTGTTTGTTTGTTGTCATGTTCGAGTCCTTGTTATTTTTGCTTATCTAGCACGCGTATTGTGCATAAATTTGCGAACACGAAAATAAACGAACATTAAAAATGAGCGTTTGAGCATAAAATTGTTAATTAAACTGGCTTGAAATGTTAAACCGAACACTTTTGCTCGAAAAAGAAGCTTGTATGGACGCTATTGCGCGAATGTATGTCCCGTGAGGTCGCTAAAAGTACCTGTATGTAAGCAGATGCACAACTGGTACGAGGAGTTGATGGCTGGATTTGTGATGCTGATTCGCGAGTGGTGGTTTATTAAACTTGGATCTTGTGGACCTACCCGGGTTCTCAAATGTTGGAAAAGCGTTAACAAACAAGGATGTACTTAAGTTGTGACGAAAAATGCCAGATCCATACTGAATCTGGCAATTCGTTTTGTTTATCGCTCAGTGATGATATTTGAGCGAATCGGTGCATTAATTGAGAGCGTTAACTTTGCCTTGTGTAACAAAGTAGTCTCTTACTGAATCGTACGCCCAGTTAAATCCGATAGCGTAGAGTACAAAGAAAATGACTAGGCCGATGTCCATAATCAATACGGTTAGAAAATCGAGCTTTAACACCCACATCAAAACTGGCAGCGTTACTGTCATTAAACCAAGTTCAAATCCCAATCCGTGTAAAACTCGTGTTTTCTTCGTTCGTTTTGTTCTGTCTGCCCCGAAGATTTTGTCGTAGCCGTAGTTGTAGACGTAGTTCCAAGCCATTGCTATCAGCGACATCGCAAGCGCTAACCCCGCCATTTCCCCGGCTCCATTACCAGTAATGTAGGTTGCTAGCCCTGCCATCATGATTAGTGCGAACACTTCAAATAGCACCATATGTAGAATTCGTTCTTTGTGTGACATGTACTTTCTCTTTTTGTTGAATCTATATTTGCTGTTTGAAAGGTATATTATCTTTAATTATGATTATAGAAAGATAGTAAATATCACTAATGGTGATGATAGGTTGGTGGCATGTATAACATTGAACAGCTTAAAATGTTCGTTTACGCAGTGGAGCTGGGTTCTTTCTCAGCAAGTGCTCGTCATTTGGGTAAGGTGCAATCGGCGGTAAGCCAAGGTATCAGCAATCTTGAAATAGATTTCAATGTAGAGTTATTTGATCGTTCGACTCGCAAACCTTCGCTAACGAAAGAAGGGGAGCAACTGTTTAAACAAGTGAAAGCGATCGTGCTTCAGGTTGAAGATCTGAACGTTACGGTTAATGCGATGGGGAGCGGCGAAGAAGGACTTATCAAAATTGCATTGGATGACTCCTTGTTGGTCCCGAATCTATCTAAGATTCTTAGTGAATTCAGCCAGCATTTCCCTGCTACCGAAGTTGAACTGGTTGCGTGTACCACGACAGAGGTCAATTCGTTGATTATCGAAGAGAGAGCTGAGATTGGGTTGATGTTTACCAACTTGGCTTTTGATGTCGGCTCTGAGCCTTGCTTTATTGGCCACTTGCCGTTTATTGCCGTGTGTCACCCTAGTCATTTGCTCGCAAGAACAGGTGTGGCGAAATTGTCTGACTTACTCCCACATCGTCAGTTAATGCTGAGGGGCGATAAAGGTAAGATGATGGATCAGTTTCCACTTATAGCGGGCAAGGTATGGTGGTCGAACAGCTTTATCGTCATCAAAGAAATGATCCTCGGTAGTGATGTCGGTTGGGCGTATTTACCTAAACACCTTGTTGAAGAAGAGCTGAGTAAACAGCGTTTGATAGAGGTGAACGTCTCATTTGACCACAAAACATGGTCGCCTCCGGTTGATCTGGTTTTATCCAAAACACGCTCGAAAGGGCCTGCATTGCTTTGGCTTGAACAAGCATTGAAAGGCCTATTGGACGAAACATAAGATGGATGAGACTTAAATTGGAAGAAACTGAATAAAGAAAAGGCTCACAAAGTCATTTGTGAGCCTTTCTGTTTAAAGCGATACGCGATTTTCTAGTTCGCAGATTTTACTGTTAGACCGTTGTAGTACTTGTCTTTCATCTTAAGTGCAACGTTCACTAGGTAAATCAGCACAGGTACTTCAATCAGCGGTCCAATAACGCCTGCAAACGCTTGGTCTGAGTTGATACCGAATACAGAGATTGCTACGGCAATAGCCAACTCAAAGTTGTTACCCGTTGCTGTGAAGGCAATTGATGCGTTCTTGTCGTACTCAATGCCCATCTTCTTACCGATGAAGAAGCTGATGAAGAACATCGCTGTGAAGTAGATAGTCAGTGGGACAGCAATCAACAATACGTCCATTGGCAGTTCAACAATCATCTCGCCTTTTAGGCTGAACATTAGAACGATAGTTGCCAGTAGAGCTATCAGTGTGATTGGTGAGATGCGTGGAATAAACACGTCGTTGTACCACTGCTCGCCTTTCATCGACACTAGGATCTTACGGCTTAAGAAGCCCGCTAGGAATGGGATACCTAGGTAGATAAGAACACTGTGCGCAATATCGATCATCGAGATATCAACCATCATGCCTTCGTAACCAAATACTGGTGGAAGAACGCTGATGAATAGCCACGCCATAAAGCTGTAGCTCACCACTTGGAATGCACTGTTTAGAGCAACCAATGCCGCGCCGTACTCTTTGTTACCGCCGCCGATGTCGTTCCAAACCAGAACCATTGCCACACATCGAGCAAGACCAATCAGAATTACACCCACCATGTAACCTGGGTGATCACCTAAGAAAGTCAGTGCCAGTACAAACATGAGGATTGGGCCAACAAACCAGTTCATGAGCAAAGAGAGCTTGATGGCTTTCTTATCTTTTACCACGGTACCTAGTAGGTTGTAGTTAACCTTAGCCAGAGGTGGGTACATCATTAAGATAAGGCCAATCGCAAGTGGAATGTTGGTTGTGCCAACAGACATTGATTCGTTCCACTGCTCGATCTGTGGGAATAGGGTGCCAAGCAGTACACCAATGCCCATAGCGATGAAGATCCACAGCGTTAAGTAGCGATCTAGAAAACCTAACTTTGGTTTCATGGTAATCTCTCTTTGTTGATATCGTAAATCGTCGAAAAACGATTAATGGTTGCAAAAAAACACGCT
This sequence comes from Vibrio chagasii, assembly GCA_041879415.1. Taxonomy (NCBI): domain Bacteria; kingdom Pseudomonadati; phylum Pseudomonadota; class Gammaproteobacteria; order Vibrionales; family Vibrionaceae; genus Vibrio; species Vibrio chagasii. The sequence continues at coordinate 980,950 of CP090852.1, read as the reverse complement.
TAAAAGTAAAGGCCATTAAGCCAATCGTTTAAGCGTGAACTTCTATTTCAAAATGCTGTTAAAAACCGATTCGAAGCGTTGAATATTGTTGCGGTCGATGCGGTAACACATCTTAGGCGGAATTGACTCAGCAGTAATGAAACCTGAGTTTTTCAATATTCTTAAGTGCTCTGATACTGTTGATTGAGCTAAGCCCAACTCACTAACCAGATCACTGTTCAAGCAGCCGCCTGACTTTTCTAACGCGGACAAGATACTAAGTATGCGAATTCTCGCTGGGTGAGCGAGTGCTTTTGCCAACGCCGCCATTTCTTTTTCTGCTTCGGCGTTACTTGGAGGCAGAGAACAGCTATCTGTTGCTTGGCATGTTGCAGTCATACTTAGGTGGCTCACTTAATGCTAATCGTTAAAAGACGATTAATAGTAAGCCTATTTCTTTTAGCGGTCAATGTGAATTTTAATAGTCGCCTTAAATTGGCCTGCTCAGCTTGTTGTTTTGATGACGCTTGATATCCGATCAGTTATCTATTTGAAATCTCATTAGGCATAAACAAGATCTTAGATTTAGGCAAATAAACCAACCGAAAAGCATTGCACTTACTGGCTACTCTAACGATATAATCGAACGCAGAACCGTTACCCAAGATAACGAAAAATCATAATTTACAATTTTATTTATATTTATAGGTAAGCTCTGAAATGCCACAACAGAACATCAAATTTATCGCTGCTGATATGGACGGCACTCTGCTTAATGAACACGGAAAATTAGACCCAGAATTTTTTAACCTCTACGAGCGACTAGAAGCTCAAGACATTATCTTTGCTGCTGCGTCGGGTCGTCAGTACTACAGCTTAATGGAAACTTTTGCTCCTATTAAAGATCGCATGATGTTTGTTGCTGAAAACGGCACATTAGTGATGCACAAAGGTGAAGAACTCTACAGCTGCTTGCTAGATACAGATGCAATCAAAGACATCATCAAAGAAGCGCGTGCTATCGAAGGTGCCCATGTTGTGTTGTGTGGTAAGAAGTCGGCATACATCGAAACCAAAGACGAGCGTGCCCTAGAAGAGATCTCTAAGTACTACCATCGCCGTGAGCAAGTAGAAGACCTGTTGGCGGTTGAAGATGAGTTTATCAAGGTTGCTATTTGCCACTTTGACGGCTCGCAAGAGAAAGTAAACCCAAGCATCAACGCTAAGTTTGGTGAAAATTACCAAGTGGTTGTAAGCGCAAAAATTTGGTTGGATGTAATGAACGCTGAGGCTTCAAAAGGGGCGGTAATTAAGCATCTTCAGAACACATTAGGTTTCACTTACGAACAGACTATGAGCTTTGGCGACTACCTAAATGATTACGAGATGCTTAAAGAAAGTTACCACTCATATGCGATGGAAAATGCACATCCAAAACTGAAAGAGATAGCTCGTTTTGGCGCGCCAAGTAATGTTGATGCGGGCGTATTCCAAGTGCTGGAGAAGCTTCTCGCGTAACGTTCGAAATCCTATTTAGATTTATATCAAAGCCGACTCACTAACATGAGCCGGTTTTTTTATTGGAAATCTCGAATTTTGATAATTCGCTTTAACATTGATTTGCTAAGGTACATTCCGGCTTGATTTGTCTGCCAAGTTTACCCATCCAAAATGTGGCAGCCAGAACCACGGCTCCAGCAATGGTAAAACCATAAATAATCGCATCGGCTTGCGCCAGTACGGCAATCAACACATAGCTTAGGCTCTGGGTTAAGGTAGCGAACAGCGCTAGCCCTCCATCTACTCTTCCTCTTTGTTTTATTGCTACCGCATGGTGCATCCAATTGGTTCGGGCAATTCTATTGAGTGCGTTGAATGCACCGAAAATGAAAGTAAGAACAATAAGATACGCAGGATTCTCTGCTTGGCTCATCAACAATAAAGAGAGTCCGATGATGTACATCGCTATTTGGATGGTTGTTTTGTGAGACGCGGACTTCAGAATCAGTGGTAAAGATATCCCAATAATCAGTGCCCCCATGCCGAGAGAGATATTGTAAAGTGCAAGCCAGTCTCCGGTGATATTCAGTTCGGAAAACCAAATCGGAATTAAACGGCTCAAAAAGGTCACCATCGGATATGAGAGACAAGAAACGATCAGGAAACCGTAAAATTGAGGCGATTGAGAGAACACATCCTTAATTTCGACCAATTGCTGCTTGAATGGTGTGTTCACACTCTCCGTGATTTGTCTTCTGTAAGGTGTCACCAAGTAACTTATCGCTGAAATGCTCGAGGCAATACCTGCAAAAATCGCAAATTCAATAATGCTCCACTGCTCGAGTAACACAACGCCAAGAGCGCCAGCACCCAAGGTTGTTAACTGCAAAATAATCTCCTGATGACTCGAAATTTTGGCATATTCATCGTGGTCGTAATTCTCTTGCGTAAAGGCATTGTTGGTGTGCCAGGCGAGGCTACTTGAAACCCAAAAAATGAGTTGAGCGGCACCTAGGACGACAATAGAACCGACGCCAAACCAGTAAATTGCAGCGACAATAAATGCGGTTGAAGCCTGGATTAGCTGCGCGATGATCAAAATATTTTTACGAGAATGGCGGTCGATCAAAGCTGAAAAATAGGGTGTAGCAAGAAAGGTGGTGATCGTACAGACTAGAGCCGTGAGCGCAACAAAAGTGCCCATATTGGGCATTGCTAGCATTAACCATGGAAGTGCCAACATAAATAGCCCAGAGCTAATGCCATCAAAGAAGCGTCCGGTAAGGTAGGGTGGTGTTTTTCTTTTCATATCTCTGTCTCATTGTCTCTGTTTTGTATCACTCTACAACTTAAAGTTAACTTTAAGTCAAAGGCTAATTGAGAGAAATTTGAGAGCGAATACGCTGGTATTTGAACGAGTGTTCAGATTATTGTAGTCTTAATGGCAACACGGATATCCACTTCGTATTGGATATGCCTTATCAACGATATTTGGAAAGATTATGAGCAAGAAACTTCAACTCGATATTATTTCTGACGTAATGTGCCCATGGTGCGTCGTCGGTTACAAAAACCTAGAGCAGGCCGTTGCAGAGCTTGGCTTAGAACAACAGGTTGAACTTGAATGGCAGCCGTTTGAGCTGAATCCCGATATGCCGCAAGAGGGTGAAAACCTGCGTGAGCATATCATGAGAAAATACGGTTCTAGTGCAGAAGAAAGTCAGCGCTCACGTGAGCAACTGGCAGCTCGCGGCAAAGCGGTAGGGTTCGATTTCAATTTTTATGACAGCATGAGAATGGTGAATTCACGCCACTTACATGTGCTGCTTGATTTTGCTCTAGCGCACGGAAAACAGACTGAGTTGAAGCTACGCTTCTTCACAGCGCATTTTTCAGAGCAGAAAGATCTGTCAGATCTGGATGTTATTGCGCAAGAGCTTGAAGCGGTTGGGCTTGATTCAACCAAGGCACTGAAACGCTTAAAGAACACCGACAACTTAAAGCAAATAGAAGCGCAAGAGTTCGAATGGCAACGCATGGGCATCTCTGCGGTTCCTACTGTGGTTTTCAACCGCAAGAGTGCAGTCACTGGCGCGCAGACAGTCGAAATATACAAGCAGATCCTTCAAGAGCTTATTGCTGAATCATAAGCAGGTCATTGCTATCAATTAAAGTCTGAATTTCATGGAATCACTTTCACTCGGTCAAGCACAAAAAATTGTACTGCTTTCGCAAAAGCTGCCTCCTAAAAAGAAACGTAATGGCGGAGCTTTGGCGAACACGCTGTCTGCGATTGAAAACCTTGGGTATGTGCAAATTGACACTATTTCGGTGATACAGCGAGCCCACCATCATACGCTGTGGAATCGTAATCCAGATTATCAACTTCGCCATCTTGATAAGTTGTTAGAGCGTCGTGAGGTATTTGAGTATTGGTCGCATGCTGCTGCGTATTTACCAATGCGAGATTACCGTTTCAGTTTGCATCGAAAGAACGCGTTCGCAAGCGGTAAGCTGAAGCATTGGTATAAAAAAGACGAGGCCCTCATGGCACATGTTCTCAAACGCATTGAGAACGAAGGGCCATTAATGGCGAAAGATTTTGAAGGCGATAGACCAAACCCCGGTGGATGGGGCGGTAAACCTGCCAAACAGGCGCTAGAAACTTTGTTTATGCAAGGTGACTTAATGGTACCAAGCCGAGTGAACTTTCATAAGGTGTATGACCTAACCGAGCGAGTTGTGCCGAGTGGTATTGATACCTCTGAACCAACGGAACAAGAGTACATTGAGCATCTGATTATTCGTTATTTGGAAGCGAACGGTGTGGGAGTCGCATCGGAAATAAGCTATCTACTCAAGAACATCAAACCATTGATACAGAAGACACTCCAACAGATGCTTGAAGACAAGCGAATAGTGAAAGTGGATGTTCAAGGTGCTGATTACTACGTGTTGCCTGACGCGTTTGAGTTACTGAATCAGCCACTATCACGAATCAAGTTAAAGATACTTTCTCCGTTCGATAATCTGTTGATTCAACGTAAGCGAATGCAATCATTGTTTAACTTTGACTACCTTCTTGAGTGCTATGTTCCTGAAGCCAAGCGCCAGTTTGGTTATTTCAGTTTGCCGATTTTGTGGCAAGGTGAGCTGGTGGCGCGAATGGATTGCAAGGTCGACAGAAAGAATCGTTTACTCAATATTCGTAACTTGGTTGTGGAAGATAGAATCAAAAACCATGAGTCGTTGATTCATGCCTTATCTGATGAGCTTAAACACTTCATGGTGTTCAACCAATGTGATGAGATGGTCGTTCACAATACAACGCCTTCTGGCCTTGGCAGTTACTTGATGAGTCATTGGCAAACGCTTTAACCTTCATCGTTGCTTCAAAGCCATTAGTAACGTAGCCCACCTTAGTTACTTTGATCACTTTAGCTATTTAGAAAGCTCGGCTAACAAGAACTCGACAAAGGTTCTGTTTTTCAGAGAAAGCTGCTTGGTTTTGTAGAGTAGATGAATCGGCTTGGGCAAAGGTGCCATACCAGGTAATATTTCTAACAGAGCACCACGTTCAATCTCTTCTGCGATTAAGATAGTTGGCTGTAACAACACACCTACGCCTTGTAGGGCCGCATATCGCAATACATCCCCATTGTTCGACATCAAACGCACTTGACCTTTATTCCCCGTACTATGTGCTGCTTGTTGGTTCTTAGGGGCTAGGAGTGGCGGCTCACTGTTTTGGGTATTGCGTAGTTGGGTATCACGACCATTCACATCACGACGGCTGCTGTAACTAAATCCAAGCGATGGGTGCTGTGCGAGATCTTCTAATACACGAATTTCTGCATGCTGGTTTAGGTATTCAGGCGCTGCGCAGTAACACATCTCGTAATCACCTAAATATCTGGCGACTAAACTGGAGTCAGACAGGTCACCAATTCGCACAATTAAATCAATATCGGAAGAGTAGGGATCAACAAGATCGTTGTTCAGTACGAGCTCGACATTAATTGTCGGATTATTGGCAAGGAACTTCGCCACTATCGGGGCTAGCACCTTGTTCCCATAGGTCACTGGGCAGTTTATTTTGACCGTGCCTTGAGGTTGGTTTTCTAAGGTTTGAATTAGATTTTCAGCATTGCTGATGTCTTCCAGAATTCGTTTACATTCTCGATAGTAGAGCTGCCCCGAATCGGTTAAAGACTGCTTACGCGTAGTGCGATGAATCAGCTGAGAGTTAAGGCTCGATTCAAGATGATGGATATGTTTACTGATCATGGTCGCCGATAGATTGAAGTGGTTGGCGGCACTACGAAAGCTACCTTGCTCCACCACGTAAACGTAGACTTTCATGCTAGTTAACTTATCCATTGAACACTCTTGGTTGATAAATAATAAACAAAAGGTGAGTTTATCAATTATTAGGGGGTAATTATATTAATGGCAAACCAATAGTTGATTAAAATAAGAGCGTGAAATGCCTCAAACAAACGAAACTATCTTTGTTACTGCCGAACTTAAAATTAAAACCAACATTGAACGTGAGGCTGCGGTTGAAGCCATCGAACAGTTTTGCCTAGATATGCAGAGCGAACCGGGCTGCCTACAAGCGATTGCAACGTATGACTCAAGCCAACACGACCGAGTGATCTTGCTTGAGCAATACGCTAACCGTGAAGCCATTAACCAGCACTTTGGAATGCCTCATACGCAAGCATTTATCGAGCGTGATATAACAGAATTAGTACAAGCCTTTGAAACTCATAAGAAGGAGATCTAAGCATGAAATGGGGAATTCTAGGAACTAGCTTTATCTCTGGCGTTATGGCGGATGCGATTAAAGGTGATACTGAAAGTGAACTATATGCCGTTGCAGGTCGCACAGAGAAAACACTCAATGAGTTTGCCGAGCAATACCAACCAACACGAACCTTCAATAGCTATGAAGCCCTGATTGAAGATGAGTCGGTCGACATTATCTACATCGCGCTACCTAACCATGTTCACCACGAATATGTGATTAAAGCCGCTCAAAAAGGCAAAGCGATTCTGTGTGAAAAGTCGTTGTCGGTCGATATGGAAAAAACCGAACAAGCACTACAAGCGGTGAAAGAAGCGGGCGTATTCTTCGCAGAAGGTTTGATGTACTTAAATCACCCATTGATCGCCAAGCTTCATCAAGAACTGGCAACTGGTGAAATTGGTGAAGTACGCTCAATTCAAGGCTCTTACGTGGCGGCGATTGACCAGTTTGTGAATCCAGAAAGTAAAGGTGCATTGTACAACCTAGGTTGTTACCCAATGTCACTGATTCACTCTGTCACGCAACACCAGTTTGGTGAGAGCGTGTTTAATGACGTGCAGATCTCAGCCATTGGCCGACGTGGTCAAGATGGCAATATCTGCGAATCATCGGCGATGATGCGCTTCAACGACCACTTCACCGCGCAAATCCATACTGCAGAAGACCACGGCTTAAAGCATGGTTTTACGATTTTAGGCAACAAAGGCTGTATCACTCTCGACACTAACCCATGGTTACCGACCGAAGAGAACACATTTACAGTAGAGATCTATGAAACGTCGAAACGCGAAGTGAAAGTCGAAGCGCAAGGTGACGGCTTCCATTATCAAGTGCGCAATATTCGCCAAGCAGTCGAGCAAGGCGATACGCAACTCACAGCGCCAATGGCAACTCATCAAGACTCTCGCGTAATCATGAAGTTACTGACTGATTGGGAACAAGCGGCGGGCTAAAATAAATTTAAACGAAATACGGCTCATACTATTCTCTATGATCTCTTAGAGTTATTACGTAGAAAAATATGAGCCGTATCGTTGTTTCAAGCTTACTTTGTATGGATCACTTACTCAGCGATAGACGTTTTAAAGGCGATGTTGAATGCTTTGGCGTTGGCTCGAATCTCGTCGTCAGATAAGCCAGGCTTGTAGAGAGAGGCTCCTAAACCAAAACCTTTCGCACCGATGTCCAAGTAAGGTTTCATGCTCTCGGTGGTAGGGTTGATTCCTCCTACAGGTAAGCAGATTGCTTCTGGAGGCAGTACGGATTTCAGTGCTTTAAAACCATCAAGACCAAGCATAGATACTGGGAATAGTTTTAACCCTGTCGCACCAGCCGCAAGTGCAGCGAATGCCTCGGTCGGAGTGACAACGCCAGGGAAGCTTACGCAACCTGCTGCCGCTGACATTTTCACAACCTGTTCGTTGAAGTTTGGTGTGACAACTAGGTTTGCACCGGTATCTATCACTGCTTGCGCTTTTTCAGGTGTAGTGACAGTACCTGCACCAATAAGATATTGGTCTCCAAAGTGCTCGACCAACATTTTAATGCTGGTCAGTGCGTCTGGTGAGTTCAATGGCACCTCGATCATTGAGAAGCCTTCTTCAATCAAAATCTGTGTCACTCGAATACAGTCTACTGGTTCCACACCACGGATAATGGCAACGAGTGGTAGGTGATCACTTAGATTAAAGTCTTTATTTGTCATGGTTCATTGCCTCTTTAATTTTTAACATTCCAGCGATGAAAGTGTCATCGCCATTCACGTATTCGGTTGTTTTATCCAGTTGACGACATGCTTGGTCATAGCGTTCTGATAGGGCTTTTCCGCCTACTAAGTAGATGCTCTCTTGATGCAGTTCTCGCACTTCGTTGCCGATTAACAGCCCTGATAAGTAATCAAACACTTCATTTTCTTCTAGATTGCCGAACAGACGGTGTGTTCTGGTTTTGAAGAGTTGATTGGTAATTGACGAGTTCGAGCTTTCTTTTACCCCTTTTACAAAAGCAGCGTTAGAGCTGACTTGTTCAGGTAAGCCACGTCCTAGGATGGTGTGTGTTGACAGTGCGGAAAAAAGCTCTCCGGTCATGTAGGTTGAAAACGAGACCAACTTACCCGCTTCAATATTTGCGTGTTTGCTGTGAGTACCCGGAAAGGCTGCTTCAAGCGTTGGTTTTCCTGCTAACTCTAGAAGTCCAAATAACTGAACTTCTTCGCCCCGCATTACGTCGTAGTTGCCATGTTCATCACAATGGCTGACACCCGGAACGATGGTTGCTGTTGCCCCCCAAGGAAGCTCGAATTGGTGGGTGTTTTGAGCCAAGGATTCCACATTAGTTGGAGTGGAAACATACGGGACGTTAACCCAACCTTGTGCAGAGCCAACCATGCCAGCCATATAAATTGGTAAGTGTTGGTAATCGCCAAGCCACTTACTTAGTAATGATTCAAGTTCGGTTGCAAAGGCACCATCCTCAACTTGAAGTAGTCCCATCTTTCGTTCTGTTTTATCAACGACCTTTCCTTTTTCATCCATGGCAAAGGCACGAAAGTTTGTCGTTCCCCAGTCCAGAATTAGCCAACTGATTGTGTTTTTTTGATTCATAATTACAGCTCACAGACGCGCCCTAAGGCGCGCAGTTTTAGGTTTAGTTGATGTCTTTACTTTGTGTATCTAGGTAACTCTTTCGTTTAGTTAACTTTGCTTATTTAGTTAACTCCGCTTATTTAGTTAACTCCGCTTAGTTAGTTAACTTTGTATTGCTTGATGATGTCAGTATTCACATCTACGCCTATGCCCGGTTTGGTAGAAATTTGTACCTTGCCGTTTTGCATCTTGATGCCATCGCAAATGAGATCTTTGCGGAATGGGTGTGAAGACTGGTCAAACTCAAGCATTGGCTCGATAGGGTTGAGTGATAGTGGTGAGCTTGGTAGTGAAGCAATAAACTGCAAAGAAGCCGCAATACCAATGCCAGAACCCCACACGTGTGGAATCATCATGGTGTGGTTTGCTTGTGCCATTGCTGCAATCTTTTTACATTCCGTGATACCGCCTGAAGAACATAAGTCAGGTTGAATAACATCGAGTGCTCTCTGTTCAAGCCAAGGGCGGTATCCCATCTTTCCGAATAGTTGTTCACCAGCGGCGATATAAGTTTTAGAGAGGTTTTTGATTTCTTGGTAGCCAGTGATATCTTCAGGTGCCAATAGTTCTTCCAAGAAATACAGATTGAATTCTTCTGTTTCCTTGATGATGCGACGTGCTGCAGCCGCGTTGTAAGCACCATTAGCATCTGCCATGATTTTCACGTCATTACCGACGGCTTCGCGAATTGAACGAATGAAGGCGATATCTTCCTCTACACCGAATCCAATCTTAAGCTTGAAGGCTTCAAAGCCACCATCGACATAACGGTGTGCTTCTTCGATCGCGGCTTCTGGGTATTTTGCGTCTGCAATACGATAGAAGCCTGTAGCATAAGGGGTGACTTCCTTGCGGAATGCACCACCTATGAGGGAGTGGATCGGTTTATTGAGAGCCTTACCAATGACATCCCACAGGGCAATATCAACACCGCTGATCGCGTTTACTGCAGAACCACCTTGACCATATGGACGAGTCACGTTGTACATCTCTTCCCAAAGTACCTCTACGTCGAACGGACTACGTCCAAGTAGAAATGGCTTAAAGGTATGCTCGACAAATGCAGCAGCGATGTGTGGGCTTTGCAGTCCATGACACAAGGCCTCACCAAAACCGATAACTCCTTCATCGGTAACAATTTCAATGATCATTGAGCTACGGTTATGAACCCAGCCCTGAGCAAAGTAAAACGGTGTCTCAAGTGGAACTGAGATTGCGTGTGGAATGACATCAATAATTTTCACAATAAATACCTTACTTAAATCAGAACCAGAGAGATCTGGGGAATAAATACAATCAGTGTTAGTGCAAACATCATGGCTAGGAAGAACGGAATAATTGCTTTTGAGAGCTTCTCAACAGAGACCCCAGAAACACTTGAGCCGACAAATAAGTTTAGACCTAGAGGAGGCGTGATAAACCCGATAGCCAGAGTTACTACCATGATGATGCCGATATGAACTGGGTTGAAACCGAATAACATGGCCACAGGAACCAGAATAGGCGTCAGGATAATGATTGCAGCAACTGTCTCCATGAAACAGCCAACGACAAGTAGCAGTGCCACCATTAAAATAATGAAAATTACTTTGCTATCCGAAAACTCCAGCATAGCGTTAGCAATCTGCGTCGGGATTTGTTCAAGCGCTAAGTACTTACCAAACGCGGTCGCTGTACCCACAATCAACAATACAATCACTGAAGTAATCACAGATTTAGTGAAGATTTGCGGCAAGTCTTTGAAGGTTATTTCTTTGTAGGCAAATAGACTTACTACCAGGCCATAGACTACAGCTACGACACTCGCCTCTGTTGGAGTGAATATACCGCCGTAGATACCGCCTAGAATGATCACAGGAATGAGTAGTGCTAACTGAGCATGCTTAAACTGAACCCATACTTCTTTCCAGCTAAACGGTTCGTCTGACCCTTTGTAGCCTTTCTTCTTTGAGTAGATGTATGCCCACGCCATCAAGCACAGTGACACCAAGACGCCAGGGATGATGCCTGCAATGAACAAATCACCAATGGAAACGCCAGCAGATACACCGTACATCACCATAGGAATGCTTGGCGGAATCATTACACCAATCGCGCCTGCTGCAGTAACAACCGCAGTTGCAAAGCCTTTGTCATAACCGTATTTGATCATCGCAGGGATCATGATGCCACCGACGGCTGCAACCGTTGCTGGGCCTGAGCCAGAGATAGCAGCGAAGAACATACATGTAATGATCGAAGCAATCGCGAAGCCACCTGTGATGTTTTTTACCAGTGAGTTAGCAAAGTTCACCAAACGCTGCGAGATACCACCGCTGCCCATGATGTCACCTGCCAGAATGAAAAATGGCACTGCCATGATTGGAAACGAATCAACAGACGTGATTAAGGTACTCACAAGGAAATCAACGCTTAGCGTACCCGTCGAAATAATAGTGAGCAGCGTTGCCATACCTAGTGAGATAGCAATAGGTACAGAGGCAATAACGAGCAGTGCGAATGTCGCAAACAAAATAAATACTGACATGATTACCTCTTATTTCGCTGCTTTGATGTCGTCAGTGGTCGAGACCATCTGTTGAATCAATCTGAGAGTCGTAAGTGCAAATCCTACTGGACCAGCTAAGTAAACTATCCACATCGGTAGCCCAAGCGCTGGCGATGTTTGTCCCAACTGATAGAGGTGTTCTACCATTTGTGTGGATTTAAATAAGATCACGACGGAGAAAATCAAAAATACACAATCTGAGAATAGGCTTAGGTACTTCTTTTCTTTGTCGTCAATTAACATAGATATCGCTTCAATTTTAATATGGCTCTTTTTTGCAACGGCAAAACTGATGCCGATATAAACTAGCCAAATGAAACAGTAGCGAGCTAATTCTTCAGTCCAAGCAATTGAATAATCGAATGTTCTGGATACTACTTGTAAGAATATTGCTGCCGTCATAATAACGAGCAGTATTACGGCTATCGTATTTTCAAAATACTTGTCTAACCAATTCAACATAATAAGATTCCTTATCCACTTGTTACTTAGAACGATTACTTCTTATGGTTTATTTTTATAACCATGAAAAACTAAGTATTAAAATAGTCAGTATTAAAATAGTCAGTATTAAAAAAGTAAGATTCTAAATATAAAGTGATGGCTTGAGTTACTGAGTTGCTAATTCACTTTCTGCTTTTTTAATTTGCTCTTGGAAAGCGGATACAACATCTTTACCAATGATTGGTGTGTATTTCTCAATAACTGGTTTAGTCGCTTCTTGGAAACCAACCAGAGCTTCAGGTGTCAGGGTTACGACTTCCATGTTTTTCTTAATAACATCCAAGCTTTCTTGGTTTACTCGACGGTTAACCTGGCGCTCGTAGTCGCCAGCATCAATTGCTGCTTGGCGCAAGACTCTTTGGTCGTGACGGCTTAGCTTGTTCCATGTAGCTTGGCTAACAATTAGGGCTAAGGGTGTGTATACATGGCCGGTGTTTGAAATAGTTTCTTGTACTTCGAACAAGTTGTTTAATGCGATATTCGGATATGGGTTTTCTTGCCCGTCAACGGTACCTTGTTGTAGCGCTGTGAACAGTTCGTTGAACGCCATTGGTGTTGGCGTTGCGCCCATCGCATTCCATGCGTCCAAGTGAAGTGGACTCTCCATTGTTCGTATCTTTAAGCCTTTAACATCTTCAATCGTTCTAACTGCATGCTGAGAATTGGTAAGATGGCGAAAACCATTTTCCCAGAAATCTAGTCCGACTAAGCCTTTAGACTCTAGTCTTTTCAACATATCGTCAGAAAACTCGCTTCGGAGAACTTTGTCAGCTACATCTTCGCTGGTGATCATAAAAGGTAGGTCGAACACATTGTATTCTGGGTAGAAATTAGCAAGCGGACCTGTTGATGGAATAGATACATCAAGTGTACCTAACTGCAACATTTCAATGGCTGCACGATCATCACCTAACTGTGCTGAGGGGTATATATCCACCTTCAGTTCGGTAAATTTTTCAACGATTTCTTTGAATTTAGCAGCACCATCATAAATTGGGTGTTTGTTATTAGAGCTCATGCTGAAACGCAGTGTTTGAACTTGAGATTCACCAGCCGCAATACTCGATTGGCTATTTCCTTGAGAGTTAGTAGCAATTGCTGCACCAATGATTGAGGCGACAAACACCCCACCAATGGCTAGAATTTTTCCTGTTCTAGACATAGTCGTACCTGATTAATTTATTATTTATAATTTAAGTGTAAGTTACATACACTTGTAGGGTTAATTAAGTTGCTTGGATATTTTCTGACAATATTCAGTAATAACAGGGATTAATTCTGTCATTCTCTCGTCAGACATATATTCTTTAATACTGGTTACTGAGATAGCCGCAATAATATTGTTATATTTATTTCTAATTGGCACGGCAACACAGCGCACAAGATCTTCGTTATCTTCTAAGTCATAGCTATAGTCATACTTAGAATATTCATTCATTCGTTTTAGCATCGAGTCAACGTCATGATTAGTTTGTGATGAAATTAATCGAATCCACTCCATCTTTGGCATATCAATCATTAACGCTTTTCCAATCCCTGTTGCGGACATCGGGAGTCGGTCTCCCACTTGGGAGCGTAGTTGAATGGCACGCTCTCCAGGGATCTTATCTAGGTAGAATATTTGGTCTTCATCTTTAATGCCTAGATGAACTGTGTCTTTTGTTCTTGCTGCTAGCTCACGTAGGAATGGCTTAGCAATTTCTTTGAGAGGCATGTCCTGCTGAGCACGGATACCAAGCTGAATCATCTTAGTCCCCAATACGAGACCAATTCCTTTAACTTCACGGATATAACGAGCTTCTATTAGCCCTTGGATAATTCTGTGCACGGTCGATTTCGGTAACTCTAAATGTTCGCATACATCTTTCAGTTGTCGATTACCTTCAGCAATCGAGTCGATCACTGCGATAGCTTTAACCAATGCTTGATTACCCTGTAATTTGCTCATAAAACCGCCTCTCTTTGTATGGGTGGAAATATAGCCGCTGTTTGTTATTGATAATGTGATAACTATCAACATTCCACTCTGTGAAACAATAGTCCCACATTGTGGAATTTTCAGCTGAGGTATAAATACTTTGCATTTGAAACATTCACAGTGTCCAATATCGGTTAAGACTACATTGACCAAAAAACCTTATATTTTAAGGTGTTAAATAGGGGCTTTGCTTCATGCGTAAATCAGACAAGAAGATCGAAAATCAAATTAGAGATGTGCTAACTGACGTTTGTGAAGATACGTTGAAAGGCTATGACGGTTTTCTTTGGGTGACTCATACGGTCAATTTTTCTTCCTTTCCACAAAGCTTAAAAATCGTTTGTGTGTTCGATAGCAATCAAGATAGAACGAATTTCTTAGAGGCTGATGGTCAACAACAAGTGGCTTCCGTTATTCAAAGCGCATTCAATCAGGGTGGGATTAAGCTGAAAAACATTGATAAGCACTTAAGCTTCGATACACAAGAAAATTACGACCGTGACCACCAAGGTAAGTGGAATTTAAGGCTGTAATTCTCCCCCCAGAACATCTTGATATTCGATCAACGGTGACGGAATTTGGTGGTGTTGCTATGGAAACACCACAATCTCTCTTTACCCAAAATTCTCATTTTGAGAATAAATGCCCTCTCAATTTTCACTGCCTGTGAAACTTACCTTACGAGAAAAATTAAGATTATAAGTTTTTAGCTTTCCCTATAACGTCCTGAGTTTACGTCTCTATTTATATGGAATGAATGATGGTAACTATCGTTCAGACGGAGCATCCTTGATCAATACTTATATCTAACCAATACTTTTTCTTATTTTGATTCCTAAATTGACACGTAAGTTGGCTGACTTTTCGTCTCGTTATATGAGTTACGACAGTATCGATTAGGAAGTTTTGATAATGAAAACCTACATCCTCTGGGTACTAGCACTCAGTGCATCATACTTGGTTGCTAGTCACTCGTTTGCCGTTGGTACAGCGGTAGTATTACCTGGGCAACATGAGCCCGGCACTGCTCTCGACGGTTCCCCCTTATCTGCGGACGATGTTATTGATTGGGAGATCGCCAACAGCGACATTGTATTCGGCGCTTATTCAGACATTGCTGACAACCAACACGCTATAACCATTGGCTATATGTACAACCAAGCGATGGCGGTGAGTTCGGGTTGGTTGGAGAACGACCTTCGCAATCAAGCCGAGTTGGATGGCATTAACTTCGAAGACTATTTCCTTCACTTCTCCGAAGATACAGTTATCGCTGAAGTTGATAAAACGCACGGTGAGAACACACTGTTAAATCGAAAACCCTTAATTGTTGGGTACACAGCCAGTGAGGATCACGCGGGATTTTGGCTTTACCAACAACCACCTTGGGATGCAGATGTATTTGAGAATTTCGAAAGCGGTGGGGCGCTTTATATCTACCATACGGAGCCGTTTGATCGTATAACCTTCAAGTTTTCTCAGTTCGCTACGGGTGGTGAGTTTTGGATTGAATACCCGGCTGCCGTTGATTCTCATGGGATAGTGTCTCAGTGGGAGAGGCTTGAGAGTAAGAAAGACAGAACTCTCAACATGACCAAAAACCAGTCTGTGATTTGGAACCCACCAAGTGACTGGGAGAGAGCGGCGACACATGATGGCAGTGGTGCAAGCTATGGTGGTGGGCAGTATTTTGGTTCAACTTTTGTAAGAGATGGCGGGCGCTTTTATGTTGTTAGGGTTCGTTGGCAGGGGGATAACCCACAAGACCGCCCACGTTTAAAAGATGTGAAGCTAAAAAACAGTTTTCCGACGGTGAAACTGAATGATGCACCCACAGTCACGCCAGACGGAAGTGCTATCAGCCAATGGCGTAAAATCCGTGGTTTTGATGTTGCTGCAGACCTCAATGGTGATAACTACTTGTCACAAAGCGAGTACCGTAATCGCACAAATAAAAACGCCACAGCTCGCTTTCGTTGGGAATCGAGAGTCATTCCATTTGGTCGAATGTGGAGTGCTGATTCCTCGTGGGCGCTAACGAATATGGCTAATTTGGACTACCTGTCGGCAATACATGGCTATTACCAACAAAGTTGGGGCGAACAAGGCCTGAATGGCGCTTACAACGATGATACCAACAAGCTGATCGGCGCTAATCAATTCTTTGTCTACTCCGGTGGACATGTTCAGGAGCTGGGTGCTGTCGCTGGCTCAAGTGAAGCGGATGAGCGTTATAAACTGCAATTTTCAGAGTTCCTGAAAAATCTATCATTGCTAGAAAGTGCTGCGTTGATTGGATTGAACATAGGCACGGCAAATTTGCTAGGAAGAAATGGCCAGTCTCACTTGCGCGAAGCCGGATCACTATATCTCAGAGAGCACTATATCTTTCCTTCTACAGGTTTTAGTGGTTATTCAGGGATATCAAAACACTGGGATAACTCTGCACTCGCTTATGCTGAGCAGGGCGTTATTTTTCAGGCAACTACGCGCTATGGACGAGTTCATCACTACGGGAATAGTGAACAAAACTGGAAGCAAGATCAGTACTCCGCTTTGGCGATTTACCATCTGAGTCGCCACCCTCACTACAGCTACTTTAACCAATGGAATAATGGTTATGTTTATGGGAGTGGCAATACCACATCAGATAATTTTTGGCGGGGTGGTATACCGAAGAATTTGGCGTATCAGCCAAGCTCGCTGTTAGCTATTGAGCTAGGTGAGCCAGCGAACCACATTCCACAAGGCTTTGACGCCATTCCTCTAATGCTCTCGACAAGTACGCCTGTGCCAGCCGATTACACCATAGTCGGTGATGCATCGATGAACGAGATGGTGCACCAAGACTTACCTAATGGTATGACGCATGTATTGCCGACGTTTACCTATTTTATTTACCAATCTGAAGAGCAAGTGGTTGCTGGTGGGCCTAAAGATATGGTGTTAGCGAGAGAGTTTGATCATGGGCGAGTGCTGTATCGCACCGATTTCCACGGCAAGAGCGCAAGTTTTTATGAGACAGAGAAACTGACGATTACATTGGATGTGCCGATGAAGCCGGTCGATGCAGATGGCAACATTGGTGAATATGTTAATCAGATAGAAATTGGTGGGTATGAAGGGCTGTTTCTACTTTATTAACGTGAAACTCGAGGTGCTTTAAGTTGTTTGTCGGGCTTCTATTTTGGAAGCCCGCTCTTTGCCAACATTGAATTAGGCTCTTGAAATCAGCTTGTTGTTTTTACACTGTTTGAACTCTTTAGCGATCCATGACTTTTCATTCAAGCCATTGTCAATTAGGGCGAATAGGTAACCATCAACCTTGCTTGAAGCCGCTGGGTATTCTTGAAATACGTGCTTAGGGTAACCGGGATACTCGGCCTCATATTCACTGTCCAGTTGCTTGCCCTGTTCTCGCCATTTAACGAATAGCTCTGAAGAAGAGGTTGGATTCTTGTATTGACCTAGAATCCGTTGGTGATGAACCAATGCTACTTTAGCGCAGTGATTAGTTTGAACGACTTTCTGTATTAACTCAGCTTGTGTTTCGCTCATTGTCTTCGCGAGTGCGTTTTCTTGTTCGATGCGCTCTATTCGCTCACCAAAGGTTTCAGCGTGTGCAGAAAAGACAACAGAAATGGGTAAAACTAATGCCAAAAGGCGCTTGCAGAACATAACCTAACTCATTGAATGGATTCGTGACTATTATGCCGTTGAGTAACAATATTATTAACGAATAAAGGGACTTAATTGTAAGAATTATTTTTATCGAGTGGATTAATAAATGCTTATCTCTTTAAGTTATTCGCCTCCTGAATGTTTGGCTATTTGGCTAGTAAGTATCACTTATTGCCTTGCATGAGATATTTACGCGTTGATTATAAATGTTGAATATCAATCTCTTGATAAGGGAAGCCAATGGCCTTAGCTGCATTTAGCAAGGCTTGCTGACTCTTAAACACCCTCGGCTGCATCTTTCTGTCAGACTCAAGAAAACTATTTACGCCCCATTTATGGCTCTTTACGAGCAGGTAATAACCATTAGTTCCTGGTGGAATCACTCCAATTGCAGCTTTCAAATCTCCCCGGCCAAAATGCTCTTTGAATTCACGTAGCAACATACCAACTTCCTTATTTTAATATTAAAAAAGGGAGCAAAGTGCTCCCTTATTGAGTGAGGTTAATGATTACAGGAATGCGCGGTAAGGCAGTTCTGGATCATTCTTGAAGATGTCAGCAAAGCCACGGAAGTGCTGGTAGTGCATGCGACCTTTGTCTGTTGGGTAAGTGTATTTACCACCCACTTGCCAGAAGAAAGGTGCGAAGCCGTATTGAAGACGCTCTTTCTTCATGTTCCATAGCATTTCGATTTCACGAGGATCGTTTTGGAAGTTAGCCCAGATGTCATGGTGGAATGGAACAACCACTTCACAGTTTAGAGATTCAGCAGCACGAAGAATATCTGAAGACGTCATTTTATCAGTCACGCCACGTGGGTTTTCACCGTAAGAAAGCAGTGCTACATCGATTTTGTGGTCGTTACCGTGCTTCGCGTAGTAGTTCGAGTAGTGAGAGTCACCAGAGTGGTAAACAGAGCCGCCAGTTGTTTCTACCAAGTAGTTCACTGCGCGATCATCCATGCCATCCAGAATGTCTTTATCGATAGAAGACGTACCTTCTGGAAGAGTGACAAGTGCTGTACGGTCGAATGCGTCTAGAACCTTGATGTTTACGTCTTTAATGCGAATCTCGTCACCAACTTTAGCTATAACACAACGATCTTCTGGCACACCCCATTTCATCCATAAGTCAACACACGCTTTAGGACCAATGAATTTCACGTGATCGCCACAGTTTTGTAGAACTGCTGCTGCAACGTTGATATCGATGTGGTCGCCATGGTCATGCGATGCCATTACTGCATCAATTTCTTTAATCGCAAATGGGTCTAGCGGGAAGATAGCAGTACGTAGGTTTGGTTGAAGCGCTTCAACACCACCCATACGCATCATTTGGTGTTGGTTTTTCATTTTTTGAACCGCTTGTGTCTTCTTACCAGTACCACACCAGAAGTCCATTGATAGGTTTGCACCTTCTTCAGATTTTAACCAGATACCAGTACAGCCAAGCCACCACATAGAGAACGTGCCTGGTTCAACTACAGTTTGTTCAATCTCTTCATTTAACCATGTGCCCCACTCAGGGAATGTATTTAGGATCCAAGATTCGCGAGTGATTTCGTTTACATTGCTCATGATAATACCTTTTATTTCAATAATTTGATTAATTTTGGATGTAGGGAGCCGAGCGCCTTAATTTGGACTAAAGCACTGAGCTGAAATTTATTATTATTTGAGGGCGGGTTAGCCCATTAGATTTACACTAAGATGACTTGCGTCCCTTGAGCTTCAATCTTTTTAACCACGTCTGGGTTGGCATCTTTACCGGTGATTACGATGTCTATTTGCTTAGCATCGCAAAACAGCATTCCGGTCCTTTGTCCAACTTTAGAGCTGTCTACCACAACGACTAACTTGTCGACTTGTTCCAACATCTGTTGCTCGGCAACGGCGGTTAGCATGTCGGCTTTATAGAGACCCGCATCAGTTAGCCCTTTACCAGACGTAAACATCCAGTTCCCGGCATAGCCACCCAAAGAGTTTGGTGCTGGGTTTAAAAAGATGTTTTGTGCCTTGTTGTATTGGCCACCAATGATGATCACGTCGTCATGATCTTCGTTGATCAGGTAGCTAGCGAGTGGGAAATAGTTCGTCACGATCTGAACGTCTTCTCCACATAACTGCTGACCCAGTAGAAAAGCGGTTGAACCACAGTTTATGACTACGGTGTCACCCGCCTGACAAAGCTCGGCAGCGGCATGCGCTATTTGAGCTTTCTCTTCATAAAACTCAGTACTGTTGATATTGAGCGGTGACCACTTTCTCTTTTGGTTTTCTATTCTTTCGGCGCCATTTCGTACCTTTCGAAGTCTGCCTAGCTCATCTAATTTTGCGATATCACGTCTAGCCGTAGCCGGTGAAACACTAAAATTATCAATAATATGAGAGACGTTAATCGTCTGCATTTCTTCTAGTAACGACAGGATGCCGTTGTGTCTTTGCACTTCGTTCATATTTATCACTCTATTTGTCGCTGTGACAATTTGATGATTACTTTTGATTTGTTTTGATTCTAATAATCACATTTATGATTGTCAAATCCTTGCTGCTGTAAAACAGGACTTAAGTCACAAGTTTTTATAAGTCATTGTTTTTACTAGTTTTTGTGTTTTTTGGTGTGATCCAATGCCCAATTACCCACATTCTAATGGTGGATAATTGATATAAATCAAAGTAATCACAAGTGAGCATTGAATGATTACTTTTGATTGTTAAAGTTTGTCTCGTGAGCAAAACAAGACATCACTGAATCCTACAAATCATTAAAAATACAAATTATATCAGGGGTAAAGATATGGAGTTCTTATACGATATCTTCTATATTTTTTACAGTCAGGTTATGACCAAAGCACCTTTACTGCTTGGTATCGTAACTTGTCTCGGTTACATCCTTCTCAAACGTGACGCAACAACCGTTATCGCCGGTTCAATTAAAACCATTGTTGGTTTTATGATTGTTCAAGTGGGTGCGGGAACACTGGTAGCAGGTTTTAAACCGGTTATTGAAAAGATGAGTGAAATTCATGGACTGACAGGCTCGGTAATCGACCCTTACACCTCCATGATGGCCACCATGGAAACCATGGGTGATAATTACTCTTGGGTTGGGTACGCAGTCCTTATGGCGCTGGGTATTAATATCCTATTGGTTGCCTTCCGCCGAGTTACGGGTATCCGCACCATCATGCTTACGGGACACATCATGTTCCAACAAGCTGGCTTGATTGCTGTTTTCTACTTCGTGCTCGGCGCGGGTATGTGGGAAACCATCATCTACTCTGCAATTTTGATGGCTCTATACTGGGGCATCTCTTCCAACATCATGTTCAAGCCTACACAAGAAGTGACAGGCGGAGCTGGCTTCTCTATTGGTCACCAACAGCAGTTTGCATCTTGGGTTGCAACGAAAGTTGCTCCGAAGTTGGGTGATAAGAACGACAGTGTAGATCACATCAACCTACCGAAATGGCTACACATCTTCCACGACAGTATTGCTGCGACTACGTTAGTTATGACGGCATTCTTCGGCATCATTCTTCTCTCTTTCGGTCTTGATAACCTTCAAGAGATGGCGGGTGGTACACACTGGCTTATTTACATCTTCGAAACGGGTCTGAAATTCGCGGTAGCGATTCAAGTTATCGTAACCGGTGTACGTATGTTCGTTGCCGAGCTTTCTGAAGCGTTCAACGGTATTTCTCAACGTCTCATCCCGAATGCGGTTCTTGCGATTGACTGTGCGGCTATCTACGCATACTCACCAAACGCAATGGTATTCGGTTTCCTTTGGGGTGCAGTGGGTCAATTCACAGCAGTATTGGCGATGTTGGCTTTCGATGCGCCAATCATGATTATCCCTGGCTTCATTCCAATGTTCTTCTCTAACGCAACGATTGGTGTGTTCGCTAACCACTTCGGTGGCTGGAAAGCTGTGATGAAGATTTGTTTCGTGATGGGCATTATCGAGGTGGTTGGTTCAGCTTGGGCGATTCACATCTTCGCGCAGTCAGGTACTGAGTTTAACGGCTGGATGGGCATGGCTGACTGGGCTCTTGTATTCCCACCAATCATGCAAGGTATCTCTAGCTCTAGCATGTTCTTCTTTGTTGTTGTCGCACTAGCGGGTGTTTACATGTACTTCGCATCTAAGGCACTGCGTGCTGAAGAAGACGGCGAAGCGCAACAAGCGCAAACCATGACAGCAGTAACGCCAGAAGGCGTAGAAGTTGAGGTTGAAGCGCCTAATTCTCAAGCGGCTACGTCAGAAGCGCCTCTGAAATCTCAAGCGGTGACTGAGGCTCCACAAGCGAGCGGCGCCACTGAACAAAAACCAGTACGAGTTCTTGTGTGCTGTGGCTCTGGCCAAGGCTCATCAATGATGTGCTCTAAGAAGATCAAAGAGTTCTTAGATAAGAAAGGGGTTCCAGCAACCACATTCAACAGTGCAATCACAGACTACAAATCACACTTAGGTTCATTCGACATCATCGTTACTTCGGTTGCGCTGGCTGAAAAGATTACCAACCTACCGGAAGGTAAACAGCAGCTAGCAGTGAAGAACATGATCATGGTGAAAACCTTTGGTGATGAGCTGATTTCACTTATCGAAAACAACTTCCACAAATAATTGAACTAGCCCAGCGGCAAAGCGGCTGGGCTAATAAAAATACTAATAACAAATTACTAAGTGAGCAAAACAATGAACTTGAAAGAATCTCTGATTACCAACAACTCAATCCAACTAAATGCAAAAGCAACCGACTGGCAGTCGGCTATCAAAATCGGTACTGATGCACTAGTTAAAGCTGGTGTGGCTGAAGAGCGTTACTACGACGCGATCATCAAAGCGATTTCGGCTGAAGGCCCATACATCTGTATTCATGACGCATTTGCTCTACCACATTGCCGCCCAGAAGATGGCGTGATCAAAACAGGCTTTGCGTTAACGGTCCTAGAAACCCCAATTCTTTTTGATGATGTAGACGAGCCAGTCGATGTGCTGATCACCTTGGCAGGTAAAGATTCAGAAGAACACATCGAAGGCACGATGCAGGTCGCGAACCTAATCGAGTTTGATGAAGACTTCTCAAAACTACGTGCATGTAAAACACCGCAAGATGTCGCGAACCTGATTGATATGGCGCTCGCACAAGCTGAAGCGGCTTAAGGAGTCGATATGTCCAAATATAGCCAATTGAAACAACGTGTTTTAGAAGCGAACTTGCAGCTTCCTAAGTACGGCTTAGTGACCTTTACCTGGGGCAATGTTTCTGAGTTTGACCGTGAAAATGGCGTGATAGCGATTAAACCTTCAGGTGTTGAATACAGTGACATGACGGCTGAAGACATGGTGGTAGTGGATTTAGATGGCAACATCATTGAAGGCAAGCTGAATCCTTCAAGTGATACTGCTACTCACCTGGAGCTCTACAAAGCGTTCCCAGACATCGGCGGCATTGTTCATACCCACTCTCGCAGTGCAACGATTTGGGCGCAGGCGGGCATTGATATTCCAGCTCTGGGCACGACACATGCTGACTATTTCTATGGTGATATTCCGTGCACTCGCAAGCTCTCGAACAGCGAAATTGCTGAGCAATATGAGAAGAACACAGGTTTAGTGATCATCGAAGAGTTTATCCAGCGTCGCATAGACCCGATGGCTGTACCGAGTGTGATTGTGGCAGGACACGCACCTTTCTCTTGGGGCAAAGATGCTAAAGACGCCGTACATAACGCGGTGGTGCTAGAGGAAGTGTCAGCAATGGCATTGGCTACACGCTCGCTAAACAGCGGCATTAAGATTCAGCCTGAGCTATCAGACAAACATTACCTACGTAAGCACGGTGAAAATGCTTACTACGGGCAGCAATAAGCGTGATGTGAGGAGAGGCGATGTATCAAGTATTGGCGTTAGACCTTGATGGAACCGTGTTGACCGATGATCACACTATCCATCCTGAAGTGAAAAAAGCGATCCAAGAGGCCAAGCAACATTGCCATGTGATGATCGTGACCGGTAGGCATCACACCGCAGCGAGGCCTTATTACTATGAGTTAGGGCTAGACACTCCAATTATCTGCTGCAACGGAACCTATGTGTATGACTACCAAACCGAGGCCGTTTTAACTCAGAACGCTATCGAACATCAGCACGCTCTGACGTTCATCGACCTAGCGCAGGAACATAAGCTGAAGATGGTGATGTACATCACCGATGCGATGACTTACTCCAACTACAACCCATTCGCCTACATGTTGGCGTTGGAAGAGTGGGCTGAGCAAGCGCCAGAGCACCACAAGCCAAATATCTATCGTGTGGATTCATTCTCAGAAACGGCGAAGAACACCGAGTTTGTGTGGAAGTTTGTGGTGGAAGGGGAGCAAGAGTCGGTTGATCGCTTGATGCAAACGCCTTGGGTCAAAGACCACTTTAATGGCGAACGTTCGTGGTCGAACCGAATCGACTTTGCCGCCAAGGGAAATAGTAAAGGCTTACGCCTTGCTGAATACGTGAATGAACTGGGGTTTCAGCCCTCCCAAGTGATTGCCATTGGCGACAATCACAACGACATATCAATGCTTCAATACGCAGGCTTAGGTGTAGCGATGTTTAATGCTGACGACACCGTCAAATCGAACGCTCAAGCCGTATGCAAAACAGACAACAATCAAGATGGCCTTGCCCATCTAATACGTGAACAAATTAAAGGATAAAACCATGACTAAACCAATGATTCAAATCGCCCTAGACCAAACAAACCTGCCTGCTGCTATTGAAGTGGCGAACAACGTAGAGAGCTACGTAGACGTGATTGAAGTGGGGACTATCCTTGCGTTTGCTGAAGGCATGAAGGCGGTTTCGACACTGCGTAAAAACCACCCTGACCATATCTTAGTGTGTGACATGAAAACCACAGATGGCGGCGCGATTCTGGCTCGTATGGCATTTGAAGCAGGCGCTGACTGGATTACAGTTTCAGCAGCAGCGCACATTGCAACCATTGATGCGTGTAAGAAGGTCGCTGATGAGTTCAATGGCGAAATTCAAATCGAGATCTACGGTAATTGGACAATGGAAGATGCTCAAGCATGGGTTGACCTAGGTATCACACAAGCGATCTACCACCGTTCTCGTGACGCTGAGTTGGCGGGCGTGGGCTGGACAGAAGCGGACTTAGTGAAGATGCGTGCTCTTTCTGAGCTAGGTATCGAGCTTTCTATCACTGGTGGTATCGTGCCAGAAGACTTGTACCTATTTGAAGGCATTAAAGCGAAAACCTTCATTGCTGGCCGCGCGTTGGCGGGTGAAAAAGGCCAAGAAACCGCTGAAGCACTGAAAGAGCAAATCAACCGTTACTGGAACTAGGAGGCGTTATGTACCAAAACTTAACGCGCCATCGTGTCGGGCTTTATGAAAAAGCCCTTCCGAATGACTTAAGTTGGGAAGAGAAGCTAAAAACGACGAAAGAGTTAGGCTTTGATTTCCTTGAAATTTCGGTTGATGAATCCGATGAAAGACGCAGCCGTTTAGACTGGTGCGATGAAGAGGTCTATGGCCTACGCCGTTTGTGTGAAGAGCATCAAGTGCCGTTGCAGTCGATGTGTTTGAGTGCACACCGCAAGTTCCCATTTGGCTCAGCCGATCCGAAAGTGCGAGAGCAAGCCGTTATCCATATGGAGAAGGCCATTACGTTGGCGTACAAGTTGGGTATTCGCACCATTCAGCTTGCAGGTTATGACGTGTATTACGAACCTGCAGACAAAGTGACACACCTACGTTTTATCGAAGGTATGAAGCTCTCGGCACAACTGGCGGAGCGAGCAGGGGTGATGCTAGCCGTTGAGATCATGGATACGGATTACCTTAACTCTCTGAGTAAGTTTGAAGTGTTGAGCCGTGAGATTGATTCGCCTTATTTCACTGCGTATCCAGATGTAGGCAATATCTCAGGTTGGAACTATGACATAGTGACAGAGCTTAAGCTGAGTAAGCCGCGTATTACGCAGATCCATCTTAAAGACACGTATCGCGTCACTCCTGAATATAAAGGGCAGTTCCGTGATTTAGTGATTGGTGAGGGAGAAGTCGATTTCAATGCGATCTTCAAAACATTGAAAGAAACGGAGTGTGTAGTACCACTTGTTATCGAAATGTGGGCGCAAGATGAACACTGGAAAGAGGACATCTTGAAAGCTCAGGTTCGCTTAAACGAAGTTTGTCGTCAAACGGGAGTGATGCCCCTGTTTGGGAATGAATTGCTTGGAAGCTAATCGTTTGGACAAGAAGCGTTTGGAAGCTAATCGCGTAGATTGAGATTGCGCAAAAATAACAGAATAGCAGCTCAGTTGGCTTAATCGATTAGCGAGTCAAACATCGCTAATGTCAGAAAATTCATGCTCCTTTCTGGCAATAAAAACGTGCAGCATATTGCCCCCAATATGTTGCACGTTCTGCTTTATCTGTGGTGAAGAACTCGATCGCCGTTGATTAGATAGCAACAGTGATGTGGTCGCGTCCTACTTTTGCCATCTCCATCAGAACCTCAGTGTGGTACTTCTTCTTCACGGTAACGTGAGTACCAATTTCACTGGCAATCTTTACGATTTCTAGTGCGTCTGTTGGGTGTAGAGAAGAGTCTTTTGCGATTTCGATGTTTACGCCTAGTTTGACGAGTTCAATTGCGTCGGTTGAATGCATGGTCTTTTTCCAAAATTGAATTTTGGTGGACTATATCACTTTCATTTTATTCAACTCTATACGCATTCCTCAAAAACGGATATCGATCCGATCAAAATAGGATTTCAAGAGTAAAAGCACTCATTGTTTGCCACTGCAAAAACTATTTACCGTATTGGTGGCGGAGATCATATTCACAATAAGAATTGATAGTTCCGGTGCGCTGTTCTTATTATGATAAGTGGTAAAAGGATTAAAAAAGTCATGCCGAATTTAGACAAATATAAAGGAATTATCTTTGACTTAGATGGTACCTTGGTTAATTCCATGGTTGCCCACGCCCATGCTTGGGAACTGACTTGCAGTAAGTTCAACATCCCTTATGACAAAGAGTGGTTGGATCAACTGGGTGGCATGCCTTCACGCAAAGTCACGCTTGAGATCATGAAGCGATATGACTTATCTCTTGACCCACAACTGATTACCAAAGACAAAATTGCAAACTTCGAAGCAATTGAGCACAAGGGCGACGTACTACCGGAAACCTACGCCATATTAGAGCGTTATTATCAGCTCAAGAAAGTGGGTATTGGTACGGGCGCACAAGCTAAGCATGCTAAAGCCATTCTAGATACCACCGACATTCCTTCAATGATCACTGCGCTTGTGACCTCCGATGATGTCGATAATCACAAGCCTCATCCCGATACGTTTTTAAAAGTCGCGCAGCAACTTGATGTATTACCAAGTGATTGTGTTGTTTTTGAAGACACACTCATAGGACAGCAAGCGGCGAGTAGTGCCGGAATGGACTGTTTTATGGTGGAAGAGGGTGTCGTCACCACCTTCATACCGGCCAACAACGAATAACTCAAATATACAATACTGATCTCAAGGAACCCTATGAAAGATTACCTTATCTCGCCTTCCATTCTGTCTGCTGATCTTGCTCGTTTAGGCGAAGATGTTGCAAATGTCATTGCAGCTGGTGCTGATGTGATTCACTTCGACGTAATGGATAATCATTATGTACCTAACTTAACCTTTGGTGCTCCGGTGCTAAAGGCTCTGCGTGATTACGGTATTACTGCTCCTATTGATGTCCACTTAATGGCAAAACCCGTTGATTCAATGATCCCGGATTTTGCAAAAGCAGGGGCGAGTATGATTACTTTCCATGTTGAGGCGTCTGAACACGTTGATCGTACGCTACAGCTGATCAAAGAGTATGGTTGCCAAGCGGGCGTAGTGCTGAACCCTGCAACACCGTTAAGCCATTTGGATTACATCATGGATAAAGTGGATCTTATCTTAGTGATGTCTGTGAATCCTGGATTTGGAGGCCAATCGTTTATTCCTGCGACGCTAGATAAACTGCGTGAAATTAGAAGACGTATTAACCAATCGGGGCGCACAATTCGTTTAGAAGTAGACGGTGGTGTGAAAGTAAATAACATAAAAGAGATTGCTGATGCCGGTGCTGATATGTTTGTTGCTGGGTCGGCGATTTTTGATAGTGAAGACTATCAGCAGACGATTGACGCGATGAGAGCGGAATTGGCTAAGTAGCGCCAACAAAGGCTCGACAATTAATAGGCTTGGATTCCTCTTGGTTCAAAGGGGGCTCCAAGCCTTTTTTGTATCTCTCAATCTAGAGTGAATATTGTTTAGAAGAGCCTTAAGGTGTGGTTAGCTTATCTTTAGTGTTACCAAACTAACGATTTACCATTGTGTAATAAAACTACAGAAATTGTTGACTTTAATCACATTTAGGAGGAAAATTAGCCATAGATCACACAACAACGAGAACGAACAATGAATGCTACAGTAATCACAAACGAAAGCAGCAAAACATTAGTAAAACCTTCTGTAATGAATGAAGTTCTTTTCTTTGCAAAGTCTACGGCAATTATGGGTGCAATCATCCTACTTGTTGCTTCTGCTTGGGTTTAATCTCAACAGATAAACACTAGCTAAGTGTGATCAGGGGTGATGCAATATCACCTACTGATACAACTTAGCTCAAGCTCAATCCAACCCCTCTACACTTCCCTTGTACTTCCTTCAGCAGTCATGCTGATCTCTATCTCATCGTTAT
Source organism: Vibrio chagasii (assembly GCA_041879415.1). NCBI lineage: Bacteria > Pseudomonadati > Pseudomonadota > Gammaproteobacteria > Vibrionales > Vibrionaceae > Vibrio > Vibrio chagasii. Next base: position 952,522 of record CP090852.1, on the reverse strand, counting down.
ATTTAAACGCTATTTAAGCGATTGATTTAGCTTGGTGCTTCACCACCGACCAATACAACACGACCATGCCGATATAAGCCAATGCTGGCGCAATATAGCTCATACTCAGCGTAAATGCGTCAATTAAGCTCGCTTGTACAAAAGGCAATGCAATTCCACCAATAGAACACATGATCAGAATCGCGGCTCCTTGTGAGCTCTGTTTGCCAGCTGCTTGAAGCGCTTGAGCGTAAATGATCGGATAAAGTGTCGAGTTGCAAAGGCCGACGACCAGCAGTAAATAGCCTGTCCAAAGGTGATCAAGCAGCAATGCGGTGATACTGATAACAATAGCAACCAAGCATGAACACAAAAATAGAGTATGTGAGTTCAGGTGTTGGCCAAACTTGGCAAACAACAAACGGCCAATGAACATAAAGACCCAATACGCAGCAATGATCTGGGTGGCTGAGATAAGCCCTAAATCACCATACTTTGCGTCTGCCAAATAGGTAATAGTGAAAGTACCAAAACTCACTTCAACCCCAATGTAGAACAGAAGAACCAGAGCCAATTTTAAGAAAGAGCGATTTTTCAGTAACGTAAGTAACCCACGCCAGAAGCCGGTTAGCTGCTTAGGTTTAATATCAGGGATATCAATGCGCTGAAAGAATACGAGCAAACCAAGGAAAAAGAGCGCGATCAGTAGAAAGAGAATGGAGACTTGCTCGGCTGTGCTGTTAATTTGATAACTTGTCGCTATCACTACTACCGCACTCAGTACTAAAGGCCCCAACACTGTTCCTATCGAGTTAGATGCTGTTGCGATGCTTTGTCTAATCACGCTTTTATCGGGTGTTGAAAGCAGAGACACATAAGGTGAGCTGACGACTTGAATGGCAGAGAGCCCCGATGCCATTAACAAGATACCAAGTAAGGTAAGCGTTAAGTCTTGTGAGCGAACTAAATAAGCCATCACCAAGCAGCCTAATACACACCAAAGCAAACAGAATTTTAATGTGCGGCGGTAGCCGATTTTTGCCATTACGAACGACGTCGGAAGCGAGACGGTCACTCGAGTGATGAAAAACGCCATCGGAAACAGCATTGCCATTTTATAGTCGAGATCGAAAGCTTCTTTGTAGTAGGGAATGAGTGAGTTACTTGAAACGGTGATTAGCCCCCAGATAAAAAATATCAGAGACAGCAAAACCAGAGGGGCATCTTTTAACGGGAATACTTTCATAGTGATTCCTTATAAATAGCGACAAAAAAAGCAGAAGATGATCTTCTGCTTTTGAACAAAGGTGCTAGGAATTAGTCACGTACAAAATTAATGTGATGAACATGAATATTGTATTTTTCGATGATCACCTTAGTGGCGTGCATGCTCCTAATGCGAGCGTCAGAGTCGAGAGCTTCCGCCATTGCTGACTCACTTTCGTAGCTGTGCTGCATCATAAGTAGCAGGTTTTTATGGCTTTCTGCTTCAATCGCTTCCGGTTTATTCAACGTTAAACCCTGATTATTCGGGAAAGTGCGAATGATCGGTGCGACTTCATTTTCCATGTATTGGTAGAAGTCTTGTTTTTGCTCTTCGGTTAAATCAGCTTCGAAAAATGCGGTGCGAAAAATAGTCATGGTCGCTCCTTATAGCTCAAAGCCAGATTGGTTCGCGATTGACTTCAAGGTTGCTTTCGCTTGTTTGATGTCTTCTAACCAGTTGTCATTTTGAGCCCACATCTCGATCACTAGTGGTGCGCTGTAATCAATGTCTGCCAAGGTTTTGAAAATTGAAGGGAAGTCGACTTGACCTTCACCAATCACAAGATCTCGGAACTGACCTTTACAGGTTTCAGAAACGCGCAGTGTATCTTTTAGATGCACCTGCACTAGGTGGTCACGGCTCAGTTTCAGCTCAGTACAAACATCGTAATTCCAACCAGAGATATTGCCGACATCTGGGTAGGCCATGAAGTAAGGAGATGGGATCTCACGTTTTAGTACTTCAAACTTGCTTAGCGAGTTGAGGTAAGGCGTATCCATGATCTCTACGCCCAGCATAATGCCAGCGCGTTCTGCCATTTTGGTTGCTTGCTTCATGCCATCGATAAAGCGTGCATGTGTTTCAGCTGATTGCGGTTCGTAATACACGTCGTAGCCCGCCATTTGAATGCAGCGGATACCCAGTTTGTATGCAAGAGAAATCGCTTTCTCCATGATGATGAAAGACTCTGTACGAATCGCTTCATCCATAGAACCGAATGGGAATTTACGGTGTGCGCTTAGACACATTGATTGGAAAGGCATTTGATGCTTTTCACATAGGCGGCGAAGCTCGTAAATCTCTTCGTCTGACCAATCGAGACGTGCACGACGCTCGTCGGTCTCATCGACAGAGATTTCGACAAAGTCGAAACCCGCGTCTTTAGCATAAATAAAACGTTCTTCCCAAGTGAGAGAAGCCGGCATTGCTTTCTCGTAAATACCTAATCTGAATTTGTTTTTAGAATCAAACATTCTTTTTCCTTAAAAGAGTTGTTGTTCTATACGCGCCGTGATGTCTTGGATTTTGTTGGCAATTTCTTCATAGCCTAACGCTTTCATTTTTGGCGTTAGTGAAGAGACACTTACCGCGTATACAGGGGATTTGTTCTTGTCGAAAATAGGGACAGCAACACAAGAAATGCCTGCTTCGTTCTCTTCATCATCGAGCGCATAACCGCGTGCTTTGATCTTGTCGAGAACATCGAAAAACTGAGATTTATCGAGAATCGTATTCTCAGTTAATGGCTTCATGGTGCTGACATTACGCTGCCAGTAGGTTTCGCGCACAGCGTCAGAGCTGAACGCTAGGTAGCATTTACCAGCGGCAGAGCAGTACATAGGAGAGTGCAAACCGACGTATGTGCGAGTACGAAACGCGGAATTTACCGGCTCAAACTTATCTTTGAAGATGATGTTGTCAGCGTCAAAAGAGAGAAAGTTCACCGTCTCATTCACATCGTCGAGCAGCTCAGAGAGGTAAGGCTTAACAGTGCCAGTCACGTCAGAGTTGATGGCTGCGTGACCTAGCTGAACTAGCTTCATTGTTAAGCGATACTCTTTGCCTGAGCACATTTGAGCAACATAACCAGAGGCTTCAAACGTTGCCAAAATACGGTGGACAGAAGACTTATTGAAGCCTGTCCCTTCAGACACTTTCTGTAGTGAGACGCCATTAGGATAATTCCCAAGGAACTCCAGAACAGTCAGTGCTTTAGACAACGATTTAATTTGCTCACTCATATATGTGCTACCAGTGTTTACCTATTTCAGTATGGAAATTTTCTGCAATATCACGTCCATTGCTTCCGGCTAAAGCGCGGCCAGCAATAAATGACTTTGCAGACAGATTCTTAAACAAATGCAGATCGTCTGGCACAATACCACCAGTAATGGATAGTTCAATTCCTATATCCGATAATTTCTGCATTTTTATCAAATCTTCTTCGGTCCAGCTCACACCAGCCAGTTCCGCATCGCGTGAACGGTGATAAATTGCTTGCGTTATACCCATATCGACCCAAGCGCGCGCGTCATCCATCGTCCAGTGGCCGTACAGTTCAATTTGTACTTCACCGTTAAACTCGTCAGTGACTTTCTTCGCTGAGCGGATAGTTTCAATGTGAGCGGCTGCGCTAACGGTTACCCAGTTGGCACCGGCTTCCATTGCTAGACGGGTCAAAATTGCGCTCGCATCGGTGATTTTCATATCACACACGATAGTGTGGTTTGGGTACTTTTCTCTCAGGATTCTTACGCTGTCTACGCCGTGAGCAAAGGCCAGAATCGTCCCGATTTCAATCACGTCGAGCTTGTCAGCGACATGCTCAATAGACGCGAGTGCGGTATCAATATCCGTAGCATCAAGCGCCATTTGTAACAAAGGCTTAGATGGTTTTAGTAAGGACTTAGGCATCCATTTCTTCCTCAAATTGTTTAAACAACTGAACCAGTCGTTGGTAGTGCTTGTATTTCTTCTGATATTTTTCGTAGTTTGCTAGGTTCGGCTCAACACGAGAAGCTGAGTGAGTAACGCTTTGCGTGCACTCTGCTAAAGAAGCAAATTCACCAGCGCCAACCATAGCCATCATGGCTGCGCCAAGTGACCCTGTTTCATCTACGTCGGAGACTTCAACTGTCATTCCGGTAAGGTCTGCCAGCATTTGCATCCAAACAGGGCTGGAGGCAGGACCGCCCGTCACTTTCAGCAGATCCGCTTTCGGGAAACGCTGACGCATACGTTCAAGATGAAGGTTGTGACAGAATAGAATGCCTTCCCAAATCGCTTGAATTAGATGGCCTTTGGTGTGGTGAGACTGTAATCCGTAGAAGCCAGATTTAAGCCCTAAGCCTTGGTTTGAACCATAAAGGAATGGCACGAAGTAGACCGAGCTAGATGCCGGGTCTAATGCATCGACTAATGCTTGATTCTGAGCATGGTCGAGCTTGCCATTTTCACCAAGGTAGTCAGCAAACCACTCATAGTTACCTGCTGAGGTTGGGCTTGCTTCATGAATGATGTATTCCCCATCGACCGCATAGTGGCCATAGACAAAGTTGTGCGTCTCTTGAGTGACTTGCTTGGAAATACCAGAGGTTACTGCCCAAGTGCCCATCACATAATTCAAGGTGTCTTCTGATGAATTAATACCAGAGCAGATGGCTGTTGAAACCACATCAAATAGACCACCAAAGACTGGAGTGCCAAGTGCAAGGCCTGTCTCTTCAGCGATAGCGGCTGTAATTTTGCCTGCTTGCTGCTGAGGTTTTACTACCGGTGGCAGCGCATCCCAGATCTCTTCAATACCGAAGGTTGTCAGCAGTGCTTTATCGTACTCGCCAGTAATGGAGTTGAAGACATTGCTTTCTGAGATGTTGGTCAGTTCAGCGGCAACTTCACCTGTTAAGCGATAACGTAGGTAATCGTGCGACATCATGACCGCTCCGATTTGGTCGTAGCGCTGACGGTCGTTCTCTTTGATCCAGCGAATGATCGATACTGGGTGACCTGTCCACAGAGTCTGCAATGTGGTCGGGTAGATCTCTTGTGCTTTGCCTTGCTCTAACCACTCTTTAACGATGGGTAGCGAGCGAGAGTCTGACGACATGATGCCGTGGCCCAAGTTTTTGCCTTGCTTGTCTAGCAGGTAAACACCTTTACCTTGCGCTGAAATACTTAAGCCTTTGATGGCTGTTGGCTCAACCTGTGTGGTTTCAAGTAGCTGTTTAATCACGGCTACAGCGTTGCCCCACAGCGCGTCTAGGTCACGTTCTACCCAACCTTGCTTTTCGTTAATGACGCTCGCTGAGACACGTGCCAAGCCTTGCTGTTCGCCTTTGGCATTAAACAGCGCGGCTTTCATAAAGGTACCGCCAGAATCAATTCCGATGTAGTAATTCATTATTTGGCATCCAGTAAGTCATTGTGAATTTTTACTACCAACTTTCTAACAATCGAGCTGTCGTCATTTTCAATGTTGGTGATATGAACGGTATCGGGTGTGAAGAGATAGAACTGCTGCGGTTTGGCATGAATAAAGTTCAGTTCAACACCTTCGAACTCATAAAACTGCAGATCTCTCTGTTCGTTGTAAGGTTCTACGAGCTTGTGGTCACCAGTGTCTTTAGACCAAGCCATGATCTCTGAACCTTTAAGTACAATTTGTAGATCTGAGTAGTGCTTATGTACTTCTGGCTTAAAGCATGCGAGTGGTTCTTTTTTGTATTCCAGTACAACGAACCAAGCTTGGTCTGCATCAAAACCAGGCAAGGTGTGGCGGCCAATCGCTAGAGCATCGGTATCTAGACTGTTGATATGCTCAAGCACATTTTGAACAGCGACTGGGTAGCTTCGGGTAAATTTAGAGGGTTGAGTATTTCCGACTAGCATAAAATTCTCTATTTAAATAAGCGGCTTAAAAGCTCTGCGAGCCCTGTCTTGTCATCGTTATTTTTTTCTGTGACAAGGTGTGCGGTGTTTTTAACGGTGTCGTCGGCATTGTGCATGGCTACGCCGAGACCTGCGGCTTGCAGCATCGAGATATCGTTGTGGTTATCACCAACAGCGACACACTCTTCAAGGCGGATGCCTAGTGGCTCGATGTAACGAGTAAGTGCATTGCCTTTACTGTTTCCTTTCGCTGCGAAATCGACGCGATCGATCCAAGAACGCTCGCCATTAAAGTGGTCTTGGACAAATGGAAGTTTGGCGAATTGGTCGACTTCTCCCTCGACGACAAATTTCCAAACGTACTCAGATGCAGCGGCTTCATGATGGAAGTCGTCGACTTTCTGGATGTTCGGACGTTTCGCTGGTGGAAATGTCTCTGACCATTCAAGTAGCGCTTCCATGTATTCGATAGGGCGACTTTTTGAGTAGAGCATGGCGTCACGCACATACATCACCATCTTGAGAGCATGGGCTTGAGAAAGCGTGATAAATTCAGCAGCCATCTGTTTGTCGATGGCATTCTCTTCAAGAACGGTATTGGTTTGGTAATCAAATATATAAGTGCCGTTACAGCAAATGATCGGCGTCGATAACCCCAACTGTTCGTAGTAAGGTTTAGCAGCAACATGGTGACGGCCTGTTACTATCACCACATGTGTGTTTTTTGCGATGCTCTTGATAGCGTCGATTAACTCTTGGCTGATGGTGTGCTGAGAGCTGAGCACTGTTCCATCGAGATCGAGAGCTAGAAGCTTATGTTTACAAGACTTGAGCGGTGATGACGTATGCATGTGCGAGGCCTTACTTCTGTCCGTAGTATGAGTTCTTGCCGTGTTTACGGTTGTAGTGCTTATCAAGCAGTTCTGGTTGAATCGCGACCTCTGGGCTGATTGAGCGGGTTGCGGTTGCCATTGCTGCGATTTCTTCCATCACAACAGCGTTGTGGACAGCATCTGAACCATCTTTACCCCAAGTAAACGGTGCGTGACCGGCAATGATTGCACCTGGCATTGCTTGCGGATCAATATCGCGTTGGTTGAATTCTTCGATGATCACAAGACCCGTGTTTTTCTCGTACTCAGATTCAATTTCTGCTTTGGTAAGGAGTCGGGTACAAGGTACATCGCCGTAGAAGTAGTCGGCATGTGTGGTACCTAGTGCTGGAATGTCTCGGCCTGCTTGAGCCCAAATCGTCGCGTTGCGAGAGTGCGTATGAACAATGCCGCCAATTGATGGAAACGCTTTGTAGAGTTCAATATGAGTTGCGGTATCGCTAGATGGGTTCATTGTCCCTTCAACACGATTACCTTCAAGGTCGACAACCACAATATCGTCTGCCGCCATTACATCGTATTCAACACCAGAAGGTTTAATCGCAATGACACCACGCTCGCGGTCGATTTCAGAGACGTTACCCCAAGTGAAAGTCACAAGGCCGTATTTAGGAAGTTGTAAGTTAGCTGCGAGAACGCGTTCTTTTAATTCTTGGTACATAGTGATTTGCCAATGTTCAATAAGTAGAAGTCAGAAGGATGGAAATTAAGGCTGCCTCAGTGGATTGGCTGGACAGCCTTCATCGGTTGATGTGCTTTAGGTTTACTTAGCTGCAACCTTGATCTTGTTGATCATCACATCACCGTTTTTCTCAATGTATGCGTTCCATACTGGTTGAATCGCTTCTTGGAAGGCTTTGCCATCAACGTCGCGGTTAACTTGCATACCATTCGCTTCAAGCTGAGAAATCATTTGCTCTTCTTTCTCAACGCTTAGCTTACGTTGCATTGCGACTGCTTCAGCCGATACTTCTTCGATGATTTTTTGTTCTTCAGCACTTAGTTTGTTGAACTTGCGTAGGTTCATCGTCAGAACCAATGGTGAGTAAGCGTGCTGTGTCAGGCTTAGGTACTTTTGTACTTCGTCAAACTTGAACGACAGCGTTACTGGAATTGGGTGGTCCTGTGAATCAACAACGCCTGTTTCAAGTGCTGTGTATAGCTCAGAAACTGGTAGCTGTTGTGGGTTAGCACCTAGCTCGTTGAACATATCGTTCAGTGCTTTAGAGCCGTTTACACGCATTTGCAGACCTTCAACATCAGAAGGAACACGAATAGGTTTTTCGTTGTTGGTCATGTTGCGGTAACCGTTCTCAGGGAAACCAAGACCTTTCAGACCGAATTTCTCGAACTTAGTTAGCACTTCTTTACCCGGTTCACCGTCCAGTACTTTGTATGCCGTTTGGCGGTCTGGGAACATGAACGGCAGAGTGAATGCTGCTGATTCAGGCATCAGGCCGTTGTAGTTGTTCAAACCAACCATCGTTAAATCAACGATGCCAGCACGAGAACCGTCGATCATCTGCTTATCACTGCCTAGCTGACCTTGAGGGTATACGTTGACTTTGATTTCGCCATTTGAACGAGCTTCTACTTCTTTCTTAAAGAAAAGAGATAGGTCTTGTTGCAGGTCAGACTCTGGTGCAGCGTGTGCAAGCTTAAGAGTTGTTGCAGCAAACGTGTTAGCGCTCATCGCGATGGTTGAAGCAAGTAGAGTCATTTTTAGTAGGGTTTTCATTATTATTTTCTCCGTCGAGGATTAACCAATGACATACGACATTGGCACAGTGATAATGCTAGGGAAGATGACAAACAGTGTGAGTAGGGCCATGTATGCAGCAATGAAGGGTAGTACGCCTTTCACAGCAGTCGACATTGGCACTCGAGCTACACCACACACTACGTTCAGTACGGTGCCTACTGGAGGCGTAATCAGACCAATTGAACAGTTGATAACGAACAACAGGCCAAAGTAAGTTGGGTCGATTCCAGCCATTTTGATAACAGGCATCAGTAGCGGAACCAGAATAAGAATGGTCGGGCTTAAATCCATCACCATGCCAACACACAGAACAAGCAGCATGATTACGGCCATTAGTAGTCGAGGGCTATCGACCAGTGGACCTAACATTTCAGCAAGCTGTTGTGGTAATTGAGCGACAGTAATTAGCCAAGCTGCCACCATGGCACAGCCAACCAAGAACATAACCATTGCTGTAGAGCGGCCAGCATTAAGTACAATGTGGTAGAAGCTCTTTAGCGTTAGCTCTTTATAAACAAACGTTGAGATGAAGATTGCGTACGCTGCTGCGACAACCGCCGCCTCTGTTGGGGTAAAGATGCCGAAGCGGATACCCACAATGATGATGACAGGCAAGAATAGAGCCCAGATACCATCTTTAAGTGCTGCGCGTTTTTCTGCTTTGGTTGCGCGCTCAGAGGTTGCTAAGTTCTCTTTGCGAACCGTCATGCGCCACACAAACATCAATGTCATACCCATCAATAGGCCAGGAACAATACCGCCTAAGAAAAGGTTTTTAATTGAAATACCGCCGGCAACACCGACTAAGATAAGTGGAATTGAAGGTGGGATAACCGGGGCGATGATGCCGCCTGAAGCGAGCAGACCCATTGATGGTGCTTCTGGGTATTTAGCTGCTTTCATCATTGGGTAAAGGATACTTACCAATGCTGCTGCATCTGCTACCGCTGAACCTGAAAGGCCGGCAAGTAGAACCGAAGTCATGATGGCTACGTAACCCAAGCCACCTTGGCGGTGACCAACATACGTAGTAGCTAGTCGAACAATACGTTGTGACAAGCCGCCCGACGCCATTACTTCACCAGCAATTAGGAAGAATGGGATTGCGAGTAGCGTAAAGCTGTCGACACCATTAATTAAAGACTGCGCAAGAATGTCCGCACTAAAGAAATCCATGTGCAGCATCAGTGCCATTGAAGACAATAGCAGTGCAAACGCAACAGGAAGACCAAGTAAGATTGAGACAATCAATACCGATAAGAAAATGGCTAACGTCATTATTCTTTCTCCTCTTCTAAGCTATCTAGTTGCCAGTCAGGGTTGAAGATTCGAACAAACGCAATCACACCCATTAACACGCCTGACACCACGCCAGCTAAATAAAATAATGCTGAAGGAAGCCCTGTAAGTTGAGAAATATCTGACCAGTTAGACATCATTTGACGGTATGAACCGATATAAAGCATGCCGACTGAAACCAGTACTACCACCCAACAAATTCGTCTTAGTACGGGTACTGCTTTAGGGAAAAGTCGTTCAGAAAATTCCGCAACAGCGAGGTGCTCACCTCGGCGCAGCACAACGGCTGCACCGAGCATCACAATCCATACAAGACCAAGGCGAGATAGTTCTACAGAGGGACGAAGACCAGAGGAAAAGCCGTAACGCAGCACTACGTTTGTGAAGACCAGTACAATCATACAAGTCAGAATAACGGCCATGATGACGTCGATACTTTTCCAAATACTCTTAAATACACTTTGCATAAAGCTTTCCCCACCTCAGGCTAATTACAGAGACGTAATTTGGTCCCAGATTCCATCGTTGATTTCAATACCGCCAGCCGCTGCGTGCTTGTCGATGAAGTTCTGAATTTCAGAACCTGCAATCATTACTGAACCTGTTTCTGCTGGCTCTGATGCCAAGACGTAGTCACGGATACGCTTCATCTCTTGTGCGTATTGGCCTTCACCCATTGTTTTGCTCAGGTCAATCGCGATAAGGAATTGTGAAACGCCGAATTCGCCGCCCATGTCTTCTGTTAGTGCTGGAACTGAGTTGCCACCAGTGATTGCGGTTAGCATCATGTCTAGCACGATTGCCATTGAAGAGCCTTTCCAGAAACCCATTGGCAGTAGACGTTTGTTTTCCCAAAGTACGTGTGGGTCTTTGGTTAGGTTGCCTTCGTTGTCGAAGCCACCCACAACAGGAAGTTCTTTGTCTGCAAGTACGAAGTTTTGTAGTTGTCCGTATGAGAATTGTGTCATTGAGCAGTCAACCACGACTGGTGGATCGCCTGCGATCGCCATGATCAGAGGGTTAGAACCAACGCGGTGATCTTTACCACCCCAAGCTGGCATTACTGCAATAGAGTTTGTTGATGCGATACCTGCAAAGCCTTCACGAGCCATTTTCAGAACGTACGCACCGCCACGCATCCAGTGGTTTGAGTTACGCATACCCACCATGCCGATACCGTAGTCACGAGCCAGTTCCATTGCACGTTCAGCACAGATAAGACCGTTCAGTACGCCAGGGCCAAAATTACAATCCCATTGCTCAAGTGCACCCATGCTGTTCACACATTCAGGCTCTGCGTTAAGCTTGATTTGACCTTTGTCTACTTGGTCAATGAACACTGGGAAACGGTTGATGCCGTGCGAATAAGTACCCTCATTAGCCATCTCAACAAAACCTGCGGCAAGCTTGGTTGCCATCTCTGGTTTCATGTCTCGAGCTAGTAGGATTCGTTCATATTCTTGTTGTAGTTTTTCAGTGGATACTAAAGGCATCTCTGTTCTCCGATAATGTAAATTCCATAATGCGGAATGAATTATTGTTGAGATTCCAAATTAATACTGTGAGCAAAGTGGCGCTTTATTTTCTTATTAAGTTTTTCTCTAATAACTGTTAACGAGTTAAAAAATGAAACAAAAAGATTCTTTAATTCCATAATGCGGAACAAAAAGCGTGCCCAGGATCAGGTTTCCAAGACTAAATCGAATGAAATTCGATAATTTAGCGGGAATAAACTTGTCAAATTATGGAATTTGAGCAAACCGTAACTTTACTGAATATAAAATAGTGGTGTTGAAATCTGAGGGAGCGGTCAAATTCAGAGAGGGAAATGCGCACTGTTGGCCTCTCTTCTATATAGTGGTTTTGTTGTTTTGGAATTATTTTGGTAAATCTTCGTTAAGTGTTGGAGTCAGCTTTTATGAAAATAGTTATCGCACCAGATTCGTTTAAAGAATCTTTATCGGCGGTATCGGTGGCGGCGTGTATTGAAAAAGGTTTTCGTGAAGTCTTCCCCGACGCGGATTACGTGACCTTGCCTCTGGCTGATGGCGGTGAGGGCACGGTGGATGTTTTGCTGCAAGGTTTATCCGGGGAAAAGCGAGTAACGCAGGTTGAAGGGCCGTTGGGTGAACGTGTAAACGCAGAATGGGCGATGCTTGAGCCATCCGCACGAACCTCGAAAAAAATGGCACTGATTGAGATAGCGGCGGCATCGGGTTTAGATTTACTAACGCCAGAGCTGCGTAATCCGTTGGTGGCTTCTTCATACGGTACAGGTCAGCTCATTTTAGAAGCGATGAAGCAGGGCGCTCAAACGATCATTCTTGGCTTAGGTGGCAGTGCAACCAACGATGGCGGCGCGGGGATTGCTCAAGCGTTAGGTGGTAAGTTGCTCGACAGTACAGGGCAAGAGCTCAGCCGAGGCGGTGCCGTGTTATCGGAGTTAGCTTCTATTGATTTAGCTGACATAGATTCGCGCTGCACGGATATCGAACTGATTGTTGCGTGTGATGTTGATAATCCGTTATGCGGTGATAATGGTGCCAGCCATATCTTCGGCCCACAAAAGGGAGCAACTCCGGAACAAGTTTTGATGCTTGATAACGCCCTTGCTCACTTCGCACAAGTTTCTGAGTCACAAGGTTGTGTTAACGGTGAACAGTCGGTTTACGAACGTACCGGTTATGGCGCGGCTGGTGGCACACCGATGGGGCTGAGTTTGCTATTCAACATGCAGATTAAACCGGGCATTGAGATGGTGCTTGATGTATTACAAGCTGATGAGATATTGAAAGGTGCCGACCTTGTGATTACGGGGGAAGGGCAGATGGACAATCAAACTCTGCAAGGAAAAACACCTTATGGCATTGCTAAACGAGCGAGTCTACAGGGTATTCCGACGATTGGGATTGCAGGCTCGTTGGGAACTCAAGTTGAGGCTTTGTATGGTGAAATGGCCAGTCTATTCGGAACCGTACGTTCTCCCCAGCCTCTTGAACAAGTGCTGCAAGAAGCCGCATTGAATCTAACCAGAACAGCAAGAAATATTGCATCAACGCTGAAATTAGGTCAGACGATTCTGAAATAAAGTATTGTTATACAGGTGCTTAGTTAACTCAGTCGTTCGATAGGTTTTATAGATAGCAACGATAAATATAAACGATTATATTTTCCGGCAACTCAGGTCTATTCTTTACCCATATTATTTTAGTGGTTTTTAAAGTATTGAATCCACTTAAATCGAAGATATGGCAACGATGCGATATCTTTTACCTTAAGGAATAGACCATGAGTAAAAAACTAACTACAGCTGCGGGTTGTCCTGTTGCTCATAACCAGAATGTTCAAACGGCGGGCAAACGTGGCCCACAGCTTCTACAAGATGTTTGGTTTTTAGAGAAATTGGCTCACTTTGATCGTGAAGTGATTCCAGAGCGTCGCATGCACGCGAAAGGCTCAGGTGCTTACGGTACATTTACCGTGACCCACGATATTACCAAGTACACCAAGGCAAAACTGTTCTCTGAAGTTGGCAAGAAAACCGACTTGTTTGCACGTTTTACGACAGTAGCGGGCGAGCGTGGCGCGGCTGACGCAGAGCGTGATATCCGTGGTTTTGCATTGAAATTCTATACTGAAGAAGGTAACTGGGACATGGTGGGTAACAACACGCCTGTGTTCTTCTTACGTGATCCTCTTAAATTCCCAGATCTAAACCATGCGGTGAAACGCGACCCACGCACCAACATGCGCAGCGCGAAGAACAACTGGGATTTCTGGACTTCTCTACCTGAAGCACTTCACCAAATCACTATCGTAATGAGTGATCGTGGTATCCCTGCGACTTACCGCCACATGCACGGTTTTGGTAGCCACACGTTCAGCTTTATCAACAGTGACAATGAGCGTTTCTGGGTTAAATTCCATTTCAAATCTCAGCAAGGTATTAAGAACTTGTCGGATGCTGAAGCAGCGAAGCTGATCGGCGAAGATCGTGAAAGTCATCAACGTGACCTGCTAGAAAGCATCGATAACCAAGACTTCCCGAAATGGACACTTAAAGTTCAAGTGATGCCAGAAGCGGACGCAGCGAAAGTACCTTACAACCCATTCGATCTTACTAAGATCTGGCCACATGCAGACTACCCATTGATTGAAGTAGGTGAGCTAGAGCTTAACCGTAACCCTGAAAACTTCTTCGCTGAAGTAGAGCAGTCAGCATTCAACCCTGCTAACGTGGTTCCGGGTATCAGCTTCTCTCCAGACAGAATGCTACAAGGTCGCTTGTTTGCTTACGGTGATGCGCAGCGCTACCGTTTAGGTGTGAACCATCAGCATATTCCAGTGAATGCACCTCGTTGCCCAGTCCACAGCTACCACCGTGACGGTGCGATGCGTGTCGATGGTAACTTTGGCAGCACACTAGGTTATGAGCCAAACAATGAAGGCCAATGGGCAGAGCAACCAGATTTTGCAGAACCAGCATTGAATCTTGACGGTGCGGCAGCGCATTGGGACCACCGTGAAGATGAAGATTACTTCTCACAACCGGGTGATTTGTTCCGCTTAATGACTGCAGAACAACAAGCAATCCTGTTCGATAACACAGCACGTAACTTAGGCGGCGTGCCTAAAGAGATTCAGCTGCGTCACCTAAGACACTGTTACAAGGCTGACCCAGCATACGGTGAAGGTATTGGTAAGCTGCTTGAAATCGATGTGAGTGAATTTAAGTCATAATCGATTGGCTTGATTTGTTAAATGAAAGGCCGTTGAGTTAATCACTCAATGGCCTTTTTTGTTACCTGTTTTAAATAAGTAATTAAGTTATTGAATCTTAGCCTATTACCTAACGATAGCTTTTTCCTATCGAAGTAATAAATTATGCCCATTATCTTTATGATTTGGGTGGGATTATCCTACGGCTATCAGTTTATAAAGTAGTAGAGTTTGAGATGAGTAAAAGTGCATTAATCGTTGAGGGTGGGGCAATGAGAGGCATCTTTGCAGCCGGAGTATTAGACGCCTTTATGCAAGATGATTTTCGTCCTTATGATTTTGCGATTGGTGTATCTGCGGGTGTGTCGAATCTGGTTGGTTACTTATCTCAGGCGCCAAAACGCAGCTACAGTGTGATTACCACGATGGCGACCGATAAAATGTTCTTTAATCCAGCTCGCTTCGCTAAAGGTGGCAACTTGGTTGACGTGAAGTGGTTATGGAATGAATCAAACCAACGTTACCCACTGGATTGGGGAGAGCTATTTTCAAGCATTCCACTTATTGCAGCGGTGACTAACGTTGACACAGGCAGTGCAGACTACTATCACATCAAGCCAGAAAATCTCTCGAACGTGGTTGAGGCAACAACTGCCCTACCTATCGCTTATCGTGAAACACCGTGTTTCTCTGGTGGTTGTTATACCGATGGTGGGGTCGCGGACTCAATCCCAGTTCGTGAAGCATACCGCCGCGGTGCACGAGAGATAACTGTGATTCTTTCCCATCCACTGAGCTACCGAATGAAGCCGCAGAAATATCAATGGATGCTGAAAAAGCTGTTAAAGAAATTCCCCAACATTGCAGAGTCGATGGCGGTGCGTGCTGAAAACTATAACCAATCATTGGAGTTCATTCGTAATCCACCAAAAGATGCGACCATTAAGGTGATAGCGCCACCTGAGGCGTTCGCGGTTAAGCGACTCACCATGGATAAAGCAGTATTGGATGCAGGTTATGAGATGGGCCTGAAAGCAGGGGAAGAACACCTGGCGATTCGCAAAGGCACCTATGGTTTAGATATCGAGGACTGCCACTTCTGCATCTAGTTCTGTTTACCATACAGGTATAAATCAAGAAGCCACGCTGTTCTCAAGAACTGGCGTGGCTTTGTATTTGTAGAGCTAGTTTGTTTTTAACTCAGTCCGTTATTGGACAAGTTCGTTGCCGCTAGTGTTGCCTGCAAAGAAAGCGTCAACGCTGGTTAGAGTTGTGTTCGCAATATTGAACAGAGCATCTTTGGTTAAGAAAGCTTGGTGACCAGTGAACAGCACGTTGTGACAAGCCGATAGACGGCGGAACACGTCATCAACAATTACGTCATTCGATTTGTCTTGGAAGAACAGTTCTTTCTCGTTGTCATACACATCAAGACCAAGCGCACCAATCTTACTCTGTTTAAGCGCTTCGATAGCCGCTGTGGAATCCAGTAGTTCACCACGGCTGGTGTTGACGATCATCACTCCGTCTTTCATCTTCTCAAATGCAGTCGCGTCTAATAGATGGTAATTCTCTTTACTCATTGGGCAGTGCAGAGAAATCACATCCGATTCTTTGTAAAGTTCGTCTAGCTCTACATATTTAGCGCCTAGCTCAACGGCTAGTGGGTTTGGGTATGGGTCGTAACATAAGATGTTCATACCCAAGCCTTTCAGAATACGCATGGTCGCTAGGCCAATTTTACCGGAACCAATCACACCCACAGTTTTGCCGTAGAAGTTAAAGCCAACCAAACCTTCTAGAGAGAAGTTTGCATCACGAGTGCGTTGGTATGCCTTGTGAAGTTTACGGTTCAAACACATCATCATGCCGACAGTGTGCTCAGCTACTGACTCTGGTGAATAAGCAGGAACGCGCACCACTTGCAAGCCAAGCTCTTTGGCTGCGTCTAGGTCGACCTTGTCAAAGCCAGCACAGCGCATTGCAATCAGTTTTGTACCGCCTTGTGCAAGAATCTCTAACACTTCTCGCGATAGGTCGTCGTTTACAAATGCACAAACCACTTCATTGTCGTGCGCCATTTTCGCTGTGGTTGTGGTGAGGCGAAAATCATGGAAATGAAACTCAGCGTTGAGTTCGCCTTTCGCAAGGTTGAATGATTTTTCGTCGTATGATTTTGAGCTAAAAAAAGCAATGTTGAGCATGGCTTCCTCTCTTACCTTAAAAATGAATACCCCAATTATGTTTATTTGATAAGGGGTAAAAGCTAACAACTCCGTTCAGTGTGCTAGAGTTTTTTTGTATTGTCTATCACCATTAGTCATTGTAATTACTATGGTTATTTGGTCTCTTGTTGTTATTTACTGAACATCAAAAATCACATTACGATGTAGCTTGCTTATAAGTTCATCAATGCAGAATCGGTCTTACTTTCGAGTATTGAACATTTTCTTGGTCTCTTTTTCTGACCAGAAGTTAATGTTGAATTGCGCGTCGTCACTCAGTTCTACTCGGTGCCAATATTGAGGTGGACTAGTGGCAAATTGCCCTGCTTCAATAGTGATAACGGTTTCCGGTTCTGTCGCTTCTGCATCGGCAAAGCCATAGAAAGTGACGGTGCCTTCCATTACGCAGATCTGACCAAACACGCCTTCTGCTGTATTGTGATGATTGAGCAATGCTGCTGGGATGTTGTCTTTAGTGAAAAACGGTGTTGAACGTTGGATTTTCCAGTGAGAAGGAATACGTAAATGACTCATATAGAACCTCTTATTTAACTTTAACTGTTCTTTGAAATAGATACTTCGGTGTTTTAGGTGGCCTATCTTTACCAGTAATTTTCACTGCTGAATTGACCAGGCTTCCTACGTAAGTGTTTTTCGAAACCTAAACTTGTTAGCGCGTCACTTGTGTCACGAACCATTTGCGGATTGCCGCAAAGGTAGAAGAAACTGCGGGTTTGATTGAAAGTGACAGACGCGGCTTGCTCGAGGTCGCCTCCAAGTAACAAACTTGGGATTCGTCCGCGCAAAGTTCCGGTAACTGATTCTCTAGAAATAATTGGCACATATTTAAGTCTCCCTTGAAAGTGATCAACGAGTTGAGTGATACGATCGCGATAAGTCAGGTCTTGCTCTGTTCTTACGGCATGCACCAGAACCAGGTTTTTGAATGAAGAGGCTTTGTCTGAAGCCAACTCATTTTGCTGTATCTGCATGCTCTCAAGCATTGAGATAAACGGGCCTACCGCGGTTCCGGTTGAAAGCATCCATAGATCGTCGGCGATCTCTGGGATTTCATCTAATGTCATAAAACCACTTGGGTCTTTCCCGACAAAGATGTCATCGCCAGCTTGCAATTCGTGAAGTTGAGGCGAGAGCTGACCGTTCTGATCCTTAATAATCAAAAACTCTAGATGCTGATGGCCTTGCTCATGCTCTGGTGCATTCACCATGGAATAAGCACGTCTCACGAACTCACCTTCGTTATTGAGCAAACCAAGCTTAGTAAACTGGCCTGCTTGATAAGAAGAGACAGGTGCACTGACTTGGAGTGAGAACAATTGATCTGTCCATTCTGTCTTGTTTAGGACTTTGCCTGTGACTAAACCATGAGGAATATCTGTCATATCATCACCTTTAAGAAGAGAAGTTATCTCATTAAGGATACTCAACTATTTACACTTTAGAGTTGCATGTACCATGCCAATAATGAGAATGCTTATCAATACTGGGTTTAAGGGTGATTGTTGGAGCTAATGCTGTCAAAAAGACAACGTCAACATTGTGTCCAAATGACTCCTTTGTGTATTTTGGTTTCTTTTTAATAGGCTTTAGCAAGTTGAATACTGTTGAAATGGGTTGAGTGGTTTGACCCCTAGGATATTCAACCAATTACTGAAGAGAATAATTTATAGATGCGTATAATGGCGGCTTTCGTTCTCAATATAACTGTGTTTTATGCTTGATAATCTTCGTATGGCCTTGAACGTATTGTTCGTGACCATTAATACTGCATTCACCGCATTGGCTGTGAGTTTGTTTGCCCTAATCAAACTTATTTTGCCAATCTCTGTCGTTCAAAAATCATGCACTCGCTTAGCTAACTTCACATTCTGGTGCTGGGCTTCTCTCAATTTATGGATGTTGAACGCCAACAACGACATCGAATGGCAAGTGGAAGGGGGAGAAGATATTTCGACCAAGCAGTGGTATTTGATGATGTCTAACCACCTAAGCTGGGCGGATATTGTGATTTTGTCTTCGATCTTAAAAGACAAAATGCCGATGACTAAGTACTTCTTGAAACACGAATTGCTGTACGTACCATTTGTTGGTTTGGCATGCTGGGGTTTAGATATGCCATTCATGAGACGTCACTCTCGTGAGTTTCTATTACGTAACCCTGAACGCCGTAATGATGACTTCAATGCAATCAATAAAGCGTGTACTAAGTTCAAATTAGCACCGACAACATTGGTTAACTTTGTTGAAGGGACTCGTGCAAACCATGAGAAACTTGTGTCAGCGAAAACTCCTTACCGCCATCTATTGAAGCCGAAAACGGGTGGTGTGGCTTTTGCCTTATCTGCAATGGGCCCAATTTTGGATGGCATCGTGGATGTGACTTTAGCTTACCCTGAAAACCAAACCTCTCCGTTTGAAGATATGCTGAAAGGCAAAATGACTAAGGTCGTTGTGCGTATTAAATTGCATCCAATGGATGAGAACGTGAATGGTAACTACTTCGAAGATAAGGCATTTAAACGTCGCTTCCATAGCTGGTTAAACAACACTTGGAAAGAGAAAGATGCCTACCTTGATACGATCTATGGGGGTGATAAGCCTTCTTAGGTAGAGACAGTTGATGAGGCTGATAAGCTTTATAAGAAACAAGAGCAGTAAGCTCAAACTGAACAAATAGTATTAAAAAAGCCGATAGCTCATTGAACTATCGGCTTTTTTATTGATTCGACTTTCTTAACCTTCAACAATCAAGTTAGTACTTACTATGGCTGAACCGATTGGTAGGCATCAATAATATGCTTCACTTGGCTAGGTTTACCTTGTTTCTCCTGCCCTTGATGGATACGCAAGTAGTGCTGCAGTGTTTTAGCTTTGTACTGCTGAGATACCTTAATCTGCTCATCGCTGATTGGAGCCCATATCTTGTCACCGACGTTTGAAATCTCGCTTACTGTCGAAGTATCTACTCTTTCACCTCGGTTATTGCTGACCAATAAAATTTCGTAGTAGCGGCGATTCTCCTCAATCAACACCTCATCAATCAGGCCGAACTTGAGCGATTTTAAGTGGCTTCTTAGCTCAAATTGCTGATGAACAGGGCAGAGCAAGAAGTCGATTGTTTTGTCTGGATGCTGGCGGTGAATATCGTCCACAAGCTTCTGTGTTAGATCGCCACCGACTCCTGCAATGATGACCAGATGCTTGCCTGTGTGTTTTTCCAATGGGATTGCAGAGACATCCATACAGTAGACTTGCCATTGGCTAGTGACTTTTTGTTGTGCCATCTCGCTTTGGGGAAAGTAACGCGCCAGTTTGCTTTCTAGCTCGCTCATTAGGGACGGAACAATATCGACAAAGTGAATGTTAGGGGCTTTGTTATCCGCCAACAGTTGAACGCCCAAGAAGCCATGATCACAGCAACAGTCCCAAATGTGTTGGTAGTCATTACTGACAAGGGAGTGGAGAGTTTGCAGTCGGTTACTTAGCTTCATAAGGTTCGTATCGTCAGAAAGGTGAGGTTGTCGTGTTGAACGCGCATTGTAATGACTTTCTATAAAAACAAAAGCACCGAGAGCGTGAACCCTAGGTGCTTTGTTTTCATCGGTATCCGAGTAAGGGATTTGCTAGGGCAACTTACGAAGCCTTTGCAACTACCCTGATGTGGCCTTCAACTCGATTTTTTCCAAGTTGTTGAGCGATAAGCTTTGCTTGCTCAGCAAGTGCTAGGGCTGTATCTGGCTCTCCCTCTATTTGAGAAAAACCGACACTCACGTCTATAGAGAGGCTGATGTCTGGCATCACAATCGTTTTCTCTGCTACGCCAATTCGGCATTGATCCAGTTGGAACTTGGCGTCGTTAGCGTCGTTTGCTTTGAATAATACCGCGAACTCTTTGCCTCCAACACGAGCAAGGCACAGCCCTTTAGGCTTCGGAAAGTACGAGCGCAATGCCTCAGCTGTTAGCTTGATCATCTTGTCACCCACGGCTTCACCATAAGCACGGTTTAAGTGATCAAAGTTATCGATATCGAGTAGAGCGATATAGGTTTCTGGCTGGTTGGCGTAGTTTTCCAATGCAAGGTTGAAGCTACTTTTATTATCTAATTGCGTCATTAGGTCTTTACTACTCAACTGGTGCTGAAGCAGTAAGTTAGACAGTGAGACTTCCGTGAAATCTCTGATCATACGTAAGATATTCTGGCTAATAGGCAAGTTCGCATTCACATATAACACCGCAATTAACTGCTGACGTGAGTATAAAGGGAGGCAATAGTGGCGCTGGTCTATTTTGAGTTTACGGGCGAGTGGATCGGCGTCTTTACCGTTTCGATAAACCATAGCGTTTGCGACAAAACGTTCTGAGAGCGCTTTGTCACAATGCACAGTTGATTTGTTCCCATGATAATCAAGCGTACTGTATGAGTGGTTCTCTGGTTGATATAGGCAGAACTGAATACCTTTATGGTAGGTAAAGTTATCCAAAATAGACTTGAGTTTGCGTTTAAAGCTCGCAAGGTCTTCTACTTTATTTAGCTGAGATAAAGAGACATTTAAACGATAAGCCAGGTAGTTGGCACCAATCCACAGTAGAAGGAGCGAGCCAAGTACCACGCCTGTTAACGTAAATTGATGTGAGCTAGTTAAGATATCATGACGATCGGTGCCCGCAATAAACACCCAATTCAAGATGTTGTCTGCATCAAATACCGATATTTTGAAGTTATCTTGATAGTAGTACTCGTGCTTACCGGCCAATTGTCCCTGTGAAAGCTGGTGGCTAATTCCCGCATGATAGCTAATGGACTTCGAGCCAATTCGTTTTGGATCTGGATGGAAGACGAGTCGTTCAGTTGCTTTATCTACGACAAATACATAGCCATTATTTAGCGTTTTTAAATCTCTTAAGCCTTGTGTGGTGTGTAGTAAATCAAACTCAATCCAGATTTCTTCGTTGAGCTTTTCTGCTGTGTGTTTAACCGCGAAAACCCATCGAGCATCTGCTTTCTGGTAAACGGAAGAGATGTAGAAATCTTCAACAACACCGTCTATTGAATGCCATTGTATTGTGGCGATTTGCTCATTAGAAAGAGGAAGGCCACGGGTGGAGACGTAGTGTTGGGAGTTAGGTTGGTATCGGATGATATCGGAGAAGTTTGGTGTTCTTTTTAGAATATTATCGCTGAGTTCACGAAACTTTTGGTCGCTAAAGTCGGTAGTGTTGGGTAAGCCTAGGCTAGTTTCTAAGAAATAGAGTTTGCCGAACACGGCCTCGATGTTGGAACGAATAGTCGAGCTTGCGATGCGAATGTTTGATGCTGATTGGTTGGTTGCTGCGGTCTCTACTTTTTCTAATTGAGCTGCTGCGAGGTAAAGCATTCCTCCGGTTAATAAGATTATGTATGGTTTAAAAAGCCGAATAAGTGTTTTAGGTAAAGCCATGATATCCAAAGACGTGATAGATTCATTTTTATAGTACGGCCATACTAAACAGTTTTATTAATCACATCAATGCAAATGATTCCATATAAAAGAATGAGTTTTGTGATATTCAGCTAACAAAAAAGCCAGCTGAAAACATAGCTAGCTTTTATGGTTTTTGCTTTTTTATTGAGCGGGGTTAACTTTCACTTAACTCAGTTTTGTTTGGTGAGTAGTGCAAAATAGCCATCGATGTCGGTGAGAGCAACATTTCCCCTTCAGCGTGACCTGGTTTGACATTTCTCAGGTTGGTATCACATATCGTCACCCAGTTTTGTTCACGATCATTGGGTAAGCTGAAACGTGCTGGGGCATTGGTTTGGTTGATGAGGTAAATGAGTTCATCGCCATCTTTACCTATGCCAAGGTGTAGTGCCACTGAACTTAAGCGGTTCCAATCATCATGCTCCATCAATGTGCCATCGACACGGCTCCAGAAAATACGGTTAGAGTTACGTTTCTCGCCACTGAATGCCTTGATAAAAGGCACCATGTACTGCTGTCGTGCGGCGATCATCTCAGATAGCCAAGTTTTGAAGTAGGTCTTGCGCTCTGAATCTTCCCAGTTCAGCCAACTCGTCTCACTATCTTGGCAGTAAGCGTTATTGTTACCTTTTTGAGTATGGGATAACACGTCTGCGGTCAGAATGTGCGGAATACCGAAAGCAAACAGCAGGCTCGCCATGAAGTTGCGCTTCTGCTTTTCACGAGTCGCGATAACCAACAGGTTTTCGGTTTCACCCTCTACACCGTAGTTTTCAGAGCGGTTGTCACCATGTCCATCACGGTTACTTTCACCATTTTCTTCATTGTGCTTATGCTTGTACGAGACAAGATCTTGCATAGTGAAGCCATCATGGTAAGTGATGTAGTTAACAGTGAGTTTGTAAGGCCAGTGCGCCGCACTGTAGATATCACGAGAACCCATAAGTCGCGTAGCAAACTCTTTAAGGTAGCCTTGATCGCCGCGCCAGAAACTACGTGTAATGTCTCTCAGTTTGTCGTTACATTCGTTCCAACCAAACGGAAAGTTACCCACTTGGTAGCCATTAGGGCCGATATCCCATGGCTCTGCGATTAATTTGGTCTCTTTAAGCACTGGGTCTTGAGCCACGGCTTTGAAGAAAGCGGCCTCAGGGTTGTAGTTGTCTCCTTCGCGTCCCAATGTGGCTGCCAAGTCAAAACGGAAGCCATCGACTTGGAATTCGCTTACCCAGTAACGAAGCGTGTCCATAACTAGGTTGAGTGCTGGCTGGTGGGTGAGGTCGACTGTATTCCCACAACCGGTGAAGTTTGCGTAATGACAGCCGTGCTTAATATACGTGCGGCTATCCAATGCTTTTAGGTTGAAGGTTGTTCCGCCTTCGCCACCTTCCGCTGTGTGGTTATACACCACATCTAAGATCACCTCGATACCATTGCGGTGCAGCTCACGAATAGCCGTTTTGAGTTCTGTGACGGCGTCTTTTTCTGCATAGCGAGGGTCTGGCACCATGAACAAATAAGGGTTGTAGCCCCAATAGTTCACTTTACCCATATCAAGCAGGTGTGGTTCGTGCATGCAGGCCGCAATGGGTAAAAGCTGTAGAGAGTTGATGTTTTGTTGCTTATAGAATGCAAGCATCTCTGGGCTCACTAACCCCAGATAACGGCCTTTGGTATTACTAGCTACTTCAGGATGAAGTTGAGATAGGCCTTTAACATGCGTTTCAAATAGAACGGTCTCTTCACGGCTAATTCGTGGTTTTTCGACGTCTTGCCAATCGAAGGCATCATCAACAACGATACACTTTGCCATCGCAAAGCTTTTCTCATTGCTATAAGGAGTGGTGTAGTGGAGCGGCTCGCTTATTGCTTTAGCATAAGGGTCAGAAAGTAATATTGGACCATTATCTGTTTCTGCAATAAAACCGTATTTTTGCCCCGCCTTAATACCTTCGATAAATACATATCGAATATCAGCGTATTCATTGTCCAATTTATAAGTTGTGAATTCATCGTTCTCATCAAAAAGAGCGAGTGAGAGAGATTTACAGTCAGGAGAATAAATAGAGAAGTTGCAGCCAGTGTTACCTAGCGTTGCGCCTAGCGGATAAGGGCGAGCGAGCGTTCTAGTCATTGCTTGATTTCTTGTTCGTTTATCAACATCAGTGAACTATTAGTAAAAGGCTTTGTCACAGTAAGGTCAAGCATCTTCACAGATTAATTACGGTTAAAAAAATAATTGATCGATGAAGTTCAAATTATATATTTGAAGTAGATCTCACTTATGCTGAATAATTAGATCTTCGTGCTGTCTACTCCTCCTAGATTAAGTGATCTACCTCTTTAAAACACCATTCTGTATATTTTCTACTCCCCTCTAGTCCCCCTTAATTTAGTTGGGGGTGGAGGAAGTCAAACTTGTCATCCCCTCTTAATATTGACCCCGTTGAAACGAATCAGGGGAAACCCTAAACCTCTCTATCTTACGACTACCATAACTGCCTTTGGTTGCCGCAAGAGAGCAAAATATAAAAACCTAAAATAAATCGTCCTTAATGGAGTTAAGAATGAAAAAAGTAAGTTTGATTGCTGCTGCAGTGGCGACTACGCTAGCTGCTGGCTCTGCGTTCGCTGTTGACTTTAATGGTTACATGCGTGCTGGTACTGGTATCAGCGGCAACGGTAATGGTGATATCTCAGTTAACAAAAACGGTATTGGTCGTCTAGGTAACGAAAATGACAACTACTCTGAGTTTGGTTTGGCTGAAGAACTAAAAACTGGTGAGCAAACTTGGCGCGTTGAGTCAATGATTGCTTCTGGTGCTCCAGGCGCAAATGGTTGGGAAGATTCTGATTTTAACGTTGCTCAGTTCGCAGTTAAAGCGAAAGGCGTTCTATCTTTCGACCAAGAAGCGACTCTTTGGGCTGGTAAAACATACTACCAACGTAAAGATATCCACATCACTGACTTCTACTTCCTAAACACATCTGGTACTGGTGGTGGTGTTGAAAACATCTCAATCGGTGACCAAAAACTATCTGTTGCATTAATCCAAGATGGCGCGACTGATGATTCAACTGGCTACATCTTTGATGCTCGTCTAGCGAACATCGGCCTATGGCAAGATGCATCTCTAGAATTAGCACTAGCGTACAACTTCGCAACTGATTCAGATAACGCAAGCGAGTCTGCTGACGACGGCCTACTAGCTTCTGCAATTGTACATCAAGGAACGAGCAACGGTTTCCACCAAACAGTACTTCAGTACGGTACTAACGGTTACGGCGTACAAGCTGCAAACTTCTGGGGTTCTGGTTCTTACTACGCACGTGGAACTGAAGCATTCAACGAAGCATCTGGTTTCCGTCTAATTAACTGGGGTGTAATGAACCTTGGCGAATCTTGGGAAATGGGTCACCAACTAGCTTACCTAGCAGGTAGCGATATCGGTGGTCAAATTGGTGGCGACGGTGACGACTCTAATAAAGCGACAGGCAAAACTTTTGACATCGACCAGTACTCTGCTGTAGTTCGTCCAATGTACAAGTGGAACGACACAATGCGCACAGTATTTGAAGCTGGCTACAACGCTGGTGAGCGCATTGCTGACGGTGGTCTAGCGAAAGAAGACTTCGGCAACGCTAAATTCACAGTAGCTCAAGCTTGGGCTATGGGTGACAGCTTCTGGGCTCGTCCTGAAATCCGCGTTTACGGCTCTTACATCCTAGATACTGAAAACAAAGATGCATTCAACGGCGACGATACAGAATATGTATTCGGTATCCAAGCTGAAGCTTGGTGGTAAACACTTAGCTTAACCAATCCTAAACTGTCCTAATTCATAGCCGGCTCGCGTCGGCTATTTTTTTAAGGAATGTACGATTAAGTGGATCGTTCCCTAGGTGAATAGTTTTCTTTGTGGTAATTAAAGTTAGTAAATTTCTTAAAAAAATAACAAGAAGGAAGAGTTATGTATTTTAAAGCTCTAATGTTGAGTGGCTGTGTTGCGTTGGCCGGTTGTCAATCTGCACAAGTTGTAGAGCAGGTGCAAGTGGCACAAGCTGAACAAGTTAACTCTCTTGCAAGTCTTCAATTTGCCCCGATGAAGCTTCCGAGCTCGGCAATTTTCGATGTAACACCAGACAGCCAAATTTTGAACTATCAGGGTATAAACAGCCCTGTAGTAGCGATCGAGCTACCAGCGGATCGTGGTGAATACTCTATTAAGATCACCAGTATGATCGGCGACACCGCGTTTGTTCCTAACGCGGTTATTTTTGATAAAAACGGTCGTGAGTTAGAGCGTTACGGTAAAGATAGCTTCGAATATGCGAAGCCTAGGCTGCATTTGGGCAACCGCCTTGTCGCAGAAAACGATTTTTACCCTCCGACAACGGCTGAGTCTGTTTACTTAGTTATCTACACAGAGCAAGAAGACCTTGATGGTTTTACTGATGTTATTCACCCTGCTCGTTTAGACGCGGAAGGCCGTGGTAACTACCTACCAGAAGTAAAAGATATTCCAGTTCCAAACTCAAACGTTGGTAAAATCGAAGTCGCTATTGATCGAGTTGGTTTCTTCTCGTTCGGTTCAAGCAGTGAATCTAACGCTAAGCCAGCGGCAGCCACGAAGGTTGAAACAATTCAACCAGAGACGCAAACTTACTATCACAATGCGATTAAAGCCGCTGTCGAAGCAGACAATATTCCAAAAGCTTTGGGTCTATTAGACGAAGCGAAAGCACTAGGTATTGAAGGCGCACAAGAAGTCTTTGTAAAAGCAGTTAATAAAAAGTAACTGATACAATTACAAAGTCTGTTTTAAGAGAAGGGACCCTAGTAGGGTCCTTTTTTATTGCTAGCTATAAATGAAATATTCACATTGGTTGAAATCAATTAGCTCGAAACAAGCGAGTTTATGAATGCTGTCGAATCTCATAAGCCGTCGATTTTATTAAATACGATCCTTAGTGGTGTAATATTCTTTGGAGTAAATAGCTTTATCCTACACAGAGCCTCTCTTTTCTCCACTTAATATACTTAAATCAAATACAGTGACTTACGATTATTCGGGCTGCAGTACAGATGAAGAAGAACTGTTCTATCTAGAACGCAAGAAGTGAGTTCATCATTGAAGTTGAATGTGGCTCACGGATAGTAGAGAAGGCATATTTAGGTTGGAGTTTGTTGGAGACACAAAAAAGGGAGACTGACGTCTCCCAAAGGCTAGCTTTCGCTGGTTTTATTATCTGTGATTCGAACCTAAGCTTTGCGCTTAATTCTTGGTGACCGATACTACTGCTTTATCTACATTGTCATCCAGCTCGTGAATCGCATTCAAGGTGAATGTGTAGGTTCCAGCTTCAGTCACGTTTAGTTGGCAGTTGCCACCAGTTCCTAGGTCGATTGACCCATCAGCAAATTCTACAGAATCGCAACCAAAGTTAGGTGCCTTCCAATCAGCATCCGCAAACTTGAAGCCATAGCTCCCCGCGTCTAAGTTGCCTGTTACAGAATAAACCCCATTAGCAACAAAGCTCATCGCCCAATCATCAACAGGATTCCAACCATTCATATCACCACGCACGTACACGGTTGTTTGACCGTATGGAGGAATGCTAGATACATCCTTGCCTGAGTTATCAACTGGCAAACCAGCGCCTTGCGCACCGTTTTGTGCTTGTACAAACACAGCTGTTGTTAGTGCTGGAACTGTGAATGATTCATTAGCAAAGCTCGCGCCTTTCACTATGTCATCCGCTGAGTTTTGTTGAACGTCATGAAGAGTAAAACTTGTCGCTCCGGCGATCTTGAACGTTTGAGACTCATTGGTTGAGTTTACAACTGCGACAATGGCGTCATTAGCGGGATCAAGGTCTTCGCCTGCGGATACACCATCATCGATAGACATCACGATTAAGCCTGCGACTTGGTCTTCGCCAACGTTACGGAAATCGACTCGCTTCATGACTTCGTCAGCTGTATCTAAGCGGAAAAGCTCACTTGAGCTACGGATCTTTAATAGCTCTAGGAATTGCTGCTTAGTTAACTCGATGTCGTCTGCGTCTGGTTTTGCCGTTGGATCAGCAATGATGGTTTTGATCAGATCCCAGTTTGCTCCGTCTTTGTCCTCACGAGGCAAGCCGACATTCCAGTTGCTGTCAGACCCATCGAAGAAAACACGGTTGTACCAGTCACCAGAATCGTAAGAGTCACGCTGCATAGACTTCGAGCGCAGCAGTTCTGAACCCATATGGATGAATGGTATGCCTTGGCCCAACATCACAGTAGAGATAGATACTGACTGCATACGAGCACGCTCTGCCGAACTAGTGCCAGTTGCAATTTTGTATGCGTTGTTGTCCCAAAGTGTTTGGTTGTCGTGTTTTGATACGTAAGAGATGTTCTCTGAAGGCATCTTGGTGTAACCCGCAGGTGCGCCATTGTAGTCGACGTTTTTACCCAGTTTGGTAACGCCTTTGTAATCAATCAGTACGTATTCAGCGAGGTTACCTGCCATCCCTAAGCGAACAAGATCTTGGTTATGTAAGCGACCATTGATGGAGTCTTGATCTGTCTTGGTTTCTTCATTGGCGATAGCTGCGTTACCAAAGCCTTGATTAAAGCGAAGCGGGTGATTCCCTTCTGAGTCAACACCGCCATCGAACGGGCTACCACCACGAACAGCATCACGCAAACGGTCTGAGAATGTGCCGATTTCTGTGCCTGCCATGTTGATTTGGTTTGCTTGGTCGAAGCGAGCGTTGTTGGCGACTTCACCAAAGTCCCAACCTTCCCCGTAGAACAGGGTATTCGGGGCAATTTTACGCACTTCTTCCAGCGCTTCGACCATCACGTCTTTTGGCTGGTGGCCCATTAAGTCAAAACGGAAACCGTCGATCTTGTAATCATCAGCCCACACCTTGAGCGAGTCGACCATTAACTTACCCATCATTAGGTTTTCTGTCGCAGTGTTGTCACAACAGGTTGAGTTTTCCACGCCGCCAGTATTCACATTAAGTCGGTGGTAATACCCAGGGACGATCTTATCCAGTACGGATTTATCATTCACGCCAGATGCATTGGTGTGGTTGTATACCACGTCCATGATCAGCTTAAGATCCATGTCGTGCGTGGCCTTAACCATTTGACGGAACTCTAGAATACGCTTAGATCCGTTTGGATCCGTCGCGTAGCTTCCCTCAGGCACGGTGTAATGGAATGGGTCGTAACCCCAGTTGAAGCTGTCGAGCATTCTTAAGTCGTTCATTAATGCTTGTGCGTCGCCTGTTGAAGGGTCATAGCCGTCGAGCACATCTTCAATCGTTCGGTTTTCATCTTCATTACCACATAAGGCAGCGGCGGGTTTTACATCACACAGCTTCCCAACGGTATCGGTGATATCGATGCGGCTTGCTTCATCTTCATCAACGGTAGCAATATCGAAAGCTGGCAAGATATGCAGAGTCGTCAAACCTGCATCTTTCAGAGCTTGAAGGTGTTTGACTGACTCACGATCCGCTTCCGTAAGTGCAAGGTATTTTCCGTTCAGGCTTGCAGTGCCTAACTTGTCGCTGAAACTAAAATCACGTAGATGTGATTCGTAGAGAACGTGGTCTTCGTCTTTCTCGACGGTAGGACGAACGTAGCCGGTCCAGCCATCAGGCATCAAGGATGCATCATCAAGGTCAATGACTTGAGAGTATGCCGAGTTCTTCGACAAGCTGAGAGAGTAAGGGTCTGTCACAAGGCGATTTTCTATTTTGCCAGTGGTTGGGTGGTAAACCTTCACTTGGTAACGGTAGTATTGGTTCACTGCGTTTGACACTGCTTCTGTCGCCCAAATCCCCGTATCAGTGTTCTCTGTCATCGGTATGACTTGTGAGCTTTGTAGGTCTTCGCTGTATAGAACGAGTTCAACATCTTGCGCAGTAGGAGCCCAAAGTTTAAAGGTTGCAGAGTCACCATCTACTAGCGCCCCCAATGGTTCACTGATGGCATTACCTGCATCTTCGCTAGCAAACACCGCATCAAGCACACCAGGCTTTTGAACCTCGGTTGAAGAGATAACATCGCCATCGGCATTGTAAGCTACGACAACGATCTGAGATTTTAAAATGGTGCGTAGCGTGCTGTTATCCACGTCAATTGCGACCGCAGGTAAACTGGCTAAGTGACGGAAACGTTCTTTGAGTTCTGAGGATAGTTCGCCATCTTTTACTAGCTCAATCTCAGTACCACCAATGATCTCTTTGTCATCATTCATTGAGATGCTGTTATCCAATGCATAGAAGAGTTTTAAAGAATCTGCATTGCTGGCCGCTTCCCAACCTATGGTCGTTGCATCAAGCCAATGTGCTTTTTGACCATCAATATTCACTGGTCGTTCTGAGATAGGCTCGTAGTACAATTCGCTGCTGCCATGGAAACCAAACACACCTTGAGATTCACCGAGTTTATCTAGCTCAACTTTTGAGTTCGCGCTGCCAAAGGCTTTTTCATCACCATTGTGTAAGATGAAGTTCATACATTTGTGCGGGTCAGCGGCATCGGGATCCACTTTCAATACATAGTAGGCGCCGTAGGTATCGCTAATGCCGTCGTATTCGTAAGGGCTGTTCCAATCGGTTCCTGTCTCACTCAACCCCATGCCGACTAAATCGGTACTGGTACAGCCTTCGCCATTCCACAGGTGCAGTCCCCAGCCGTCATAAGTCGACCCAGAAGTGCTCGCTGCGGCAACATCACGTTTGTAGTAGATAACCACTTCGTTTTCTGCTGCAGGGTATAGACCACTGCTGCCAGTGTCAGTACCGTTGTCGCTGTTATTATCACTGCCACAACCTGCGATTAAAGTAGCGGTTAAAAGAGGTAAAATCGCTTTTGTTAAGGTTGATTTCTTGAAGCTTCTTTTATTTGTATTGTTAAAGGTATTTCGTAGAGTTAAACATTGATTAATATTTATATTGTTCACGTTTCGATATCCATATTTCACTTTTTATGAAGATGAATATCCTAGTCTTAACGGTGGTCAACTATTTGTGATGTCTATATGTAAAGTTATTTTTAATAAGTAAAAATAAGAAACCTAGTGTCGATATCACGATTTGTACTTGGTTTATGTAAATTTACTTGGACCAAGAACTCATATGTTAATATCAATAGGATAGGGCGTAGCGGCCAGGCGTAGAGAATAAGGATGAGAGCTCATCCTTATAAATGTGAGGAAGGTATCGAAATGTTCGGCTGTTAATTTAACTTGGGAATTAAGTTAATTGTCAATTAGCCGTTATTTTTCTTTCTATATAATGTCGACAAGGGTGTTAATTATTTAATGGTAATACCCAAACCAACGATGCCAGCGTTTTTAATTCAATATTGCAGCAGCCAACCCCTTCCTCCACACGTAATTCTTGTGACTGAATAGATTCGATATGTTCATTAAGCAAGTAACTGCCATCCGTAATTTTGATTGCTTGGATTACATCACGTGGAATAACCAAGCAAACACGCTCTGTAGTGTGCTGGCTGAAATTCACAGCAACTATTATTAGCTCTTGGTCGTCATAGCGTAGAAATGCGTAAACCGAATCACTCAAATTATTGCTTTGGTGTAAATCTCGGTAATACCCAGTCATTGAAGAGTGCTCAAGAGAAAAGTTCATCACCTTTTGATAAAAGTGACGCAGCTGCTTTTCGCTGTCGTTTAATAGCCCGCCATCGAATGCGCCGTGGTTCATCCACTTTTGATGCTGTGGGACACCGATGTAATCGAAGATGGATGTACGTGAGGGTTGTCCAAAGCCTGCGTTCTCCGCGCCTGGTTCACCGACTTCTTGTCCGAAGTAAATCATCGTTGGTGAACTGCTCAATAAGGCGCTGACGAGCATTGCAGGTTTTGCGATATTGGGGTCACCTACAAATTCAGGAGACGCGATGCGCTGTTCATCATGGTTATCCAAGAAGTGCAGCATGTGGTGTTCTATGTCCATCATTTGATGCTGAATCTCGGGAATGATGGCTGCTGAAGCTTTGCCCTGCATAACGGCTTTGAGCCCATCGTATAGGTCCACTTTGTCGTATAGATAGTCCATTTTGCCTAAGTGAATGTAGTCGCGGTATAAGTCTGGTTGATAAACTTCTGCCATTAGAAAGGTATTGGGATTTTGCATCTTTATTGACGAGTTGAGATAGCTCCAAAACTCGACTGGTACCATTTCCGCCATATCGTAACGAAACCCATCGACGCCTTTATCTAACCAGAACAAGGCGATGTCTCGGAACTTAACCCAAGAGTTAGGCACATCGATAGATTTCCAGAAATCGAAGTGATCTCGGTAATCACGTTGAGCATAGTCACTCGGCAATTCAGGAAAGTACTTTGAACCATCAGGGCGTACACCATAATTGATCTTCACGGTTTCATACCAATCATCGAAGTTGGGTTTAGCTAGGCGTGAGCCATTACCAGTCCATTTAGCGGGTATTTCGATAAACGGAGAGCTTAGGGCTAGGTGTTGTTCACCACCAAGCGGAGTGAAATCGATCTCGATATTTGGCAGTTCAAAGGCGCTGTTAGGGATGTAGTAGAAGTTATTGTTTCTGTGGTATTCGAGTGTAGTGTCATCGTGAGCGCCAAAGTCACTGACGCCTTGTGGGTTGTTTAGCCCTTTGTAATGACGTGCTACATGATTAGGGACGATATCGATGATCACCTTTAAGCCGTGGTCGTGGCTTCTTTTAATTAGCGCCTCAAATTCCTCTAGTCTGTGCTCGGGATTATCAGCGAGATCAGGGTTAACTGAGTAGTAATCTTTTACGGCATACGGAGAGCCCGCACGGCCTTTTACCACGCTCGGGTGATCGTCTGAAATACCGATGTATTTGTAGTCATTGATTAAAGCGTGGTGAGGAACTCCGGTATACCAAATGTGAGTCATTCCAAGCTTGCGAATTTCAGACAGTGCTTTGTCGGTAAAATCACTGAATTTACCAACGCCATTTTGTTCAATGGTGCCCCACGGGACATGTTGGGTGTTTTTATTGCCAAATAAACGCGTAAAAACTTGGTAGATGGCGTACTTTTGGTTGTACATATTTATAATTCCTTTAACTTCCATCATGTTATGTAGGGATGAAAGGGCTTGTTTATTTTTTGCAGGCTAACCGAATTACAATACGCCTTACTCATCCTAATCAAAATCTACAGGGCGTAATTGCCACAGTATGTGAGCTGTTACCCAAAAGGAGTTGATGTTGTCTTCATCTATTCAAATCGCTATCACTTATTTGGTTCTGGTGGCGGTGTCTGCGTTGTTTGCGGAAAGTTCTAAAGTAATGCTGGCGTGGTATTTAGTTATCGGTGTCGTGACGTTTTTTGTGTACGCAAAAGACAAGCGAGCCGCGATTAATGGTAATTGGCGCGTGCCAGAGAAAGCCCTGCACATCTTTTCGGTAGTTGGTGGTTGGTTAGGAGCTTTGATCGCACAAGATAAGCTGCGTCATAAAACACAAAAGCAGCCGTTCAGAGCGATTTATTGGTTCACAGTGGTCATCAATGTAGCGGCGTTTGCCTGGACGTTAACGCCGAGCGGGCAGGCAATGTTTGGTCGTTGGCTTGGTGAGCTTGTGGGTTACTTTTAACGAGAATAACGGTTAGCAGCAGAGTACTAACCGTTAAAATATAGAAGTTATTCGATTAGAGCATCGGAATGGTCGACGCTAACAGCAAGCCCGCCATACCATAGTTAAAGCTTTTGATACGGACTGGCGTTGTTAGCCAGTGTTGTAGCTGCTTGCCTGCTGCTGTCCAGAAGGTTACCGATGGCAGGTTAGCTAGCGTAAAAATGGCTGCGATTATTGCAAGCTCCCACCATGAACTGCCGCTGCTATATACAGAAATGGCTGTCAGTGCCATTGACCAACCTTTCGGGTTTACCCATTGAAAACTTGCTGCGCCAATGAAGGTCATCGGTTTATAAGCTTCGGTGCTTTTCGCTTTTCCACTCTTGGCTATTTTAATTGCGAGGTACACCAAGTACGCAAGACTCAGGTATTTCAATACTTGGTGGGTTACTGGATAGGCGTTGAAAACCCCCATTAAACCAAAGCCAACCAACAGCAACATAGCCGCAAAACCTAGAGCAATACCAAGCATGTGTGGAATGGTGCGGGCAAAGCCAACATTGGCACCAGAAGTCATGAGCATGATGTTATTTGGACCCGGCGTGAAGGTCGAGACAAACGCAAACAAGGCAAGTGCGCTAAGTTGTTCTAAAGGCATAATGGTTCTCCAGCAATAAAATGAACGAAGTGACTGACCGGTCATGACTTTCACGTGTTGAGAAACATAGTAGGTGGAAAGTGAGGCAATTATGTGCTTTTATTTCCTCTATTATCACTAAATGCACAATAATAAGTACTTATGGATAGATTTGACGAAAGGATATTGCAAGAGCTTAAGTTGGACGGCAGAATCTCCAACATTGAGCTCTCAGAGCGAATTGGCTTGTCGGCCTCAGCGACGTTAAGGCGTGTACAAGATCTTGAGCGCAAAGGCATCATTCAAGGTTATCGTGCGGTTCTAGATAACGGCTTAATGGGCGTGGGTTTTATCGCCTATGTTTCGATTGGTTTATCAAGCCACAAAAAATCTGCTCAATTGGAGTTTGAGGAGCACGTCGCCATGGAGAAAGAGGTGGTCGAGTGTCACAACATCACCGGTGCCAATGAGTACTTATTGCGAGTCGAGACTAAAGACTTACCGAGCTATAAAAAGTTTCATGCCGATGTGCTAGGGGAGTGCGCTCAGGTTCAATCAATCACAACCATGGTGGTGATGGACACTCCTAAAGATGAACGTTAATCGAGCTTAAATATCAGGAGCGGCACAGTGCCCAATACCAATCAGTTGTTATTGTTCTTAGATGTGGTGCAACAAGGGTCGTTTACCAAAGCGGCAACTTTGCACGACATGGACAATTCATCACTCTCTAAACAGATCAAAAAGCTTGAGCAAGACTTGGGTGTTCAGCTACTCAACCGTTCTACTCGTTCGTTTTCTTTGACGTCAGCAGGGGAAGATATTCTCGCACAAACCTATGTGTTGAAAGACACCATCAATCAGATTCAAGGCATCGCTGATTCGTATCAGTCTGAGCCTAAAGGCGTGCTGCGAATTACGTCGCCGATCTATTTTGGTCAGCAATATCTGCAACCTATCATCACTCAGTTTATGAGAAAGTACCCGGATGTTCAGATCGTACTTTCACTAGATGACAAGATCGCCAATATTATTGCAGGGCAGTTCGATATTGCCTTTCGTTTCAGTAAGTTGGTGGAATCGAATTTAATTGCGAAGAAGATAGCTGACAGTAACTTCATGCTGGTCGCCTCGAATGACTTTGTGAAGCAGCACGGTGAGCCGAAAACGCCACAAGATCTGTTGAGTCTGCCTGCCGTGATTTATACCAATGGTGATATGACCGTTGATCATCTGCGAATCAGTGAAGAGCCGCATGGCAACACTTTCCAGAGCCTGACGATTCGAGGTAACTACAAGGTGAGTGATGTTCGTACTATGGTGTCTTGTGTCAAAGATGGCTTAGGTTATGGCTTTCTTGATCAATCAAATCTGTACGCCTCGATGAAAGAGTTGGGCTTAGTGACACTGCTTCCTGATTACGCTATCTCAACAGCGGATACTGCCATTTACGCTGTCTACCCGCACCGTAAGCAGACCAAGTTAGTGAAAGAGTTCATCACCTCAGTGCAAGATTATATTGGGTCGCCAACGATTTGGGAGAAAATGCAGCAAGATTAACGGTTTCTCTGCCATATCAAATAAAAAAAGAAGCCAGAACGTCACTCGTTCTGGCTTCTTTTCACTTTTCTACTGCTCACTAATTTACAATGTAAAGTTCAGCTATAGTTGGCGTGAGCGGCTCTTTTTCTCACAAAGAGTGCTTCTTTAATCGAAGTTAGTGATTGTGAATCACCTCTTTACCACTTGGGTGAGCTCTTGTACCTAGCACGTGGCCATCCACTTCTTTGCCATAGTAGCCTTGATGGTTGTGGTAGCGTTCTGCATTTGCAGCCACATCGCCCTTGTACCTCGGATCTTGTGGGCGCTCATGGCTATTCACAAACGCGGCTACATCCCATGCATCTTGAACTGAAAGCTGCTGGCTCTTACCAAGTGGCATGTTTTCGTAAATGAAATAAGCCGCTGTGTTTATACGGTGCATTCCTGCGCCCCAGTTAAACGCGTTTTCGCCCCACAGCGGTGGGAAGTAAGAGCGACCATCAGCTCCTTTAATGCCTTCACCATTTTGACCATGACAAGTTTGACAGCTGGTTTGGTAAACCTTCTCGCCACGTGCGATAGAAGGTTCTTGTTCAGGGTTAGCGATCTTAGGGTAGCCACGGCCAGCCAATTTGCTTCTGTCATCGATTGGGTATTTGCTTAACAGATCTTCAGGAAGAGGGAAGCTTTCTGCTTTACCACCGACTTGTAACTCTTCATCGCTGATCTCAGGGACGGGTGTGTCTTGCATGCCGTTCTTATCTAAGATGCCACCCATAGCCAACCAGTAGGAGTAAGCGCTGAGTGCGACCAGCTCTTTTGAGTCTATGGCTGGTGCGATTCCGTTCATTGAATAGGTGAAACAGCCTTGAATACGCTCAGCGTAGCTGTTGACCTTGTCGTTTTTCTTGCGATAAGCCGGGTAGGCCATGTACGCGCCCCAAAGTGGCGCTGCATTGGGCTTCATGCCTGCTTGCATGTGGCAGTTAACACAGTTTTGTTCGTTGCCGACGTATTCGCCACGCATCTGTTGCGAGTCAACAAACAGTGAGTAACCTAATTTTACTTTGTCGCCAAATTCTCCCGCTGGGATATCCACTAAGTCACGCGGTACTAGGTACTTGTTGTCTTTCATTTTTTCGACGGCTGGCAGTTCGGTTTGGCGATCAGGTAATTCACCGTCGGCATAAGCGAGTCCAGAGGCAAGGGTTGCGGTGATTAAAAGTAGTGTTTTCATGCTAGCCCTTTAGTACCGAAAAGATGCGAAGTAGTAAGACAGGTTTTTGATCTCATCGTCGGTCAATTTGCCTGCGATGTTGCCCATCATGTTCAAATCATCACCCTTGCGAGTGCCGTTTTTCCATG
Source organism: Vibrio chagasii (assembly GCA_041879415.1). NCBI lineage: Bacteria > Pseudomonadati > Pseudomonadota > Gammaproteobacteria > Vibrionales > Vibrionaceae > Vibrio > Vibrio chagasii. The sequence goes on along the minus strand of CP090852.1, from coordinate 915,056 downwards.
CGTTTAGCTGAGATTGAATGTAGTCGGCATGTTGGCTAGCAAGGCGTGGAAACTTGTCTACGCCCATTCCGCTTGGTCCGTGGCAGGTAGCACACGCTGGAATGTTTCGGTCCCAATCACCTTGAAATACAAGCTTGCGATACGGGTTCTCGATATCTGCTTGTGAGCCACGCTGTTCTAAGTCCGTGAATTCGTATGAAGGGAGTGAGGCAAAGTATTCGGCAACTTCACGACGAATAGCAGGATCCGACACGCCATCGGCCATGCCTTTCATGATCGCGCTTTGACGCTCTCCACTAGAGAATAGAATCAATTGATGTTCTAGGTAGTCAGCATTTAGCCCAGCAAGCATAGGGGCGATGTTAGGCATACCTTTCCCGTCAGCTTGATGGCACCCGCTACAGGTTTCTGCGGCTTCGGGCATTGGGTTAGGCGCTGCTTGTGCAAAACCGGATAAAGAAAGGCTTCCTAAAGCAGCGATGCAAAGCGTGAGAGTTTGAGTTTTTATATTCAGCTTAATCATGAGGCGTCGCTATTGGTTGTAATGCACGCATTTTCGACATAATTGATTGCTCGCGCTATTGTGGATTTCCACATTAATTCACTGGGAACTTGAGGAGAGTCTCACGTAAATAGGCTTAATCAGACTGTTTTTACCTTAGAAGTAAGCATAGTTGCTTGAGGGAGGTAAGGCTGAAAACTGAAAGGGAAGCGGTGAAAAGAATAGTTAGAGGATGGTTTTAGTTGAATGAGGTATCTGAAAAAGAGCAACTCCGAATGATGAAGTTGCTCTGTCTTACCTCTAATTGAACGAAGGTTATCGAGACTTAGACCTTGTAGATCTTCGCAGGTAGCGCCTGTCTTGCTGCTGCGCCGACTACCCAATCTAGCATTACGCCTTTGCCTTCTCTCGTCGGGTCAATTAAGCCAATATCATTAATGTTAACGCCATCGTTGGACTTCATCTTCACTGGTTGTTGTGTGTCGCCAATCCAGTGCGCACGTTCACCGAGCTCTTTATGGCCAAAGCCATGTTCAAAGCCTAGTGTTCCCGGTTTGATGCCATCAATCACCATCGCCAACGCTTTTGTCGTTGCGCTCGGCGTTTCTATCGTAAATACGTCACCGGTTTTGATGCCCGCTGAAGAGGCGTCTTGCGGGTGAATGTACACCGGATTCACACCCTTGATAGATTCTAAGCGTGGTGACAAGTTAGACACCGCGCTGTGAACATTGGACTTAAAGTTAGTTAGGGTGAATGGCCACTCTTTTGTTGGGAACTGCTCAGCTAAAGGCGTGCCGTCTGCAAGCTTTTGTGGATGCCACGTTGGGCAACCCATGTACTGCTCGCCACTGATGGTATTGCGAGAAGTACCGAGCTTTTCATTCCATATTGCCAACGGTTTGGTCCATTTGTACTTCATGGTGTCATTGGTGTAGGCGTTGGTGGCGTCCTCAAAACGACCGCCGCGTGCAAAGATGTACGCCACCTTGAGCATTTCCTCCGGCTTAAGCGTTTTGTTCATCACAGGCATTAGACGCTCTAGGCCAGACCAAACAATGTCATCAGCTTCCACATTCGGCACGCCACCTTTTGCAAATGCTAAGTTCGCCGCAGAGCGCAGGTAGAAGTCTTCTGCACTGTGGATACCGTGCAAATTGCCTTGGCTGTCTTTGATTGCATTATCACCAAAGCCGCCTAGATCGAGCGCTTTCGCGACATCAATAAAGAAGTTCTCTAGATTAATGGCGCGTCCGTCTTGCGTGCGTGAGGTTTTAGGCTCAACAATCGGCCAACGAGCAGTGATCGCCTTAGTTGCAACACCATGCCACGGTGTTGCCATCCCCCAACTCTCGTAGGTTACTGTGTCAGGCACAAGATAATCTGATAGTGCTGTGGTTTCATTAATGAAGGCATCGATAGAGACGATCAAACCAAGCTGTTTTGGATCTTTAAGCTTCTCGCCCAATAGGTTATCTAGCCCCGGAACGCCATAGAGTGGATTGGCCATGTGGTTGATCCACGCTTTGGCGCGATATGGGTAGCCATCAATGGCTGCTGATAAATGCTCGGTTAAAAGCGGCGCAGAGATTGGGTACCAAGGCGCGCGAGTTGGGTAGGGTGACTCACCGGCTGCAACGCGACGTTTGTATTCGCTGGTTTTTTGGTACGGGAACTTGCTGCGAGACAAGAATACACCTTGCGGCTTTGTTTTACCCTTGAACTTGGTAAAGTCGTAACGTGGGCCTGCAACAGAAGTTGGGTAGCCACCTGCTTTTGCCATCGCCCCACCTTTCGCGTTGATGTTACCGATCAGCGCGTTTAGCATCAGAATTGAGAACGAGTTGTAGAAGCCATTGGTGTGCATGTTGCCACCGTGAGTATCGACGACGGCTTTTGTCCCGTAGCTTGTGAAGCGTTTCGCCAGTGCAATGATCTGATCTTGTGGGATTTCACACTGCTCGCTGTAATAAGCAAGGTCATATTTGAAGGCTTCTTCTCTCAATCGTTGTAGAGAAGACTTCACACGAACAGGCTGGCCACCAATTTCTACGTCTTGATCGACAAATAACGCCGCCTCTTCGACCTGAACATTTGGTGCCAATAGTGACGTTGTCACATCTAGTGCGATAAATGCATCATCGTCAGACATCGGTTCACCTGTTTCTAGCAAGCCAATATCCGATGCGCGAAGCATGCGTCCATTTTGTGGGTGCGTTTCGTCGCTGATCACTAGGTGAGATGCATTACACCAGTGTGTAGTGCCTGCTTTTTTCATCGCTTGTGCGCTCGGGCGAGACAAGAAATCATGATTGTAGCGCTGATTTTCGATGATCCATTGGATCATGCCCAGAACTAGTGCTGAATCGGTGCCTGGTTTGATCGGAAGCCAGTTGTTGCGATCACCCGCTGCAAGGCTTGACGATCCTGCAGGAAGGCTTGGTGTTACTATGGTGTAGCTCAGTTTTCCGTTTGTACGAGCCTCAGCCAGTTGTCGTGCTTGGCGCTTAAACGGGTTACCCGCTTGAGCCGGAGACATACCGATGAACAGAATGAATTCTGCGTTGTTAAAGTCGGGTTTTAAGTGGGCGAACTTGTCCAAGTCATTCATGATCGCACCAGAACCTGCCCGGAATGCATAGCCACAGTAAGAGCCGTGGTGACCAAAATTACGTGTACCGTAACTGTTGAATGCAAAGCGCTTCAAGATATCATCACGGCCTTCATTACCGGCATTCGTCACCAGTAATTGGTTGGCTTTTGGTCCGTATTCAGGGTTGTTTGGATCTAGCGGTGTTTCGATGTCGCGAATCGAGCGTAAGCCTTCCACTTCGCCTTCACCGAACAAGTCACCCCCTTCAGTGATCTCAGAGATTAGCTGCTCGTAGCTGATTGGTTCCCACTTGCCTTCACCACGCTTACCAACACGTTTTAGCGGTTGAGTGATTCGGTATGGGCTGTTTTGAATCTCTAACATGCCGTTACCACGGGCGCAGGCTGTCGAACGGTTATTGATACCGGATTCTCCAGACAAGCCAATGTAGGCGTCTTTTACCGGTGTTTTGAACGGGATTTGCTGATCACTTGATAGCGGGTGGTACGGGTTACCTGAGATACGTAAGATCTCGTCATTGCGATTATCGATACGTACACGCAAGCTACACAGTGTCCAGCAACCGAAACACATTGATGGTGCTACCCGTTGATTTGGATTCGGCGAGATCTTACCTTGTTCATCGACACTGTATTCCGTCTCTAACGAATTGCCGTGATGGATGTGTTTAGTTTTCTTGCCCGCAGTGCCATCGATAGCACCGTGAACCATGTGTTTTGTCGTTGTCGCATAACCTGCAGCAAAAGCTCCAACACCACCGGCAGCAAGGCCTGTTTTCAAAAATTGACGACGTTTGTTATCCATGATGATTCCTCAGACTACAAGCTATGTGAGCGGTTAAGTGGTGATGATGTTTTTGGAGCTGATTTAGCTGATGTTGTTTTTGTTCCAGAACCAGTAGACACGATTTCAGAAGCGAACAACGCAAGCGCTAACCAGAGACCACACATACCGACAATGCCAAGTAAACCTGAGCTACCCATTGGCAGTTCATAAGGGAATGCGCCTACATCAAAACGTGGAATGGTTTGAACTTCCATCATGGTTACCCAGCGTACTGCCCATGCCGAAACTATGGTCGCAAGTGCTACACAGATAATTCCTAACTTGCTTTGAGATAAGCGTTGTAGAGGTAGAACCAAGATCATGCATAACAAAATGCTGGTGGTCATGATGCCTAAATTAATGCCCCAAGCGTCGTCCTCATAAAGGTTGAAGTGACCATGGTTAGAAGCCCAAATCGACGTAAGAATGATGGCGAGGCCGCCTGTTAAGGTAATGGCTCTTTGTACCAGAGCAAGGTCTGTTGGTTTTAAGCTTGGCTTGCTTGAAGGCAGCAAAGCCCAAATCACCAGCGTTAAGCCCGTTGCAGCAAAAAAGGCAGTCGTAAACCAAAGCAGCGGAGAAGCCGGTTGATGCCAAAGCGGTCGGCTCGCCAAGATTGCAATCTCGGCACCTGTATAGAGCGCGATGCTTAGACCCGAAATGGCCGTCACAGCAGCGAGTACAATCATTAGTTTTGCTGAAACCTGCCACTGGCCTAGGGTTAACCAAGACAAGCGCTTTAGAAGCGGGTTTTCATTCTCTTTAAGTTGTGCGATGTCATCACGCAAGTAAACCCAAGCCGTCGCGACAGCCAGACCAGAGAACAAAGGAAGAAACAGAGAACCCAGTGACATCCATGACCAAGGCGTGATGTGTGCGTAGAAGTGCCACGCACGTCCAGGTTGGTGTAAGTCACCAGTAAGGGCCAATGGTCCAACAATTGCGCCAATGGCCATCACAAGCACAAGGGCTGAGCGGAATTGATGACTGGTCGAGTTTTTGAAAATCAGGGCAATCAAAAACAGAATAGCCGCCGCGTAGGCTGAACCAATGTAGAAGAAATATTGAACCGCCCACGGTAGCCAAGCAATCTCTTGAGCGGGAACTAACACCTCGGTGATATTCATGCTGTTTCTCCTTGTTTGCTAGAAGATGAGTTCTCAATGGCGGCAGGATCATAGATCGCTGGTTGCCCTTCGATATGGCTAACGAAACGTTCGTTCATGCCGATATAGAAAACATGTGGGTTGGTGTTTTGTTCTGGCTTAAGCACCTTGATGTCGTCTTGATTTTCATTGAGCAGGCGGTTGATTTCGCTGTTTGGATCTTTAAGGTCACCGATTACACGTGCGCCGCCGACACAGGTTTCCACACAAGCGGGCAGCAAGCCATCTTCAAGGCGGTGTGCACAGAAAGTACATTTGTCGGCGGTCAGTGTGTCGTGGTTAATGAAGCGAGCATCGTAAGGGCAGGCTTGAACACAATAAGCACAAGCTACGCAACGTTCGTTATCGACCATGACAATGCCATCTACACGTTGGAAGGTGGCTTGAACAGGACAGACTTTAATGCACGGTGCGTTGTCACAGTGGTTACACAGGCGAGGCAGCATGAATGACTTCACCTCTTGTTGATCTGTTGAACCATCATTAAGGGAGACTTCATACTGTTTTACGGTGGTTCTGAACTGGCCAATCGGTGCTTGGTTTTCAACGCTACAGCCAACAGTACATGCCTGACAGCCTACGCATTTACGCAAATCAATCGCCATGGCGTAGCGTTTACCCACTTCGCCTTTACGGTCTGGTTGGTTGTTGTTGCGAATGGCTGTACTGGCAACTGCGGTGTTGATTCCGGTAATGGGAATGAGCGCAGCACCAGCGGAAACTTTGCCGAACTGGCTGAGAAACCGTCTTTTCAATGAGTCCATATTGGTACCTATAAATGGGTATTGGTTCTGTTGAGCTCATTGTCAGATTTTGACCCTACACGGGGTATTGTGGATTTCCACATTCCCAGATCAAAGTTGATCTAGAACAAATGTGGTTTTCGCTATCTAGCTGTTATGCTTTATTTAAAAGTGCTTCAACGCATTGAGAAATCATTGAATAGGTAACCCGATTGAATAAAGAGATGTCCGTGACTGTTCGCAACTTCACTACATTCATCAGTACGTGCTGGCTGAGTTTGAGTGCAGGTATTTGTTTCGCTGCTCAAACGGAACCAGTTTCGGTAGCGACAAATACGATTGAATCAGAGCAGACGATCGAAGTTGGTGTTTTAGCTATCAGGGGTAAACTTGCAGCGCAACAACGCTGGCAACCAACAATGGATTGGTTATCTGAGCGTATTCCGGGAAAACACTTTGTTCTCAAGCCTTTTAATTTGGAAGAGATGGCGGAAGCGGTAAAGAAGGTCGAGGTCGATTTTGTTATCACTAATCCTGGCCAGGCGGTTCGTTTAGGGCGTCAGTATGACCTCTCTTGGATGGCGACTATGACTAGCCACAACTACGACGACCAAAGTGTGAGCAGCACACGCAGTATCGGATCGGCCTTGGTGGTCAGAAGAATGTCACCGTATATCTCGTTTGAACAACTGAGCGGAAAGCCAATTGCAGCGGTTTCTGAAAATGCGTTTGGTGGCTACCTGACTATGCGTTACCAAGTAATGCAGGAAGGGCTTAACCCTAACCATTTTTTCTCTAATACCCATTTCTTGGGTTTTCCGATTGATGCGAGTCTGTATCAACTGCGAGAAGGCCATATTGAAGCGGCAGTGGTTCCTGCATGTTTGGTTGAAAACATGATCAGTGAAGGATTGTTGGTGGCTGATCAATATCGCATCATCGGCAACCAAGCGCCTGAAGGGTTCCGATGCCAAGTGTCTACACCTCTGTATTCCAATTGGTCATTTGCCAAAACGGAGCGAGCCTCTTCTTCACTGGCTAAGCAAATGAGTCAGGTGCTATTTTCGATGCCGAAAAGCAGCGCGCCTGCCATTGCAGCGAATGCTTCAGGCTGGACTTCACCAACCAGTTTACTGCCTATCGATAAGCTCTATCAGCAACTTGACATGCACCCGTTGCAACAACCTTGGTGGAAAGAAGCGTTAATCTGGCTTAAGTACAATCAGCAATGGGCATGGGCGTTCTTCTTGTTAGTCGTGTTCTTGAATGTTTACCACTTTTGGTTGGAATATAAGTTTAGTCGCAGCAAAAAGCAGTTAGAAGCGACACTTAACAAGCTAAAGAGTAAGAGTGAACAGCTAGAGCATTCTCAACGCATTGCCGTCGTGGGTGAGTTGGGGAGCAGCCTCGCACACGAGATTAATCAACCTTTGGCGGCTATTCGAAACTACAGTGAAGGTGGTCTGCTACGTATTTCCAAAAACAAACCAATCACCGATATTGAGCCGGTCTTTGAGAAGATCCAATCACAAGTGGATCGTGCAGACGCGATCATTCAGCGCCTAAGAAACATGATAAAGAAACGCTCAGCAGAGAAGTCAAAGACCGACATAGAGCAGTTGCTAACGGACACTATTGAGCTACTGCAATTCCGCCTTGAACAGCACCAAATTACCATTGAGCGCTACGTCGTTGGTCAACCTATTGAGCTCTATATTGACTCTGTCGGTCTCCAACAAATGATAGTCAACCTTATCAACAATGCGACCGATGCGTGTAATGCCCAGCAGCAGCGCGCGATGTCTGATATTGATAACAAAAACGCCGAGCCAGCGACAATTAAAGTGATTACCGAGTATCAAGCCGATAAAATGATGTTGTCGGTTATCGACAATGGCACCGGATTAGATTTTACCGAGCATCAAGTGACTCAAGCCTTTGTGAGCAGCAAAGAAAACGGTCTGGGTCTAGGGCTTGCGATATGCCAAGACGTGATCGAAGACCACAGCGGTAAAATGACCATTACGTCTCTCACTCCACATGGTTGTCACGTCGCGGTGACGTTACCTTTCTCTCTTTCAAATGATTCATGAGGAATCTTGTTATGTCTGAACTTCATCAAACGTTGCCGGTCTATGTGGTTGATGACGATGAATCAATGCGTGATTCATTGGTGTTCTTACTGGAAGAGCATGATTTTACGGTGTCTGCCTATCAAGACGGTCCGAGTTTTCTTGATGCCGCTGATTTGAGTGCAGCTGGGTGTGTGGTGCTCGATAGCAGAATGCCGGAGATGAGAGGCCAGCAAGTTCATGAACTGATGTTGAAAGCACAGAGCCCGCTTTCGGTTATCTATCTTACTGGTCATGGTGATGTACCTATGGCAGTAGAAGCGCTGCAGGCTGGCGCGGTGAATTTCTTCCAGAAACCGGTCAAAGGCAGTGAGCTAGCCGAAGCGATCAAACAAGGTTTAGCGGCTTCAGAAAAGCAATTGCACATGAACGTCTACCGTCAAGCCTATGCTTCGTTAACTGAGCGTGAAATCGATATTCTTAAACAGATTATTGACGGTAAGCGCAATCAGAAAATTGCCGACGAGCTGTGTATTGCAGTAAGAACGGTTGAAGTTCACAGAGCAAGTTTGATGAAGAAGTTTTCTGCAAAAACGGTCGCTGAGTTAGCTTATATTTATGGTCAATTGACCTAGTCACCGCAGCCTTTAGGTACTGGTTTTTAATTATCGGTTTCTGGTGAACGGTTGAGCCTAACGTGGTGAAAGGCTGCTCGAGAGAACATCCTTATTGAAGCAAGATCACACGATTTATGGGTTGCGTACGGATTAGTCTGTGCAGACTTCTTATCGTTATGTATTCCTGAGATACTGAATCAAGTTTATGGCGGAGCGTGTAGAGACTGCGTCTCTTGTCACCATCAGGGCAATAGCCCCAGAAATTAACTACTCAATATAGTCTGCTTGTGGCCGATATAGGGTAGAACGAAACCGAATTAGGTTAAACATTTTATGAGTACAATGGGAATCGCAATTGGTGCGACAGCTCTTTCGTTAATACTTGTTGCCGTGTGGCTGATTTCTTTATCACTGAGAAAACAGCGCTTGGAACAAGAGCGTAAAGCGCGTGCTGTCGCTTACCGAAAGGCGATTGAAAAAGCACGTATCCAAGAGCAAAAAGAGCGCCACTTTAAAGCAGAAACCGGGCATGTCCCGTCGATTCTATTTTTGGCGAAAGAAGCGGAGCGTAACAATATCAAGGAAGCGTTATATTGGTACGATAAAGCGGCGCATTTGGATAACGTCAACGGCATGTACGGCATTGTGCGTTTGAGCATGAAGCGCAAAGAAGACCTGATTTTAAGAGAGCAAGCTAACTTTTGGCAGCTTGCGATCGCAGCCTTAGACAACGACATGTCGGCAAAATTTGAGATGGGTAAAGCGCTGGTTCATGGGCGCGGGACCGTAAAGAACATTCCCAAGGGTTACACCTATATTGAGGAATCTGCCGCTGGTGGTAATACCGAAGCGATGCTGTTCATGGGTGACTGGTGCCTAGACAAAGAAAACCCAGATTACTCTGCAGAAAGCTCTGTTGATTGGTATCGCAAAGCGGCAGAGAAAAACAACCTAGACGGTAAGATCAAACTGGGTATGAGTTACTTAAATGGTGTCGGCGTAGAACCAAACCATGGTGAGGCCGTGTACTGGTTTGAAACTGCAGCAGAAAAGAACAGCGCAGAGGCGATGTTTAGAGCCGGTGAGGCATGGATAGACCATGGTGACAACGGTAATGCGATTGCTTATATTTGGCTATTCCTATCTGCTCATTTTGGCTACTCAGAAGCCAAGCAGCAGCGAGATAAAGTAGGTGGTGAGCTGGGTGTCGATGCGGTTGTGGGCTTACAAGCGCTGACTAAACCGATCATGACGAAGCTTACCCAACAAGCAATCACTAAGCACTCAATAATCAAAGCGCTCAATAAGCTCTACAAACGCAATATACCGATTCCAAAGAAAGTGAAAGAAGCGTCTGATGAAGAGGGTGAGTCATTAAATGTAGAGACCAGCCATCTAGAAACACCGCTATCGAATGCTCAAGAAGCGAATACCGATTACAGCCAGCAACCGAACACAGAGCAACCGAATTTAGAGCAAGCACCAATAGAGAAGCAAGCTAACCAGACTAGTGACCCTCTAGACTTTAGTCAGTCTAATTGGAGCAGAAGCTAGTTAGTGGTGTTCACTGGATTATCCATCGTGATAAGTTGAATACAGCTTGAGTGGATATAATGAAATTTAGACAACAAAAAAGGGAAGCAGATGCTTCCCTTTTTCTCTATATAGCTTTTGGCTTATGAGCGAATAAAGGCTAATTAAGCTTTGTTCTGCTCAGCTTTGCATACCGCAGCTGTGAATACTACGTCTGTCGAGCTGTTAAGCGCTGTTTCAGCAGAGTCTTGGATCACACCGATGATGAAACCTACCGCCACTACCTGCATCGCAACATCGTTTGAGATACCGAATAGACCACATGCAAGAGGGATAAGTAGCAGTGAGCCACCCGCAACACCAGATGCACCACATGCAGATACCGCAGCAACAAGGCTTAGTAGGATTGCAGTGAAGATATCAATCTCAATACCCATTGTGTGTACAGCAGCCAGCGTTAACACAGTGATAGTGATTGCAGCGCCAGCCATGTTGATGGTTGCACCTAGTGGGATCGATACAGAGTAAGTGTCTTCGTCTAGGTTTAGTTTCTTACAAAGGTTCATGTTTACTGGGATGTTCGCAGCACTTGAACGAGTGAAGAATGCAGTTACACCTGATTCACGAATACATTGGAATACTAGAGGGTATGGGTTCTGCTTTGTTTTAACGAAAACAAGCAGTGGGTTAACCACTAGAGCAATGATTAGCATTGAACCTAGTAGTACCGCTAGAAGTTGACCGTAGCTTGCTAGCGCCTCAAAACCAGTGGTTGCGAAAGTCGCTGAAACTAGACCGAAGATACCAAATGGCGCTAGGCGAATGATGAAGCGAACAATGTGTGAAACACTGTGGCTTAGATCTTCGAAAACCGCTTTTGTTGTTGCAGATGCGTGGTGCAGAGCAAGACCAAGACCGATAGCCCAAGCAAGAATACCGATGTAGTTTGCGTTCATTAGCGCGCTTACTGGGTTGTCTACAAGTTTAAATAGAAGTGTGTGAAGTACTTCAGCAATACCTTGAGGAGGGTTAGCACCTTCTGCGCCCGCAACCAGTGTCAAAGTGGTTGGGAACATGAAGCTAAGTACTACTGCTGTTAGTGCTGCAGAGAAAGTACCAATCAAGTAAAGCACGATGATTGGACGCATATGAGTATGCTGACCTTTCTTTTGGTTTGCGATAGAAGCTGCAACAAGAATGAATACTAAAATTGGGGCAACAGCTTTCAGAGCGCCAACAAACAGACTACCTAAAAGGCCTGCGTCTTGAGCTGCTGAAGGAGAAACCATGGCGAGAACGACACCGAAAACAATACCAGCAAGGATCTGTAGGACAAGATTCCCACGAGCGATGCGGGCGAGCATGTTGTGATTTTGCATAAAATACCTGCAATTGTTAATTTATTATAGTGATGTATCTTTTATAAAGTTGTACCGAATCCAACTATACACTAGTGGAATGGGCGGTCATATTAGCGAGATCGTAGCGGGTGTCTAGGAATAGTTTACTTTTAGTGTGATTGTTTGCACTACGTGGTGTTTTTAGAGCTAAATGTTAAATAAATGTATTTTGATTGAGCTATAAATCTGCAAATTCATATTTGATAGAGCTAATATACTGTAAGTTAGAGGATGTAAATGGCGATTGGTAAGAACATTGTGTGCGTAAATAGTCGCTTCCTAATCACGCTGAAAGAAAAAGCCCCACGTGATCAACACTATGGGGCTTGAAGTTCTCGGTTAAACGATGAGCTATGAACTTAGATCGCGTTCATGTGCCAACTGTTTAAGCAGAACCTTTCTTAATGTTGCGGCTTTCTGACTGTACGTTTCGGTACATCTTGGAAAGCTGCTTATTGTTAGCGCGTTGCTCTGCAAGAGAAGCGCCGTTTCTTGCTTGTTCTCTCAGTAGCTTTTGATAGTTAGTAAATCGTCTCTCAGACAGCTCACCACTCTCAATAGCTGCCCTTATCTTGCATCCCGGTTCTGATTCATGATGACAATCAGAGAAGCGGCAGTGCATTGCTAACTCTTCTACGTCTGAAAAAGTTTCACTCACGCCTTCAGCGCAGTCTGCAAGTTGTAGCTCTCGCATTCCTGGAGTGTCGAGTAGCAAGCCACCTGATGCGAGCAAGTGGAGTGACCGTGATGTCGTTGTATGACGGCCTTTACTGTCGTCTTCACGAATACCACCAGTTGCCTGCGATGCTTCACCTAGCAATGAGTTAACCAAAGTCGACTTACCCACACCAGAAGAGCCCATTAGCGCGACGGTCTTGCCGGTTTTACACCAAGGTGAAAGTACTTGGGTTGAGTATTGATCTAGGCTGTTGACCGCTTCGATCATGAGCATCGGATCTAAGCTTTGTACCTGTCGTACTTTGTCTTCGTAGTCGTCACACAAGTCTTTCTTAGTCAGGACGATAACCGCTTCCACTTGTGCTTCATTGGCGAGTGCCAGGTAGCGTTCGATGCGACTCAGATTAAAGTCGTTGTTCAATGAAACCACGATAAATACTGTGTCGATATTGGCTGAAATATATTGTTCAGCAACACGACTGCCCGCAGCTTTTCGGCTAAAGAGCGATTGGCGTTCTAGTAAGCGATCGAATTGCAGTTCAGAGTTCAATATTACCCAATCGCCAACGGTCATTGCCGGTTGGTTGTGATGAATGGGTAGAGTGATTTCGCCCTGTTCAGATGCCAATGTGTAGCCACTGCGATGGTGCGCGGTGATACGTGCGATCACTGAATGGTCGTAATCTTCAAGTGTCAGTTGTTGTTGAAATACAGGTTGCCATCCAAGTTGTTGAAGTGACATTGGATGAGAAAATGCAGTTTGTGAATTCATGTCTATTTACCCAGACGTGCGAGCTTTCATTTCTTATAAGAGCATTAGCTTCTTTTGAGCTCTCTTATCGTTGGTGAGATCAGAAGCGTTACAAGCTCAAAAGCGTCGAGACGTCAAAAATACGTTAGAGTTTGGGTCGAATTCAAATAGATAGGACCCCGGATTGATTCATGCGTAGTGAGCATGCGTTGATCATGTGCGATCAAGTGTAAACCGGGTAAAAGTGTGCGGTAGCCAGCTGGTGGCTTAATGTTGGTAGTTCGAGATTAAAGTTGGTTTAACCAAACAAAATTAACGCGTTACTTTTACTGCCAGTTTTAGTGTTTTCATTACAATCATCTTCTCTTCTCCTTGGTTATTAATGTGGTCACGCTTTGCACAGAAAGCGAGCGCAGTTTAACAAAAAGCCACGATGGCGAGAAGTCATCGTGGCTTATTTTGTCTAATTTTTTACCGATGTGTGTTACGGCTCTTAATAAGATTCGTTGAGCATCAGTTTCTAGAATTAGTGATGATCGTGATTCATCTTTTTCATGCCGCTCATTACTTTCTTAACGGGTGCTTCGAAAGTTTGTGTTTCGCCATTCGCGAAAGTCAGTGTCATTTCGATTTGCTCACCTTCTTTCAGGCTGCTTGCTAGATCAAACAACATGATATGTAAGCTACCTGGCTTCAGTACCACTTCACCATTTGCTGGGATTGTGATTTGTTGAACCTGACGCATTTTCATCACGTCACCTTCAACGATAACATCATGAAGCTCTACCTTACCTGCTGCTGGTGTTGTTGCAGAAACGATAGCGCGATCTTTGTCACTATGGTTCATCAGGGTCGTAAATACTGCGCTGTTTACCGCTGTTGGCGGTGTCGCACGAGCGTACGCGTCATGAACCATGATGTCGCTTTTTGCGTGAGCAAGAGGAGTGAGCAATAAGCCTGCTAGAGCAAGTGCTTTTAACTTCATGTTGTTGTCCTTATTGTTTTATGTTTTGGTCTGGGACCTGACTTTACGTTTCGAACTCTATTGGTTGAGTTCTTTATTTTTGTACACGCTGTTTCTAGAGTTTCTTAGCACTCTAACGCGTCAATGTGTTGATCGCTTCAACAATTGGCGCAGGCGTCAACGTGTGCGGTACTTTAGTAATCAAGGTACCGTTGGGCTTTAAAAAGTAGAAATATGAACTGTGGTCAAGTGTGTATCCTAGCTCTGAATCTTCGAGCTGCGTCTTTCTGAAAATAACACCGTATTTATGTGCTAGGTTGGTGGTTACATCCAATGGACCACTCATACCTTCAATCATTGGGTTGAAGTACTGCGCGTATTCATATGACGCTTCCGCGGCATCGCGCTCTGGATCAAGAGAAACAAACATCGGGCGAATCTTGGCTTTCGATTCATCAGAGATTTGGTTGAGTGCTCCAGCTAGCATCGCTAATGATGTAGGGCAAACGTCAGGACAACGCGTAAAGCCAAAGTAAACGATACGAATTCTGTCATCGGTTTCGTCAAAGAGTTTTATTGGTTGGTTGTCTTTTCCAAAAAGTGTTGTTTCGGAGAATTGTTGTTTTTCAGCGTGTTGCTCTTGAGCCTCTGTTTGACCATCGAGATAGCTTTTTATTCCAAAGCCAAGTACAAACGCTACAACCAACGCTAGCGACCAATTCTTACTCATCTTGCCATCCTTATTGCAGGTTTTACGGTTTCAACACCATCGGTTAGCTCGCCAAGCCAAGTCATGTGATCCATGGTACACACGGGTAAAATGACATCGCCTTCATAGATGTTGTTACCAATATTTTTTAATTGGAAACGTGCTGAGCCCATTTCCATCTCTAAACCCGTCAGCGATAGCATCAAGGTTTCAGATGCCGCACCTTCCCACACCACTTTGATTTTTGTTGGGACTAGAGGTTGAGCCGTTTCATGCTCAAGAGTCATAGCAACGCTGTCTTGCTCACACGATGTTGTTGAAAGCATGCAGTAGTCATCTAAGTTGACGTCAGGAGAGTGGCTGTCTACTACGGATTTAAATTGCTCGACTGCCTGTGGTCCATAAAAGCCAGCGACCAGCGCAATACCGAGCGCAGCAACCTTTAATGCTGGGTGCATGTCGTGTTCTCATTTGATTTTATAAGAACGGCGATGGTATCACACCACTCAATACGTGCTTGTATCAAAAAGCAATTTTGTGCGTATGGTAGATATAAAAAAGCGAAGCCAGTAGCTTCGCTTTGATTCAATTTACTGGCACGTTGCTATTTAAGCAAAGCACCCTACATGCGAAATGCCGCACGATTGTTAGAGGTTAGTCAGCATTGCGCTCGGCGAACTTTTCTAAGCCAAGAACTAATGCGATGGCAACCAACATCATGATCACAGCCAAAGTTAGTTGAGAAGGCTGAGAGGTGACGGCTTCGAAGTTAAACGGCGATAAGTTCTCTTGAATGAGAGGCACTTGCTCACCTTTAGAGTTGATGCGCCAGCTGATGGTCTCTTTCCAAGGCCAGATCTTAGGCAGCGTACCAATCATCAAACCGGTTAAGAACACAAGCGTGAAGTCGCGGAATGAACGTAGTAGCCAAGACAATACATGTGAGAAAGTCAGCAGACCGATCACACAGCCCGCAAGGAATAGGGCAAGCACGTCAATTTGGAATTCCTTCACGGCGCCAAGTACGGGGCCGTACATACCAATTAACAGCAAAATGAAGCTGCCTGATATGCCAGGTAAGATCATCGCACAGATCGCGATCGCACCTGCAATTAGGATGTTGATGCTAGTTGGCTCCATTTGCAGTGGTTTAAGCACTGTAATGCTATAAGCAAAGGCAACACCAAGCAGTAAAAACACGAATCGAATGATATCGCGCTTTTCTACTTGTTTAAGAATATGGAACACCGACACCAAAATCAGGCCGAAGAAGAACGACCATAGAGGTACTGGGTGAGTGACCAATAACCAAGAGATCAGTTTTGCGAATGTCGCAATGCTAGTGAATACGCCTGCGAACAAAGAGATTAAGAAAAAGCCGTTGATGTGGTTAAACGCAGCTTTGAAGCCTTCGCGTTTCCATAAACCAAGTACGCTAGGGTTAATTCTACGAATGCTTTCTAATAGCGTATCGTAGATACCTGTGATGAATGCGATGGTGCCGCCTGAAACGCCTGGGACAACGTCAGCTGCGCCCATGGCCATGCCTTTGAAAAAAGTACTTAAGTAGTTCATTGCTTCATAGAGTTGAGGGTGATTTCGTGCAGTATACAAACTTTGCTGTCAAAAAAGTATGAATATGCTACTGAGAAGGTGCTTTTCTTACTCTCTTAATTGTAAGGCAATACGTTGATGTGAATATCAGCCTAACATTTAAAATACAATCACTTAGTAATTTATCATTAATGCTAGGGATGAAACTGGTCTCTTATCAATATTGCATCTTGATTGCATTATGCAAATGCACTTTGCAATTCGCATGTGAAATTAGCCGTTTTTATGCGATGCAGGGCTTATAAAATGCCTAATTAAAGTTGGCACGCTAACTGCATAGTATTAAGTGACCCTTCTTAAGCCGAGGGTCACCTAGCCAACTGACGTTGTTAGTGAACCTATGATTTGTTCACAAATATATAGAGCCAATCGCGATTATTGCGGTTGGCTATTTTTTTGCCTGTCGTTTGGCTATCTCTAGTTCTTTATCGGTTTTGCTCCATTCTTCAAGCGAAAAAAAAGCCAGCCACCATCGGTGACTAGCTTATGTTTTTCTCGAATTTCGAATCCGTTTAGTAACCCATCAACTGCAACAAATTCTCTGCTGTGCTTATCGCTTCTTTACGGTTAGCGATGTTGAGCTTCTGATAAAGATTTCGAATGTGAGTCTTGATCGTTGTCCCTGCCACATCCAGCTCTTGAGCGATTTGTTCGTTGCTGAACCCAGAATAGATCAAGCCGAGTACCTGCCATTCACGTTGAGTGAGTGGGCTGGTGCGCACAAGCTCAGGAATGTTCGGGTGGTTAACCAAGTTTTCAACAAAGTCTTCATCAAAGTGAACAGAGCGGCTGCGCTGCGTGGTCGATATATCCTTCATGATTTGCTGTGCTCGGTGACGTTCTAAATCACCCAAGCCAGGTTTGTTGCTCAACTTATCTAGAATATGCCCGATAGTGCCACCATCGACTAGGAAGTTACCGACCATGCCTGTTTGGTTGGTCATGTGTAGGGCTTCTTCAAGCAATACACGCGCGCTGTCTTCATCATTGATTTGTGTACGCAGCACCGCCTCAACAATCAAGTTACGGTTGGTGTCAGTGACCAAGTGTGAACGCTGTGCTTCGCTTTTCAAGAACGCTAACGCCTCTTCAGCTTCTTCATATTGCTCAAGGATGATATGAGCACGCACGATGTTACGCCACTGAAGCTGACAGAAGTGGTTGCTGGCAGATTCCGGTCTTACCGCAACGCTTAACCAGTCACGGATAGCATCTTTATCGCCTTTCACTTGCCAGAACAAGATCAGAGATAATGAAGCATTTGCCGTCCAGTCAACATGGTAGGTTGATTGGCGCAGTAAGTGTTGGATCTGGTCGATAAACTTCGATGCTTTGTCGATCTCACCACGGCTTAGTGAAATACGAGCCAACATTGAATAGCTATGAAGGTGTTTACTCGGAGAGTGGTGACCAAGGATATCTAAGCCTTTGTAGCAACACTCTTCCGCTTCATCTAAACGGTTCCAGCACCAGAAGATCTGAGCTCGAACGCGTAACAAGAATTCATGCAGAGGTACATATTGCAGTTGGTGCTCTTCGATCAATTTGAAGGCGCTGTCTTGCAATTCAAATGCAGCTTGAACGTAACCCTGGGCAATCAAGATTTCACTCTGCTGAAGAATCGCCCACAGTGCCTGATGGTAAACCTGATACTGGCGAGCCAACTTCTCAGTTTGTTGCATCATGGGTAGCGCACGGCTTAAGTTACCCATTACGTGATTCACTTCGCCAACAACTGAGGTTGCCACAATGCGGCTGCGGTAAACCGTAGTATTAAGCTGGCTTAGAGAAAGCTCTGCGAGTTCGAGCGCTTTTTCAGGTTCATTACTGTTGATAGCAACTTGTGCGCGTAGTGCGTTGTATTGGCCTTGCTGCTGAGTATCTAGCTCGATGTTTCGTGCTTGATACTGAGTTTCTGCCTCTTCTAACAAGGTACCCACTTGATCATAACGATGCTGACTTTGCGCCAACCATGCGCGTAGCATCGACAGTTTTGGTTCGCTGTAGAGCTGATCGGTCGTGAGTTGCTTGATTGCCATTTCTAGTGAGGACAATTCACCTTGGTTGAACATCTGCCAACCGTGCTCGCTGAGGATCTGAACAATCAAATCAGGATCATCGGCGCGCTGTGCATGACGCAGTGCTTGATGCGGTGTCTTCTGTTTGATCCACGCTTTTGCCGCACTGCGGTGCAATTCAGCTTCTTGTTGTGGAATGCGAGCTTGACGCTCATGGGCAAGGAATTCACCAAACAGATTATGGAAGCGATACCAGTTCTTTTCTCCCTCAAGAGGGTAGATGAACAAACCAAATCGGTTGAGAGACTCGATCATACCGAGTGCATCTTCACGCTGAGTAAGTGCGCACACCAATTCATCATTAAAGTGATCAAGTACAGAGCATTGCATCAAGAACTGGCGGGTTTCTTTGTCTAGCAAGTCGAAGACTTCTTCAACCAAGTAATCCCACAAATGAGCATGGTTGAAGTGAGAGAACGACTCAGCAGACTGTGCCAGCGTGCGCTTTTGGTGCTGTGCTTGAAGGGCGATAAGTTGTAGCGCAGAAGGCCAACCTTCTACATAACTACAAATACTATCTGCGGTTGTATCATCAATGCCATCGGCAACGCGTTGATTAAAGAAGCGTGTTGTCTCTTCGGTATCGAATGCCAAAGAGTCATTGCCTAGTTCGATCATTAAGTCACGAACACGAAGGTTTGCTGTACCCAGTGGCGGTGTGCCGCGGCTGGTCACAACGAGCGTGAGGTTGTCGGGCATGTGCTTTAGGAAAAAGCGCATGGCTTCGTGGATGTCGTCATTGTTAACCAGGTGATAGTCATCCAATACAAGGAAACATTCCTGATGGAACTCAGACATCTCAGCGAAAACTTCACTTAATAGAGAGTGTAGCGATGAGAATTGTCTTTTTTCTGCCAGTTTTTGCGCATTAGGGCAGGCGTTTTGCGTCGCTTTATTGAGTGATTGAAGTAGGTAGTTGATAAAACGGAAGGCATCGTTGTCACTGTCATCGATGCTATACCAACCCACGTTGGGTTTATCTACCAACCACTGGGCAGCCATGGTGGTCTTGCCGTATCCAGCTGGAGAGCGGAACAGTACGAGTTTATAGCAATCTGCATTCTGAAGCAGATCGAGAACCCTAGGACGCAGAATTGCATTGTGTAAGCGGCCGGGACGAGTCAGTTTCGAAGGGATCCACATGTCGAAGTTTTACACCTATTCCGTGGCTATGGTCTGGAATCTATCAAGCACGCATTGAGTGCAGTCCAATGACACTAGCCTAATTACTTAAGTCTTTACTCATATTACGTGAAGCAAAACGACACCGACTATGATCCTCCGCAGAAACCTTGCACTCCTGCATGTTTTTGAGTCTCTACGCCCTTTATTTGTGACTTTTCTCACAAACAGTGGTGGTTCGATAATGTGACTTTGTTTCTATTTGCACTGTATTTAATGCAAAAGATGATACTCGGAAAATATTTTCGTGATCTGAAACTCAGATTTGACAATGACTCTAATTAGGTCAAATAAAAATCACATCAATCGAAGTTAAGTTATCGAACGGGAGCTTGTGATCTTAGTCACTCCAAGTTTTTGTTCGAAGTCAGAACATGAGAGTCAGATCACTAACCCTATGTCGGTACGCCCCCTACGCCCTCCCATCTACTCCTAGTTTGGCGCGTTAGCGGGAGGATGTTTAGTTTCTGGTGACCATGCACGATATGTCACAGATGAATTAGAACTATTAAAAGCGAGATTTCTGAAATGAAACCAACTCAGCAAAAAACTTTCGATAAAGTGTCGTTCCAAGAAAGCGTTAAGAAACATCTATCTGCAACCTACGCAACTACAATAGAAAACGCAGATAGCCGCGCATGGTACCTAGCAATGGGTCGCGCGCTAGCCGAACTTACAACATTTGACCTGTTAGAAACTGAAAATGACGAGAAAATCAAAAATGCGAAGAGCGTGAACTACCTTTCGCTGGAATTCTTGATTGGTCGTCTAACAGGTAACAACCTAATCAGCATGGGTCTGTACGAGCAGATCACGCATGCGATGGAAGAGTTAGGTCAAAACCTGACTGACCTTCTAGAAGAAGAACGTGACCCATCACTAGGTAATGGTGGTCTTGGTCGTCTAGCGGCTTGTTTCATGGATTCTTGTGCCGCTCAAGAATACCCAACGGTAGGCTACGGTCTTCACTATGAATACGGTCTATTCAAGCAATCTTTCCAAGATGGTCGCCAACAAGAAGCGCCAGACGCATGGCGTGGTGTTGAAGGTTACCCATGGGAAGTAGCTCGTCCTGAACTTGCGCAACACATTGGTTTTTACGGTCATGTTGAAGTTGAATACATTGACGGTAAAGAAGTGCGTACTTGGGTTCCAGGTATGGAAGTAAAAGCAATGCCTTGGGATCTGCCAATCGTAGGTTACGAGTCAAATACGGTTTACCCACTGCGTCTTTGGGAATGTCAGGCTATCGCACCATTCTCACTAGCAAGCTTCAACAACGGTGACTACTTCGAAGCACAACACGCGCTAATCGATGCGGGTAACATTACTAAGGTTCTATACCCGAACGACAACCACGAAAAAGGTAAAACGCTTCGTCTAATGCAGCAGTACTTCCACTCTGCAGCATCTGTTCGCGATATCCTACGCCGTCACGAAGCAGCAGGTTTTGCTCTAGCTGACCTACCTAAGCAAGAGACTATCCAGCTTAACGATACGCACCCAACAATCGCGATTCCTGAACTAATGCGCATCCTAATCGATGAGAAAGGTCTAGATTGGGATACAGCATGGGACATCAGTGCAAACACGTTCGCTTACACGAACCACACACTACTTCCAGAAGCACTTGAGACTTGGTCTGAGTCGCTAATCCAGCGTCTACTTCCACGTCACATGGAAATCATTTTTGAAATCAACCACCGCTTCCTACAAGAAGTTCGCAAGATGTGGCCTGGTGACGGTGAGAAGCAAGCTAAGCTATCTATCATCCAAGAAGGTTTCCACCGCATGGTTCGCATGGCAAACCTATGTGTGATTGGCTCTTACAAAGTAAACGGTGTAGCAGCGCTTCACTCTCAGCTAGTTAAGAAAGACCTGTTCCCTGAGTTTAACGAAATCTTCCCAGGTAAACTGACTAACGTAACAAACGGTATCACGCCTCGTCGTTGGTTGAAGTTCTGTAACCCTGGTCTATCTAAGCTTATCACTGACAAGATTGGTACAGAGTGGCCAGCAAAACTTGAGCAGCTAGAAGGTATTGCTAAGTACGCGACAGACGCGAAATTCCAAAAAGAATTCATGGCGGTTAAGAAAGAAAACAAACAGCGCCTTGCTGATTGGGTTCAAGAGAACATGGGTATCGAGTTAGACACTAACGCTATCTTCGACGTGCAAATCAAGCGTCTACACGAATACAAGCGTCAGCACCTAGACTTGCTACATATTCTATCTCTGTACCACCGTATTCTTAACGAACCTGGTTTTGAGTGTGAGCCACGCGTTTGTTTCTTCGCAGCGAAAGCAGCACCGGGTTACCACCTAGCGAAAGAAATCATCTTCGCGGTTAACAAGATTGCAGAGAAGATCAACAACGATCCTCGCATTGGTAACAAGCTTAAAGTGGTATTCATCCCTGACTACCGTGTAAGCATGGCGGAAATCATCATTCCGGCTGCTGACGTTTCTCAACAAATCTCGCTAGCGGGTAAAGAAGCATCAGGTACGGGTAACATGAAGATGGCTCTAAACGGCGCTCTGACTATCGGTACGATGGATGGTGCGAACGTTGAGATCCGTGAAGAAGTGGGTGATGAGAACATCTACATCTTCGGTTTAGAAGTGGATGGTGTACAAGCACTGAAAGCTCAGGGCTACAACCCATACGACTACTACAACGCAGACCCACTATTGAAAGCGTCACTTGATCTGCTAACGGGTGAAGAGTTCACACCAGGTCAACCAGGCCTTCTACGTGCAACGTTTGATAGCCTGCTAGATGGCGGTGACCCATACCTATGTCTTGCTGACTTTGCTTCTTACGTGAAAGCGCATGAAGACATGGGCGTGCAATACAAAGACCAAGCGGGTTGGGCTAAGAAAGCGATTCTTAACACAGCACTCGTTGGTAAGTTCACATCGGATCGCTCTATCCGCGATTACGTGAACAACATTTGGAAACTTGAAGCGGTTAACCGTTAATAGTTTCAACGTAGCCAAGGCAGTCTCTGCCTTGGCTCAATTAGCTTGTGAGCAAACAGATGGTTTTTACCGATAGCAATGCTCACAAACTGATTGTCACAAGCTAATTGATTAGTAACAGATTAAATAACAACCCTACAAAATTGAAAGCGTTAGAACGTTTTCGGAGAGAGCGATGAAAGAACAGACCGTATTAAAACAAGTCGCAGAAATGGCAAACATTGCCGACAGTTACGTTAGTGCGTGGGGCGATGAAGCACAGGTATCAGATGAGACAATTACATCTCTACTGGCTTCATTGGGCTACGATACAAGCAGCGATGATGCACTGCTTAAGTCAGCAGAAAGAAAACACAAAAAAGATGTACTAGACCCAGTTCTTGTCTTGCGTGATGGTGAGCCAGTAGAAGTGGCGCTGAATCTAGGTGTGAGCGCTCGTGAGAGTGAGTTCAGCTGGCGTTTAGAGACCGAGCAAGGAGAGGTACTTGAAGGCTATCTTCAATCTCAAGTCGTTCGTGATGAGCGTGCAGAGGGTGGCCCTTTAGTGTTTGCATTGCCAAATGATCTGGCATGGGGTTACCACAAGTTAATTGTGAGCCGTAAGCGCCGTAAAAAGCCTTACGAAATGACGCTAATTATTACACCTAAAGCGTGCTTTAAGCAGTCGCCAATCGAAGAAGGCAAAAAGCTTTGGGGACCAAGTGTTCAGCTTTACACGCTAAGAACTCAGCATAACTGGGGTATTGGTGATTTCGGTGACCTGAAACAATTGGTGGCTGATATCGCGTCTCGCGGCGGTGACTTCGTTGGTCTAAACCCGATTCACTCTCTGTTCCCTGCGAACCCTGAAGGTGCGAGCCCATACAGCCCGTCTTCACGTCGTTGGTTGAACATCCTATACATTGATGTGAGCTCAGTACCTGAGTTTGCATTAAGCGCTGAAGCGCAACAAAAAGTAGGCAGTGCAGAGTTCCAACAGCGCCTTCAGAAAGCGCGTGATGCACACTGGGTGAACTACACCGAAGTGTCTGAGCTGAAGATGAGCATCTTGCCTCTACTATTTACAGAATTTAAAACTCGTCACCTAGACAAAAACAGCGATCGCGCACAAGCATTCTTGGCGTTTGTTGAAGAGGGCGGTGATAGCCTGATGCACCAAGCGGCATTTGATGCTCTGCACAGTGAATTGCATGCTGAAGATTCTGGTATGTGGGGATGGCCGGTATTCCCTGAGAAATACCGTACATTCGACAGCCCAGTTACTCAAAAGTACATCAAAGACAACCTAGATAAAGTACATCTTTACATGTACCTACAATGGCTAGCTGACTGCCAAATCAACGATGCTCAGTCATTGGCTGAAGAAAAAGGCATGGCGGTTGGCCTGTACCGAGATCTAGCGGTAGGCGTTGCGGATTCAGGCAGTGAAACTTGGGCTGATGAAGGTAATCTTGTGATGGATGCAAGCATCGGTGCTCCACCGGATATTCTTGGTCCATTAGGTCAAAACTGGGGTCTTCCACCGCTAAACCCAGAAGTGCTTCAAGCGACGGGTTACGATGCTTACATCAAGCTACTTCGTGCAAACATGAAGCACTGTGGTGCGTTGCGTATTGACCATGTATTAGGCTTACTTCGCCTGTGGTGGATTCCAAAAGGTGAAGATGCAACGAAAGGCGCTTACATCTACTACCCAGTTCAAGACATGCTGTCGATTCTTGCTCTTGAATCTCATCGTTACCAATGTAGCGTTATTGGTGAAGATTTAGGTACTGTGCCAGATGAGATTGTCGATATCTTGGCTGATGCAGGTGTGCACTCGTACAAGGTGTTCTTCTTCGAAACATCAGAAGAAGATGGCGGTTTCATCTCACCTGCTCATTACGCTGAACAGTCGATGGCGGCACTATGTACACACGATATGCCAACACTACGTGGCTTCTGGCACTGTGATGATCTGAAAATGGGTCAAGAGATTGGCTTGTACCCAGATCAAGAACAGCTGAACGGCTTGTTTGATGATCGTCTTGAGTGTAAGCAAGGTATCCTAGACTCTGTGGCATGGCATGGTTTCTTACCTGAAGGTGTAGGCCGTGACGCGAGCCAAGTACCAATGGACTCTTACCTTGCTGAAGCACTGCAGTTGCACGTTGCTGCTGGTGGTTCAACATTGCTAAGTGTTCAATTGGAAGACTGGTTGGAAATGGATCAGCCAGTAAACATTCCTGGCACGGTAGATGAGTACCCGAACTGGCGTCGTAAACTATCGATGAACCTGGACGAAATCTTTGCTCATGACGGCGTGAATCGAATTGCTTCTAAGCTCACAGAAGTTCGAGAAAAAGCAGGTAAATGATGGGTTTGAGTGGCTTTGAAAATAGGTGGTTTTTTGCTTACGGCGTACGAAACTACAACCTTGGTCACTCAATAATGAATGCTCATCTGGTAGAATAAATCGTCGTTATATTGCCCGCACTAATAGCGGGCATTTTTGTATTATATTTTTTGGATGTTTGGTTAGGGAGAAACGTTTTGGAACTAAGTTCGATTTCAAAGCAAAAACAAATATATACCCAACTATCACAGGCTTGTTTCACTGACCCATTTGCGTTTTTAGGGCCGTACTTACCTTCAAAGCAAGGCGCATTACGTATATGGATCCCAGGGGCAGATAAAGTCGAGTTGATTGTTGGAAAGGAACCTCGTATTGAGTTAGAGCGAGAGGATGAAAGTGGATTCATTCTTAAGCAAAAAAGAGACTTGCGTTTTACTCACTACAAGCTCGCAGTTGATTGGGCAGGAGTAGAGCAGATCATTGATGATCCATACCAGTATCATGAGTTGTACGCGAGCTATGAAGACCTTCACACACCTAAAGATATGTACCATCACATGGGGGCTCAGTTTGTTACTCTAGAGCGTGATGGTCAGACAATTTCTGGTACTCGCTTCTTAGTTTATGCACCGCATGCAACAGCGGCTAGCTTAGTGGGTAACTTCAACTCGTGGGACGGTCGTCGCCACCCGATGCAACGTTTGGACTACGGTATTTGGGGCTTATTCATTCCAGGCTTGGAAGAGGGCGCTCAATATAAGTTCGAATTAAAAGGACCAAATGGTGAAGGCTTACCTCACAAGGCTGACCCATGGGGTTTCTACTCTGAGCAGTACCCTTCGTTCTCTTCTGTGACTTACGATCACGCTCGTTATGAGTGGCAAGATGCGAAATGGCAAAATCGCCCAGTGACAGAGAAGCGTAAAGAGGCACTGTCGTTCTATGAATTACATGCTGGTTCTTGGAAGCGCAATGCTGAAGGTGATTTTCTAAACTACCGTGAGTTAGCGGCAGAGCTGATCCCTTACCTAACCGAGCTTGGTTACACTCATGTCGAGTTGATGCCAGTTTCAGAACATCCGTTCTATGGTTCATGGGGTTACCAGCCTGTTGGCCTTTTCGCACCAACGAGCCGCTTTGGTTCTCCGGATGATTTCAAATACTTTGTCGATCAATGTCACCAAGCTGGTCTCGGCGTTGTACTAGACTGGGTTCCAGCTCACTTCCCAAGTGATGACCATGGCTTGGCTAACTTTGATGGCACACCGTTATTCCACGACCCAGATCCACGTCGTGGTTGGCATCAGGATTGGAACTCGTATATCTATGACTTAGGTCGCGAACATGTACGTCGTTTCTTAGTGGCAAACGCGTTGTACTGGTTTGAGCAATTCCATATTGATGGTATCCGTGTGGATGCCGTAGCTTCGATGTTGTACCTCGATTACTCGCGTAGCCACGATCAGTGGATTCCAAATGTTGATGGCGGCAATGAAAACTACGACGCTATTGCGACATTGAAATGGATGAACGAAGAGGTGTACAAACACTTCCCGAATGCGATGACCATTGCGGAAGAATCGACGGCTTTCCCTGGTGTTTCTGCACCGACCTTTATGGGTGGCTTAGGCTTCGGCTTTAAGTGGAACATGGGGTGGATGCACGATAGCTTGTCTTACATCCAAGAAGATCCTATTAACCGTAAATACCACCACGATACGATTACTTTCCCGCTGGTTTACGCACACAGTGAGAATTACGTATTGTCACTGTCGCACGATGAAGTGGTTTATGGTAAAGGCTCTATCCATAACAAGATGCCAGGTGATGAGTGGCAGCAAACGGCTAACCTACGCGCATACATGGGTTACATGTACGCACAACCGGGTAAGAAGCTTAACTTCATGGGGGCTGAGTTTGGCCAGACAGCAGAGTGGAACCATGATGACCAACTGCAGTGGTTCTTATTAGACTACGATCGCCACCAAGGTGTTCAAAAGCTAACGAAAGACCTGAACTACCTTTACCGCAATGAAGCTGCAATGCATGACTTAGATTTTGATCCACAAGGTTTTGAATGGCGTCTTCAAGACTCTGCAGAGGCGAGTATCTTAGCTCATGAGCGTATCAGTGAATCTGGTGAGCGTGTGCTAGTCGTATCGAACTTTACGCCAGTACCACATGAGCATTTCCGACTAGGTGTTCCGGCACAAGGTAAGTACAGCCTATTACTCAATACTGATGATGCTAAATATAACGGTAGTGGTTATGACGTGAAAGAGGTTGTCGAAATCGAAGCCGTTCAGAGTGAAGGGTTGGATACCTCGATTGAGCTTCGCCTACCGCCATTGTCGACTATTTTTTACAAGCTGAACCCGTAATGTAATCGGTAGAATGCACGCGTAGATAACACAAAAAAGGGAACCTTATGGTTCCCTTTTCTATTTGAGAGTATCTCGTTTAGTGCTGCTTGAAGTTCGTAAGGTAGAGCATAGAGCGTCCTACCACGGTTTCAATAATCCTAATGGAGTCAGTTCCAAAGCTCTCAAGCATTTTATCTCGGAATACACCATCTGAGCTGATATTGAACTCTTCAGGGCTTTTGACCTGAGACGCGTGAAAGAACATCAACTTGATCACGTATCGGAATTGTTCATTATCTAAAGCGTTTTGCCATGATTGAACAAACGCTTCTTCAGATGAGAAGTCTAGACTCTCTATAACAATCGAAAGCATGTGTTGATGTAACACGGAGCGGATAGCACGAGTTGATGGGTAGTAACCCTGAAGCGTCGTTAAACTAATGCCAATCTCTTGAGCAATCCTTGCATAAGTTAGTGCTTCATGTCCTTCAGCTAGAAAAAGGCTTAGTACGATCTTATCGTAGTGCTTTTGGTTTTCTAGTTTCTGTACTTGGGTAATTCGAGCCATTACAAATCTCTATTTCGCGCAACATTCTGTAAACAGAATATTAAGAGCTTCTAAATTAGAATTCAAACCAAAGATGTGAGGAAACGGTCAGTTTATCGTCAAAATCCGATGGTTACGGTTTGTTCGGTTAAGTTTTGTTCAAAAGTGAAAGGGTAAAAACAAAACACCGCCCTATTGAGCGGTGTGTCATTTTAACTAATTGTTTAAATTGATACTAAAATGGATACCAAAACAAAGCTGGTTCAAGAATGCGTTTTGCGATAGCCAATATCACGATTAAACCGATGATAAATAAACAAATAAAATCGATACGTTGTAATGGCGCGTAGCTATACCAAGTGCGAGACTTATGTCTGCCAAAGCCACGTAGCGTCATAGCATTTGATATCTCATCAGCTCTATCTAGGCTTGAGAAAATCAATGGTCCTAACACTTTAGCAACATTTTTAATGCGTACAAGAAGTGGTGCTTTCTTGGAAAGTTCAACACCACGAGCTTGTTGGGCATGCATGATGTTGACGAAATCTTTCTTAACTTCTGGCAAATAACGTAGCGTTAAGCTGACCGCGTAGGCAATCTTGTAAGGAACACCAATGCGGTTGAGACTAGCAGCAAACTCAGTCGGGTGCGTTGTGAATACAAAGATCAGCGCTATCGGAAACATACTCATGTACTTGAGTGTTACGGTCACCAAGTAAAACAATGTCTCTTGGCTCAACGAGTAGTTACCCGGTAATGTTAGCAATAAAGTTTCGCTGCCAATGAGCTCAGTACCTTGCTGTGGAGCCAACAGGTACATGAACAACGCATTTAGGCTCAGCACACTAGCCGTACCTAGCAACAGAGGCTTATAAACCCTAACTGGCACTCTGGTTAGCTTGAGTAGATAAAGCCCCGTTAGGATAAGTAACGTGATTAACCGTAGGTCGAATGTCGTTAAAACAACTGTCACCCAAGCTAAGAAAAGAGCAAATTTAGTGATGCCGTTTAACGCATGCAGCGGTGATTTGGTATCAATGTAGTTGATGCCGAATTTTACTTTTGATGCATTCATAGCGAGCTTCTCTCGTAGTCGATGAAGTACTGCATAAATGCATTGGTGTCGTCGATTTTCATCATGGTCGCGAGTTCATAAATACTGGTGGTACAGAGATTTGCACGCTCTAGAAGCGATGGTTGGCTGAACACCTCAGTCATGTCTGCGTTAGCAATCAGCTTGCTGTCAGCAATGACGATTGAGCGTGTGGTGTACTCTAGAACCAGGTGCATGTCGTGTGAAATGATCACGACGGTGATACCTAACTCGCGGTTAAGCTTTTGGATAAACGCCAGCATAGAGGTGTAGTTACGGTAATCTTGACCCGCAGTTGGTTCATCCAAGATCAGAAGCTCAGGTTCCAATACTAGGATAGAAGCAATCGTTACGCGTTTTTTCTGCCCGTAGCTCAGTGCTTCGATTGGCCAGTGACGGAACTTACTCAAGCCACATAGCTCAAGAACGTTCTCAACTTTCTCTTTGATGTCCTGCTCTGCAACCCCACGATTACGCAGACCGAATGCAACTTCATCAAAGATCATATGATGAGAGATCATATGATTTGGGTTCTGCATCACAACGCCGACTTTCTGACTTCTTTCGAAGATAGAAAGCTCTGATAGGTCTTCACCGTTAAGGTATGAAGAGCCTGAATCTGCGTCAATCACACCCATGATAATCTTGGTGATGGTCGATTTACCTGAGCCATTTTTACCTAAGATTGAAACGAACTCACCTTTGCCAATTTTAAAGCTAACGTCTTCGAGAGCGTTCTTTTCGCCATCATAGGAGTAAGTCAGACCGTGGACCTCAAGTAAAGGTTGGTACTGTTTCTCGGCAACTGGAGTCGGGCGCTCTGCAAACCAAGTCTGAACCGCAGGGCGGAATCTTTTGTAATCGAGAGCCTTGAGGTTTGATAGCTTATCTTCACTGGTCAAAGGTGCTTTCGCTGCCTTCAGAGCAGATAAATAAAGTGGTTCACGAATACCGTGTGTTTCAAGCAGTTCAGAAGCTAAGATTTCATCGGGTGTCATGTCTGCAACAATTTCACCGCGCTCCATCAAGATCACTCGGTCGATATCGCGGTGTAGAACATCCTCAAGGCGATGCTCGATGATTACGATAGTCTTGTTGGTTTCTTTATGAAGCTGGTCGATGATTTCGATAGTCGCTTTGCCCGTTTTCGGGTCAAGGCTAGCCAAAGGTTCATCAAACAATAGGATGTCAACGTCATCAACTAAGATGCCCGCTAATGACACGCGTTGTTTTTGGCCGCCGGATAGATCATGTGGCGAGCGATCAAGCATATCTGCTAAGTCGACCATTTTTGCTGTCGACTTAACCAGAGGGTACATATCAATGTTTGACACTAACTGATTTTCCAGAGCGAATGCGATGTCTTCGCCAATACTCAAACCGACAAATTGGCTATCAGTATCTTGTAATACTGTGCCAACCTGCTCGGTATAGTCGTGCATAGAAAAATCAGAAATGTTCTTGCTGTTGATCTCTAGAGACCCAGTCACCTCACCTTTGATAGCATGAGGTATCAGACCGTTAAGACATTGACCTAGGGTAGATTTACCACTACCACTTGGTCCAATAATGACGATTTTCTCTCCTTTCTCTATCCTTAGATTGATATTTTTTAGCGTCGGTTTATCCAGCGACTCATATCTAAAAGAGAAGTTCGAAAATGCTATAGTCATTATCGCTTATGCCTCAGTTAGGTTACGGCTTTGTTTGTTGCGTTTAGCGACTGATTTAAGGATCAGCAAGCCAACAACAGCGATCAGAACGGTGTTACCCGCTGCAATGATAGACAGTTGAGTGAAGACTTTAGTAAACGGTTCTGCATAAAGGATGGTATCTAGGAATGCAGAGCAGCCGTAACCGACCACATTACCGGCAAGGGCCAGTACCACAAACAGCGCGAAGTCTTTCATAGGCAAGTCACCTTGCTGAAGGCGGTTTTTGGTCAACATCGGGAATAAACCGATGATCATACCAACAATACCTGAGCCTAATACCCAAGTTAACCATACACCCCAGCCTGCGAATAGGTCGGTTACCCAGTGGCCAATGAAGCCAACTAAGAAACCTACAATCGGGCCGAACAAAACAGAAAACAGTGCTAACACCGCCATTGCTGGTTTTAATGTCGTATTAGCGAACACTGGGACACCAAACATAGGTAAACCACCAATGCCATACAGTGCTGCGCCAATGGCAATGACAACCACTGTTTTAGCTGAAAAGTTCATAGGTAACCTCAAATACTGAAAGATAAAAATAACAAAGAACGTATATTCGCCATTTTTAGTAGGTATCTCATCGAGATCGTTTTTTAGGCAAATATAAAAAATAAGGCGCGCATTATACAGTAGAACCCTTCCATAAGGGAAGGTAAGTGTCTAGATGTCTAAAATTCCATCCACATACGTTTATATGATGTAAAAAGCCGTGGTTTGTGGTTAATCAAGCAACAAAAAAGCCAGAGCAGGTCTGGCTTTTTTCAATCACATTAACAGTGTGTTAAGTCAGTTCTTGACCAACCAATACCTGGCTTAGTGGTCTAGGTATAGGTAGTTTTGCCAACTCTTCATGCGGATAAGTACTTTACGCATGATAGATACGTGAGTGAAGCTATCTGAATAAACCGCAACTTCGACTGCTGTACCCATAGGTAAGTGGAAGTCAGACAGGTCATCAGTAATGGTCAATTTAACGAACACACGGCCACTAGTACGCAATGCCTCAGTACCCAGTAGCGCACCTCTCGCTTGGAATTGGCTTTCACCGATGGCTGGAATCACTTCTTCGATGCGTCCTTTGAACACTTTGCCTGGTAATGCTCTAAACAGGAACTCTGCTTCGTAGCCTGGTTGTAAGCGCTGCAAAGAGTTTTGTCTAAAGGCTGCAGTGTAGAACTGGTCTTCTGTGTGAACAAAGGTCATCACCGGAGCCAGTGGCAGTGGTACCGCCATAACACCCGGGCGCAGAGCTAATTGAGTCACGTAGCCATCTGTAGGTGCTCGAACCACAGTCTGTTCTAAGTCAAATTGAGCTTTACGCAATTCTGCTAATAGGCTTAATACTGCTGTGTTCTCGCCACCGATCTCAGAATCCAAAGCAATTTTTGCTCTTTCTAAGGTCGCATCTGCCACTTTAACCGCAGCTTCTGATGCTTTATAAGCTTGTCTGCGAGTATCCAATTGTTGCTCAGTAAAGGCGCCACTGTCGTAACCGCGTTTGTAACGAGAAAACTCACGTTGGGCTTTGTCTCTCTCAGCAATGGCTTTGATTCTCGCTGCTTCTGCTTCAGCAACGTCAGATTCCATTCCTAGTGCGCCTTGGCTCGCTTCTTTTACTTTCGCCTCTAACCTTGCGACTTCAGCCTCGAACGGAATAGGATCGATTTTAAAGAGGATATCGCCCTTTTTAAGAGGCTTATTTGCCTCTACTGGCACTTCAATCACTTTACCTCTAACCCCTGAAACGATAGGCGTTGTTGAGTAAACTTGGTTACCAATCTGAGTGAAAGGGTGGTTGTAGTTCATCAGTAAGATCAAAGTACCGATGATGATCACACCGCCAAGAACAGCAGTAGGAACAGTCCATTTATTTAGCGGAATGTTGAACACCTTAAAAATGGTGATACACAGTGCCGCATAGGTCATTATCAGCAGTAAATCCATTACTTAACCTCCTGATCTTGAGCTTTATTTTGATCGTTATCTTGCTTACTTTGCTCTGGCTTTGCTTTCTTGAGTTGAGAGATTTCTTCCTGAAGAGTGCTCACTTGGTCAATTAAGATATCAACACGATGATGAATGTCGTGCTGCTCTTCTTCGAGTTTGGCAAAGCCCCATCCACGATCTTTGCGCCATAATGTCGCCCAGATCCAAAGAAACGGCCAGATAGTATGTAGAGTGAAAAGGCTAACCCAGCCAGAGACATGAATAGCATCTTGATGAGGATGATTGCGTTCTTTCGCAATTTCATAGGGGATATCGTGAATGACGATGATGCCGTAGAAGATGACTAATGCTACGAAAATCAGTAGACCGAGCGCAAAGTAGTCTAAAAACATAACAGATCCTTGTGATGTTAGATATTAGTTATAAATATACTACGCTATCATCCAAGTAATTGTTATCAAAATGATTTACCGAGTTATAAATAATGTGTTTTTGCTTCTAATGTGAGCGATGTCATTATTGGAACTTATAAAATCACTCTCTAATTTATTGAGTTATTTCTGTTATCTTGTTTGTCATACTGACTTAATAGTGATCGTTGAAGTATGCGTGATGCACAAAACCACAAGGATGGATACAAATGTATATAGGTGAAATAGCGGCGATCGGTGCCGCTATCGTGTGGGCGTGTGCGACTTGGATTTATGGGCAATTTGGGCATCGTTTCTCAGCAATGCAGCTCAATATCATCAAGGGTTTGGTTGCTTCAGTCATGATGCTGCTTGTGATGCCGCTTATCCCAATGCCAGAGTTTGAACTGAGTGCTAATCACTTTTGGATATTGGCGATTTCAGGGATTATTGGAATCGCAATTGGTGACAGTGCTTACTTCGCTGCTTTGAAAAGAATTGGTGCTAATAAGACATTGCTGCTTGAATCGTTAGCTCCACCTCTTTCTGGCGTGCTGGCTTTGATGTTCTTAGGTGCTGCGTTGACACTTCAAAGTTGGCTCGGTGTCGTCATCACCACTTTAGCGGTGACCTTCGTAGTATTTCAGCCATCTAATTCGGTGAGTGATGATTCAACTAACCAAGCGCAATGGAGCGGCATTGGATACGGGCTAGTAGCAAGTGTGTGCCAAGCCTCAGGTGTGGTCATTTCTCACTATGCTTTGGTTGCTGGTGATATCCCACCTTTGTTGGGGGCGTTGATTCGCCTGACAATCGGCGTGTTTGCGGTGATGATGATTATTCCTTTTGTTGAGCGTAAACCTTACTCATCAATCAAAAGGGATTTATGGGAGATGACTAAACTCGACAAGCTATGGTTACTCAGCGCCATTTTTGTTGGGACGTTTCTCGCGCTTTGGTTGCAACAAATCGCTTTAAAAAATGCTAATCCCGCGATTGCTCAAACATTGATAGCGACCAGTCCGGTCTTTATTCTGGTGATCTATGCGTTGAAAGGGGAAAAGGTCTCAAAGCAGAGTCTCATAGGCACGCTTGCCGCAGTAGGAGGAATATCTTTGTTCTTCTATCAATGACGTCTTTTCATTAATAGATAAAGCTCGAAGCAAGTGATTGTTTTGCTGTTGGATAGTGCCGAGCATGATTCGTTCGGCACTACTTTAACTATCTAACTACTCAGTGCAGACTTGGTTTCGACCGTTTGCTTTTGCACGATACAAGGCTTTGTCTGCTCGATAGAAGGTACGCTGTGTATTCTCACCCTCACGATGCATCGTGATACCAATACTGACTGTTAAGCCACGCTCACCGAGTATTTCGTGCCAACCAAATTGGAAAATGCGTTCACGGTAATTTTCTGAGTGCATTTCTGCTTTTGCCATATCGGTATTCTCAAGAATGACTAGGAACTCTTCCCCACCGAATCTGACACAGGAAGCGCCTCGGAACTTGAAGTACGACCTTAACTCTTGAGAAACACTTACAATCGCTTTATCACCCACTAAGTGGCTCAGTTCATCATTGATCGACTTAAAGTGATCAATATCGACAACCATGAGTGCGAAAGAGGTGTCATGTAACAGCATGTCTTTTAACTTCACATCTAACCATCGGCGGTTATGCAAACCGGTTAATGGGTCGGTGAACACATCCTGTTGTAGCTGTGCCACTGCGTTTTTGTGCTGCTCGGTTGTCTCTTTTAGCTCTCGGTTTTCTTGCTCAGAGAGGATGAGCTTAAGTTGTAGCTCGAATCTCGATAGGCGACGAAGCTGGCTGGCTCCTAGTTCACTGATTGGGATCTGTTTCATAAGATCCGTCTCAATTCGGTAGCCTTTTTTCTCGTAGCTTAGTGCTTCCTGAAAACGTCCTTGGTTCATGCACACGTCGCTTAACGAATCATAGAATCGTTTAGCGAGTACTGGGGATGAGTAAACCTTCATGCGCTTGTCTGTACTCGACAAGATCATGCTGGCGTATTCTTGTTTGCCGATTGCACTTAAACAATGAGCGAGCTCGAGACGCGTCATGGTTGCTAACCAACTTGCTTGCGTGTTGTTCGCAGAGTATTGAATCTTAGACAGGCAACCTAGGGCCTCGTGATACTTCTTCTTTGCACGCAACACTTTTGCTTGGTATAGCAATATTTGAGCAGTCAGTAATTTGTTGCTGACCAGAATACTGAGCTCTTCACACTCATTGAGCAGGTCACTCGCTGCAGTAATCCTATTCAGTAGCACTAGGCTCGCCACCGTATGAAGCTTGAACTTAAGACGAAGTGAGCGACTACTTATCGCATGGTCAATGCTGTTGATTTTCTGGTAATAGCGGAGAGCTCGGTTGTGGTCGCCATAAGCGTCACACAGGTTACCCATGCCTAGAATTGCCATTACGTATTCATCGATATAGCCATGTTCAACGGCGATGGATGATGAGCTAACGAACTCATTTAGTGCCGAAGTGTAATCACCAACTTCTACCAAGCGATCACTTAGGCTGGTTTTGACGGTCAGAATATCTTCTATATCTGTTGGCAAATTTAATAGATTGAGTGCCAGTCTCAGTTCTTCGATACTGGTTTGGGTTTGCTGCAGTTCAGCGCGATATTCCGAACTAATGATATAACAGTGCGCTTGCTCGGTTTTGGTTGTCGAAACATGCTGGCGAATATGATTCCAGAATATGATCGCCTCTTCACCTGAAACGGAAGAAGGGTCTAGACCAGCATCGGTGATTTTACTTAGTAGCGTTTCCATCAAACTCTTACCTCGGCATCGTCTTCTTCTAGTTGTTCCAGAGTGAATGGGAACGTCAAAATGTCATTGAGGCTGACGGTTGGTTTTGAACCTTTTAATCCTTTTCTATGCCATGGATAAATATCAAGCATGGTGCTTAGAGTTTGGAAGGTTCGCTCTGCGGCTTCGCCTTTTTCGGAGAGCATGAGAGCAACACGCTCGGAACTGAGCCTTGAAATGAAGTCATCTTGATTACACAAGGTGTGAGCGATTTCGGTACAGACATCTAAATAGTCGGGATCGACGTGTTGAAACATAATAATGCTGTGATTTGAACGCTTAAGCTCTGTTTTGAACAGAACCAGTTGTTCCCACCAAAAGGTTTCAGACACAACATAAGAGAGATGCTTTTCTGGGTCATACTCGTGTTGGCCACGAATGCGGTTGATGAGCTTTCTCGCTCTTTGTTCGAGTTGGCGTTTTGAACTGCGCGCTTTATCTAAACCCACGCGAGTGGTTTGTTCTCGAAGCATACCGATAGAATATTGACGGTACTTCTTAAAGGCGATTAAAGCGGCTTTAAAATCTTGGTTTTCTTCTGCGACCAAAGATTGCTGATAACAGATTTGGCTGAGTAGCTCACCATTATCAAATTCGTTTGCTGACTCTTCCGCAAGCCTAAGTAACTCTGCGGCTTGCTCTGGTCTCTTTCTGAGTAACTCTAAGCGCGCGCGGCTAATATAAGAGTGGGCTTTCATCCACACTAGGTTGTGCTCAACCGCAAGCTTATGCGCTTTGGCTGTGGCACGCTCAGCGTCATCTAAGCGCTCAAGTCCAAGTAGTGCAAGGCCTCTGAAGTCCCACACCTCGGCATGCCAAGTGTTGTCTTTGTGTCCTTTTAACGCTTCTTCCGCACCATCTAACACCGACAGCATTTCAACATAGTTGTTGAGCAGGTAGTAATCCCACGCGAGCAGGATTCTTGCTTTGCCTTCAAGCCAACCAATACGGCTGTTGTTTGCCACTTTTACCGCGAGTTGGTGTGTTGAACGAGCCAGCTTATATTCGTGAGTCATTCGCCAGATGTTGCCCAGACCAATCAGGCATTCGATCTGTATTTCGACTTCATCGACTAGTGCAGATTGCTCTAACGCATTGATCCAGAACTGTTGTGCAGAGTAGTACTTGGCTTGTCCCCAATATTGGAGCGCATGTAAGTGAAGGATTTCAGGAAGAAAAAGGTCGGTGTCTAATCGGTTTTGGCGCTTATAGGCTTCTTTGACGTACTTTAAACCTTTTTGGTAATCCATCAGGCTCCAGCAACATCTTGCCATTAACATAAGCGATTGGATCGCTCCTTCTTCAAACAGAACTTGCTCAGATCTGACGAGGCATTGCTGAGCAATCTCAAGGATCACCAGCGGTTCAGAGTCGACACGAGTTTTGAGTTGTTCTAGTTCTGTTTCAAGAAGGTACTGATTTTTGTCCAAGGCTTAGATCCGTAATTATCGAACATATTGATAACACAATCATTATAAGAGTGTGATTTAGGATAAGCACCAATTATCTTTCTTAGAGCGCTAAAGGAACACGTATCTTTTCCAATTATGGGTGTTACCTCATGTTGTTACTTAAAAATCAATGAGTTCCCGAATAATTATCTAGTGGTACGTTTCTATGAAAGTAGTTGCTTTAGGGTCAATGGCTGCTCCGCTACGCCTAAGCGTTGCGCTGCCGTAAGCCCTTGCTTATCTTGGTAGCACAGATTGTGCCAAGCTCTAAATATGTCGAGTAATGGAAGAATGCCACCAGGACGAAGCTTACGTCTAGGCTCATTAATAAAGCTATCAAATAGCACCTGAAAGCGCTCTTGATAAAACTTAGTTTGTTGAATTGAAGCGGTATTAAACCACTGTTTTGGCTCTGGATTGTTGCCTGTTAGGTAGCAGATACCTTTCTGCTTATCACCTTGATTAGCAATAGCCCAACGATCGCGCCACCAACTCATATGAACGATGTCGATCTTTTCAAAACTGTGATCGTCTTGCCAGCCTGCGTC
This sequence comes from Vibrio chagasii, assembly GCA_041879415.1. Classification (NCBI taxonomy): domain Bacteria; kingdom Pseudomonadati; phylum Pseudomonadota; class Gammaproteobacteria; order Vibrionales; family Vibrionaceae; genus Vibrio; species Vibrio chagasii. Next base: position 877,365 of record CP090852.1, on the reverse strand, counting down.
TTCTTCTACGTACATAAGGTCAATATTTTGACTCTGTATACGCGGCAAACAAACGCTAAGGGCGGCAGATCTTAGTAATGGATCTTGTGGCATATAGATCGCTACGTGCTTATTTTCATCGCACATGTCTAATACATGCAGGAAGTGAGCATAAGACGTATAAGGCGGTCGAATTAGCGCCCCTTTTGACGGGTAGCTAAATGCAGTGAGGTTCCCCATTGGGTCCTCAACGTTGCCTCGCGCCAAAATAACTTGGTATTGTTGCTCAATACGCTCTTTTAGTTTGTCAGAACGCTGCGGTAGCTCAAGGTTTGCCTCTGAAGAGTGCTCTTTGGATACAAAGCGTGCCACATCATCATACGGGTTGTGGTCGACATTGCCTGAAGGCTCTTCATTTTGTGAGTAATTCACATGTTGGCAAAGGATGTATCCAGAGTGCGCTTCACCTGTCGTGATCCAAACCACGCCGTTGTTGCTTTGCGGTTGTAAACGCTGATAGTGAGAGGCGAACTGATAATCTTTGGCATGATTAACCCATCGAGCGTCAATCATCGCGAGTTTTCGACGACAACGGCTAGCGATATGGTCAACATGATCATAGAAAGTCTTTGGGTTGATCTCTAATTTTCTGCAGATTTCACGTACAGAATATCCCATGAACAATAAGCCCATGAGGTTCTCTTGGAACTGGAGTTTTTTATTGGAGCCAGACCACTTGTCAACGAAGGTTGATTGGCAGTCTTTGCATCGATAGCGCTGCCTGTCGCCACTGTAGCCGAAGGCATGGTAAAGATGTTTGTGAGTATGAACCGATAAGCCGAAGTTATCGCAATCATCATTACGACAGGCAGGGAGCCCATCGCTGTGAAGTTGTCTCAGGCGATGAAGTTCGCTTAACACTTCACGATTGTTAAGTAAGGGGGGGAAAGCTCCACATTCACGACAAACCATCGCTGGACGCTTAGGGTTAGCGTGTTGCAAAACATAACGTTTTGCATCGCTCAAGCCAAAGTTGTCACACGCCAATGTTTTACAAAAGTTGAGTTGCAAACCATCTGCATCTTTTGGCAGCTTGTCGTTAGACACGATCTCCCCCTCGGGATTATTTGAGCAGCCAAGCGAACTTGGCTGCGGGGTAACGCCTTTCAATGTATCTTTTATCAAATCGTTAGATGTTGATTGCAGTCTCTAGAGCTACTTTCATCATGTCGTTGAACGATTTTTGACGCTCTTCAGAGCTTAGTTTCTCGCCACGGATGATGTGGTCAGATACTGTAAGGATAGTTAGTGCTTTTGCGCCAAGGTCTGCAGCAACACCGTAGATACCAGCCGCTTCCATATCAACACCTAGGATGCCTAGCTTTTCCATTTTTTCGAAAAGGTCAGCTTCTGGAGTGTAGAAAAGGTCTGCAGAGAATACGTTACCAACTTTAACTGGAACTTCTTGTGCACGAGCTTGGTTTACAGCTTCTTCTAGAAGACCGAAATCAGCAATTGCAGCGAAGTCGTGGTTGTTGAAACGAATGCGGTTTACTTTAGAGTCTGTTGAAGCACCCATACCGATAACAACGTCCATTAGTTTAACGTCGTCACGTACTGCACCACAGCTACCTACGCGAATTACGTTCTTTACACCGTACTCAGCGATTAGCTCGTGTACGTAGATGCAGCATGATGGGATACCCATACCGTGGCCCATTACAGAAACTTTCTTACCTTTGTAAGTGCCTGTGTAACCAAACATGTTGCGAACGTCACAAACTTGCTTAACGTCATCAAGGAATGTTTCAGCAATGTATTTTGCGCGAAGCGGGTCACCCGGCATCAGTACTGTTTCTGCGAAATCACCAGCTTGAGCGTTAATATGAGGTGTAGCCATGGTCGTTCTCCAAAGTTTAAACGGTAATTATAGGAACAGGATTTAATCAATTACCGATTCTGTTGAATTGAATTCGTTTTGTTGAGGCAATAGTAGCGAGTTAAAACGAGCCTCCATGAGACGTTAGTCACAAAATGGGTCTACTATTATCGTTTTATTAATATTGATAACTAAATCTGTTGAAAGCGTAAAGGCAATCGATTTTGTATGGATAAATTAAAGGTTATATAAAGGAAACACTCAAACGAAAGAGCAATTGCATATGGTGATTGAGGCAACAATACATTGTAGAGACGTTTGATCAGCGATAATCTAAACTTTGATAAAGACGACAAACCAAGGAATTGTATGTTGTATTGCGCTAACTCGACGCTTTTGTACTCCATGAAAACACAAATACGTAAGATCGCTTTGCTCGTACAGCGAACAACTCGGTTTGCTGTGAAAGGGACTTTGATTGCTGCTGGAATTGCGTCGTCGTGGGCCTCTGCGGCAACTTTTGAGCTTCCTCCGAAAGAGAGCCGTATTGTTGGCCGGATACAACAGCATGAAGTTGCTGCAGGTGAAACGTTAGCCATCATTGCCAAGCAATATGATATCGGTTTTCTCTCTTTGATGGCTGCAAATAAAGGTGTTGATCCTTTTCTTCCCCCCGAAGGTTACGTGCTAAGTATCCCCAGTCGTCTCATTCTTCCTGATACCCCAAGAAAAGGGATAGTGATTAATTTGGCTGAGCTTAGGTTGTACTACTTTGAGCCAGAGAAAAATCAGGTGCACGTATTCCCTGTCGGTATTGGCCGGATTGGACGTGATACCCCTGAGATGATCACCAAGATTAGCCAAAAGAGACCAAACCCGACCTGGACGCCGCCTAAGTCAATCCGTGAAGAGTATCTAGAGAAAGGTATCGAGTTACCGAAAGTTGTTCCTGCAGGACCAGAAAATCCTCTAGGTGAGTACGCGTTGCGACTTGCGTATGGAGCTGGGGATTACCTGATACACGGAACCAATAAGGACTTTGGGATTGGCCTGCGTGTGAGTTCCGGTTGTATCCGTATGGAACCTAAAGATATCGAGTGGCTTTTTGAGCAGGTGAGCCGCGGTGAGCAAGTGACGATTATTAATGAGCCGATTAAGGTCTCGTTAGAACCAGATCGAAGCGTGTTTGTTGAAGCGCATGAGCCATTAACTCGAAGTGACGGTTCTAAGAAATCACTACAAATCCCGGTTGAACTGAAGTGGTGGCTTGAAGATGCAGATTTGCCTATTTCAAAAGCCAAAGCGGTTATCTTTGCGCAAAATGGTGTACCTGTTGAAATCGCTCCACCGGTGATTGAGTTTTAACGCACTTCTTCGTATCTGAGGCAGCTGCTCCACTAGATTCACAAATTCTCCCCAAAAAACAAAAGCACCACATCTGTGAAGAGGTGGTGCTATCAATTTACTGCTTTTGCGACTTATTTAATCTACAGCTTAATCGCGCTTAAATATCAAACTACTTAGTGTAAGACTCAGCGATGTTGTCGATACGGTCGTTAGCACGATCCGCTTCTTCTTTTGCTGCCATAGCGGCTTCAGAAGCTTCTTGAGCTTTCATTTCTGCTGCTGCTTTATCACTCTTAAGTGCTTCAACTTCACTTGTAAGCTGAGCGACTTGATTAGTTAGTTGATCCATTTCTGACACTGCAGCTTCTTCTGGCTCTGAAGAACAACCAGCTAGAATGAAAACTGAGGCTGCAGCGGCGATTAACGTCTTATTCATAAGAACTCCTTGCTTATTTAACATCAAAAGATGCGCTATACATTCTTTATCATATAGTCGCTTCATTAATGATTGTAGCGACTAATTTTTTAAGCGCAAAAACAATAACTAAAGAAATTGCTAAATTTTTGAGGTAATTAGCTGAGCATCACGTTCTGTCTCACTTATGAGATAGCTTATTTTGAAGAGCTTTGTCTCTGATTTAATGGAGGCAGCCCTTTGTTGTCAACGCATACAATGCTCTAAACAACTTTGTTAGTAAGGATAAATTTACTGTGATCTCTATCCTTATAAAGCATTTTCGCGGTATCATGTCGCGTTAAAATAATTTTATTCAATACCATCATGACTGGAGAGTCCTTTGCACTTTAAAGATTTAGGCTTAGATAACCGCTTACTGAAGAACTTAAAACATTACGACTTTAAGAAAGCGACAGAGATCCAATCGAAAGCGATCCCTGTTGCTATTGCCGGTAAGGATCTATTGGCTTCATCAAAAACGGGTTCAGGTAAAACATTGGCGTTTGTTTTGCCGATGATTCACAAAGCATTAAAAACCAAAGCGTTTTCTGCTCGTGATCCTCGTGGTGTAATCTTGGCTCCTACTCGTGAGTTGGCTAAGCAGGTATATGGCGAACTACGCAGCATGCTGGGTGGTCTGTCTTACGAAGCGACTCTTATCCTAGGTGGTGAGAACTTTAATGATCAAGTTAAAGCACTTCGTAAATACCCTCGTTTTATCGTAGCGACTCCTGGCCGTTTAGCCGATCACCTAGAGCACCGCTCGTTGTTCCTAGATGGTGTTGAAACCCTGATCCTTGATGAAGCAGACCGAATGCTTGACCTAGGCTTTGCACCTGAACTGCGCCGTATTGCGAATGCTGCGAAGCACCGTCGCCGTCAAACCTTGATGTTCTCAGCAACGCTTGATCACGCAGAAGTGAACGATATTGCTAATGAGATGCTGGATGCACCTAAGCGCATTTCAGTGGGTGTTTCGAATGAGCAGCACCTTGATATCACGCAGAAGTTTTACCTGTGCGATCACTTGGATCATAAAGAGGCGATTTTAGATCGCGTTCTGGAAGAGGCTGAGTACCGTCAGGTTATGATCTTCACGGCTACTCGTGCTGATACTGATCGTCTAACCGATAAGCTTAACGAGAAGAAGCTAAAAGCGGTTGCACTGAGTGGTAACCTAAACCAAACGCAACGTAATGCAATCATGAGCCAGTTCGAGCGTGCGGTTTACAAGATTCTAGTAACAACAGATGTTGCGTCACGTGGTATTGATATTCCAAACGTAAGTCACGTTATCAACTTCGATATGCCTAAGCACACCGAAGAGTATGTTCACCGTGTTGGTCGTACAGGCCGTGCTGGTAATAAAGGTGATGCAATCTCTTTGGTAGGGCCAAAAGACTGGGACAGCTTTAAGCGTGTTGAACTTTACCTGCAGCAAGATCTTAACTTCTCAGTTCTTGAAGGCCTAAAAGGTAAGTTTAAAGGCATCAAGCCTCGCAAACCTGCCTTCAAGAAGGGCGGTCCAGCTAAGAAAGCGGGTAAACCTCAAGCTAAGAAGACAGCGAAAAAACCAGTTAAACGCGATAAGAGTTTCCACCAAAATGTGGCTGTGGGTGATAGCGTGTTTATCCCTAAGAAGAAAGTTGCGCCAAAAGTGGACGATGAGTAATCACTAGCCAGTTTAAAGGCTTTATTGATAAAACTTAGATAAATAAAAACCGCCTAAATAGGCGGTTTTTTGTATCTGTAGTTTATGTAAGCCACTGATACTTAGTATTTCATTTGGCATCTGAATATACAGCTCAGTTGCTAAATCACTAGAAATTAAAGGTAGAGAACGAATAGGCCAAGATATGGTCGGCAATATACTTGTGAGTAGCGGTAGTAGGATGTGTTACGCCCCAAAATACATAGCTATCTGAACCATAGATCGCACAGTCATTGGTTAAGCTATGGCTTCGTAAGTAGTCGGCAGCGGAGCTTCTATTGATATCTAGGCAAGCATCGCTCGCATTTCTAAAGCCATGCTGCTGTGGGTTGTCGGTAATGCTTGCAAACAGTGCACTCGCATCGAACAGTACCACATTTTTCCCCATGCTTTGGTAATACTCAGCCTGTGCTTTGATGAACTGATTGAACTCAATGATCTTGCCACGAACCTTGATGATCTCTTGTTCGGTCGAGTACTTGAATTGAGGCGCCTTAGTTGCATCTGGCAGTGTGAATAACAAGATATTGTTAGCACCAGATTCTGTTAAGCGGATGAGAGCGCTGCTGAAATCGGCTTTAACATCAGCGACTTCTCGGTCGTAATTCATAAAGTCATTGAGCCCAAACTCCAAAGTAAACAGTGAGTTTTCTGGTCGATAGTTTTTGGCGACTTTCATATAAGTTAAGTAAGAAGTGACTTGGTCATATACACCAGTCAACGCGACGTATTGATTGGTACCTGCTGCACCACCAACGGCCCAGTTATATAAAGGGACGTCTTTGGCTTTTGCTAGATATTCTGTCCAGACTAAGCCATTGGAAAAATGCCCTAGAAACCACGAGTCCGCGTTTGGGAAAATCCATTGAGAACCATTAAATAAGTTACCAGTATCAGAAAGGCTATCACCAAAAGTAACGATACGGTTGATGGTGTTGGATTGAATGGCGTTATCGTTGGTCCAGATTGAATGGTTGTAAGAGAAGCGGTTGTCTGCCGCAAAATAAGTGATATCGGCAACGTCGTGTTGGATATCGAGTGTCTGTTCACAACGCTGTTTGATTTCAGATTGTGGGGTATCACTGTAAAACATATTTTTGAATGAGACGGACGACCACCAATATCCGTTGATCGTGTAATAATCCCCGTTCTCTTTTTTCGCCCATTTCCAATCTGTGGCGGCTGAGTCATTAGATGCATCGGTACGATACCAGCATCGGACGTAAGAGTAGGTTTCCGAACCTTGTGTACTGAGTACTTCAGCCGAGGTAATGGATTCAGGTGTTGGTGTTGAATTTTCAGCAGCATAGGCACCAAAAGGTACGGTTAACGCGAGTATCAAAGCTGTGTATTTCATCACTGTGTTCTCTTTTTATGTGTAGGTAAGCCGAATAAACGTTGTTTTTTGTTGATAACTGAGTAAACAAATTACTCGGACGACCTATATCGATAATTGATGGTTCTCGTCAATTAATTCATAACACCTGTGTTTCATAACTGGCATAAGCATCAAACTTCCAACGACTTTTTGGTTCTTGTTCTTGGGACTTAAAAGTCAATAATTAACACGTCATATTGGCTAAATGTCATTTTAATCAATATCTTATTGTCATTTTTATTGTTTATTCTTCACCTGTTTAATGTTAATCCCGATTGTTTATTTCAAGTTCAACATCACAAATCTCGAGTCACTCTTTTTGGTTTTATAAAATTATCACCTACGTTTTTGATACTCATCAGAGGTCTAACTTGTTTAAGGAAAGAGCATTGAAAAAGATATTAATTTGGACAATTGCCTGCCTATCCAGCATGGGTGTCTATGCTGGAACGAGCGCATCGGCGTTAGAAGTAAGTGGATATACTGAAACCAAATATCCCATTGTGTTGGTGCACGGCTTATTTGGGTTCGATACGTTAGCGGGTGTGGATTACTTCTACGGAGTGCCTGAATCCTTAACCAAAGATGGCGCGAGCGTATACGTTGCACAGGTATCAGCGACGAATAGCTCAGAGGTTAGGGGAGAGCAGTTATTGGCTCAAGTCGAAACACTTCTAGCCGCAACCGGAGCAAATAAGGTCAACCTTGTCGGGCACAGTCATGGCGGCCCTACGGCGCGGTATGTGGCCTCAGTGAGACCAGACCTTGTCGCATCGGTAACGAGTATTGGTGGCGTTCATAAAGGTTCAAAAGTGGCTGATTTAGTCCGTGGAACGGTACCTGAGGGTTCAGTTTCAGAAGGGATTGCAGTTAAGTTGGCTGGTGGTTTGACGACACTCATTAATCTACTGTCCGGTGGTTCTGATCTAGAACAAGATGGCTTGGCATCATTAGAAGCTCTGACCACAGAAGGCTCTCTTGCTTTTAATCAGTTTTACCCTGAAGGGGTTCCAACCTCTGCATGCGGTGATGGTGAATGGCAAGCCAGTAACGGCGTTTATTATTACTCATGGACAGGGTCTTCCACTTTTACCAATCTTTTGGACCCAACCGATGCGGCGATGACAGTGCTAGGTTTAGCGTTTAACGAACCAAATGATGGGCTTGTTGGAGTATGTAGTACTCATCTAGGTAAAGTGATCGGCGATGATTACAAAATGAATCATCTGGATGAGATCAACGGTTTGCTAGGCATCCATCACTTGTTTGAGACCGACCCGGTGACATTGTATCGCCAGCACGCTAACCGATTGAAGTTGGCGGGCTTGTAGTCTGTTTGGATGATTCATTAACACCATAAGGAAAATATAATGACTAAGGCCGCCATTTTTTCGATAACCACGATAGCCCTGATGAGTGCAGCGGCGGTCTTTTTTTTATATCCAGTGGAAGAGGGCTTAAACCCAAGCAATAGCAAACAACAAAGCATCTCCTCGTTGAAAGTGAGCTCTCAACAAGACACCGATATTGATAATGCATCGGCTAAAGACACAATGGATTACTTTGTCTCTGGACAAACAGAGCTTACCCTTGAAGATATTCGTAGCAACGTTGCTCAACATCATGTTCAATCACAAGGTGCGATTGTCGACGAGGCTTTGTTTGCCAAATACCTTGATTACAAGTCGGCATTGACGTCATTGGATGTTCAGTTTGACCCCTCCTCGATCTCTGTCGATGATCTACAACGCTTAAACCTAGCCTTACTCGATCTTCAGGCTCAGTTTTTTAGCCCGAGCGAGATAAGTATTTTATTTACTCACGATAACCAAATGAGGGAAATGGCCCTAGAAAAGCTTCGATTGAAGCAAGAAGGGTTGAATGAGCTGGAGTACCAACAACGGCTAGATTCATTAATCTCTGAACAAGCTGACTATGTTCAAACAAGTCACAAGAATCAGGTGTTACTTCAACAATTATCCAACTCTGAAGGGCTTGAGCAGCAAGAGAAATACTTGAAGCGAAATGAACTAGTGGGTGATGAAGCGGCGCAAAGGCTTGAAGTACTGGACCAACAAAGAGCGGATTTTGAAGGTGCTTTAGAAATTTACTTAGCGGAACGAAAAGATATTTTAGACGACACTGGGCTATCACAGGCCGAACGACAAGAGACAATTGCGGAGCTCAGAGTTGCCCACTTTCCTTCAAAGCAGATCCGAAGAGTCGAAGCGATAGAACGAATTTGGGATGCAGAGCTTGAGTAGCGAGGGGGATTAGCGCATGTTTTGGGCTACTTTGTGGGATCCTTCATCGAATGGACTCAAATTTTAGTCAGCAAGTAAACGTTTGCCTTATTCTGTGAAAGGTTATATATCCGATCAATGCCGATACTATTGACTGACTTTAACCCTAAAACTTAGTACAAGTGCTGCATGAGTTTGCACTCGTAAACCTACACAAATCGATTTATTTATTGTGATTAAAGTCATATAAATATGCAAATGATAATTGATCTCATTATCGTTTGGGTGCAGTATACGCGAAATTTATCAAATTAGCGTATGGATTTGTTGCATTTATGAAAGTGTTTGTGCTGTTAGCTTTTGTCTTTTTGACGGGGAAGGTCAGTGCTTCTGATCACTATTCTTGGTTACGAGATGATTCTCGTGGTGCAAGTAAGGTACTCGACTACCTTGCGGAACAGAATGATAAAACACAGCAATATCAAGACAGCATTCAATCTATAAGCGAGTCTTTAGAAAAAAAATGGCAAGAAAATCGCCCAGATCGAGCTGAAAAACCATGGCAGGAAATCAATGGTTATGAATATGCGATCTTAGAGCATAACGGGAAAAAAGCCTTACTTTCTCGAGAGGTTGGGCATATAGATACAACGGAATTACTAAACCTTGATGAACGTTCTACTGCACACGACTATTATCAGTTAGCGGCTTGGGAGCTCGATTCTACCAAAACAAAACTAGCGATCGCCGAAGACATAACAGGGTCTGAACAATACCAAGTAAGTGTGGTTGATCTTCGGACTAAGAAAGTTACGCCAATCGCTCAAAATGTGGATAGCACATTAGGCTGGTCACGTGATGGTCAATCTCTGTTTCTGATCCAACTCGAATCTAAAACATCGAGACCTTATGCGCTTGTTCAATATTCTCTAAATCAATCATCTCCTATTGTTGTTCTTAGAGAATTAGACTCTTCTTGGTTGCTCTCGTATTACCAGACAAGCGACTCGCAATTTGTTGTTGTTCAGGCCAATAGTGAGAACTCAAGTGAGCAACGTTTGTTAGACCTTGGCTCTGGTGAACTTACTGCACCTCTGTTACCTCGTGAACCAGGCCTTGAATATTACGTTGATGTTTCTGGCTCTCGTTTATTCATCAACAGCAACCATGAACGCAGTCAATTTGCATTTTACTCTGTACCGCTGAACCAAGCTTCACAAGTAGAACAATGGAATACCCTCTTTGAGCCGGCTGATGAATCCAGAATCAACAACTTCTATTTGTTTGAATCTGGCCCTGTGCTTATTAGCCAGAGTGGGGCAACTCAGTCTTTACACTTCTTTGATAGCTACAACCAATATCGTTTAAGCCAGCCATTAACTGAGGCGGGGCAGGTTGCTTGGGTGAGCCAAGTTGGCGACTACGCGAGTAATAAACTGCATATTAGAAGTATGTCTCTTACTCAACCGGCTAAGTGGGAGCGTTTGAGTACGAAGACTCTGAAACGAACGTTGTTCTCACAAGATCATTACTCCCACTATCACAAGTCTGAGTATCAAACTGAACAAATTACAGTTAACTCTGATGGAAAGATGATCCCTGTGACTCTTGCTTATCGAAAAGACAAGCTTACTAAAAAGACACCTGTGTTTTTGTACGGATATGGAGCCTATGGGATGACGATGAAGCCCTACTTTATGCCACAAATCATTAGCCTACTTGATGAAGGTGTAATTTATGCGATTGCTCATGTCCGTGGTGGAGGCTTTTATGGTGATTCTTGGTATCAAGCAGGAAAAGGCATCAATAAAGAAAATGGTATTTCGGATTTCATTGCTACAGCACAGGCATTAAGAACGTATCACCAAGGTACACGATCCATCTACGCGATGGGTGGAAGTGCAGGAGGAACACTTGTTGCTGCCGCTTTGAATCAAGCTCCTGGTTTGTTTGATGGTGCGGTGCTTAAAGTGCCGTTTGTCGATGTTGTGAATAGCATGTCTGATGCTTCACTACCCCTAACAGCCCAACAATACGGAGAGTGGGGGAACCCTAATATTGAAGATGAATTGAAGATAATGAAGCAATACGACCCATACTTGAATCTTCGTAAGCAAGCTTACCCACCCATATTGATACAGATTGGCTTAAATGACAGTCGTGTTCCTTATTGGGAAGGCGCTAAATATTACGCGAAGTTAAATGAGTTAACGACAGGGCATGGGCCTTATTTATTGTCGACAAGCTTTACCCAAGGACATTCGACAGATAGGAGAAAGTCCTTATCTCAACAGGCGTTTGAATACGCATTTCTTTTATCACTTACCTTGAAAGACATTAAAGCGGAGCAGTAAATGAAGCTTTCCCCCCTATCAGCGGCAGTACTGAGTGTACTTGCTGCCAACCTCGTGCACGCCGAATCTGAGGTTTATCACTTTGAAGAAGTGGTCGTCACTGCCAATAAGATCGAGCAACCACTATCTGAAGTTGCAGGTTCAGTTGCTGTAATCACCGATAAGGACTTGGAACAAAAAGGTGCAACTGAGCTTTACGACGCTATAAAGAGTGAACCCGGTGTTAGTGTTACAGGGGGCGCAGGCCGACCTCAAAACATTACGATTCGCGGCATGACAGGTAACCGCATCTTGATTGTGAAAGATGGAATCAAGTCTGCTGATGGCTTTGGTGCTAATGACATCAATGACAAGATAGGACGTAACTCGTTCGATATGTCTAACTTAGAAAGTATTGAGGTTATAAAAGGGGCGAGTTCATCTGTATATGGCTCAGGCGCGATTGGTGGTGTTGTCGTGGTGAAATCCAAACAGCCTGGAGACTACCTAGTTGATAAAGATTTCTATAGCGATGTCTCTGCGACTTATACGGGGATCAGTAACAAATATAAAGGTGCAACAAATTTAGCTTCTCGTGCTGGAAAATTTGAAAGTTTGCTTAATCTTTCTTACTGGGAAGGTGAAGAAACACGTAACTTCGATGAAGACCTATACCAAAGAGATATCGATGGGGTAGGCGGTGGTTACACTCTTAATTACTGGTCTACAGATGCATTAATGTTGAAAGGTAACATAGAGTACTACAAAGAAAATTTAAGTCGAAAAGAGGGATCTTCTAAGATTCAAAAAGACGGTAAGTGGGACACGGAAGACTTTGATCAGCAAGGCTATACCGAGGCATTTTCTGCTTATGTGGGCTTGGAGTATCTTCCAACTAATACTTGGTTTGAGGAATTAGATGCCAAGATTTATTGGCGTGACATGACAAACGAAGATACCACCAACCGGTTGATGTCTCGAACCAATAACAACGTTTCTGAATTACGCAGAACGATTGATTTCCGTGGTTTTACCGATCAGCTTCTTGGTGCTAGCGCCGACTTCATTAGTGCGTTTCAACATAAAAACATGAGCCATACACTGTCTTATGGCATGAGTATGGAAACAAATCTTCATGAGCGCCCAAGTCAATCTTCTGTTTTAGATTGGAATGGGGTGTCGCTCAATGCTGACCTTCCTTTTGCACCAGCACGTTCGTACAACTTTGCTGCATTTGTTCGTGATGCGATTGAAATTGATCATTGGACAGTGACGGCGGGCGCCCGTTTTGATGTGAATCAGATGAAACCCGAATCCCAAAACTCGATCAGTGGTTACGAGTTGAAAGAGCAAACCTCGAGCGAGTTATCTCCGAGTTTGTCTGTGAGCTATCAGCTAACGGAATCATTGAATACCTACCTTTCTTATAATCACGGTTTCAGAGCGCCCGGTTACGACAAAATCTATGGTTACCAGAATCATGATTTCGTTCCAATTACTCCGTTTGTGATTGTGCCAAATATGGATCTTGAGGCGGAAACAAGTGATTCGTTTGAACTAGGCAGCAAGTTTGATAATGGACAGACACAGCTATACACCGCTGTCTTTTACCAGAAGTTCGATAATTTTATCGACGTCAAACAAATTACTTTTACTCCAGATCCAAACACAGGCAACTACTACAAACAGTACCAAAATGTAAGTGGAGTCGAGACATATGGCATTGAGGCTTCAATTGCCCATCGTTTGAATGATGTGTGGAGTGTTAGTACCAAAGTCGGTTTTGTTGATGGTGAAGATGATGAAGGCGAAAAAGTTCGCACATTAACACCTTGGGAAGGTAATGCTGAAATCGCTTACGACGACAATGCCTTCTCTGCTTATGCGCAGGTTAATTGGGCACAGGCGATGGATGAGGTACCTCAATGTGAAGATGACTTGGGGATGGTGACTGACTGCGCGACTACCTCTGGCTGGGCGAGTGTTGACTTGGGGGTTAGCTATGCTTGGAACTTTGGCTTGGATGTTAGCGCCAATGTGGTGAACCTATTCGACAAAGAATACATTCGATATCAAGACGTAGCGGGCATAGCAGATAGCAACAAAATCTATTCTACAGAGCCTGGTCGTTACTTCACCGTTAATGCCAAGTATGAGTTTTAAGGGGGACATATGAAAAAGAGTTCTCTTTACCTTGCGTTGTGTTTCGTTTCAGCAATAAGCAACGCTGCTGAGTGGGATTACCCAATTAATGATGCTGTTGTGACAACGCAACAGGAAGCGAAAGCTTATTTAGAACAAGCTTACCCAGATGTTGGTGTACTTAGATTTCGCTATGAAACGCACTCTAAATTGGGGAATCACTACAACTTCGATGTGTTGATTGGAGGAGAGTATCAACAACAGAAAACCGTCGTGTTATCGACCAATCTTGATGACCAGGTTTCACGAGTATTTAGAAGTTTGGAAAATACTGTACTACTCAACGGAGCACCAACAACGGCTGCTGAATTGGAAGTTCCTCGCCTGTTAGAAGCTGAGAGAGCACCTAGCTTGAGCAGTGGACAGGTTGTTTCAACGCAGGTGAATGTCTTTAGCCCTGATCTAAGAACCATGGACCGTTCTGCGCCACCAGAGACGTTGTTAACTGATGTCAATCAGTATCCAAACGCCCCACATTACGTGCAAGCTGATGTGGATGTTTTGGACCATGGTGATGGTATCTATCTTACGAACTCCCGCGTATCGCAGGTTGATGCAACGGCTTTGTATTCTATTGACCCTGATTCAGGTGCTGCAATTAACCGTGACACATCAAATTTTCTTAGCGCAGAAGGCATAACAAAGTTTGCTGACTTGAATGAGTTACAAAGCATAGATTGGCAAGATACGCGCTTTCCACAGCTGATGGTTTTTGCTCATTTAGACCAGTCTTTACGTTACATCAGTAACTTGGGTTTTGATCTATTCGATGAGCCTTTAGAGTTTGATGGCAGAGGTTTATCTGCTGACAACTCGACCTATTACTATGGTCCTAAAGCGATGTTATTTGGTATTGGCGGTGGCTCTCCTGATGCTCTCGATGGTGATGTAATCCTACATGAACTTGGACATGGCATTCACTACCACATAGTAAAAGATTGGGCTTATGGGCATACTGGTGCAATTGGTGAAGGGTTTGGAGATTACTGGGCTGGGAGCTTTAGTTTTCGTAGTCAGTATCAAGATGCACAAACGCGAGGCCAAGAATTCGAAATTGATACTGTCTTCAATTGGGATGGTTATTTTGGTGTGAGGAACACCACTCGCAGTTTATGGAACCAAAGAGCACGCTACTTTAGGCAAGCTGAGTACCGTCCTCATGAAAGTGTCGCTGGTGAGTTAGGTGATGAACTATGGTCAACGCCACTCTTCCAGGCTTTAAAAGCGTCTGTTGAGCAGTATGGTGAAGTGGCATTTGAAGAGTTTGACTCAATTGTCTTGGAGTCGATGTATGGGGTAGGTCGAGGGCTGAAAATGCATGATTTGGCTGAGAGCACCTTGTTTGTCGCTCAGCAAATGTATCCAAACCGGGACTATGCCGAAATACTAAAGCACAAATTTGACGTACATGGGCTAGCGATTGAGCCATTTGAGGTCGAGGTAGCGAACCGCTATGTTGATCCAAATAAGCCATTATCAATTGAG
This sequence comes from Vibrio chagasii, assembly GCA_041879415.1. Lineage (NCBI taxonomy): Bacteria > Pseudomonadati > Pseudomonadota > Gammaproteobacteria > Vibrionales > Vibrionaceae > Vibrio > Vibrio chagasii. The sequence goes on along the minus strand of CP090852.1, from coordinate 862,351 downwards.
CTTTATCCAACGCTCAGAACCGCTCAAGTTGATGGTCAAATCAATATATCCAAGTTGAAACAACCTTTCGTTAGCGATCCTGTTAACCAGTTATCTATTGAAGCTGCACTTCCTTCGGGAGAAGTTTGTGGTTCAGCAGTGACAATGAATACGAGCATTGACTATCGATACAGTGACACGCTGAAATCAAAAAATTGGCAGCAAGAATCGACATTGATTTATGGCTTGCCTGTTTTGGAATCTGATATCAAAGAAGTAAGTAGCTATCTTCCTGATAGTCGGCTTAGCTCTACAAACCAGCCTATTGTCGGTTTTAAAACGTTCAACTTCAGCCTTAATGGAACTGCCGAATTGGCTGATGACAGCTTTGGTCTGTATTTAGATATCGATCACCCGCGTTTGAGTGACCTAGTCGTGACTTTAATTTCCCCAAGGGGGACTCGGGTGGACCTACTGAACCATAAATCCACTCGATTTGCTGGCTTCGACGGTTATTTCACACTTAAACATGACCCTGTTCTTGATCCTTTCAAGGGAGAGCCAATTAACGGCTCTTGGCGTTTGGAAATCGCTGATTACGTGAATGGTGAAACAGGACATTTAAATAAGTGGGGCTTGGGCACTATTTCGAAATACGAATGTGGCGAGGCTGAGACCTCACCTAAAGAACCGCCGGTTACCACAGGTGCTTCGGGCGGTTCCATTTCACCAGTGCTGATTCTATTTATGTCTTTGCTCTCATTGGGCAGGTCATTTGCTACGCGTTACTTGTCTTCGACGACAAGGCTCTTTAAAAACAAAACAAGAAGATAACTTTATGAAACCTCAATTGACAATTTTGGCCATTTCTTTGGCTCTTGCTGGCTGTGGTGGCTCGGGCGGCTCTGATACCCCGACATCCTCATCCTCAGCACCAACTTATACAGTGTCAGGTACAATTACAGCACAAAATATCGATTTACAGAGTAAGGTTTGTGCGGACATAAACCAAAACTACATGTGTGATAGTAGTGAGCCAAGCTCGACAGCTAACGCGAATGGCGAGTTTAGTATCACTAGCATTAAGAAGTCGATTTTATCAGTTCCTCTATTAGCTCAAGTTGATACTGGGATTGCAGCGAATAGCGCCAGCGGTTATGCCTCATCTTATGCTTATATAGCAGCTCCTGGTCTTCAAAAAACTACGGGCAACGAAATCAATGGTATTAGCTCGCTGTTAGCTGGTTATGTTGCAGATGGGTTGACGGTTGCTGAGGCTAATAACAAGTTAAAAGCGCAGCTCGCGAAAAGCGGCATCACTATCTCTGGTGATATTCAAGACGACCTGTCTGCGTCTGAACTAGCGAGCTTGGAGCAAAATATTGTCTCGACGATTAAAGCGTTTAAGCATTCGAACCGCGCGTTCATGTTGGCACAGTTGAGTTCTAAATTTGATAAGAGTGCAGCCGATTATGTGAGTGGAGTGCTTTCCAATGATGAAGTTGCGGCGTTTGCTGACTTCCTAGAAGGTGAACTAAAAGCTGCAACGGCATTGAATGACACTGGCGTGGTTCGTTATTTCTCAGACATTGATGACACACAAGATGTGGTAGAAGTGCAGAGTTCCTTTCCTGGGCAAGACGCTGAGTATGGCTTTGATAAAACCGAGTTAAACACTAATACAGGTAATGGTTTTCAGTTCGCGAAGCTAGATTCTGATGGGCAGGTGTTAAGTGATGATGCTACGCAATGGTCTTGTGTTTTGGACCAACGTAGCGGCTTGATCTGGGAGTCAAAAACAGACGATGAAAACTCACTTCAATACAAAGAACGACAGTTCGCATTGGAACTACCAGGAGTGGTAACGCCTTATGATCAGGATGTGGATTTAGCGACATGTAAAACAAAAGGTGATGCGGTATGTACCACGCAAGATTACGTTGATCATATCAATGCACTGAACTTATGCGGTAAATCTGACTGGCGTTTACCGACGTTCCATGAGTTTTACAATTTGCTCGACTTCGGTGAGACCGAAAAGAATGCCGACGGTAAAGTTTACGGCCTAACTTACAAATACTTCCCTCATCAGAGTATTGGTGGCCAATATACAGAGATCGGTTCTGTTTGGAATCAATCTATTATTTTTAACCAATACAGCAATACGACGGTAGATGGGGGCTTTTATTACAATGAGATAGGTACATTGGGTGATGATCGAGGCTACATAAGTGCATTGGAGATCTACTCTGGTGATGTGGATTCATCAGATAACTACGATTCTTATCAATTCCCTGCTCGTTTAGTTTCACTACAAGGTAAATAGAAATGAAAAATGTACTTACCATCGCTTTAATCGGCCTATTTTCTGCGGGTGCTATGGCACAAGAGTGCAGCCTAGACATTGAGAAATCAGCACCGAGTACACGTTACATTGCGAATGATAATGGAACCTTTAGTGACGAGCTGACGGGATTAACTTGGATGCGTTGTCAGCTAGGTAAAACATGGGATCCGAAGGCACTAGCCTGTAGTGGAAGGGTAGAAACCTACCACTGGCAGAGTGCGCTTGCTATGGTTGAATCAATCAATGATGAAAGTGGTAGCCATGCTCTACATCGTTTCGGTGGCCAAAAAGAGTGGCGTATGCCAAACATCAAAGAGCTGGTGTCTTTGAAAGAAGTGGCGTGCCATTCTCCGGCAATGAGTACTAAGGTATTCGGTGATACGTTTAATTTTGAGACGGGTAATTTAGCGGCTTATGTATGGAGCTCGACTCCTGCTGGTAATGGACAGAGTGTGATGACGCTTGATTCTATTAATGGTGAGGTTTATCAGTACAATGCTGCACAATATAAATTTAGCGTTTTGTTGGTTGCCGAGTGATCGAACTCTTATTGCGTAAATAAAAAAGGCCGTGGTTTTCCACGGCCTTTTTTGTTTTGGTTGGTATGTTTGCTTCCAGTCTTAAACCTTAGATCTTACACCTTAAAGAAGCCCAACTGTTGTTTCTGTTGCTCGGCAAGGTTAGATAACTCATGGCTGGCAGCAGCAGCTTGGGTAATGCCGGTTACGTTCTGGCTTACTAAGCTGTAGATGTTTGAGATATTGCGGTTGATGTCTGACGTCACTTGGCTTTGCTCTTCGGCTGCAGAGGCTACTTGAGTGTTGATTTCTGTCATGTCCGTTACCGAGTTAGCGATACCAGAAAGGGCGATACTCACTTCACTAGCAAGCGCTTGGTTTTGCTCTAGCATAGCCAGTGAGTTGCTCATACTTTCATTGGCGTTGCCAGATTGAATTTGCAAACCTTCGATAATGGTTTGGATCTCTTTGGTTGAGTCTTGAGTACGTGCCGCTAGCATTCGAACTTCATCGGCAACCACCGCGAAACCACGACCGCTTTCTCCCGCACGCGCCGCTTCAATAGCCGCGTTAAGCGCAAGTAGGTTGGTCTGTTCCGAGATGCTTTGAATCACTTCAATCACTTTACCAATCTGTTCTGAGTGCTCTTTTAGTGTGCCGACAACATTCGCTGCTTCACTAAGCTGAATAGCCATTTGCTCATTGGCTTTGTTGCTCTCGTTAAACAAACTCATGCTGTGCGTCGCCATCTCGTCAGCTTGTTTCGATGCTGAATCTGCTTGAACGGCATTCTCGTTAACGTGAGAAGCTGTGCTCTCCAGTTGATTCACTGCAGAAGCAACTTGCTCGACTTCTTGCTTCTCTTGATCTGAGTTCGCGCTTGATTGCGTCATTACTGCTGCTAGCTCTGTGGAAGCAGAAGCGACTTCAATACTGATTCGAGAAAGTGAACTTACGGTGTCACGCAGCTGGTCTACCGATTGGTTAACGTCTTTTGCTAGGCGAGAGATTTCGTTATCGCCGTACTCTTCAGCTTTAACTAACAAGTTACCTTTAGCAACTTCACGCATGGTTGCTTGAATATTACTGATTGGTTTAACAATGATGCTTGCGAGTACCCAGCTGATGCCTAATGCGACTGAAAGGATAACCAACAGAGCTACCGTTGCCGTATCCAGCGTATTGGTGTGTTGCTGACCATTGATGTCTACTTCTTGCGTTGCAAGTAAGTTGAGCTTTTTAGATAGGGTATTGATGGCTTGTACCATCTCGTTGCCTGCATGACGGTATTGGTCAATAGCCACTTGGTAACGTGCATCGAAGTCAGAAGACAGAGCTGAATTACCATGTTTTGCCTTCAATAAAGGAAGCATTGTTGTACGAGAAAAGTCGACATAGTGATTCATCGCTTTACTCATCGCTGCCACTTCGTCTTGCATTCCCGGCACAGTATTTAAGGAGTTCAATAGACGAGTGTTCAGGTCACGCTTTTCATTAAGAGTCTGAACCAAGGTTTTCACATCATCTGCATTGAACAAGCTGTAGATCGCTTTGATACGCATACCGTAGCTGTTGTCGACGATCTCGCTGAGTTCTTCTTTATGTAGGATCAGCTGGTCTGTTGCGATAGATACCTCTTTAAAGGCATTTTCTAGTTTGTCACCACCGATAATAACTCCCGTCAAAAGCAATACGACGGAAAAGAGTACAGGTATTAGTATTTGTATTTTTATAGATAAGCCACTGAGAAGTTGGCGCATGTAATGTCCCTCTTTGAATAAATAAATAAATGAGCAGAAGCAATTGTTATTATTGTTATTAGTGGGTGATTCTAACTTCTGAGAATGACAATTCAATCAGTAATAGATTCGATTTAGATATATGCGATAGGTATTTGATAAATATTGATTATTTATCGTTCAATTAAGCCTTTTAACCTTTGTAAAGGTAAGGCTAATAAGGGCAGGGCTGGCCATGTTCTACGTAACGAACAGCAGTGATGGCTAATTACGCAGGTTGTTTTAATTTGGTTGGAATAAATACTTAGTGCTTATAGAACAAGGCAATGTATTACTTTGAAGACATCTAATAAGGAGAAAACGAGAAAATAAATTGCAGTTGTCATATAGGCTTCAATTTAGTGAAACACAACTGTCACATTCGGATTCTAAAGTGGGCACCGTTCAAGCAAACACAACATTACGGCAATAACGCCACTAAAGGAAATTTGTGATGAAAAAGACAGTTATCGGTGCAATCGCACTTCTAGGCGCTCTAACAGTGAATACAGCTTCAGCTAAAGAAACTATCTCTGTAGTTGGCTCTAACAGTGCTTCTCCACTGGTTGAAGTTTTTGCAGAAACCTACATGAATAAAGGCGAACCAGTGTTCATCGAAATTCAAGCACCGGGTTCTTCTGCAGGCATCAAAGCAGCAAAAAATGGAAGTGCTGACCTAGGTATCTCTTCTCGTGACCTTAAAGAAGAAGAGAAATCTGCTGACCTGAAAGAGCTAGTTATCGCTCGTGACGGTATCGCAGTTGTTGTAAACCCAAATAACGAAGTATCTGCTCTGACTGCTGAGCAAATCACTTCAATCTACAAAGGCGACATCACTAACTGGAAAGATGTTGGTGGTGCAGACAAGCCAATCGTAGCAATCACTCGTGATACTGCATCTGGTACACGTGGTGCATTCGAAGACATCATGAAGCTTAAGAAGAAGATCGGCGATAAGAAAGTATCGGCTATCTCTCAACGTGCACAAGTTGCAAACGGTAACGGCGCACTTAAAGTTTCTGTAGCAAGCAACCCATACGCAATCGGCTTTATCTCTCTAGGTACAGTTGACGAATCTGTTCAAGCTCTAACTATCGACGGCGCAGAAGCGACTGTAGATAACGTTAAGAACGGTTCTTACAAAGTTGCTCGTCCTTTCCTAGTACTTTACAAGTCTGGCGCTCCTACAGCTGAAACTCAACAGTTCCTAGACTGGATGGTTGCAGACGAAGCTCAAGCTATCGCTGGCAAGAAAGGCTACATCACAGTTAACTAATCTTAACTGACTCACTTTAAATTATTGCTCAGCCTAACTTTAGGCTGAGCCTTTTCTTTCAACTTTGGTTATTTCGAGCTCTTATTGAGCCACAAAGTTTGAGATTTTATATATGACCATCGCAAATAGTGAAAAGCTTATGAATACTGAAGCGACTCAAATCAATAAGCCGAGTCTGCGCACTAAAAAGCGCATTGACTGGAGAGAAAGAATCTTCCACGGCTTGTTCTTATCGAGTGCTGTAATCGGCATCGTATCACTAGCCGTTATCGCTTACTTTATCGTTGCAGAGAGTATCCCTGCATTCCAAGAGGCCGGTGTTTCTGGCATCGTTTTGGGTGTTGACTGGTTACCTCCAGCTCTATTCGGTGTTGCAACCATGATTGTTGCATCGATTGTGTCGACACTAGGCGCTGTAGTTGTTGGTGTACCAGTAGGTGTATTAACCGCTATTTTTATTGCTGAGATTGCTCCTAAGCGTCTGGCAGATATTATTCGTCCAGCAGTTGAGCTTCTAGCGGGTATCCCGTCGGTTGTATACGGCTTCTTTGGTCTAGTAATTATCGTTCCGATGATTCAGAACATCTTTTCTGTACCAGCGGGTAACACCATTCTGGCAGGTATCATCGTTCTGGGTATCATGATTCTTCCTACCGTTATTACGGTTTCTGAAACTTCGATTCGTGCAGTACCACGCACTTATAAAGAAGGTTCACTTGCACTGGGTGCTTCTAAAGTTTACACGATTTTTAAGCTGCTCGTTCCTGCCGCTCGTTCAGGCATTATGACTGGTGTGATTCTCGGTATCGGTCGTGCACTTGGTGAAACCATGGCAATCATCATGGTGATGGGTAACGCTCCAGCAATGCCAGAAGGTATTTTGGACTCGGCTCGTACACTAACAGCGAACATTGCGATTGAGATGTCTTACGCAAGTGGCGTTCACGCAAATGCACTCTACGCAACCGGTGTTGTACTTCTAGTGTTCATCATGATGTTAAATGGTGCTCTACTTTATCTTAACCGTGAAAAATCGAAGTAAGCGGGGATGAGTAATATGGATCTCGTAAAACTAAAACAAGCCCGTCAAACTAAAGATAACATCCTAAAAGGTTTTATCTGGGCGGCAGCAGCAGTCACTGTTGGTTTCTTATTCTGGATTATTTGGTACATCCTATCGAACGGTCTGCAATACGTAGATTGGAACTTCATCACTGACGATTACACTCGTACTGGTGAAGAGCGTGGTATTTTCCCAATGATCATCGCTACGATCTACATGGTTATTGCATCGATTGCAGTCGCAGCACCACTGGGCATCATGACGGCAATCTACCTAACTGAATATGCGAAAGTGGGTAGCCGACTGGTTAAAGCGATTCGATTCTGTACTGAGTCTCTAGCGGGTATTCCGTCGATTATCTTCGGTCTATTCGGTATGACCTTCTTTGTATCGATTCTTGGCCTTGGCTTCTCGATTCTGTCGGGCGCACTAACGCTAAGTATCTTGATTCTTCCTGTAATCATTCGTACTACAGAAGAAGCATTGATGGCAGTACCACAAACTTACCGTGAAGGCTCATACGGCCTTGGCGCTTCAAAAATCTACACTATCTGGCGTTTGATCTTACCAAGCGCAATGCCAGGTATCTTAACTTCGGTCATTCTTAGTATTGGTCGTGTAATTGGTGAATCAGCGCCTGTGTTCTTAACAGCAGGTATGGTGGCACGTGTTCCTGAGTCGGTATTCGATTCTGGCCGTACACTAACGGTTCACTTATATAAGCTGACAACAGAGCTATTTACTATCGATGAGTGGAACCAAGCCTACGGCACGGCGACAGTCCTAATCGTATTGGTTCTCTTGATCAACATGGTTACAAAACTGATTGCAAGACGCTTCAACACGGCAACTTACTAAGCTCACTAGCTACTGGCTCAACAATAAAGAGAGCCCCCGTGATAAAGAAAGCATCAAGTTAGACACGAATTTAAGAATTTAGAGATTACGAACATGAACAAATTTGATATTGAGAACCTAGATCTGTTTTACGGCGACAACCAAGCGCTTAAATCTATCAACCTGCCAATTCCAACTCGTCAGGTGACTGCTCTGATTGGCCCATCTGGCTGTGGTAAATCAACACTATTGCGTTGTTTGAACCGCATGAATGACCTAATTGAAGGCGTTACTATCAAAGGTAAGCTGGATATGGACGGCACTGATATCTACGGTAATATCGATGTCGCTGACCTACGTATCCGTGTAGGCATGGTATTCCAAAAGCCAAACCCGTTCCCAATGAGCATCTACGAGAACGTGGCATACGGCCTACGTGCTCAAGGTATCAAGGACAAAAAGCACATCGATGAAGTGGTTGAGCGCTCGCTACGCAGTGCAGCACTGTGGGATGAAGTGAAAGACCGTCTTAAAGCACACGCATTTGGTTTGTCTGGTGGTCAGCAACAGCGTCTATGTATCGCACGTACCATTGCAATGGAACCAGATGTAATCCTAATGGATGAACCAACATCGGCTCTAGACCCAATCGCGACACACAAGATCGAAGAATTGATGGAAGACCTGAAGAAAGACTTCACTATCGTTATCGTAACGCACTCAATGCAGCAAGCGCGTCGTATCTCAGACCGTACTGCTTTCTTCTTGATGGGAGAGCTTGTAGAGCATAACGAAACTAGTGTTATCTTCAGTGAGCCAAAAGATGATCGCACTAAAGGTTACGTAAACGGTGACTTTGGTTAATCGATGATTTACGTGTGGTATTTAAGCGATTAGATACCTTTACACACTAACTGAAACGCAGGTTAGATAATCGAATAGAACAACAGAATTATCACTATAACTATAAGCGATGGAAGTTTTGCCCCACTTTAGGTGGGGCTTTTTTATGTGTCTAAAAAAGCCCCAATGTCGATGTGATTTTGGGCAGAGAATCCCATTTTTGTCGTCCTTCTCATGCTTGTGATAATGTTAAAGGTGAAACTGCGACCCGCTTAACATCTCATTTTTACTTACATTGATTGCATATCAAGGCTTCTGTATTTTTGCTTTATTCTTAATCGCCAATGGAAGGAAGCTGTGCCTGTTAAAGCCTTTGCAAAACAAATATCTGCGACACGCGACCATCGTCTGTTGGCTGAGTCTCTTTTTGACTATCTGGTTAAGGTGCTAGCTCCCAAAGGGATTGGAATATTTGCTGAGCCAACGCCAGAGAGCGACGCATTACCACTCTTCTCTTACGGCGAACTCACTTCATTAGCGAACTATCCCGCTACATTTTGGCCTTGGGTTGCTCAGTTCGATACCGCGGACGGGGTTTTGCCAATGGCTATCAATACTTGTAAGTGGGAACACATGAAGGTACTTGGCGGTGAGTCATTCATCATGATGCTCGACAATGCGCCTGCCTCCAGAACTTATTTAATTGTTCAAAATTGCTGTACAGAGCAGATCAACCAGACTTTTGATCAAGACCTTGACGTACTTCAATTAGCCGCAGCCCGTTGGCAGTGCATTCGAGCAGAAAAGAACGCTGCGCTTGAAATCAAACACAGAGACACACGCGAAGCTCAATACTTAGACGAGATAAAGCTACGTGAGTTATTTGTTGAGAACATGAAGTTGGTCCATCAGGTCGCGCTTGAGCTTTCCAATCCCGAATCACTCGATGCTTTGTATAAAGCCTCTGTTGAGGCTGTTCGAGATAGGCTAGGGTTTGATCGAGCGATCTTCATGTTGCTTGATATGAAAAAGCGTTGTTTCAGTGGCACTTATGGCACCGACGAAGCGGGTAAAACTAACAGTGAACACCACACTCAATACGATTTGCATCAACTTGAAGCGGAATACATAGAAGCGCTGTCTGATAATCACACGAATCTAGTCATCATCGATAATGCGCCTCTTTATACAGAAGGTAAGGTGGTCGGACAGGGCTGGAATGGCATGCTCATCTTGCGTGAAGGCGACAAACCAGTCGGCTGGATTGCCATGGATAACTACATTCATCGTTCACCGATTACTAACTATCAAAAGCAGATGCTTGAGTCTTTTGGCTCTTTGCTTTCTCAGATCTACATTCGCAAGCGCCAAGAGCAGAACATACGTATGTTGCACTCGAGTATGGTTGAGCTGTCTCGATGCGATAGCGTCAGTGAAGTCTGTAAGTCAGCTGTGAGTTTTGCGATTCAACATCTAGGTATCGATCGACTTGCGGTTTTCTTGACGGACAAAAAGTGCAGTTACATGCAAGGTACGTGGGGCACCGACATCAAAGGCGATATTGTCGATGAGTCTTATTATCGCTCTGAGCTGGTGGAACGTGACATTGTCGCGGCAGCACGTGCTTGCCCGAATCAAGTCGCGTTCGAAGAGTCAGTCCCGATTTATCACGATTTCAATATTGTCGGCGTTGGCTGGACGGCCATGACTATGCTCACCACAAATACAGGTGAGCCTATTGCGTTTATCGCTGCTGACAACTTGCTAACTCGTAGCCCGCTAACCTCACAGCTTCGAGAGGTAATACGTATCTTTGCTTCAAGCCTTGCTGAGGTGTTGCAAAGAACCATGGCTCAAGAAGAACTGAAAAAGCTCAATGAAACACTGGAGCAAGAAGTCAGTAAGCGCACTCAAGAGTTAGAGTTGGCGAACGAGCAATTAGACATCATCTCTAAGCTAGATCCTCTTACACGCCTTGGAAACCGCCGTATGTTGTCGCAGGTATTAGAAGACTTGAATTGCAACGATCAAGGTGCGTTTGCCTCACAGAACGAAATTACATTTGGGTTGATTCTCGTCGATCTTGATCACTTTGGTTTGTACAACAGTGTCTATGGACATACTGAAGGGGATGCAGCGTTGAGGACGGTAGGTGAGATACTGAATGCTCATGTTCACAATGACAAAGAAACCTTCTGTCGGATTGGCGGAGAGGAATTTATGTTGTTGATGATTGGCACGAATCATTCAGAGACAAAGCAACGCGCAGAGTCGATTAGAAAATGCATTGAAGAGGCAAAAATCCTGCATTGTGAAAGTAGTACCAGCCCATATTTAACGGCATCCGTTGGTTATGCCTCGATAACTTCTGACCAGCACCAATTCGATTTTGATCTGTTATATGGCAAGGCAGATAAAGCCTTATATCAAGCCAAAGACTCAGGGCGAAATCGAATTGTTTCTGCATTAAAACGTAAAAAAGTCGCAGCCTCTCTTTCTTAAAATAAAGGCCGTTGACCTCCATATGATCAACGGCCTTTGTGTTTTACTGTTCTTGATGAGCAGTGTCGACTAAAGCTTTTCTAGCGAGCTATTATGCTTTTTACTCGCGACTCTCTTGGGCTTCTTCACCGTTTTGATTGCCAGCTCAGGACTCCATGTTTGGGCTGATGAACCGGCTTCACCGTAGAGGCTTTGGTTTAGCTTGGTGAGTTCGGCTTCAACGGTTTGCAACGCCTCATCACTTAGATCTGTATTTTCAGATTTCCATTGTTCAAACAAGGTTCTGATCATCACACCATCGTGCGCCTTTAGAGCGGTGACTAGCGCCTCTTCGGTATTGGAAGATCTTTGTTCTGGGCGCTTCGATTGTGTGATTTTTCCACAGCGTGACCAGAAGTAGAAAGCCATTGCTGAGCTGATTAACCACAAAGCAGCGAATAGGGCGGTGAGATAAGGCCAGAAACCAGGGTTATCGACATTAATCACCGTTGGCGCTGTTTGTTGGAGCGGCGTGCTAGCAACTGGAGGAGCGCTTGATACAACACGATCACTTGCTGTTACTGCTAGCTCTAAGCCCAGAGCTTTGCTGGTTTGTTCTGATTGAGCATCAGTATTGAACCAAGCTTGGGAAACGTCAGGAAGCGAGATTTTTCCTGCTTCTTTTGGGATTAGAACCTGTTTATACACTACAACTGCATCACCGGACTTTGTGGTACCAAATTGCGGCTTTTCTTCATAAACACGAACCGATTTAGGGTAGGTGATATTCAGTTTTGGTAGCTGGTGCTGCGTTAAGTTACTCGCCGTCATGGTAATAGTACGAGTTAAAGAATCCCCCGCTTCCATTTCGATGGCTTGCTTGTCGCCTTCTAATCCATTGGTACTGGTTAATTCGTTACCTTGGCTATCCGACCATTGCTGAATCAATTTGAAGTTTGATGTTGGTAACCACTCACCCTTGTAGCCTTTTGGCACATCTTTTACGGTGACATCTAAGGTTTCAACGGGGGTGTCGAGTTGGAATAGTCGAGTTGCACTGGAGTTGTTGGTTGAGTAGACGACTGCTCCTGTTAGCTTCGGTCCGTTCAGCTTAAATTGACCGGCTTTTTGTGACGAGATTCGGAATGACTGTTGAACTACTGTCACCTCCTTTCCATTGAGAACGTCTTGAAACTGTTTCGATTCCCCAATAGGTTCTACGTCTAAGCCAGAAGAGCTTGGTGGCGCGATTTTCGGATCTTGCAGCCTTCTTGGATCGGCTTTAATGATCAGCTTTACATCAAGCTCTGCGGTCTCTTGTGGGTATAGTGAGCTCTTACTTAGATTAAGTTGAAACTCAGCCATATCATGTTGAGTGGGTGCTGCTTTATTAACGGCGACATTGATGGTGATAGGCTTGGTTTTAGCTCCTTCAATATCAAAGCTTGGGATCTGTATTTGACCTAAGCGCAGTGGAGCAAGGGTGATGTTCCATTCACTAGACACTGAACGGCTACCATTAATGATTCGCATTGATGAACCAAAGTTTGGTGTACCGACATAGAAGTCCTGCTGAAGCGTGGTGAGATCCAGAGCATCAGAAGAGACCTTCTCGTCAGTGGTGACTCTAAGTAGGAATACTTCATCTTTGGTGACACTGTTCTGTGAAACACTCGCTACGGCATTAGCCGCCAATGCTGAAAATGACGAGAAAGCGCCCAACAGCAGTGTTAGGGCTATGGATAAAAATGGCTTATTTAGAAATCGCATGGTTACCACTTTTTGTTCTGGTTGTTAGGGGCACTTTTTTGTTGTGCTTGTAAAATCATTTGCGCTTTAAGCAGCTGGCTTGGATCTCGGACGCTCTCTACCTGCTCAAGCTTTCGCATATCCGGGTCATTTGATAGCGGCTTCTCTGAGGCTTGTGCTAAAGCTTGTTGACCATCTTTATCACCTTTCTCGTCTGAAGCTTGCTGTGCACTTGCACTTTGAGGTTGCGACTTATCTTGCTCTTTTTCCTCAGACTGGTTTGCTGTATTTGGCTGCTTAGATTGCTCGCCCTCTTGGTCGCCTGCGTTTGCACTCGATTGGTCTTTGGCTTGCTCTTGGTTTGCGTTTTGAGATTGGCTATCAGCTTTGCTCTGCGAATTTTCAGCGTCTGCAGAGTTTTGCTGTTGATCCTGCGAGCCTTGTGAAGAATCATTTTGCTGACCTTGCTGACCTTGCTGACCTTGCTGACCTTGCTGACCTTGCTGACCTTGCTGACCTTGCTGACCTTGCTGACCTTGCTGATTCTGCTGGTCTTGGTCTTGGTCTTGGTCTTGGTCTTTTTGGTCTTTGGAGTCAGAATCATCTTGCTGTTGCTGTTGCTGTTGCTGTTGCTGTTGCTGTTGCTGGGCTTGTTTGACGATTTCTAGGTTGTTCTTCGCATACTCATGATCTGGGTTGTTTTGGAGAATACGTTGATACTCTTCAATCGCTTGATCGTACTTGCCTTGTTGTGCTTGAGCATTCGCAAGGTTGTAGCGAGCACTTTCGTCAGTCAAACCTTGTAGTGTTTGCTCAGCAGCTTCGAAGTCACCCGCTTTGTATTGTGAGATGCCTTTCCACTCTTGCTGTTTGAATTGTTCTGCAGCCTGCTGGAAATCTTCATCTTGATAAAACTGATAACCTACCTGGTCGTCGGTTTTCCACGGGCTTGCAAACGCAGCATTCGGTTGGCTAAATGATAGAACCACAGCCAACCCACACCAAATAACGCCTTTTCGGAAAAGTCCAAGCGCAGGTAGCAATAGGAATGGCAGTAGCCAAAAGCCATTGTTGACTCTGGTGTTAAGTGAGTTATTGGTTTTGGTCACTTCCGTCGTTGTTGCAATGCGGTCGAGGTAGTTTGCGATGTGTTCGACATCTGAATTATCAAACTGAACTTCAGTAAAGGTGCCACCATAGCTGCGTGTAAGATCGCGCATGTTCTTTAAGTTGGTTCTTGCTACCACCGTCTGTCCCGAGTCGGTTTGCAGCATTGATCCACTTGGTAACGAGATTGGTGCGCCACTTTCACTTCCCACCGCCAAGATAGATAGTGTCCAATTGCCACCAGATAGTAGCGAGTCGATCTCTTTCTTTTCTTGGTCATCGATGTCATCGGCAATGAGTACCAAATCACCTTGGTAGATCTTCGCGCGAGTCATCATTTCAATGGCAAGCTTAACTGCTGCGGGAGCGTTACTGCCTTGGTAAGGCATGATATCTGGAGACAAGTTAGGCACTTGGCTCTTAATCGTATTGATGTCTGACGTTAACGGGCTAATGGTATAAGCATCGCCAGCGTAAGCAACCATTCCGGTTAAGCCCTCTTTCCACAATGAGAGCAGATCGAGCGCTTTATATCGCACTTGCGTTAAACGGTTTGGCTTTATGTCAGTAGCGTAGAGTGACATCGACATATCCATCATCACAACTCGTGCCTGCGTTTTTTCAAAGCTAGGCTGCTCATTGTTTTGAAAGCTTGGTCCGGCTAGTGCAATAACACCAACCAACCACCAAAGACCAAAGTAAGTGCTGCGTTTTTTAGACGGTTTGCTTGATTCTGGAGCCAAATATCGCGCTATATGAGACGCCAGTAACCCTTGTTTTGATTGTCTCTTGCTAAGCCACCAAATAGCGGGCAGGGCAGCAAGTGCCAACAACCAATATGGGTAGATAAAAGTAAAGTTAGACATTGTTTCTCCTAATGGCTAACAGCATAAATGCGAAGAACATGGCAGCCGCCAAAGGCCATACAAACCACTCTTGTTGTGGTCGCCATATCTTGGTGGCATTTGTCACGGGTTCTAACTGGTTAATGGTGTCGTAAATCGTTGCCAGCTCTTTGCTGTCACGCGCTCGGAAGTATTGACCGCCAGTGCGTTTGGCAATTTCCATTAGCGTGCGTTCATCGAGATCTTGAGCTGTGTTTACTTTACGAGTCATGAAGAACTCTTTAACCATCATTTCGCCTGCGCCAACACCGACGGTGTAGATGGTTGCGTTGTACTTCTTGGCAATATCTGCAGCCTCTAATGGGTCTAACACGCCGGCGGTATTACTACCGTCGCTGAGTAGTACCATCACACGTTGAGGCGCATCACTATCTACAAAGGTCTTGGTCGCCAGTCCAATGCCGTCACCAATTGCGGTTTGATTACCGATCAGTCTTAGGACCGCTTGATTGAGTTGCTGTGACAGCGTGTCTCTGTCCAAAGTCAAAGGTGTTTGTAGGTAGGCATGATCGGCAAAGAGCACCAAACCAACTCGGTCGCCTTTACGACGTTCAATGAAGTCACTCAACACATGTTTCACTGCTGATAAGCGATCGGTGTACTCGCCATTGAATTGCATGTCCTCTTGGCTCATCGAATAAGAGAGGTCAACGACCAACATCAAATCGCGGTGTTTCGGCTGAAACTCAACGGGTTCGCCATACCAGACCGGACGAGCGCTCGCCGTGATTAGCAGTAGCCAAATAAGCACTGACAATGCTTTTGGTAAGCGAGTACACGGTGTTTTGGTATTGCTGTCCTCTGGCAAAAATGGAAGCTTAAGAGCGCTGCTTGATTCTGCTTTAGGCGAGAATAAGTAAATAAGAAACGGCAGTGGTGCGAGGAAAAACATCCACCACCAAACGAACTCGATGTTTAACCAGTTAGTGCTTATAAGATTAGTCATGGCTACCTCGCTTTGGGGGCAGGGCTTTACGAAGCCACGTTTCGCAGTCATCAACCAATTGCTGTTGGCTTTGACGCTGTTCGTCATTCATCGAAGTTGTATCTTGATAGAGTGACTGTTGCCACTGAGCTTGTTTCTCCACAAACAACGGCTTTTTTAGTTGTGCGTCTAAGAACTTTAACCAATCATCACCCGTTAGGCCTGCTACTTTCTCACGTGGGAAGTAGCTCAATGCAGCCTGACGTAGAATACGTTGTGCTTCACTTGGAGATAAATGATCTGAAGACTGACTCGTAGTGAAGTAAGACAGCGCTTCTTGCTTTGATTTCTGGTTGTTTTTTCTTCGTTTTACTATGAAAAACACCAAGGCAATCAGGATTATAGATGTGACAATTACTGCCCACCAACCCCACGCCAGAGGCCACCATGTTGGTACATCTGGTGTAATCACAGGGCTTAAATCTAAGGGCTGTTTCATGACTGAGCTCCTGATATCTGGCTCATCAATGGCTGTGCACTCGACAACGAGCTATAGGGTATCGCGAGAGATAAACTCAACTCTTGTAGCTGCTGCTTTTTTAGTGAGAACGCGTGGTTGAGCTTTTGCTTCTCTTTGGTGGAGGAGAAGTTAAACCACTGCGTTTTACTGCCATCGGTGACTTGTTTCGAGCCTTTATAGGCTGTTTGACCTTGCTCTAGCGGGTCATAAAAATGTACCAGGCGTACTCTGTTGTGTCGGCGTATTTGACTGATAAGTGAGTAATCACTTTCGTGGTAACGTACAAAGTCACTGAGGAGGATAATATCGCTTCCTTTTGGGCAAAGTTGATGAAGAGACTTCAATCCATGCTCTAAGGTAGTATCGCAACGATTATCGTGGTTAGTTAGCGCTGCATTATTGATTTCTATGACTTTTTGCAAAATACGCAAAGGAGCATGGTTACTGCCACTCGGTTTGATTTCTATGATTTCTTTTCCGGTATCGATGACTGCGCCAATTCGGTCTTTTTGAGCGACGGTTATCCAGCACAACTGACTAGCAAAGTGCGCAAGTTGAACCGATTTCAGCAATAAGGTTGAGCCGAAAATCATGCTGCTTGATAAATCCAAGTACAAGATGACAGGTTGTTCTCTCTCTTCAGAGAACAACTTAGTGTGCGCTTTGCCTGTTCTTGCCGTTACTCGCCAGTCAATGCTGCGTATGTCATCACCCGCTTGGTACTGGCGAACTTCTGAGAAATTCATCCCACGACCTTTGCGGTTACTTTCGTGTTGACCATTAAGCTGTGACCAGAGGCTTTTCGCTGGAGGCAACCATCGAACAGACTGCGCTTTGTACTGCAGCAGTTCGTCCAGGTTCAGCTTCACGCCGTCACTGTGGTTGGGTAATAAATTATTCATGCGCGTGTTCCTATGCGCTACCAACCAACGAAATTAGGTGTGCAATCACTTGGTTTGCTGTGACACCTTCAGCTTGTGCGTGGTAGCTACGAAGTAGGCGGTGACGCAAGACAGGAAATGCCATCGTTTGAACATCTTGTGGTGTGACATAGTCGCGGCCTGCAAGCCAAGCATGTGCGCGAGCGCAGCGGTCGAGAGCGATAGTCGCACGTGGACTCACACCCATATCTAACCACTGATCAAGCTGGTCGCTGTACTGCTTAGGTTGGCGAGTCGCCATTACCAGTCTGATGATGTACTGCTCAATGGTGTCTGCCATGTGGATATTGAGTACTTCTTGGCGCGCTTCAAAGATAGTCTGCTGAGAGATCTCTTGTGGCTGTACCGATTCGTTACCTTGAGCTTCGCCGCGGTTGAGTCGCAGGATCTCAAGCTCACTTTCCATGTCTGGGTATTCAACTTCTAGGTGTAGCAGGAAACGGTCTAATTGAGCTTCTGGCAGTGGGTATGTGCCTTCTTGCTCAATCGGGTTCTGTGTCGCCATCACCAAAAACAGGTCAGGTAGGGCGTAGGTTTTTCTGCCAGCAGTAACTTGCTTCTCCGCCATTGCTTCTAGCATCGCTGCTTGCACTTTTGCAGGAGCACGGTTGATCTCATCCGCTAGGATAAGTGAGTTAAAGATCGGCCCAGATTGGAACGTAAATTCGCCTGTCTCTGGTCGGAAGATATCGGTGCCCGTTAAGTCGGCAGGCAGTAAGTCTGGGGTAAATTGAATGCGGTGAAAATCCCCTTCCACACAATCAGCCAGTGATTTGACTGCACGGGTCTTCGCTAACCCTGGAGGACCTTCAACCAGAATATGACCATCGGCAAGTAGTGCGATCATCAGTTGTTTGACGAGCTCTTGCTGACCAATGATTTGAGACTCTAAATAGTTTTGAAGGACTTCGAAATTTGTTTTGTGCATTTTGGACTCTCTGGGTAGCCATTTGATTTTTTATTGTGAGTATTGGTCACTTCTTGAAAGCAAAAAGTTCCGGTATATCCACGTAATTTATCTTTTCAAATTTGGAATGAATTACAAGCGCTTAGCGAGCAACCCGTTTATCAGGCGATTTTTATCACATTGGTCGATATTTATATAATAAAGCTGTGGTGATTCTCATATTTTTGTTCAACACGTCTTAATTTAACGTGTTGAATTTTATGATTAATAAAAATATTGGCTAGGTTTTTTCTGTTTCATTTGATGTGTATGTTGAATGATTTGTCTCGTTGCATTGCGTTTGCGTTTTTTTGTGAGAAAAGTCTCTAGTTTTATCAATCCCTGCCGATACATAACTCAGACTGTGCATTCCAGCCTAAGAATGCACGAAAAAGCCCTGTTTTGGGATACAAATTAAGAGCGATTCTTTTTAAAGGTCCAAATATGTTTAAAGCTAACTCTCTGAGTATTAAGCAAAAGGTAGTACTGGGTATTACTTTTGCGGTTCTTGCCTCTACGGTTATTGTTGGCGCGATGGCGCAGCAACAAGCACGAGATGTATTGAGTCATCGACTGGTCGATATTGAACTTCCTGGAATGCTAGAGCGAATCAATGGTGAGATTGACCGTGAAGTTTCCCAGCTATTGTTGGCCGCAGAGCAAATTGCTTCAAATGAATTCATTTCTGATGCAATCGAGTCGACAGATCGCGATCCAGCGTTAGAGAGTAAGTTGGTTAAACAACTGAATAATGTGCGTAACCAATACAACTTAAATGATGCTTCAGTAGCGAACCGTCAAACAGCGTATTACTGGAACCAGAATGGCTTCCTACGCCAACTTAACCAGCAACAAGATGGTTGGTTCTTTGGCTTTACTCAATCTGGGCAGCCAACCATGGTAAGCATGTTCCAAGAAGCGAACGGTGAAGTGAAGATGTTCGCTAACTACCAACAGCCTTCTGGTTTAGCGATGTCTGGTCTATCAAAATCGATGGACGACATGGTGAGCCTGCTTAATGGTTTCAAAATTGAGAACACTGGCTTTGTGTTCTTAACCGACAGCCAAGGTGACGTGCAGATTCACCGTGAGCGTTCTCGCAGTGACTCTTCTCTTCAACAACTTTACGGTCCTCAAGCGAGCCAACTTCTGAATAAATCAGGCTTTAACCTGATCACAACGGAAAGCCAAGGCCAAGAACTGTTTGTCGCAAGTTTGTATGTGTCTTCAATGGACTGGTTTGTTATTGGCGTGGTACCAACGGGTGAGGTGTTTGCTGAGCTAGATGAGACAGCACAAAAGATGCTGATCATGACTGCGGTTGTGGCATTAGCCTTTATCTTAATGGGCGTAGTGTTAGCAAACAGCATTACTCAGCCAATTAAGCTACTGGCTAAGCGTTTCAGTGACCTTGGTGAAGGTGACGGTGACCTTGCACAGCGTATAGAAGTGAAAGGCAATGATGAAATCGCTCAGCTTTCAAAAGGCTTCAACGGCTTCATTGAGAAGATTCACGAGTCTATGAAAGAAGTATGCTCTACAAGCCAAGCGCTTCAAGTGGCGGCAGAGAGTGTTTCTAACAAAGCACACATCACCCATGACAACAGCCAAGAGCAACGTGACCAGACCCTTCAAGTGGTGGCTGCAATCAACCAGATGGGTATGACCATCAGTGAGATTGCATCGAACGCGGCAACCGCTGCTGAAACGGCAACACAAGCTTCAGGCAATACAGAAGTTGGCCGTTCTGTTGTGAACAAAGCAAAAGATGCGATCAGCCGTTTGGCTCAAGACATCGAAAGCACTGGGCAGGTAGTAGAGCAACTGGCTTCTACCACTCAAGACATTGGCTCTATTCTGGGTGTTATCCGTGATATTTCAGAGCAAACCAACTTACTTGCATTGAACGCTGCGATTGAAGCTGCACGTGCCGGTGAGCAAGGTCGTGGTTTTGCGGTAGTAGCGGATGAAGTTCGCAATCTAGCAAGTCGCACTGCGGACTCAACGGAAGAGATTCAGAAGATGATCAACCAACTGCAAAGCGATGCAAAAGATGCGGTAACGGCAATGAGTGCGGGCAAAGTGATTACGCTTGAAGGTGTATCAGCATCAGATGAAGCGGTCGATGTATTGGGCGGTATTTCTGACCGTATCGTTGATATCTCTGACCGTAACACGCAAGTCGCGACAGCAACTGAAGAGCAATCAACGGTGGTTCACACCATTAACCAGAACATCGAAGAGATCAACGCGATCAACGAAGTTACAACTGGCACAGCTGAACAACTTGCTGAAGCGAGCCAAGAGCTTCGTGACTTGTCTTCTCGCCTAGATAAGATGGTTGGTTCATTTAAGCTTTAATCCTTTCAAGCGGTAACATGGCTTAGAAAGTGATATAGACGAAGAGCTGGATTCATTTCATCGTGAATCCAGCTCTTTTTATTGGTGAGCTCATTTGCTTCTAACTGCATTTAGCTTGATCTGGTTTCGGGCTTTGCTTTCAATCAACCTAGCATCATAGGGCGGAAATGAGTAAAATCTGGTTAGGTTTAATATTTAGGTAAGTATGTATCATGAGCGATTTTGAAAAAGAACTAGAGCAGATGACTCAAGAGATGGGCGATGAGCCTGAGGTAAAACTGCCATCACTTGAAGAGCAGAAAGCGATCGTTGCTGAATTTAAGCGACTAGAAGCGGAAGGCAAACTGACACCTGAAGTATTAGAAGCGCACTTTGGTCAGTTCAACAAAAAGAATGATACGCCAATCCACTAAGCTTAAAACAAACCTACTTTTGGATGGTACTGTTAAGTGATTAGTTGGGCTAAGGCTCAAACAGAACAGTTAAAGGTCTAGCACACGCTAGGCCTTTTTTATTGCTTACTGGTTTTTATTGCTTACTAATATAGGTCGAATCTAAAGAAAAATCCCCCTTACAGCGTAAGAGGGATTTGAATTGGGCAAGTTATATCTTAAAGGCTTAGCGCTTATTCAGTGCCGTACTCTTTGTACAGACGACGACATGCTTTGCCATCGCTGTGGAACAGGTGACAACGGTGCGCTGGGATACCGATAGCAAGCTTGTCGCCAGGCTCTACTGTCAGTGTGTCTGGTTGACGGTAGATAACGTCTGCATCAGCACTTTCAAGGTTTAGGTAAACCTGAGTTTCGTTACCTAGTTTCTCAACGATCATCACTTCGCCTTCGATCGTTGCGTCGCCTTGGTCAGCAGACATCAAGTGCTCAGGACGAACACCCAGTGACATACGGTCACCAACGTTAACGGTTGTGCCATCAACAGGGATCCAGAAAGTCGTGCCGTTTGAAAGTTGAACCAGTACGCGTTCTGCTTCAGCTTGTTCAATATGAACTGACATAAAGTTCATCTTAGGTGAGCCAATGAAGCCAGCAACAAAACGGTTTTGAGGGTAGTGGTAAAGATCCAGTGGCTTACCAACTTGAGATACGTAACCACCATCAAGAACAACGATTTTGTCAGCCATTGTCATCGCTTCCACTTGGTCGTGGGTAACGTAGATCATGGTGCAGCCAAGCTGGCGCTGTAGTTTCGTGATTTGTGAACGCATTTGAACACGAAGCGCAGCATCTAGGTTAGATAGCGGCTCATCCAGTAGGAATACGTTTGGTTGAGATACCAGTGTACGACCAATCGCAACACGCTGACGTTGACCACCAGAAAGCGCTTTAGGTTGACGCTCTAGTAGGTGACCAAGCTGCAGGATTTCAGCAGCATGTTCAACACGCTTATCGATTTCAGCTTTATCTGCTTTCGCTAGCTTAAGGCCAAAAGACATGTTGTCGTAAAGGTTTAGGTGAGGGTATAGCGCGTATGATTGGAATACCATACCTACGCCACGCTTTGATGGCTCAACGTCGTTCATACGTTCGTCGCCAATGTACAAATC
The DNA here is from genome assembly GCA_041879415.1 of Vibrio chagasii. Lineage (NCBI taxonomy): Bacteria > Pseudomonadati > Pseudomonadota > Gammaproteobacteria > Vibrionales > Vibrionaceae > Vibrio > Vibrio chagasii. The sequence goes on along the minus strand of CP090852.1, from coordinate 840,211 downwards.
ACCGGAAGTGATGTCTTCTAGACCTGCGATACAACGTAACAGCGTCGATTTACCACAGCCTGATGGTCCAACGAATACGACGAATTCACCTTCGTTGATCTCTAAGTTTACGTCCTTAGAAATCTGTACATCGCCATATGATTTATAAACGTTTTTTAAAGTGACACTCGCCATCTAGCTTGTCCTCGATCGATCAAATTTTAAGTTTTACTGCTTATCATTATAAGAAATTTTTGGGTCAGCAGTAACTGTAGGAATTGGTAAGTACTGAGTGAGTAAGAAAAAAGTGGGTGGGACTTGGATTCTTTACCCAAGCCCACCCGTCATTGCCAAACTGGTGCCTATTTCCCCCACAACAAGCTAAACCTCCCCCGTGATTCCATCACAGATTTAGCTTGATGCTTAATAAAGACAACAGCGGGCAGTTAAGCCAACTTAATGAATCATGCGATACACATAATACTCGCTGGTAAAGGGTTCTTACTATCCACTCTTGGATGAGTGCAGTTTCGGTGAATTAGCGTAAGCGTACATCCTCCTAATGGAAAATTAACTAGGGGGAGTAGGAGGGGAGGAGTAGATAAATGGGCCCAATAATAATTAGCGATCCAGTTCAAATAAATCCACCGCGTAACGGTGATGCCGATCACGATGAGTGTGTGTTTTGTGATTTTAGTCTCTAATCTGACCGGATGGTGATCACGAATTTAAGCCATAATAGCTAGGGCGTAGTGGCTAGGATGATGAGCTGTACGTTGTTTTCTCAGATCATAACCGTCGAAAACTGGCTCGTCTTGGTTGATGTGCCCTACGTATAAATATAAAAAGGATATTCACATGAAAAACGCTCTAAGCGCTGTAGCTCTAGGTACATTAGTTGCTCTGGGTTCTTTTGGTGCAAACGCTGCTATCGAAGAAGGACAACTAACAATCTGGGTAGGTGGTGACAAAGCTTACGAAGGCATGGCTGAAGTAGGTAAACGCTTTGAAGAAGACACTGGCGTTAAAGTAACAGTAGCTTTCCCTGACAAACTAGAAGAGAAGTTCTCTCAAGTTGCAGCGGCTGGTGACGGCCCAGACATGATTTTCTACGCACACGACCGTTTTGGTGGTTTTGCGGAAGCGGGTCTTCTTGTTGATATCAAACCTTCTAAAGAAACAAAAGAAGGTATCGTAGACTTCGCATGGGACGCAGTTTCTTACGAAGGTAAAACAATCGCTTACCCAGTAGCTGTTGAGTCAGTTTCTCTAATCTACAACAAAGCACTTGTTCCTAACCCACCTAAGTCTTGGGAAGAAATCCCAGCACTTAACGCTGAACTTCAAAAAGAAGGCAAGAAAGCGATCATGTGGCCTCTACGTGGTGGCGCATACTTCACATGGCCTCTACTAGCAGCTGACGGCGGTTACGCATTCAAACAGGTTGCTGAAGGTTACGACATTAAAGATGCAGGCGTAGCCACTGAAGGTGTTCAGAAGTCTCTAGGTTTCATCGAGAAGATGGTACAAGACAAAGTTATCTCTGCAGACATGGACTACTCAGTAGCTGAGTCTGAGTTCGTTGCAGGTAACGTTGCAATGACAATCAACGGTCCTTGGGGCTGGGCAAACATCGAGAAAGCTGGCGTAGACTACGGCGTAGCAACGCTACCTAAGTTCAACGGTAAAGCATCTAAACCTTTCGTTGGCGTATGGGCTGGTGGTATCAGCACAGCTTCTCCAAACCGTGACCTGGCGGTTGAGTTCATGGAAAACTACCTACTGACTGATGAAGGTATGAAGAGCCTGAATGACGACAAACCACTTGGCGCTGTTGCTCTAAACTCTTTCCAACGTCAACTAGACAGCGACACTCGTATCGCAGCAACGATGGACAACGCGATGAACGGCGAAATCATGCCTAACATCCCTCAGTTCACAACGTTCTGGTACAGCATGGAAGAAGCGATCGGCAACGTAGTTGATGGTCGTCAAACAGTAGACCAAGCGCTGAAAGGTGCTGAAGCTCGCATGACTAAGTAATAACTAAGCACTACCTTTTAAGGAGAGGGCAACCTCTCCTTACTTTTCTATTTTTTATCTATATCGCTAGCAGGTTCCTCTATGCAGTCAGTTCAAGGTACAGATGCTATCCCAGCACCATCAAGCCTTCCAGGCAGTAAAAGCGTCTTCATCAAATGGGGGTTGCTTGGTAGCGTTGGCTTAATTAACGGCTACGCTACAATTCTAATGTATTCTCGCGGTGAGCTCGCTTTTGCGCTGCTTACAGTGATCTTAACGGCTTTAGCTCTTTACATTTTTGGTAGTAAGAAAACTTACGCCCACCGTTATATTTACCCGGGTATTGCCGGAATGATCTTGTTCATTCTTTTCCCATTGGCATACACCGTTGGGCTGGCGTTTACTAACTACAGCGCAAAAAACCAACTTTCTCTAGAACGTACTCAAACCGTTCTTTTAGACCGCTCTTTCCAAAGCGGCGAAAGCTACCCATTCACTTTGTACAAAACAGATAACGGCCACCAAATCGTGGTTAAAGATGGCGACCAACTGTTAGCGACTGATGTATTTTCGTTAGAAGGTATGACAGCGACAGATATGGACCTATCGGTTATCGAGTCGGCTCAAGGTGAAAAAGAGAAGATCAAAGCGATCATTCAAAACCGAGCAGCGATCAGTGGCGTAGATTTCCACCTGCCAAACGGCGATGACATCCGCATGAGCGGTTTGCGTAAGTTTGCCTCTGTTGCTCCGCTTTACACGCTACAAGAAGATGGCGAAACACTGGTTAACAATGAAACTGGTGATGTATTAAAGCCAAATATGGAAGTCGGTTTCTACCAACCTGTTGATGCAAACGGTGAGTTTACTGGTAACACTATTTCTCCTGGCTTTGTCGTTGGCATCGGTACGCACAACTTTGAACGTGTATGGAAAGATGACGGTATTAAAGAACCTTTCATCAGCATCTTCATCTGGACGGTTATTTTCTCTGTATGTACTGTGGCGTTCACTCTGATTATCGGTCTTGTACTTGCAAACATCGTACAGTGGGAAGAGCTGAAAGGTCGTTCTATTTACCGAGTTCTGCTTATTCTGCCTTACGCGGTACCAGCGTTCATCTCGATTCTTATCTTTAAAGGCCTATTCAACCAGAGCTTTGGTGAGATCAACATGGTACTTGAGAATATCTTCGGCCTAAGCCCGAACTGGTTCTCTGACCCGATTCTTGCGAAAACCATGGTGTTGATTGTAAACACATGGCTAGGTTTCCCTTACATGATGATTCTATGTATGGGTCTGCTTAAAGCGATTCCTGATGACCTATACGAAGCGTCAGCAATCGATGGTGCGAACTTCCTTGATAACTTCAAGCGAATCACTTTCCCATTGATGATTAAGCCGCTAACACCGCTATTGATTGCAGCGTTCGCCTTTAACTTCAACAACTTCGTAATGATTCAACTATTAACGAACGGTGGCCCGAACATGATTGGCACTTCTGAGCCAGCGGGTTACACAGACTTGCTTGTAAGCTACACCTACCGAATTGCATTCGAAGGCGGCGGCGGTCAAGACTTCGGTCTAGCAAGTGCTATCGCGACGCTTATCTTCCTATTGGTTGGTGCACTAGCGTTACTAAACCTTCGTTTCACTAAACTGTCTCAAGATTAAGGAGCACGACAATGGCTATGGTACAAGGTAAAGGCCTTAAATACCGAGTGTGGGCAACACATGCACTGCTGTGGTGCTTCCTGGCAATGATTATCTTCCCACTACTGATGATCATCGCGATCTCGTTCCGTGAAGGTAACTTCGCAACGGGTAGCTTGATTCCAGATAATCCATCGCTGGAGCACTGGAAACTTGCACTAGGTATCTCAGTAACAAACGCGGATGGTTCGGTAACAACACCACCATTCCCAGTACTGACTTGGTTGTGGAACTCAGTGAAAGTGGCGGGTATTACATCGATTCTGATTGTGGCACTGTCTACGACATCAGCTTACGCGTTTGCTCGTATGCGCTTTAAAGGTAAAAACACAATCCTGAAAGCGATGATGATTTTCCAAATGTTCCCAGCGGTATTGGCTCTTGTAGCGATTTACGCGCTGTTCGACAAACTTGGACAATACGTACCGTTCTTAGGTTTGAATACGCACGGTGGTTTGATCTTCTCTTACTTAGGCGGTATCGCACTACACGTATGGACGATCAAAGGCTACTTTGAGACGATTGATAACTCTCTAGAAGAAGCGGCAGCACTAGACGGTGCTACGCCATGGCAAGCATTCAGACTGGTTCTACTACCGCTGTCTGTGCCAATTCTAGCAGTTGTGTTTATCCTATCTTTCATTGCGACAGTTGGTGAGGTTCCAGTAGCGTCTATCCTACTTACCGATGTGAACTCTTACACGCTAGCAGTAGGTATGCAGCAATACCTATATCCTCAGAACTACTTATGGGGTGACTTTGCGGCAGCGGCTGTACTTTCAGCGCTTCCTATCACTATCGTGTTCTTACTGGCTCAACGTTGGTTAGTTGGCGGTTTGACGGCGGGTGGTGTAAAAGGATAAGCTGTATCCTATAAGAAAGAAAAAGAGCGACCACTAGGTCGCTCTATATTGGCATTTTTATTACATCATTTGGTTTGGCCGCCGATCAGTAATAAAAATAACCCTCAGGTTACGCATAGCTGGCTACTAATCAGGTTCCTTACGCTATTAATGATTAGTGGTTTTTGTAACTCTAACCCAGGTATTTACTTGGGTTTTTTTATGCCTGCTGTTTTTAATCTTACCTTTGTGTCAGCTTTACTCGTTAACTGTCTACCCAGCTCGGTTGTTACGTTTACAACGGCTTAAGTATTCAAAGTTTCGAGTCACTTCTCTCCTAAACATTGACTGCATCATCTCGGTTACTTGAGGAAATGAACTAGTCTCACAAATCAGACATTCAGTATAAGGGGCGATTAGTCTATTGATATATTGCTAATATTCCATTGCGTGATACTTCAATGATTTGTATGCAACAACTATAGATATTGCATAAAAAAAGGACATAGACACAATTGTCCCTATTAGAGCTTTTGCTCGTTATTTCATGTGCTTATATAAGGTGTTTTGGGTATTAGTTTTGTGAAGTGTTTGGTTGAGTATTTAGTTAGAACTCTTTACTTGAAGGAGCGCATCCAAGGTGTTGCAGTAATACATAGATACTTTCTTGATCCAAGGCCACGCGACGAAACAGGTCCGCAAACGTCGAGTCACCGCCGAAACAGGTTTGGATGTAGTGGTTGATCTCATTACTGTCGTAGCCTTCGACGTACAAAGTTCTAACCCATTGGTACTCAACAGCCTTCAAATTGTTCAGTGTAGCTTCGCTAAGAGTGGGGCGTGTGACGCTCAAGTGTGGCTCCGGGAAATTTAATACATCCATTATGATTGGCGGTATTTAACCAGAGCAAAATGACGACTTTATTACAGTCAAAATAAATCATTTAGCTTAGGGCAATTCATTCTAAGTGTTGGCTGAGAATCACGTTCTATGGGCGTAACAGAGTGCTTTTGGGGCTTATTAGATAGGAAGGTAGGGTTAGACAAACGAATGCCAAGCGAGTGCCTGGCATTGAAACTATTTGGGCTGAAAAATAGCGGTTAAATGATAATGTAGGGCTAATGGTTAACCTTATTTCAGGTACTTCACGTGCGCTTCCATCTCTTCACCGATCTGCTTTCGCATGTTCATGAGGCGAATAGCTGAATCTCTTAGTTCGATGTCTTCTGGTGTTTCTGGAATCCATTCTGGGACTTTAGTTGGGTTACCATTTTCATCTACTGCAACCATAATAACGATACAGTGAGTGGTTAGTCGGTTGTTCAATTCTTTAGGATCGCTGGCTTGTACATCGATAGCAATATGCATAGAAGAGGAGCCGGTATAGATGACTTTTGCACTTACTTCTACCAAATTACCTACATGGATTGGGGCAACAAATCGAATACCACCAGCGTAGGCTGTAATGCAATATTTGCCACTCCATCCTGCAGAGCAAGCATAGGCCGCTAAATCGATCCATTTCATTGCTGCGCCACCATGAACCTTACCACCAAAGTTCACATCCCCGGGTTCAGCTAAAAAACGCAGAGTAACGTCTCGTTTACCATCTTGTCGGCTATTGTTACTGCTCATGTGTCTTCCTTCATTATTATTTTATTGCATAACATGCGTGTTACTTGCTAATAACAATATACTTAAGACGAAATAATTTAAAGCGGATAATCTCAAGGTTACGAGTATTTTTTCAAACGGATGATAAGCAGGTGAAGGTTGATGTTTGTTGGGCTTATAAGGCTGAGGAATAGGCTCATGGAGTTCGATACTGAAAAAAAACACCTAGCGCAGTGCTAGGTGTTTTTAAGCCGCTAGGTACTCATCGCGGTACCTTTATAATGTTAGCCAACTAACCGTTGTTTTATCTGGTTCGTTAAAGTGATTCTATCTTCATTACCACCAAAGTGGTAGTTATAAGTCTTTATTATTGAGCTCACTTTTACTGTTGTATGAAGTATAGATCCTTCGCGTAGATATTTCCTTTCGGATTGTTGTTTGGGAAGCCTTTGAGGGTATTTCGCACTAATCGAGTGTGATTGTAGTGATATAGAGGCATAACTGCTGAAGATTCGTTTAATATCGACTCAGCATGCTGGTATAAAGCAAAGCGATTAGCCTGATCTTCCGTCTTGCTTGCTTGCTGTAAAAGCTCATCGTATTCTGGATTACAGAAACCGCTTTCGTTTGCTGTGTGATCGCAAGTGAATGCTTCTAGAAGAGCAGAAGGTTCTGGGTAATCGCCAAATGCCCATGAACGAGCAAGTTGATAGTCTCCGGTTCCTTTTGCTGCGACGTATGCTTTCCATTCCATGTTTTGTAATTCAACGTTCACCCCGAGAGGCTTCCACATCGAGGCAATTGCGATGGCAATTTTTTTGTGGTTCTCGCTGGTGTTATAGGTGAGTGTGAATTTCAGAGGGTTTGCTTCGTTGTATCCAGCGTCTTCAAGTAGCTGTTTCGCTTTGGCTTGGCGTTCGACACTATTTAATGCTTCAAATACTGATTTCGGCGCCGTGTAGTCAGGAATGTTATTCGGTGTCACGCTGTAGGCTTCAGGTTCACCTTGCCCTGTTACTTTGTCTACTAGTATTTCACGGTCCACGGCCATGCTTAGTGCTTGACGTACTCTGACATCATCAAATGGTGCCTGACGCGTGTTGAACGAGTAGACGTAAGAACCTAGCAAAGCTTGCGCTTTAATTTGCTCTGGGCTCTCTTTGACAAGTTTTTGGTAGTACTCAAGCTGTACGCGATTGGTCATATCAATCTCACCAGACTGATAACGAATAAGCTCAGCGTTTTGAGACGATAACCCTAGGTAGGTTACCTTATTAATAACCGTTGAATCGTTATCCCAATAGTTTGGATTTCTCGTCACTTCGACGTATTCATTGGGAACCCATTTACTGAGAGTGTAAGCACCATTGGTCGCAATGTTTTCTGCACGAGTCCATTGATCTCCTTTCTCTTCTACTAATTTAGTTGGCAGAGGGAAGAAGGTTTTAATACTCATTAAACTCATGAAGTAGGGAGTAGGTTTCGATAAGAATATTTCTACCGTGCGATTGTCGAGTGCTTTAATGCCTAGCTCTGAGGGATCTTTGTCTCCAGCTAGGATTTCACTAGCGTTGACGATATTTGCCGTCGAGAAAACAAAACCGGTGTTATTGCCCGTTTTAGGAGACACGGCACGTTGCCAACCAAACACAAAGTCTGCTGCGGTCACAGGATCACCATTTGACCACTTCAGACCATCTTTTAAAACGAATGTGACCGTTTTGCCACCGTTTCTGAATTTCCAACTTTCAGCTTGTCCTGGAATGATTTGTCCATCGCTGTTCTCGATAACAAAGCCTTCAAACATATCGTTGACGATAATATCTCCTGGCATGCCTGAGTTGACGAAGCTAGGGTCTAGCGTATTTGGCTCTGCGCCGTTACCGCGAACAAAATGTTGTTCTTTGGCGAGTGAAGTGCCAGAGGGCACAGAAGCGGCAATAACTGAAGCAGAAGAGAGAGCGATAAGCGATGAGATAAGCAGAGGTAGCTTTGGTTGATTCATTGTAATTCCTTTTACAACTTAAACAGTACTCAATGCATTAAACATGACTCGGACACAGGTTGCAATACAGCAAGTGTGCATTAACGGAATTTGAAAGCGGTGTGAACAAAACGAAAATGCCTGCGGAGTGACGCAGGCATTCTTAAGTGGAACTTGTTCGTGTGTAGCAAGCTTAAAGTATGGGAACTTTACCTAACTTTGTTGAGGTAGTGGCGCTTCCAGTCTCGGTTTTCTTTTTACTTGAGCAAGGATAACACCAGAAACGACCATGATACCGCCAATGATATGGAACTGGTTAATCTCTTCGCCTAACCATGTCGATGCCAATACAATCGCGACTACAGGCATTAAGTTCATGAACATCGCACTTGAATCAGCGCCAATCGTGTCAATCGCTTTGACCCACATCCAAGGTGCTAAAATAGAAGCCGCTACAGCTGCGTAAGCGATCAAAGGAATGGCTTGTTGTGAAGGCACTAGCTTATCACTCGTTAGCCAAAGTGGAGCCAACATCGCGACCGCGAATATCCCTTGCATGTAGATGACTACCCAATTGCTGATCGGCATTTTCCAGCGTTTTAGCAACACGCAGTATGAAGCATACACACAAGCTGCGATTAACATGTAGCCATCGCCTTGCGTTAACTCTTGATGGATGAAGAATAGGGGATCGCCTTTACCAAGCATTAATGCTAAGCCTGACAGAGACAACACACCGCCTACAATACTCAAACTTGAAATCGATTTGTTAAGCAGTGGAACGCTAAGGAATACGCTGATCAATGGCACTAGTGATGTAATCAAAGCCATGTTCGAAGCGGAAGTGGTTAAGCCTGCGTAGTAACCTAAAGATTGGTTCAACACCATACCTAGAAAGCCAAGGAAAGCCAGCTTTGATAAGTTAGGTTTAATGATTGGCCATTGTTTTATTACCGAGCGAATGCAAAAAGGAGTCAGAATTAACATCGCAATAAACCAACGGTAAAAACTCATCGCGCTTGGTTCGATGGTGCTTGCAGCGAGCTTGTTGACTATCGCATTGGCACCCCAGATACAGACTGTGAAAAAAGGTAAAAGATAATGCATGTGAATTCCATCGCAAAATGAGTTGATGCGGCTAGTTTGACAGGTCGTTATACTTACAGATATCTTTAAAAAGACATCAGGCGCGATAGGAAGACAAGTTTGAAAAAACACCCAAGAAACCTTCACCCATCCTTATCAATTGATAAGGCACCATCCAACGTATTTATGAATTTTGAAGCGTTCTTATCGAATACTGAAACGCGTGTCCACAGTCACCCATGGGGACAGGTTCAGTTGATCAGTGGTGGGATTCTTGAAATGGAGGCAGAGGGAACTCGTTTCTTGGCGCCGCCACATCTTGCAATTTGGGTGCCAGCAGGGGTTAGGCACTGCAGTTATAACCGTAAACCACTTGATTACTGCTCACTGAATATCGCCCCAGAGTTAACTCAGCACCTTCCAGAAAAGACTAGCCTTATTAAGATCACGCCGATAGTCTCTTCGATCATTGATGACTTTCGTCAGCGTGACATTAACGTTGCACAAACCGAACCAGATAAGAGACTGGTCCAGGTCTTATTGGATCAACTCGCAGAGCGTCAAGTTGAACACCATTTCTTACCTTCAACCGACAACAAATACCTTGCGCCTATTTTAGCGGCGATAGAAGAGAACCCAACGGATGAAGTTTCGTTGAAAGATTGGGCGGAGAAAGTCCATGCTACCGAGCGCACTTTGTCGCGTCATTGCCAGAGTGAACTGGGCATGAGTTTTACTGAATGGCGACTGCGCGTTCGTTATTTATACTCAATGGATCTGCTAAGAAATGGGCAATCGGTTAAAGAAGTTGCGCTTACGTTAGGCTACAACCAAGCCAGTCCTTTCATCAGTATGTTCAAGAAATATTCAGGTCAAACTCCCGAACAATATAAGAACCGTTTGTTGTAATAGGTTTAGTTAATTCCTCCGATTAACAGTGTGGAGGTTACTGTTTTTATATCTAAGCTATTGTTTTGTTTGGCTAAATTAATTTTATTTTAGCTTGGCTCTAGACCTGATTCTTTTAAGGTTTTAATTTGGTTATATAAGCGTTTAGTTTTCTTTCGGTAATTCGGTGATGATTTATTTACCACTTGCTTAACGTATCGAGGAAAACCTTGAAGTTCCAAATCTCAATCATATCAGCGTTAGTTGCCACACTTACTGCATGCGGAGGGGGCGGCGGCGGCTCTGCTCCACCGGCTCAAAAGAAACAAACAGTCGTGCCTCAAATGTCGGTCACTCCAGCAAAAGGTAGCGTGGCTGATCCAAAAGATGATGCAGCAAAGAAATTCGCTAGCAGCCCTACCATGTATTCGGCTAACACTATTGGTACCACCGATATTAAACAGTGCGAAAAGACTCTGAACTTGTTTAACATTTACAGTCTTGGTTGGAATGATGAGTTCAACAAGGGATTAACTGCTAAGGAACAAAAAGATCTCAAAGGTTTCTATGGTGTTTATGGTGCAAACGGAATCGTCGATTATTCTGCTCACAGTAAAGAGATGATTGAGGCAAAAGATTGGATCAGTTATTTCTACTACGATGCAAATTTCCAAGATTGCGAAGCTCGCCGTTACAAACCAGATGCTAAGGAAACTAAGGTTGGCGACGACATTACTGAGCTTCGTTATAAGTACAGTGTTAAAGCTGATGCTGTAACAAAGACACCTCAACAAAACATAAGCAACTATACAGCCTGGCAAAGTGATACTGCGAAAAACACGGTGATTGGTTTAGTGACCAACATTATCACAGGCAACGTCAAGCATAAGCAGCAACTGAAGAGCTTCAAATCTGATAGCGGGCGTTCTGTTGATAATGTCAGCTTCAGCGAGATGTTTAGAAACAGCTACTTTTTAGAGTCTTATGACAATGGGGGCGTTGAGTACCAAGTGGTTGGCGGTAAGGTGATTGATATCTATGCAAAACGAAATCTGTCAGACCCTGATTTATATTATGCCGTTAACTTAATTTCGGCGTATTTCCCAGATGTAGGTACCCGAATTAATTGGTGTGTTCGAGGTAGCCAATTCGCATCAAATAAAGAGGCACCAATCACCAAAGCCCAATACAACAACATTATTGAAAGTGGTGATTTAGGCATAGCCTACTGTGATCCATTTGATAAGAATATTGGCAAAGTTCGTTATTATGATACGAAAGGAAACAAAGTATCAGACAGCTCTACTATTGCCAACGAGCTAAACAACAAGTTAGTACAAGGTACTGTTATTAAAGATAAGTTGGATCAACGAGTTACAAACAAGAAGCTGTACTTAGGAAAAACACACAGTGAATATTTCCAAGATACTTCTCTGGCGAATCAAGTTGATCAGATTAAGGCTGATTTGACACAATAGCTTTCAATTAACCTTATACAGTGAGCCATAACTAGGCTTGTCAGCTAGCGCAAATGTGTTGTTTGCGCTAGCTGCTGCAATAGTGCTTGGCACATTTAGTACGCTATATATTCCTTTCTTTATTCTCTGCTATTTATGCGGCCGCCACCGACGAATATTTGATCATAAACTTAGATTTGTTTAATAAATGTGCTGTTACATCAAAGGCATGTACACGACAATATTCTTGTGAAAACGAAGTATTCGTTAATAAGTAAACCCATGCAGTAGGGGCTTAATTCCTTATCCATATCTTAACTATCAACCGGATAGCTATTTACTGTCTGGGCGGTTTTGATACAGATAGGCAAGGTAATTAACCTCGTTGATTTTACAGAACGTAGCAGTTCGAAAATAAAGAGTGACAATGTCGAGTTACAAATACGAGCGTTTACTCTCAACCACGATAGACAACGCTTTATTGCACCTTTGGATTTCGGTTGCCAACTCAAGAAATCATGTTTCTAGAGATGTCCGAAACCAGATATTGGTGCGCTGGTTTAAGCCAAAAATAAATAAGATCAAATATAAAACAATTAAGAAAGAGATAAAGTCGATCATACAGGCTGGCAAGTATGGTACAGCCTTACTTGAAGAGCGTTTATGTGAGCTTAGAGAGCTATCCCAAAGCTACAGAGATAGGTTGAATGACATGCATAAGCTTCACTATCTACTTGAATATTTGAGAGAAGATCACGGGATAACGGCAGACCTTAATGAAGGTGTGTCCGAATATCTTCCTAGTACTTTATATGTCTCGCAGGCGCATCTAGAGCAATGCTTCTCTGATGAGCAACAACAGATTAAGCCATTATCGGTCAGTTTATCCAATATTAACGTGGACAACTTTATTCATATTGTCCAACTGTTTGGCTTTCATAAAGTCGAACTCAACACGCATCCTACTAGCAGTTTGCCAATCGTAGACCTTTCTGTCGTTAACTAACTTGGCGCGATAGGAATTTAGTCCTTATTTACTAAGGGTATAAAACATAAAACCAATTATTATTTTTGAAGGTGGACAGTATCATTTTTTTTAAAAAGAAGGAAAAAAGCATAGATCAACCTGATCACAATATGGATATTGTTGATTCATTGAATCGTTCTTTAGCAATGGTGTCGTTTGATACTCGCGGGCATGTGTTAGACGCGAGTGAGCCATTCTTATCACTGATGGGCTATTCACTGGATGAAATAAAAGGTAAACATCACTCACTATTTTGCTCTGACGAGATAGTGAATACTTCTCACTATACGCAGTTTTGGCGAGACCTTGCTGCAGGTTCAAAGAAAAGCGGTGTTTTTCCTCGTTACGCGAAGGGAAAGCGACAAGTCCATATTGATGCGACGTATTGCCCAATCATTTCAAATGGGGCAGTGCAAAAGGTCGTTAAAGTTGCCGCTGATGTTACCGAGTCTCATGTAAAGCAGACGCTAGACAGTGAGTTATTAGACGCGCTCAACCAAACCTTTGCGACTATTTCGTTTACGCCTGATGGCAATATCTTAGATGCAAATGACAACTTCCTGAAAACCTTGGATTATTCAAAAGAACAGGTTATTTCGCAGAATCATCGGATGTTCTGTTTTGACGAATTTTACAAAGAGAACCCTAACTTTTGGAAAGAGCTGCAATCGGGTCGAGCATTTACTGGGCGCTTCTTAAGAAAAGATCGACATGGTGGAAAAGTTTGGATTCAAGCCTCTTACAGCCCAATAAAGAACGAGCGAGGTGACGTCTATAAAGTCGTTAAGTTTGCTTCTGATATTACTAATGAAGTGCTGCAAGAAGAGGCGACTTCAGATGCGACGTCTATTGCTTACAGTACCGCGGTAGAGACAGCACAAGTGGCAAGCGATGGGCAATCTTCTCTCGCTCTGACCCGTGAGCTGTCTAAAAATGTGGTTGAAGATATCGAGAAGTCTGAAAAGCTAATTCGTCGACTGACCGAATTATCGGGCAGCATCGAAAATATCGTGCAGGTCATCGGCAATATTGCTGATCAAACGAATTTATTGGCACTTAATGCGGCCATTGAGGCGGCTAGGGCTGGAGATTACGGCCGTGGTTTTGCCGTGGTTGCTGATGAGGTCAGGGTTTTAGCTTCGAGAACATCCGACTCAACAGAAGAAATCAGTCGAGTGGTTGCAGAGAACTTATCTCTAACCAACGACATTACGCAATCTATGGAAGTTATCAGTCAATCGTCTATCGAAACAAACGATAGGCTTGAAAGCGTATCTGTTGTTATCGAAGAGATACAAAAAGGCGCGGAAGACGTGGCTAGATCTGTCTCGAACTTAACTTAACCGAAGATAGCAGGGCGTAAGTGATTCACTTTCGCTCTGCATCATTAACAAAAGCAGCTTATTCGCGTTCGGGAGTAAGCACCCCAACCCTAAATACCTTCAATCAAGCATGGCTCATTGCAGGTTTGTGCACAGCTATACCTTACGGCTTAAATATTAAGGCTATAGCTCGAGTAAGATTTATAAACAAACAGATTGCATATAAATTGTGTTTTGTAGAGTATGAGGGCACTCATCAATAGTGGGTGAATAACAACAATAACAAGGATAATAAAACAATGAAAATGCGTTTAAATCTAAGCCTCTTGCTGATTTCGACGGCACTTAGTCCAGTTGCGCTTGCTAATATTAGCTACCCTGATGGTTACTACCTTGAAGCTGAGGGGCTAAGCGGCAATGCCTTAAAAGACATGCTTGGTGTGATTGCTGCTCGCGGGCAAAAGCAACTCACTTACACTCAGGTGTGGTCTGCATTGAAAGATACTAACGAAGATCCGAATAATCCGAACAATGTGATTTTGTATTATAGTGGTCGTTCACAATCCAAAGACTTTACGTCATCAGGCAACAACGACAAGAATGCTTGGAATCGTGAACACCTTTGGCCAAAATCTTTTGGATTCAAGCGCAAAGATCAGTGGGGTTATACCGACATTCACCACCTTCAACCAACCGACGCAGAGATTAACTCTATCCGGTCGAACAAAGACTTCGATTTTGGTGGAGCGCCATTGAAAAAGTCACCGCTCAACAAGACGGATTACGACAGCTTTGAACCTCGTGACGCAGTGAAAGGGGATACCGCTCGTTCGCTTTTCTACATGGCGGTACGCTATGAAGGCAATAACGCGAAAATGCCGGATTTGTACTTAGTTGATGACACGTCGAGCTCTTCAGGGCAACCTAAGGTTGGAAAGCTGTGCACATTACTACAATGGCATAACGCAGACCCTGTCGATGATTGGGAACGTAATCGCCATGAAAAAGCCGTCAAATGGCAAGGTAACCGCAACCCGTTCATTGATAACCCAAGCTGGGTAAATGACATATATGACGGTCGCTGTGAAGGCTGATAGGTCATCTGAACAAGATTAATCGGTAGCTATATCTTCGATAAAATAAAAAGCCATCTAAGTGATGGCTTTTTAATGTGACTAGTGGCTTTGAAATTTAACGCTTGCTATGTAATTTTTAGCTCAAACTCTTCTTTGCTTTAAAGTGCACGTCGAGCAAATAAAGTCCATACGCCCCAAATCCAAATAAAGCCGACTGTTCAATATCAACAAGCTCTACTGGCTTATAAAACCCGAGTAACCCTATTGATGTAAACGATGCTGACATAAGGACAAGGAACATACCAACCTGATAATTGATAAATCCTAGTAACTTCGCCAATACATAGTCAGTTACTAAAATGGATTGAAAGATAATCTCAGACATTAAAAATACACAAAACGTCGTTAATACAACCATAAGTAAGGGTGACCAAATTGCACCTTTGATTAAGTCTGGAAAGAATTCAAAACCAAATTGATTTAACACCCCCACAGTCATAAAAGGGACTGATAGCACTCTAGCTAAACTCAGTAACCCTGATACGTTTCCAATGCTTAACAAATATACACTCCACAATATTGAATTACATTTCAGCTATTCTACCCTTTAATAACAATTAGTTATCTAACAAATTTGGCAGCTAGTTGAAAAGATCAAAACTTTTTGTAATGCATGAGTATGGATTAAAGCGATGTTTGTGTTGGTATGCCTAGTACCCAGTCAACTCCATATAGCCCGAACCTGAGTGTGTTCCTTTAATTGAGATTGGACCTTCCCAATAGGGAACCGATAGTGGCATTTTTGCTTTGGGATTGAGTGCCGAGACTGTCAGTTCTATGTTTTTCGTTGGAATTGATATTTGCCACTCTGTTGGATAATCGCGCCCATCAATTACTGTTTGTTTGGTGGCGGTGAGAGTAATGTCTTGCTGCGAAATGGCAGTACCAGAGCCATCTTGCTGCATCAATCTTGCGTGAGCATAGTTGGCTTCGCCTGTCGCCGAGTTTCGCAGTTGGAACACGACTAGGCTGGTTTCATCACTGAGCCTAAGTGCAAACCAATCCCAGCCTTGTTGAGAGTCGAGTAAGAACTGCGAGCTCCATTCTCTGTCTATCCAACCTTTACCTGAAACCTGATGCGTCACACCATCAATCGTCACGTTGCCTGATACATCGATGAATGGCTGGCTGTAGTAGTAGGATGCGACTTTTCC
Organism: Vibrio chagasii; assembly: GCA_041879415.1. Taxonomy (NCBI): domain Bacteria; kingdom Pseudomonadati; phylum Pseudomonadota; class Gammaproteobacteria; order Vibrionales; family Vibrionaceae; genus Vibrio; species Vibrio chagasii. Next base: position 823,986 of record CP090852.1, on the reverse strand, counting down.
GTCACTGCTTTTGGTGCTGTAGCCTTGCTCTCCTTGTTTTTGGTAGGGAGCGTTGCTAATCAGTCTTAACGAGTAGCCAAACTGCTCTGAGTTAGCATTCAATGTGGCAGGGAACAAGTCATCGGTAGAAGATGTCCATTGCCAATCATCAAGATAGACACGAAATGGTGATGTGCTTACTCCTGCCAGTTCAGCTTGATCGCGTGACCATTTTTCATCGGCGTAGTGTTTGTCTTCGGTGGTGATGGCACTGTGCGCCATGTAGATCTGTTGGCTTTGCCATGCGGTTAACTTGTTTTGTTCGGCGATGTTTTCTGGCGCTGCGGCAAAGCGAAACTGTGTCCATTGTACGCCTAGTGTGTTGCCGTCCTCATTGATGAGGTTGGCGGTTAAATACCACCATTCATGACGGAAACTCGGGTGTGCTTGATGGTCTTCGGGGAAGGTGAGTTCAGCGCCTCTAATGACGGGACTGAATTGATCACTTTGTTGCTCGCTGTTCCCTCCGAGTATTGATCCCATGTTTTGAGCGGAATTCGGTTCGACCTTGTCACAACCCCATAGAGATAGCAGACCCAGTGAGAGAGCAGATAGTCTGATTAACTTACTCTTCAAGCCAATGTTCATTACAACACCTCACTTTGCAAACTGGACACCACAGGCTTACTGACCAAGCGCCATAGGGGAATGAGTGTTGCAATCACAGCCACAATAATTGTGATGAAGGAAATGCTGAGCGCATCACTCCAATTCCACTGATAATTTAAGCTCCAACCGAAGGCGCGAAGGGTGACGATGTCTGTTAGTACGTAGCCAACCATAGCACCTAGCGGGATGGCGATAATCAAAGTAAAAGTCACAAGCACAATGATCTGCCCGAGAACCATCGCCATCAGCTTTTTGCGGCTTACGCCAAGCGCATACAACCTTGCGATAGCGGCCTTACGAGCATCGAGCAGCATAAAACACGCACAGAACAGGCCAATGACGGCAACCATCAAGGTAACGCCATTCAGTGCGCGTGTGATGGCGAACGTTTGTGAAAAGATATCCAAAGCGAGGGATTTGATCTGCGCTTGGTCATAGAGCTGACTTGGGTGCAAGTTCAATTGCTGGCGTAGCTGTTCGTAGACTTGTTGTTGGTCACCAGAGACTTTAACCCCTAGGCTAGTCGGCAAGTGAGTAAAACCGCTTTCAAACCATAAGTTAGGAGCAAGCAATACCTCGCCATTGGGCGAGCCGTAGTCGTGGAAAATCGCCCCGACGACTAGTGATTTGTTTGGAATAGAGTCGAGCTTAAGTTCGCTGTTTAGAGACAAACCAAGCTTCACCGCAGTGGGTTCGCTGATCGCTACTAATTCACCCTGGTAGAAGCGTTGCCAAAAGTTATCAAGCTGCGATTGGAACACCATGGTTTGCGCTAATGTATCTTTGTCTTTGGTGCCGAGTAACGTGGGCAAGCCTTGTAGGTTATCGTCGACATAATATTGCTTATAAACGGTTTCAACGTTCTCAAACTGTTCTAACGCACGCTCTACATTAGCGATTTCACCTTGAGCTGGACTAACGTAAATGTCGGCGTGCAGCCGCTGTTCTAACCATTGCTTTAGGGTGGTTTCAAAGCTGCCTACTAAGGTATTCATTCCCATGTTAGCCGTTACAGCAAGAAGCAGCGCCATCATGGCAAGGGAGAGTGGAGAGATGAGCTCTCTCAATTCAGCAAACAGGTACTGCATCAACCCCGACTGAGTGCGCTGTTCACTCCAATTTGCTAATACGCTGAGCGTTTTAGGCAAATACAAAGGAATAGATACCACTAATACGCCAAGCCACGCCATAGTGAAACGGTGGTGTTCGCTAAGCCACAAGCCAGCTAATGCGATACCCGTGAGTGTTATTCCGATGATAAACAGTTGGTTTTCGTTTGAAGCCTCTGGCGCTTGATAAAAGCCACCATGAGAGGAGAGCGGTTGGTGAATGCGTTGTTTAAAGTGCTGCCAGCAGGCAGCAAGTGTGGCGGCTAAGGTGAGTAATAAGGCTTGAACTAACCAAGACCACTGCCATGTGCCAGGCAGAAGTGTTGCTCCGTAAAGTTGTTCCAGCGTGATCGCCACGGTGGGGTGGAGCCAGTGGCTTAATTGAATACCCAAAATGAAACCGAGTGAAGCTCCTAGGGTGACAAGAACGGTAAGTTCAATGAGCAAAGCAGAAAACACAATGCTTGGTGAAACGCCTGCTTGCTGAATTTGTACTAACAGCCGATTACGTTTCAGTAAGCTGTATTTCACGCCGTTATAAGCGATGAACAAACCAACCAAGAACGCGAGTAAGCTCATGGCCGTCAAGTTGAGGTGAAAGCTGTCTGTAATGGAGCCAAGGTCGGTACTTTGATTATTGGTGATCCATTGCCCTTGCTCTGCGATGAGATTCTGCCAGTTATCTTGTGCTTGGTTCTCGACATTAAAAACGGCGATATAGCTCAGTTGACCTTGTTTGTTGAGCAGTTGTTGAGCGAATCCTATGTCCATCAGCATTCGACTCCCCAGTTGCCACTCATCAGGCAGAACAACCACTTGGGTCACAATGTCATCGAGAATCAGCGTGTCCACTTCGTCTAAGCCTTGGTGCTGCGACTGGCTCATCATCACTATGGGCTCGCCTGCTAAAAGCTGAGTTAGGGGAAGTGCATTATCAAAAAGCGATATGTTTTGTTCGTTCTCTTCGGAGTAGCGAGATCTTGAGGTGAGTGCGGCGATAAGCTCACTACCTTGGATTGACCAACGACGTCCTTGCTCGTCTCTCACACGCCCTTCAATCACAGGTAGTACCGCGCTAAGTCCGTTTTGTCTTAGCTTGAAGTAGAGCGATTCAGGTAAGTAGTTTTGTCCTGCTGGTGGGATGATTAGGTTCTGAGCCTGAGCGCTCAGTTGCTCGGTAGATTCTGCATAGCTGCGTTTGGCATTCAAATTGATGGCTTGTACTGCGACAAATAAAGTGACGGCCAACACAATACCAATCAAGATCGCCGCAGCTTGCAAAGGAGCATGTCGATAATGCGCCGCGAATAGGTTTAGCGTCAGTTTGGTGTACGTGATCGATAAGCGAGCAGGCGTATTAGTAGAATTAGCCTTTGGCATGAGTCATCTCACTGCTTTGATTTTGGCCTACATGCTTGAGTTTTCCATTGTCCAAGATCAGCTGTCTCTGCATAAAGTCGGCGCATTCAGGGCTGTGCGTCACCAATAATACAGCGGTGTTGCCTTGTGTTGTGATCTCACTTAGTAATCTCATCACCTCCAACCCTGCTTTATGATCTAGGTTTCCGGTGGGCTCATCTGCAAGCAAAAGTTTAGGTTTATGAGCCAATGCTCGAGCGATAGCGACACGCTGTTGCTGGCCACCAGAGAGGGCTGATACGTGTCTATTAAGTAGTTCGCTGATGCCTAATGCTTCCACTAAGTAATCACACCAAGCTCCCCATTTCTGTTGGTTTAAATGCAATGGAAAGGCGATGTTTTGTTTTACATTGAGTGGGGTGAGCAGGTTGAACTGCTGAAAGATAACGCCGAGCTTTTGATGGCGGAAACGGCTCCAGTGTTGGTCTTTCCAAGCTGAGGTATTTTCACCATCGAGCCATAACTCGCCTTCTGAAAGTGGTTCAAAGCCCGCAATTAAATTGAGTAGAGTACTCTTGCCACTGCCACTCGAACCAGTCAAAGCAATGCTGACACCAGTCCCTAGATTGAAGTCGATATTGTCCAGCACTTGATGGCTCTCTTTGCCATCAATAAAGCTCTTACTGGCCTGTTGCAGTGTGACAACTGGGCTTTCCATTTCCTCTCCTTGTAATCAAAACGCGACCATCAAAGGTGTTAAGCATTGGCGATTAATATCACGATAGGCTCTATCAAACTGTAGACGACAATTTGAGGATTTAGAGCGATTTATATCGAATTATTAGTAACTTGTACTTTAAAAGAGGAGGAATAGATCAGTGGCAGGTGGAAGTTGTTGATAGAAAGGAACAACTTCCGAGTGCACCTTGTGTGCTAATAGGGGAGCAGGATGATCTTGCCATCCAATCGTGTGGTTTTCGATTCGATAAGATCAATCGCTGTCTGAACTTGATCTAGCGGAAAACAACGGTCGACATCGAGTTGAATCTCGTTTTTGATGAAGTGTTCGAGCATGGACTCGCACTGGGCTCGGCGCACTTTTTTACCTTCAGCTTCTTCCCAATAACGTAAGAAAAATGTGCTGAACTCGATAGCTTGGTTTTTAGCATACTCGAAGAAACGTGGTTCGTAAAAATCCAGAGAGAGCGTCCCATAGTTGATAAAGCGCCCTTGTTTGCCCAGCGTGTGCATAAGCTCGGTTCCGGGTGAACCGCCAATCGCATCAAAGGCAACCGTTGGTTGCGGTAGGCCAAGTTGCTGGATTTGTGCAACTAAGTCATTTTGGGCATCCAACACATGTTTTGAAGTCGTAAGAGCGCGCTTGGGTTGTGACGTGACGACGATGATTTGAAATCCAAGTGACCTTGATAATTGGGAGAAAATCTTACCAATCGCTGAACTGCCGGCATTGATGATCAACACATCTTCTTTGGTCAACTTCGCCACTTCTGTCGTCAGTACCCACGCGGTGAGCGCATTAATGTATAACTGACATGCGTAGCCGTTATCTAGATGTTGGGGAAGATGGAAAAGGTTGTCAGGTGAAACATCGACGTATCTTTGCCATGTTCCACTTGTCGCCACCAGCACTCGCTGACCCACAGTAAAATCAGCATGTTGAGACTCTAAGATCGTACCAACTGCTTCAAACCCCGGTACTCTGGGCGGCTGGTGGCTGTGTTTATATTGCCCCACACCATGAATCGACAACAGGTCACTTGGGTTAATATTGGTCGCTTCAATCTGTACTCGAACCTTATCTTTATCGAGTGTTCCTAAAGTGACATATTCGATCTTGAGGGACTCTTTCGGCTGCCCGAAACGATACTGATTGATACGGGTATTTTGCTTGATTTCAGACATGGCTTGAGCACTTTAGTTTGGCGGTACGGATAGGCATTGTATGGCAGGACGATGACTTCCCATCAATGCAAGCCACATCATGCCAGACCGTCGCCATTCAACCAAGTCGCTTCAGTGTGTCTATGTACTTTATTGCCTACTCTAGGGCTACTTTAATAATCGTTGTTGGATCATAGTGATATCGCAGTTATGACGGTCTTTGCTTTGGATTACATCGTGTTCGTCAATGATTAACACGGTGTCCGCTTTTTTTATAGCGCTGTCAGCTGAAAGTTGTGCGTCGTTGTCGTAAAACACTATATATCCAGCAAACGTCATACTCGTGAAGAGTAATAAGAGCGCGACAAGCACGCTCTTGACGGTTTTATTAGTGGTATGGGTTGAGTTCATTCTGGTTTTCTCTACTGGTTTGAATTCAAAGACACTAAATTCACAAGTTATTGTTTTGAAGAGAGTTGTTAACCTTCAAAAACCCAGTTTTGCCAACTTTGCATACGAAGAATCACTTTACGTACGATAGAGAACATTTCCCATTTTGGGGAATACACCGCGACGTGGGCATCTGTGCCAGCAGGAAGCGGCTGACCGTCCAGTAACTCTGGCTGAACAAGTTCTACTTTTACTAAGACGCGTCCCCCGACTCTCTGAATCGGATCGTTGAGATTCCCCGAGGGTGTCACTGCACCTTGCTTGAAGATATCCAGTACATCGACGACTTTTGCTCGGTAGGCATGACCAGGAATGGTTTTGAAGGTCACTTCTGCCTCGTAGCCTGGCTTAATATAACGTGCAGGGTTTTGCTTGAATGCCGCGATAATAGTTTTAGATTCTTTGTGCACAAACGTTAGGTTTCCTTGAAAAGGAACGACACGACTCTTCATACCCGGACGTAACGCCACTTGTGTTACATAGCCATCTGTCGGCGCAACTACCAAGGTTTTACCGAGATCAAACTGAGCTTTATCGAGCTCTGCAAGGTGAATTTTCTTTGCAGCCAACTGCTGTGCAATCTTCGAATCAATGACGTTCAATTGAATGTGGTTTTGTGCCTGAACAGCGTTGAGCTCTGCAATTGTGTCAGTAAATTTGTCTACTTTTGTTTGAGATGCAAAATCACGTTTTGCCAACTTATTAAAACGATTCAATTCTTTTTGATTGAAGACAAGCTGGGCGTCGGTTTTCTTGATCGACTCACGGATGTTTTGCTTGGAGAGCAGTAGTTCATCAATGGAGGCTTTAGTGGCGGTTACTTGCGCTTGCGCTTTGTCTACACTTGCTTGGAATGGTGTCGGGTCGATTTGGTACAAAGGGTCGCCTTTTTTCAAAGCAACATTACCTTTTACAAAAACGTCGGTGACTTCGCCAGAGACTTCAGAGGTGATTGGAGTAGTGACGCTATACACGCCAGCTACGCGTGCTACTGGCTGATACATCGCCATGTATAAGAAGATCCAACCCACTAAGAAAGCCCCAATGACTGTCGCTGTGGTAATCGTCCACTTATTTTTAGGTAGCTTTAAGACGCGAAATACAATCACACACAATGCGATGTAGCTAAGAATTATCAAGGTTTCCATTACAGTTCCTCCTCGCTTTTCGCTTGCAATGCATTGATTCGTTTTTCGAGTTCATCGAGCTTTGATTGTTCTGTACTCGCTACTTTTAATGGCTCACTTAACATGGCCCATACCCAAAGCAGTGGCCACATTACGTGCAAGAAAAAGAGGCTGATCCAGCCTGCTACATGGATAGCATCTTGATGAGGGTGGTTGCGTTTTACCGCAATTTCATAAGGAATATCGTGAATAACAACGAGCCCGTACACCAAGATCAGCAGTACGAGGATCAGAATACCCAAAGATAAGTAATCTAAAGTAAGGTTCATAGGGTTCTCTCCATTACGGATGAAATCGACCATTAATTTCAGCAATACTAGAGAGCTTAGAAGCTTCCCCTTACTCAATCGATAGAGTAAAGGTTAAATGACATTTAAGTATTAATTAATCCATAGGGTGGTTTGGCTTAATTTGATGTTAGGTAAGGTTTAGTTAATGGCTTGTGTCGCTGTAATCAAAGCATCACGAAACCATTTATGCCCGTTGTCGTTGCGTTGAGAATGATGCCAGGTCATGTAAATGGGCACGGGCTCAGTCGAGAATGGCAACTCAATGACTTGATATTTATCGTTTTTAGACACTTTCTCTGCAATGGAACTGGCTGTCACACATAACCAATCGGTTTGGCTCGCTAAGACTAATCCAGTGAGGGCAGAACTGGTTTTGTAAGCGACTTTTCGTACGGGGAGCGGGATGTTGCTGACTGAGTTGAGCGTGTAGTCATTCATTCTTTGCGTTTGCCAAATGATATGTTCTTCGGCAAAAAATTGGTCCATTGTTATGCTGCCTTGAATGCGAGGATGATCCGCGCTTAACACCACAACAAGGCGTTGCTCAAACAGCTTAAGGTTGTCATAGCCATGCTCCTCTAAGGGAACGGTAGATAAGATCACATCGACTTTGCGCTGCCTTAAATCGGCTTGTCTTGATTGTTCATCAAGGTGCTCAATATCAGCTTCAATATTGGTATTAGGTGCATGCTCGCTTCGGTGCTTGTTTAGTGTGGGCACGACCAATATGTCGATGTCTTTGTGACTGGATATCCGAAAAGTGCGACGACTATTCTTGGCATCAAAATGCTGGCGAGACTTTGATCCATTCAACAGTAAATTCAAAGGCTCTTGTACTTCCGCGTGCAGCTCAATAGCAAAGTTCGTTGGAGCAATACCACGTCCTTCTCGTATGAACAAAGGGTCGTTATATTGCTCTCTCAATCGGTTGAGAGATTGACTGACTGCAGGGGCTGAAATGCCTAATGCTTCTGCCGCAAGGTTAACGCTACGCGCCTTCATTACCGCATCGAGAGTTTTGAGAAGATTAAGATCCATTGTATAAACCAGTTAAGCTGAGGTTAACGATAATTAGATTATGGTTGAATCTTGGCTTAATTCTAGCTATCAGTATCGTGGTTATCGATTTTCTGACAATAAACTAACGCTGTCGCGAGTGACTCGTTTGCTCCTGTTTTCATAATGATACCGTCCACACCCAATTTGATGTGAACGCTCTCGCTGAATCGTTGATTAATGGTTTGAGTTTGTTGTCGGTTTCTAAATGGCTGGCTTTGATGCTGACTCTGTATCGTGATTTTGTGTGAGCTGTTGATTGTCGGCTGTTTCGGCTTTATTTGAAGGCGTAAAATGCTTATCTGTAAGCGTTATTGTCATTGCCTCATGCTTCACTGTTGTGGTCGATGCTTGTGATGGCGCATCGTTTGTTGCCGCCGGTTCTGCCAGTGTCATCATTGACGTTGTTGCAAGGATCGTGGCTAGAGTGATTTGAACAAATGTTTTCATAGATTGTTTTCCTATTGGCTAAAGTTATGCGTTGATAGCTGATAGGCGCACTATAAAAATTATGTGAGGTCGGTATTTATCATTTTACGCCATCGTATAATTTTTAGACGGCGTAAAGGTTTGGAGAGGGTTACTGAATGGGTTGTTGGAACCTTACTGTTTATTGCTATTTAGCTCTTTATTAGCGCATAACTCGTTATTATCACGTAGCTTTCTATTGCAACATAGCCTCTACTGCCACATCACCAAGATTGCAGCGACTGAAAGCAATATCAGCGCAAGAATGTCTTTGCGGGCAATGCTCTGTCCTAGCCAGAAGTAGGAGATTAACACCATAAAGACCACTTCGACTTGGCCTAATGTTTTCACGTATGGCACGGCTTGAAGAGACATCGCGCTAAACCAGCCAAGAGAGCCAATCACACTCGCTAAACTTGTCATCACAACCAGTTTTGATTTTTTGAATATCAGACGCAACGTATCTGGCTCTTTAATCAGGAGAAAAGTACAGATAATTAATGTCTGCAGGCTAATGACCAAAAACAGCACCCAAGCAGCGCTATGAGGGAAAGGAAGTCCAATGCTTAAGCTCGCTTCACGTACCCAAAGCGAGGTTAGTGCAAAGGCGGTGCTGCATGCCATGCCCAAGCAAAACACTTTAGGAGAGAGGCTTCGCCAACCAGAAGCGCTACTCATGATGAGTACGCCCAATGTGCCGATTAATACGCCGATCCAGCCTGTAACCGTCAACGCTGTGCCAAAAAACAACACGGAAAGTACAGCAGAAACAGGAGCTTCACATTTGGCAAGCCCTGCACCTATGGCGTAGTTTTCAAGCTTGAATAGTATCACCATCAAACCAGTCGCGAGGATCTGCATGATTGCGGCTGCAACGACATAGAAAACAAACTCACCGGAAAAGTTCGGCGCGGATACTGGCTGCCATTGATACAAAGCGTAGAGGTAGAGCAGGGCGATCGGACCCGCCCATATAAATCTTGCCAGCGTCACACCAGCTACGCTCATGGTGCCACTCAGTTTGCTTTGAAAGGCATTACGCCAAGATTGGCTGAAGGCAGCAAGCAGGGTAAAGGCGATCCAACTAAAAGACATGACGCTTCCGTGTGTGAGGTAATTTAATGATTATGTTAACAAAAAATTACCTGCTGAGAAGTGGAAGCGGTCTTTTTATGAGCAGAGCTTCACCTTTGCCCCGATTTGGTATGGCACTGAAATTTAAAAGATGGGTGTCTTTTTGTTTTTGAAGTAGAACCACCCGCTGATTAATACGAACAGAAAGGCGAAGTAATAGCAGAACGAAGATAGCGACGCCAAGAACGCGAGGTTTTGCTCAATCTCTTGCTCGGTGTAATTGTTAGAAACTAATTTGTAGTAGTAAGCATACAAAATACCGATCAGCCCATATCCGAGGTTAAACATCAAACCTTTGAAGCTAAGAACCGTGGCTCGGTTATGCGACTCGGTCTTTTTGTTCAGATGGTAACTGATAAAAATGTTCATCGTCATGATGATAAAGATCAGTACCAGTGCAGGAATTACCCCATAGAACGACCAGCCCAAACTGATCCAATAATAGGTAGCGATACTTGCTAAGCCCATGACGATAATAAAGGTTTTCGGCTCGATACTTTCTGCCAGTCTGCGGCTTTGGCCTGCCAAAATGATTTTTAATAGACTGATCCCCGCACCAATAAAACCGAAGTAAATAATTGGAATATCAATGGCAAGATAGTATTGGCTGTTCATAGTGAGGAACATGCGCGATGTGTGTTCGAACAGGCTGTAGTAGAGCAGTATGAAAAGCACGTAGGGCGTAGCGAGTACCCACTTACCTGTGTCAGCAGTGAGCTTAAGGCTGGCCATGGTTGTGGCTAATTTAGTTTGACCATTTGGCATCACTTTCTTTTCTTCATGCATGTTTACCGCAGCATAAATCGCGAGTAGTGCAACCAATAAAGTGGCGAATACAGGGATACGCATTAGGTCTTTGGTACTTTCCGGCGCGGTTAACCCTAGAGTATGGAAAATGTTCGTCATGAAGTTTACATCGTACATCGCAGCACCAATTAAAGTGACAAAGATGCCGACGCTTGAGGCGATACGAAGCTGGATTTGCAACACACGAGGCCACAGCTCCTCATTGCCTTGTTCTTTCAAAGTGTCATACGCCAGTGCTTCATCAGCACCGCTTGCCAATGCCATCGCTAATCCACTGAGTATCCGGTTGACCAAAAAGACCATGAACACCAAGTTTGGGTTTTCGGTGGGCACTAAGGCAATCATGGCGATTTCAACAAACATCACAAGGGAAGAGAGTACAACTAGCTTCTTACGACCCAAGGTGTCAGCAAATGCGCCAGATGGGACTTCAGCAAGCACAATGGTCGCCGCCCACACTACGTTAAGCATGGCAAATTGCGAAAGGGTTAGGCCGTAATCTAAGTAGAGTAGAGTGAATACTGGGTAATAAAAACGCGCAAAGTAGCTGCTTCGAAACATTAGGAAGTAGCGAACATTGGGAATTTTTAGGATTTCTTTGAGCGTCATGATGAATTAGTCGATTAAATAACACATTATTATGTATAACTCTTTTCTCCTTTTAAATCATGAAATTGTTCAAAAATGATCGATGCCTAACCTAGTAACAGAGTATTCAGCTGGTGCGGGGGCTTATATTTTCCTTTTTGAAGTGAAACGACTAGGGGACAAGCATTGTTCCGACCTATTGTCGTGTCATCGATAAGAGTTGTCGTAATATATAAATTATTCCGCGTTTATCTGAGGTAGTGTCAGAGAACTAGACTCGATTCATCGATGACTTGAGAATATGAAGGGAATGCCGATTCAAAATAGGAGTGATACTTGGATGCATCTTAATGAAAGGCTGGGGGAGATAATTAATTTGGATGATCATCAGGTGATGGTTAAACATTATGAATCTCATTATTCGAGTGAGATTCACAGCCATGATTACTCGCACTTAGTTTTTATACATCAAGGTTGTCAAATTATCTCTACTGACAAGGATAGTTTGCTCTCTATGCCCGGCTCTTTAATTTATATTCCAGCTGGAGTACCACATCGTGCCGATGCCTTAAAGCAGTCACAGGTCTCCTTACTTCGCCTACCACTAGGTTCAATCCCTGAACTCACCGAAATATGTATCTTGGATATTTCTCCCATCGTTACTCAACTTTTCAGCTTATGGGAAAATGGCGGGCCAGAGCCAAAGCTTGAGCCTCATTATATTCAGGTACTCATGGATCAATGCACCCTCTGTAAGACAGTCGACAATCCGCTAATTGCAAAGGAAGGTATGGATAGAAGGCTGCTACCGGTAATTGATGCATTATCAAATAAGCCGAGTATTAAGTTATCTATCTCAGATTTGTCTAAACAAACAGGGGCTTCTGTACGTACTTTAAACCGACTTTTTCTGGCTAGCTTCAAAGCATCTTTTAGGGAGATTCGCCAAAAAGTAGTGATGGAGCGTGCTGAGAAAATGATGGCAAAAGGGATTAGTGCTACTGAAATTGCATTCGACCTTGAGTACTCAAGCCTATCTGCTTTCTCTACTGCATTTAAAGAACATCAGAAAAAAGCACCCCAGAATTAAACCTGGCGTAAATTGTAAACATCGTGGCGTTTCACCCAAAAACTTAGTTTGAGGATCTTTTTAACATGATGCTCTGTTCTTAACGTTTATGGGAAATCGAGTGTCTAAAATAACTATTATATTTATCAGCATCTTAATGGCATCGAGCTATTTTTTTGCATCGAGTATGTATACGCCAAGCTTTCCAGATATACAAAGTGAACTGCGCACATCAGAGGCGTTAGTACAGCAGACTTTGAGCCTGTTTTTTATCGCTTTAGCATGCAGTCAGCTAATTTGCGGACCGTTGTCTGAGCGGTATGGACGAAAGCCCGTCGCAGTTCTTTCATCTGTGATTTTTGTTATTGGTTCGATGACATCTCTTATGGCTGACAGCATAAATCTTCTATTGCTGGGCAGGGTAATCCAAGGCTTAGGTGTTGGTGGCCTTTATCTACTTTGCCGCACTATCCTTCAAGACGCATTCAGCAAGTCTGAACTCATGGGGATACTTGCTTGGTATGGGATTCTATTTATGAGCCTACCTGGTCTAACGCTCATTTTGGGGGGATATCTGACTCAGCACTTTGGTTGGCGAGGTAATTTTGTCTTCATGGCATGTTTATCGATTGCAACGCTATTGATTATTTCAGTCATGAAACGTGAAACGATCAGTCACAAGAATCGAGATGCCATTAAGCCAAAACAGATACTAAAAGACTATGCTTTCATCACATCGAACGTCACGTTTCTGTGTTACTTGGCAATGATGTTTAGCGGGACAAGTTGTCTATTACTTTTCCAAGTAACGGGTTCTTTTGTTGCTCAGAATCAGTTTGATTTGACGGCCGCGGATTATGGCGTTGGGTCAATGGTTTTGATAGTGAGTAGCGTAGTATCCAGATTGATTTGGAACCAGTTTCTGAAACATCGTATCAGCGAAAATATGACTCTAGTCTATGGTGGGCTGATTCAGGTTTTGGGTAGCGTTGTCATAACATTAAGCCTTTTGCTGCATAGCTACTCAATAATGTTATTTGGGTTTGCGGTGATGGCTTTTGGTTCCGCATTCTTATTAGCAATAGCAGGTGTTTCGGCATTGTATCTGTTTCCTAATCATAAGGGGCAGGTTGGTGCTATCTATGGTGCTCTTCAGATGATTGGAGCATTTGGTTTTACGTTTTGTTTATCCCTCGTTCCAGCAACTCACGAGGTGATGGTGTTGAGCTGCTGGTTATTGTCTCTAATTAGCTGCGTTGCAATTATTATTATGTACATGTGCCAGCGAAAAACGTATGAAGTGCCGCTCGCTTAACCAAGTCCGGGTTAGATAACAGGTTGAATTGACAATTTGACCACCTAATTGTAACCACAAAAAAATCCCCTCAAAATAAACTTCTGAGGGGATTTTTGATTAACTATTGATGCGCTTATCAGCCACCAATAATGGGTAACCAACTATTCACTCTCCGCTTCTTTGGAAGCCTCTGTTGCCGTGTTTTTGTACAGCCATTTGTCGAGTACAACCTGCAATGCATCTAGTGATGTTGGCTTCTCTAACCGACCATCCATCAATTGGTTGATCATGTCTAACTCACGTTGCCCCGACTCACCAGAAAGCGCAATGATTGGTGTGTTAGGTGAACGAGCCTTGATGATCTGACTTGCGTCAAAACCGTTCATGACTGGCATTTGTACATCCATGAGTATCAAATCAACTTGGTGTGTTCTGAACAGTTCGACGGCATTTTCCCCATTTTTGGCTTGCAGGCTGTTTACGCCTAGTCTGCTTAGATACATCTGAACAAGGGTACGTTGCACCTCTTTATCATCAACGATGAGCACGGTTGGCGCTATCCCGTTGGTTGTTACTTGTGTTGCCACTGAGTCCGTGCAGTGTTCTTCCGTTTGGGTGCCGTGAGCTTGCGGGGTTGCTGCGCTGATCTCTTCGCTAGTCTCTTCTGCATCGACTTGGCCTTGCTTCCAGTCGTTGAAATAGGGCGTGCGTAGGGCATCTGCTTTTGGCGCATTAGGTACCACCGGGAAGTACAGGTGGAATTCAGTAAATTCCCCAAGCTTCGATTTGCACTCAACTCTGCCACCAAATGAACGCATAACACGTTGGCAATAGCCTAATCCTAAGCCACTACCACCGCTTTTCTGATAAGAGAAGAAATCGTCGAAGATCTTATGTGTAATGGTTTCGTCGATACCTGGTCCAGTATCTCGGAAGATTAGAACGTTTTCGTAAGAACCGATCTGGGTGCTGATTTCAATTTGACTATCCGGGTACGAATCAAAGTAATAAATCGCATTGCGGATCAGATTGAAAATCACGAAATTGAATAAGGTTTCGTTTAGCTTGGCAACAAAGTCAGCATGTTGCGGCAAGCGAATTCGCTCGATGATCTTCTCGTTTTCAAACCCGTAGTGGCTGACGGCTTGATCCACTGCTTTGTGAATCGAGGTCATCAGGATAGGACCTTGCTCAGATGAGCTGTCGCTAACCTCTCTTAGGATAATATCAATCAACTGTCGTCCACGTTGAATAGCAGCTTGCCCGTTCTCAATATCCAGGTGGATCTGCTTTGCTGGTGCTTGGTTTTCGATGTGCTGCTTCAAGATCTCAAAATGCAGCTGAACTTGGGCAAGCGGGTTACGCATTTCATGAGCAATAGAGTTGGCGAGCGCTCGACTTTGACGGATGCGTCTATCGGCTTCTATGGTACTTTGAACGCGAGTAAGCAGGGTTTGCAGCGCCGAGATCTCTTCGTTAGAGAACATTTGATCGTTGCTCTTGTGCGACGATACCAATAAATGAGTGACTGACTTCCCTTGCCCAAACAGCGGCATAACCAAGGCGGTATTGTTCGAACTCATCTTGTCATACAGCGCTTTGAGCGAAAGTTTGGAAGGTGCTGTGTAATCAAGTTCTTGTGATAACTCGTCGAACACGAGAACTGACTTGTTTGTTGAAAGATAGTCTTCGTAGAAGGTTTCGTTGTAATTGCTATTAACAAGGCGAAGTTTGTCTTCAGGGATTTGCAACAGCTGACCTAAACGGCGCATCGCATCATCAATCGACAGCTTAAAGTCTTCTTCTAAGGCCAGTATTTGTTGTACTGGGGTTTTCTTGTTTCCGTAAACAAAGAAAGAGGCATAGCGGCTGACACGCTTGTAGAGTACGTGCCATGTGATGCCAATCATCGCGCAGATCGGGATTGCGATTAGCCACTGATTATCGTCGGTCAGAGGGATGAATATCGCGCCGAACGGTATCACCAATATCGCGCAGACTAACAACGCATTAAGGCTCATGTAAGCAAGATATTTCACACTGTAGAAGCGAGAGGTTAAAAGCGCGTAGCCTACAAACAGCATTTCACTGATTGATAGTGCTGGTGGTAACCAAGTCAGTGAGAAGTCTCTCAAGAAGTACGTCATGCCGAGGTGAATGGTTGCAGTAGACAGCATGAATACTAAGATACCGGCGATCATGTAGCTGGTTTTGGCGAGTACCAGTTTGCTGCTGTTGGCGCGCATCGCTACCAGATTGCAAAGGGTTAACACCACTAAGCTGATCATTCCTGTGAAGAAGTAAGGCGTATGCGGGCCGAACTCGATGACAAATAGACTTGGACCAAAAATGGTGACGTCTTCAACGGTTAAGTTCGGGCTAAGGTTGATAAAAAATGAATAGACGCTAAAGCTGACGAAGATGGCTTGTTGCCATAGGTGTACCTTGCCATTACGTTGTTCAGCCGCAAGCTGGCACGAGAAGTAGTAGGCAAAAGCAAAGGCAAAGCATGAGGCTAGGTTGGCAAATTTAGCTGCGAATACCGCTGCTGAAGACCCGAGCTCTGGCAGTAAATCGGTATGGAAGTAGGCATTGCTGCTAATCCAAGCAACAATACAGACAGAATAGGCGATGTAGGGAACGTGGTGTGTCCCTGCAATGTTTTTCCCTTTCTGCTTGAGACAGTAGCAATAGTAGAGTAACCACATCACTACGACCGCAACGGTCGCGAGAAGCGTTATCGCTTTGGCATAAACAATCGCCTCTAAACCGAAATCAAACATGTTCATCCTTTTTTACTGAACTTGGTGTTTTTGTCGATCTCAGCTTTCGGCTGCTACGCACTGCCTGTTTGTAGCGACGAAAATCGGTGTCATTGAATTCGTTGACCATCCTTTCGAAATTCCAAAAACCACGATAGATGGTAGTGCCGTCTGCATTCAACTCGCAAAAACCAGAGTGGAAATAGGCTCTTGGGTCGATAGATTGATAAAACTGAAGCATGAAAGGTTGCTCGATAATGGTGAAGCCAACTTTATAACCTATTTGATGTAGAACGCTCATCAGCTCTTTTTGAGCAAGGTAGAGGAAATAGAGTTTTTGTTGAGTATTACCACTGACGGTAAGTCGCAACACTTCACATATAGCCTGTGCATCGAACAATTGTAACTGGAATGTACTATCAAATTCTGGCAGAGAGTAACACTTTGACAGTGTCGATGGCGTGAAAAGCTGCAATTCTGAAAGTTGTTGGTAGCCGTGCTCAGGTAAGCAGTATTGCCAGTGTTCATTACTGAACACTGGCGCGTAGCTTAACCAGGTTTCATTCTTCGACCAATCTTGAATGAGTGCGGAAGAGACCAGTGTTGGGAAGGGCTCATCGACAGGGTGCTTGAGTAAGACAAAGTGTTTACCCGATTGCGAAAGGTGCAATAAAGGCAGCATCTCATACCATTTTTCACCCTTTATGAAGATCTCTAGATTACTTAAAGCAATCGCATCATTGATAGGCATGGCTTGTGGATGACATGGCGTCTGTACCATGAGTGGGTCAGCTTCGATATGTTCAATGATCGCACCATAATACGCACAATCTTGGATCGGCAGATCCATCGTTGAGATCGGGCCATCGCCAAGCGGAGATTTTTCCTTTATTGCGGCAATCTCAGATTCACACCAAAAGTCTAACCATGACATATAACATTGGCTTGCTGCCTTCTCTAACAAAACCAATTCAGGCGCCAAAGTGCTTGGATATCGCTGAATGAGATCGCGATAGTCCATCAACTCAAACAACACTGACAGGCTTTTGTTTTGGTGCTCCGGGAACAAAGACTCAAGGAGGTTTCGTCGATAGTCAGTAACGGTTTGGAAAAGAGTTGTGCGTTGTTGTGGCTGATAAGTATTGATTACGAGATCTATCAATATATGTTGCTTTATTTCGATAGACTCATCGCTAGCCAACAGCGAGTCTAAAGACGACAGTAATTTCATGGTGTGAACCTAGCCTAGGTTTATATAATTATTTTTATTCGATCTGCACTTATTTCCTGACACTTATATTATGTAAGCCTTGAACTAACGTTATTTTCGTTGTGTATAAATAACGTTGCTTGTGTCTATGAAATGAAAACAAGTTGCATAATCGAGCGCAAGTCTACTACTTGCGTATTTTCTTAACAACAGAACTTTTCTAGTTTATGAAGTGCTAAATTAGTTTCTTCTCAATAACTTAGGCGTCATTCATACGCTCAGCCTAACATGTAGCTAGCGAGCATAAACCTTTGGTTTTATAAACTGATACAAAATATCTATTTTTTGAAGCAATCTCATAATTAATACGCAACTAAATTCACCTTTATAATTGTAGGGAATATAACGGCGACCCAAATATACAACTAACAAATATAATTATGCTTCATACTCGTTTATTTCCACGTCATCGCTTGGCGCTCGCTTGCTTACTTTCTAGCGCATCTACTTTCTCGTTCGCTCAAAGCCAATGTGAGGTGTCTGAACTTCAGTTGTCACCTGATCTCGCTCTTGCGGTTTCACTAGCCGACAATAGTTGTTATAGCTCTTGGTTCTCTGCATCAAAAAGTTCGTTATCCAATATCTACAGCGAAAACAGCCTGATCCAAATTAGTAATCTACTGAACTTAGAGATAGCCCGTTACCGAGGTGAATCTGAGCAAGCACGTAAACTTGAAAACTTAGGTGAATTTGTACGTGCAGCTTATTACGTTCGTTATAACGCGCGAGAAGAAGATTTTTCAGAGGCTTTGAGTGAGCGTTTTGCACACTCAACCAATGCATTTCTTGCTAATCCTAATTCGCTAAACCAAGGGCGAGAACAAATTGGTGCGCTGAAGAGCCTGACTCTAATGGTCGACAACGTGAAGCAGCTTTCACTCACTATGGATGCACAACTTGCGGCACTTAGCCACTTCAACCGTGAAACGGCGCAAGACACACAGTGGGTCGATGGGCTCAATAATCTATTTCGAGCGATGGCCGGCCATGCCGCTCGAGATGGCTTCTACGACTACCTAGCAAACAACACTCAGCATATAGATACACTAGCGAAATTTGCTCGCGACAATCGATGGGCTTTGGATACAGATGCAAGTTTTCTGGTTTACAACGCGGTGCGCGAGACTGGGAGATTGCTTGCAAGCCCAGATAAAGCGACTAAAGATAAAGCGTTACAAGTGATGCAAGATGTGATGGTGCAAAATCCATTGGGTAGTGAGCACGACAAACTGTGGCTAGCGGCGGTAGAAATGCTGGGATACTTTGCACCAGAGGGTTTGAACGGGCTCGATCTTGAACAGGCGAAGCGCGACGTTGCCCGACGTATCTTACCTAACCGCTACGAGTGCCAAGGTCCTGCTATTCTTCGCTCTCAAAATTTAACCGAGTCACAAGCTGCAAAGGCATGTGATGTATTGGCGGTAAAAGAGGCAGACTTCCATCAAGTGGCTAATACTGGGCAGCAACCGGTGGCTGACGACAACAATCATAATGTTGAGATCGCGGTATTTGGTAGCAAAGGCAGTTATGTTGACTACTCTTCATTCCTGTTTGGCAATACGACAGATAACGGTGGTCAGTACTTAGAAGGCAATCCGGCCGACTTGGATAATGTAGCGCGTTTCGTGGCTTACCGTTACGACAATGGGGATGAGCTCGCTATTCTGAATTTTGAACACGAATACACTCATTACCTAGATGCACGCTTCAATCTACATGGTTCATTTAATGATAACTTGGCTCATGGTTATGTAGTGTGGTGGTTAGAAGGCTTCGCTGAATACATGCACTACAAGCAAGGCTACGATGCTGCAATTCGCTTAATTGATAGTGGCAAGATGCACCTATCGGATGTGTTTGCGACCACTTACTCTCATGATTCGAATCGTATTTACCGATGGGGGTATTTAGCGACTCGCTTTATGCTAGAAGAGCATCCTAATGAAGTGCAAAGCTTACTGGCGCTGTCTCGCTCTGGTCAGTTCGCTGATTGGGCAAAGCAAGTTAAAGTGCTTGGCCAGCAGTACGATGGTGAGTTTGAGCGTTGGTTAGATACGGTAACGACTGAAGATAAACCAGAACCCGGAGAACCAACTGAACCGATAGAACCAAGCGATCACATCAAGGCTCTTGTTGCTAACCAAAATGTGCTGTTGAGCGGTGAAGCGTACACTGAGCAGCTGTTCTACGTCGAAGTGCCTGAGAACACCACCCATTTTGAGGTATCAATTGAAGGACAAAATCTGGGGGATGCAGATCTCTACATGAGCTACAACCGCGCTGCACATTACTATGATTTTGAGTTCAGCCAGTATGGCAGTGGTAGTAATGAGGTGGTGACATTTGAGCCAGAGGCAACGGGATATATTAAGCCCGGTCGTTACTACATGAGTGTTACGGGACGAACTGAATTCAACGGTGTGAAGCTGCTTGCATCGTTAAAAACAGAGCAACCCGTTCCACCCTCTCCGGATCAAGATGACCTAACGCCTGTGGTATTAGAGTCAGGTAAAGCTCACCTGTTTACGGTTCATCAACAACGTTACGCGGCTGTTTATATTCCAGAGGGAGTAAGAGAGGTTCGCGTATGGTTAACCGATCAAAACAGTGGTTCAACAGAACAAGGTAATGTTGACCTGTTTGCGAGCCGTGCATATTGGCCAACCGCTGGACAGCATGACTATGCGTCGGATTATCGTGGCAGTAATGAGTATCTACAAATACCAGTGACTGAAGAAGGGTACTTACATTTCTTGTTAAGTGCAGAGCAGCAAGGTGATCATGTCGAGATGCTGGTCTATTTTCATTAAGGCACAAATCTCGATTAGGTGAAATAACAAGCCGAGTATGGACACTCGGCTTTGTTTTCTGACAGTTTTCTGTGTTTATAGAGTCGTTACACCATAATCTCTGATTAAGTGATGACATTGGCGGTTTAAGCTTGTAAGCATATGAAACACCGAGATAACGGTGTAGTCACTTGTTAAAACTGAATGATTTATTTAGTGAGGATTTATGAAGAAAGCACGATTAACATCACTACTTGGAGTAGCGACTTTAGTTGGCGTGGTTGCTCTGGCTGGCTGCAGTCAGAATGGTGAAGTGATGACTCAATCACAAGAGAATACGAATCCGATCTGTAGTACTAAAAACCTAACAGGTGGTTGGTCGAAAAGTGAAGTCACACCACAAGCAGAGCAAGCGTTAGACGCCGTGCTTAGTCAAATGAACACGTCTGCGAAGCTTAAACAGATTTTGAGCGTTCGAACTCAAGTTGTGGCTGGTTTGAATTACGCGATTGAGTTTGAAATGGATAATGGTGAAGTGTGGAATACGATTGTATACCGCTCTCTACAAGGCGATATCGAAATGGTTCAGGCCGCGCAGCAAGGCCGTTTGTGCCAATAGCCCCAGTTAGATATCGAACATAATATCTCACACAAAAATGGCTCCCGACTGGGAGCCATTTTTATTCTGCTTTATCGTAAGCTCGTAACGGTTTATTACGCCTCAGATAATTCAGGTTCTGATACTTCGCTTTCGGATAACTCCACAACGCAAGCTCGGCTGATGTCTTCATCGATGTACGCCATGCCCAGTTTGTTCAGGTAATCCATGCGGTCTGCAGTACGAAGATCGATATCTGGGCCTGCAATATCGTTCTCTTGGTAAACCTTAGCGAGATGCGCCATGAACTGTTCGCCTACACTCATCATCAGCAAGCTCATTGCGCCAACATCAGGTCTTACTTTAGCGCGTTGCTTTTCAGATAAATTCACCTCTAATACAACAGGCTGCTCCTCACCTTCGAAACGAACGCTGCGCTCTCTCACCGTTTGTTGTGCCCAGTAGTACGCAAGCTCTTTACTCTGAGTTAGGAAGACCGGCTCGACAGACTCTGTGTAGTTATTGCCGATGGTTGCCATGGTTTTTACGGCGGCTTGGTTGAGTGCTTTATCGCCCGAGCGTTTTAGCCCTTGGCCTTTAATGGAAGCGATTAATGCTGAAGAGGTTCCGTGATACCAAGTATCACCTGTTGCGAAACCGTTCTCTGATAGCAGTGTTTTTGCATCTTGTAGGTGTTTAGGTATTGAAGTCATAGGCGCTCTCAATCAAAAGAAATTTCAACAAACAGGAATCTCATAAAACATGAATACAGTTAGCTTAAACCGAAGTTGCTCACTTGGCCGTGGGTTAGGACACAAATCTGAGACTTTGAGATAAAGCCGGCAGTACAAGCTTTATCTCAAAGCCTTCCCCCGGATCTTACCGAAGTAAGAGAGAAGGGCGGGGGAGGCTTTAGTTTTAGTGACTAATCAAAAAGTGCTAGCGATTAATCAAATTGGTTCGATGTATTTAGTTCACCCGCTGCTTTTAGTGCGTTTTCACCCGCGAAGTACTCTTTGTGGTCATCACCCATATCTGAACCAGACATGTTTTGGTGTTTAACACATGCGATACCTTGGCGGATTTCTTTACGTTGAACGTTAGCAACGTAACCCAACATGCCTTGGTCACCGAAGTACTCTTTTGCAAGGTTGTCAGTAGACAGCGCTGCAGTGTGGTAAGTAGGCAGAGTAATCAAGTGGTGGAAGATACCCGCTTCACGAGAAGCATCTGCTTGGAACGTACGGATCTTGTCGTCAGCACGCTGAGATAGTTCAGATTCATCGTACTCAGCGCCCATTAGGTTAGCGCGGTCGTATGCAGAAACGTCTTCACCAGCTTCAACCATCGCATCATATGCTTGTTGGCGGAAGTTTAGCGTCCAGTTGAATGAAGGAGAGTTGTTGTATACCAGTTTCGCATTAGGGTGTACTTCACGAACGCCATCCATCATCTCTTTGATTTGGCCGATGTGAGGCTTCTCTGTTTCAATCCAAAGTAGGTCAGCACCCGCGTTGATTGCTTCAATACAGTCAAATACACAGCGGTCTTCACCAGTACCTTGACGGAATTGGTACAAGCCAGATGGTAGACGCTTAGGACGTACCAGCTTGCCTTCACGGTTGAAGCAAACGTCGCCTTGTTTCATGTCAGCTACATCGATCTCTTCAACATCTAGGTAAGAGTTGTAGATGTCACCTTGGTCGCCCGGCTCTTTCACTACTGCGATTTCTTTTGTTAGACCAGCACCTTGTGAATCGGTACGAGCAACGATGATGCCGTTGTCGATGCCTAGCTCAAGGAAAGCGTAACGAAGTGCACGGAGTTTCGCGTGGAAATCAGCGTGAGGTACGGTTACTTTGCCGTCTTGGTGACCACATTGCTTCTCATCGGCAACTTGGTTCTCGATTTGTAGACAACAAGCACCAGCTTCAATCATCTGCTTAGCCATTAGGTAAGTCGCTTCTGCGTTACCGAAACCAGCATCGATATCCGCGATGATTGGCACTACGTGTGTTACGTGGTTGTCAATTTGGTCTTGGATGCGATCTTGTAGGTCAACATCACCGGCTTCACGAGCTGCATCTAGTTCACGGAATAGACCGCCTAGTTCACGTGCATCTGCTTGACGAAGGAAGGTGTATAGCTCTTCAACTAGCGCTGCAACTGATGTTTTCTCGTGCATTGATTGGTCTGGTAGTGGACCGAACTCTGAACGAAGTGCTGCAACCATCCAACCAGAAAGGTATAGGTAGCGGCGATCTGTTTTACCATCAAAGTGCTTCTTAATAGAAATCAGCTTTTGTTGGCCGATAAAACCGTGCCAGCAACCTAGAGATTGAGTGTATTGAGAGCTGTCTTTATCGTAAGCCTCCATATCCGCACGCATGATATCCGCCGTGTATTGTGCGATATCTAGACCTGTTTTGAATTTGTTTTGAGCTCGCATACGAGCAGCAGATTCAGCATCGATTGCATCCCATGGAGCACCTGCAGCGCTTTTTGCAACTTCTATCATTTCGATATCTTGTGTAATTTGCGACATAACTATTCCTTAGTTTCACGTGGGTATGGTTGCCAACTTGGCTTGGATTAAAACTTTGCTATGGACAAAGAATAATCATACATGTGATAATTTTGTTAATTTATAGTTATTATATTCGGTATTTTTTATATGAATATTGCTCGTATAGACCTTAATTTACTTGTGTATTTAGACATGTTGCTACGTGAAAGAAACGTTACGCGAGCAGCGAATCAGCTTGGGATTACTCAGCCTGCAATGAGTAATGGACTGCGCCGATTACGCGATCTACTTGAGGATCCGTTGTTGGTCAGAACAAGTGAAGGAATGGTGCCAACCGAGCGCGCGCAAAAGTTGCAACCTTTGATTCGCAACATCTTGGCGAATGTAGAAAAGACCTTGCAACCAACGACGGAATTTAACGCAGAAGACAGTGAACGCGTATTTCGTATCATGGCGAGTGATTATGCGGAATCCACCATTATCCAGCCGTTATTAAAAAGGTTGAGTGAGATAGCGCCGAAAATACGCCTCGATATTATGACGCCAAGTGATGTGAGTTATCAGGATGTAGAGCAGGGTACTGTTGATATCATCATTAACCGCTTCGACGATATTCCCCAGTCCTTTCACCAGATGAGCCTTTGGCACGACGGCTTCTCTTGCTTGTTTAGCTGCGACAATCCGATAGCTGACAATTTCGATATTCTTTCTTACTTAAAAGCGCAACACATTTGGGTGAGCAAAACCGGTATGGGTACGGGGGTTGGGATTAACCCAAGTGAAGCGCAGAAATTAGGTTGGATTGATGAAGCGTTAATGCGTATAGGTAAAACCCGAAACATTACTGTGTTTACTCGACACTACCTGTCAGCGATTCTATTCGCGCAACAGAAAAACCTGATCCTTACCATCCCAACCAAAGCAGCACAGCTGCAACGCAACAACCCTAAGTTATTGATCAAACCGGCTCCCTTTGCCATCGAACCTTTTGAAGTGAAGATGGCGTGGAGCCCGTTGTTACAAACCAATCCAGACCACCAGTGGATGCGCCGCTTGATCAAAAGTGTCGCCAATGAAATCGAAAGTGGTGTGACGGAATAGCCCTATTTTTAGGGTATTTCTTTTGTGAATGTCCATTATAAGTGGCATAAATTAGCTAAATTTTCGTCAGTTACGTAAATTTAAGTGAGTAGTCAGTGATTAACTTGAGAGAGATTTTATGAGCAGTCGTATTCAACAGGGAAGCTTGAACATAGATAGCACCCTCTACCAACTAGTTAATGAACAGATCATCCCTGGCACGGGTATTCTTGCAGAAGACTTCTGGCAGTCATTTGCAACCATCCTCAAAGATCTGGCACCAAAGAATCGTGCATTGCTTATCAAGCGTGAAGATCTCCAACATCAAATCGATGTATGGCACCAAGAGCGTGCTGGTCAAACTCTGGATGCTGCAGAATATAAACAGTTCCTACAGCAGATCGGCTACCTAGTACCTGAAGGCGATGATTTCCAAGTAACGACTGCCAATGTTGAGCCTGAAATCGCAACTCAAGCTGGGCCGCAGCTTGTAGTGCCTATCATGAACGCGCGATTTGCACTTAACGCAGCAAACGCGCGCTGGGGTAGTCTATATGATGCGCTCTACGGCACAGACGTGATCAGCGAGAGTGATGGCGCAGAGAAAGGCGGTAGCTTTAACCCAGTACGTGGTGCCAAAGTGGTGAGCTATGCTCGTGGTTTCCTTGATGATGCCGCACCGCTCAATGGCGTTTCTCATAAAGACGTGACTAAATACAGCATCAGCAACGTGAGCATCGGCAACACGCTTACGGCGACTCTCGATAACGGCGAAGAAGTCACGCTAATCGACCGCAATCAATTTATTGGTTATCAAGGTGACGCTAGTGCGCCGTCTTGTATCCTGCTTAAACATAATAACCTTCATATCGAAATTCAAATCGATCCTAGTGCGCCAATCGGCAGCGTAGATGCAGCCGGTATTAAAGATGTGCTGGTGGAAGCTGCACTAACGACCATTATGGATTGCGAAGACTCAGTTGCCGCTGTTGATGGTGAAGATAAGGCACTGGCTTACCGTAACTGGTTAGGCTTGATGAAAGGTGACCTACAAGAGTCGCTAGAAAAAAATGGCAAGACCATTGTTCGTAGCCTGAATCCAGATCGCCAATACACCAGCGTAACGGGTGGTGAGATCTCGCTTAAAGGTCGAAGCATGTTGTTTGTTCGTAATGTTGGTCATTTAATGACGAACCCAGCGATCATTGATGATGAAGGGAATGAAGTCCCTGAAGGCATCATGGATGGCATGATTACTTCACTTATCGCTATGCACGATTTGAAAGGTAACAGTGCTTACCAAAACTCGACCGCTAACAGCATAAATATCGTAAAACCTAAGATGCATGGCCCTGAAGAAGTGGCATTTACCAATGAGCTTTTTGGTCGCATTGAAGACGCATTAGGTTTAGAACGCTTTACTATCAAAGTTGGAATTATGGATGAAGAGCGCCGTACCTCTGTGAACTTGAAAGAGTGTATCCGCGCCGCTAAAGATCGTGTTGTGTTCATCAACACAGGTTTCTTGGACCGAACGGGTGACGAGATTCATACGAGTATGGAAGCGGGTCCATTTGCTCCTAAAACGCAACTTAAAACCATGACATGGATTGGCGCTTACGAAGATCAAAACGTTGATCTGGGCTTAGCTTGTGGCCTGCAAGGTAAAGCCCAAATTGGTAAAGGTATGTGGCCAGAACCAGACAACATGGCGAAGATGATGGATGCCAAAATTGGCCACCCACAAGCGGGTGCTAATACCGCTTGGGTTCCTTCGCCAACCGCGGCTACTTTGCACGCATTGCACTACCACAAGGTCAGTGTTCCAAGTCGCCAAAAAGAGCTACGCGAGCGTGTGAGAGCGAACGTTGACGATATCCTTACTATTCCTCTGCTGGGTAATCAAAAGCTGACTGCACAAGATATTCAAAATGAATTGGATAACAACACGCAAGGCATTCTAGGTTACGTAGTGCGTTGGATTGACCAAGGTGTAGGTTGTTCGAAAGTTCCTGATATTAATAACGTAGGACTTATGGAAGACCGTGCCACACTGCGTATTTCGAGCCAGCACATTGCAAACTGGTTACGCCATGGCATTTGCGATGAAGCCCAAGTGATGAAAACGATGAAGCGCATGGCTGCTGTTGTTGATGAGCAAAACGCTGGGGATCCAAGCTACCAGAATATGGCGCCTAATTTTGAAAACAGCATTGCGTTTTCTGCAGCGTGTCAGCTGGTGTTTGAAGGCTGTGCTCAGCCAAGCGGTTATACCGAGCCAGTACTCCACGCTATGCGCTTGAAACTCAAATCACTTAAATAGCTAAACAACCGGATAATAAGAAAGAAAAGAATAATAACGATAAAAGTAACCCCCCTTAACCGAGCCCAAGGTGCCGCGCAGTATAGCGCGGCTTTTTTTTGCTTTCGTTTTCAGAGGGGTTGAGGAGAAAAGCCTAGTTTCCACCGAAGCCTTAATTTCCACCGAAGCATAGATACTTAATATCCATGTACTCATCGATGCCTTCTTTTGCCCCTTCACGACCAATGCCCGACTGTTTCACCCCACCAAACGGTGCTACTTCAGTAGAGATCAAGCCGTCATTGATGCCAACCATACCGTATTCAAGCGCTTCTGCTACCTTCCACACCCGGTGAATATTCTGGCTGTAGAAGTAAGACGCTAAACCATAAATCGTATCGTTCGCCATCTCGATGAGTTCTTCATCACTGTCGAACTTCATAACTGGAGCGACAGGGCCAAAGATCTCTTGTTGAACGATGTCCATGTCATGTTTCACGTCTTTAAGAATGACGGGTTGAATAAACTGGCCATCGAGTAATTGAGTTGGTGTAACAGGCTGTGCACCTTGCTCAATCGCTCGGTCAATTAAGCTTTGGATATTTTGCTTTGCTCTTTCACTGATGACTGGGCCGATATTGACGCCTTCATCTAAGCCATTTCCGACCTTAAGCTGTTGTACTGCTTGGTCGAACTTAGCTACAAATTCATCGTGTACTTTACTGTGGATATAGAAGCGGTTAGCACAAACACAAGTTTGCCCTGCATTACGGAACTTAGATGCCATTGCACCTTGCACGGCAGCGTCGATGTCTGCGTCATCAAACACAATAAAGGGTGCGTTGCCGCCAAGTTCCATTGAAGTGCGTTTGATGCCTTTGGCGGCTTGCGCCATCAAGATGCTGCCAACACGGGTAGAGCCGGTAAATGAGATCTTTTTGATTAATGGGTGAGAGGTAAACAGTTCGCCGATTTGTTCCGGACTGTTACCTAAAACCACTTGAATAAGGTCTTCAGGGATTCCAGCTTGGTAAGCCAGTTTAACGACCGCAAACGCAGAAAGTGGTGTCTCGTCAGAAGGTTTCACAATGAAGCTACAGCCAGCCGCTAACGCAGGCGCTGCTTTACGGGTGATCATTGCAACGGGAAAGTTCCATGGCGTGATGGCACAGGCTACCCCAATCGGTTGTTTGATGGTGACTAAGCGTTTATCTGCCGCAGTACTAGGGATCGAATCGCCGTAGGTGCGCTTGGCTTCTTCGGCGAACCACTCAATAAAGCTTGCTCCGTAAACCACTTCGCCAGTCGCTTCTGCCAACGGTTTACCTTGTTCCATGGTCATCAAGCGAGCAAGGTCATCTTTGTTTTCAAGGATCAACTTATACCAATTATTAAGCAGCGCAGCGCGAGTTTTGGCTGGAACTTTTGCCCACTCTTTCTGCGCGATATTTGCACGCTTGATAGCTTTATCTAGCTCCACCTCGGTAGAGATTGGCGCATAGCCAATGAGCTCACCGGTTGCTGGATTGGTGACCGCAACCGCGTTATCTGCTTCTGTCACCATAAAAGAGAGTAATTGCTTGTTGTTGATTTTGAGCATTGTGGTTCCTTATTGATGATTACTTAACACGTGTTGACCTAGTGAGTGAACTTACCGCTGACGAGGAGCCAGATAGCCTCAAACTATTTATTGTTGGCCCCAGTTGTCCGCTTCGATTTTCGCTAATGCTTTCGCCGCTTTTTGTAGTGCAGGCAAAAACTTAATCGCTTCATCTGGCTTCACTCGAATCACAGGTGCTTGAATTGCTAAACCAAGGTTGGATTGACCGGTTGGTGATGGGATGAGTACCGCGATACACACCAAACCTGGAAGAAACTCTTCATCGTCAATCGCATAGCCTTGGATCTTCGCTTCTTCGATATCTTGTTCTAGAACGGAGTAGTCGGTAATGGTTTTTACTGTGTACTGCGTCAGAGGCACATTCTCGATCAGTCGTCTGCGTTGTGATTTCGACATGTGAGCCAAAAACAGTTTGCCGGTAGCCGAGCAATGCACTGGAACGCGAGAGCCGGGTTGGAGGTGGAAACGAAGTGGGGCTTCCGTTTCTGCACGGTCAAGATAGATGATCTCGCCGCTCGATAGCGCTGTCAGGTTACAGCTCTCGCCAACTTCTGCACGTAGGTTTTCAAGAATCGTGCGTCTTGCACTGTGCATAGTGCTATTGAAGAGTAGGTTTTCGGCCAGTTTTCTGAGTCGAATCCCCGAACTGTAGTGCTTATCGTCACCATCTCTTTGAATGATGCCTGCTGATTCCAGTTGTTGCAGCATACGGTGCAACGTCGGTTTAGGAAGCCCGGTTTCTTCGACTAATCCTTGAAGAGAAATGAATTCGTCTTTCTGTGCGATTACCTCTAATAGAGCAAAAAGTCGAAGAGTTGGCGTATCTCCTTGAACTTGTGGTGTTTCTGTTTGCATACAGTGATTCATCCTTGCGATATGTCTATGTGTAAGAGTGTACATAGCAAATCAATTTCCTTCAATTATCTGAATAATATTTGACCTTTTTTATTATTTCAATAATATAAAGTTAAATTATGGAACGATTAATCTCAATAAATGGAATTTTATCATGAAGGCAATTGAACGGATTATTGATAAGGCGCACTTAGATCGTAAGCGTGTGGTGTTGAGCGAAGCGGAAGATCCTCGGGTACTCGCCGCAGCACGATTAGCGGTTGATAAGCAGCTCGCCCATATCACGCTAGTGGGGGATGAAAAGGCGATCATTGAAGCCGCGCAGTTGCATCATATTAATCTTGCTGGCATTCACATTGTTTCACCTCAAACGTCAGCTCTGAAAGCCGTGCTGGCTGAGCGCCTATATGAATTACGAAAAGCCAAAGGAATGACTTATGAAGATGCTTTGGAGAAGGTTAAAGACCCACTGATCTTTGCCAATTTGATGGTGAGGGAAGGGTTAGTAGACGGCACGGTTAATGGTGCGGTGTATACCACTTCTGATGTAGTACGAGCCGCGCTGCAGATCATCGGCCCTGCTCCCGCTAGCGAGTTGGTGTCGAGTTTCTTTCTCATGATGTTGTGTGAGCCTTTCCATAACCTAAAAGGTGGTCTGATTTTCAGTGACTGCGGCTTGGTGATTAACCCCAATGAAACTGAGCTGGCATCCATCGCGGTTGCCGCTTCTCAAAGTGCTCAGGCGTTGCTAATGGAAGAGCCCAAGTTGGCGATGCTTTCATTCTCTACCAACGGTAGCGCGAAACATGAGTCAGTCGATAAGGTGCGCAGTGCTGCGCAGATAGTGAAACAGCGTTGCCCTGGTATTGCGGTTGACCAAGATGTTCAGCTTGATGCAGCGATTGTTACCGAAATCGCGGCTAAAAAGTTGCCTGATTCCGAAGTGAAAGGTCAATCGAATGTGTTGATCTTCCCCAACCTTGAAGCGGGCAATATAGGTTACAAGTTGGCAGAAAGGTTAGGTGGTGCGGTCGCCATTGGTCCTTTGCTCCAAGGGTTGAATCAACCGGCGAATGATCTGTCGAGAGGTTGTAGCGCGGAAGACATTTTTAACGTGATTGCGGTGACAGCCGTTCAAGCGCAGCAAGGTAAAGCAGCAAACTCAACTCTTGATACCGAAGCTAATGTGGAAGAGAAAGAAGAATCGGAATTTGAGTTTAGGTACTAAGCCTTAATTAGCCAAAGCTGAATACCTAGATCTCGCCCTCACACTAAATAACAAGTATCGAATTAGGATTGCTAATGGAGTTACCGGTGTTACTCGCTATTTTGGCCACCATTGCGCTAGGCACCTATTTTCAAACGGTCACGGGCTTTGGGTTAGGCATCATTGTAATTGGTTTGACGGTCAGCCTTAATCTGGTTTCCATTAACGTTATTGCCGCCGTGGTGAGCATTGTCACCTTGTTCAATTGCTTGGTTGCTTTAATGGGTAAGCCTTTGCTTGGTGAGCTAAAAATCCTTGTGGTGTTAGTGCTCGGTATTATCCCTGGGGTTTCGCTAGGGGTGTTCTTGTTGGGCGAATTGAGCGAATCTGCAACGCATATCCTACGGGCTTTATTGGGCGCTATGGTGTTATTCGCTGGTCTGAGTTTTATGTTCAAACCTAAAACCAGAACAGAACGCTCAGCAACTCTATCATTTTATGTGTCAGGGTTTAGTTCTGGTCTCGCGGGTGGGCTGTTTGGTATGGCGGGCCCACCGATTGTTTATCATCTCTACAGGCAACCTTTTACGCTTGATTTAGTACGAAGCACACTGCTGATGGTGTTCGCTTGCACGTCGATGTCACGTACCGTGAATGTTTACGCTGCAGGCGATATGGAAGCGAGCATATTGTGGCTATCTGCGATTGCTATTCCTTTGGTGGCGCTTGTCACCATGTTTGCGCGCCGCTTTCCGCCTCCCTTGTCTAATGATCAATTGAGGAAGTTGGTGTTTGGTGTATTGATGTTGATTGGTGGATATTTGATGGCGGTCTCGGCATGGTCATTGTTGGGAGCTTCGTAAAATCCGCTTTATCAGTGAGGCTAGCGAGTTGCTAGCCAAAGCTTCATAGATTAAACACGCTTTAGCATCTCAAAGATCCCTCTACATAGTCCAAACAAGCAGCTCTCTTGCGCGTCCAACGTGATGTTGCTGCGATAATAGGGGCTCAAATCAACCCCCATACCTACGCCGTGGATCTCAATGTTATTCTTAGTCGTCTCGCGTTCAATCACTTGTTTGAGGTGGTTATCTAAATAGAATTGATCATTGGCTGTGCTGGTGGCGGTATCCATCGGGCAGCCATCCGAAAACACAAACAAGATTTTTCGTTGTGCGCTGTGCTGCTGCAATCGCTGGCTAGCAAACTGAACCGCTTCTCCGTCAATTCCTTCTTTGAAGATGTCTGCTTTACGAAGGCTGGCAATACCGAGTCGAGCGCGTCTCCAATGCGTATCAAAATCTTTAAATACGATATGTCTAACCTCATTTAAACGCCCAGGATGTTTCGGTTGGCCTTGTTTAAGCCATTGACGATAGACCTTGCCACCGTTCCAGTTATTGGTGGTAAAGCCGATAATCTCAAAGGGGATATTGGCGAGTCCAACGGATTTGAGAATCGTATCCATCAGTAGGCTGAGTTTATGACTGTGTTTTTGCATTGATCCCGAACAGTCCATCAAAAACGTGATGGCACATTGGTGGGACGGGCCAATTTCAGGCTGATAAAAAACCGTACGGTCTAAAGGAGCTGTGATGAGCTTAGTGATGGTGGTGGCGTTCACGATGCCTTCTTCTAGGTGTTCTTGGCGCCGAATTCGTTGTGGTGTGGCGACAAAACCAGACAGCATGGCAGCTAAGCGCCGGGTATTCACTTGTCTCGCCATCAAGTCATCAGTGAGTTTTTGCCTCAGTTCGAATAACAGGGCACGCCTAACAAGCTTATCTGCGGCGATCACTTGATCGAACTCTGAGTTAAAGATCTGGTAATTGGCACCGGAGAGCTCGAATACCTTACTACTGCCAGTGATGTCTGCATCAACCTCTTCCTCTTCTATGTCACCATCAACGATTAACGCAAGTTGTGCGAGGATTTTAATGTCTTCTTCGACAGTTGGTGTGCTTGAGTTTTCACTCTCCTGTTCTTCGCTGATAAGTGCTTGTGCCAGAGACGCGAGCTCGTTGGCATAGTGAGCAAACCGCTGTTGATCGGCTCGATGCTCTTTTAATTGCTTTAGACAGCTACCGAATATAGGCACGATGCCTGCCCGAGTTGATTCAATGGTTTCAGCGATGGGCTCCGAGACTGGAACACCCGTTAAGCGAGTGTGGATGACCTGCATTAATGTGAACAACAAAATACCAATGCGGGATTCAGTAAAGCCATTTTGATGATATTGATCGCTCCAATACGCAAAGTTGAACTGAATGCTTTTAGAGACGCCTTTGAGGTAAGCTGGGACTTGTGACTCGATTCGTACCTGCTCGCAAAAATCGAACAGTAGACGCTCAACTTCATTTTTTGGGCGCAGTGAATAGTGAAGCTCAGCATCAGAAAGCAGCAGCCTCAATGCGGAGGAGTCAATTTTACCGTTCATCGATAATTTACTATTGATGAGCTCATGGCGTGACACAAAGGTGAGATCGTTGGTGTGTGCTGATAAGTGATAACAAGGACGGCTACCGTTGTAGAGGCGCTCTCCTCGGTAATTCAGATTCAACTCACCGCTGATCGCTCTGGCAACCGATACGCCAATATCGAGGATCTTTTTCTGTCGGGAGGAAATATTAGCCATCGATTAGGACTCCGATTGAGCATAGCTCTGAGTATGATCCTCTAGAGCCTCACCAAAGCAGCGGAAGTAATATTCGCGAACCAGCTCCTTCTCTTCTTCTTCACAACGGTTGAGGAACGACAGCCTAAATGCAGTGGCTACATTGTTGAATATTCGAATATTCTCAGCCCATGTGATTACTGTTCTTGGCGACATAACCGTTGATAAATCGCCTGCTCTAAATCCATTTCGCGTTAAACCGGCGGTGGCGATCATTTTCTCTACTAACTGCTGACCGCTTTCATTGTTTAGCTCTGGGCGCTTTGATAGAACGATCTTAGTTTCATGGTGTGAGTCTAAATAGTTAAGTGTCGCGATGATGTTCCATCGGTCAAGTTGGCTATGGTTAAGCACTTGAGTACCAGAGTACAAACCGGAAAAGTTGCCTAAACCGAGTGTATTGCAGGTCGCAAACAGGCGGAAAGAAGGGTGGGGAGTAATCACTCGGTTTTGCTCGAGAGAAGTGTATTTGCCGTCTTGCTCTAGCAGTTGCTGAATCACAAACATCACATCAGGTCGGCCCGCATCGTATTCGTCCAACACTAATGCGATGGGTTGCTGAATACTTTGTGGAAGAATCCCTTCCTTAAACTCTGTTATCTGCATTCCATCTTTAATGACGATGCTATCTTTGCCAATGAAATCTAATCGGCTTAAGTGTCCATCTAGGTTGATCCTCAAGCATGGCCAATTTAATCGTGCTGCCACTTGCTCTATATGAGAAGACTTGCCGGTTCCGTGTGTACCTTGTATTAGCGTGCGACGGTTAGATGTGAAGCCCGCTAATATTGCGAGCGTGACTTCAGGATCAAAACAGTAGTTGGGATCGATCTTCGGTACGTACTCTCCCTCCTTCTCAAAGGCTAACACCGTTAAGTCGCTATCGATGCCGAAATGCTCTCTTACACTTACCTGTTGCGTTGGTCGCAATTCCTCATTGTTCATTTTTTATTCCCCATTCTCGCTTTCATGACTGCTGTGATTTTTGAACTGCTACGGATTATTAACCTCTCTCTTGGAGTTAACGGCACTTTTTGTACGAAAAACTACCAATAATGTGATCTGGTTTTATTAATTAGAATGAATTGTTCCATTTTAACGCAAAAAGTTGACGCGCAAAAAATCTACTACTAAGGTGAATTTGAATTCGAAAAAGAGACAATTCATTCCGAAAAATGAAATTTAGGTTAACTCAAGGAGAATGGAAGAATGAGTGAGCAAGAAAAACGTACGG
Source organism: Vibrio chagasii (assembly GCA_041879415.1). Taxonomy (NCBI): domain Bacteria; kingdom Pseudomonadati; phylum Pseudomonadota; class Gammaproteobacteria; order Vibrionales; family Vibrionaceae; genus Vibrio; species Vibrio chagasii. Next base: position 789,703 of record CP090852.1, on the reverse strand, counting down.
TTGTTTCCGGCACAGTAACAATGACACCATCAGAAGCGTTCGTTGAAACTATGGTCGCCAATGATGTCACCGATATGTTCGGCATCATGGGTTCGGCATTTATGGATGCAATGGATATCTTTGCTCCTGCTGGCATTCGATTGGTCCCAGTGGTACACGAGCAAGGTGCTGCTCACATGGCAGATGGTTACTCGCGAGTCTCTGGTCGCCACGGGGTAGTTATTGGCCAGAATGGCCCGGGTATCAGTAACTGTGTAACAGCAATTGCAGCAGCGTATTGGGCACACAGCCCTGTTGTTATTGTGACGCCAGAGACCGGCACTAAAACAATGGGCTTAGGTGGTTTCCAAGAATGTAACCAACTTCCAATGTTCCAAGAGTTTACTAAGTATCAAGGGCATGTAACGCACCCTGACCGTATGGCGGAGTACACGGGTCGATGCTTTGACCGTGCAATGAGTGAGATGGGGCCTACTCAACTTAACATTCCACGTGACTACTTCTACGGTGAGATTAAAACCGAGATCCCTCAACCAGCACGTTTAGACCGTGGTCCAGGTGGGGAAAAATCTCTGAATGAAGCGGCAGACTTGATTGCTGAAGCGAAATTCCCAGTCATCATTTCTGGTGGCGGTGTGGTAATGGCTGACGCGGTTCAAGAGTGTGCAGCACTGGCTGAAAGACTGGGCGCGCCAGTAGTAAACAGCTACCTACACAATGATTCGTTCCCAGCAAGTCACCCATTATGGTGTGGCCCACTAGGTTACCAAGGTTCGAAGGCTGCAATGAAGTTGATGGCTCAAGCGGATGTGGTTATTGCTCTCGGTACTCGCCTTGGTCCATTCGGCACATTGCCTCAGCACGGTATGGATTACTGGCCGAAGAACGCAAAAATCATTCAGATTGATGCGGACAACAAGATGCTTGGCTTGGTTAAGAAGATCTCTGTGGGTATTTGTGGGGATGCGAAAGCGGCTGCAGTGGCATTAACTGAGAGATTGGAAGGTCGTGCACTGCTTTGTGATGACAACAAAGGTGCTCGCCAAGACACCGTCGCAACAGAAAAAGCGCTGTGGGAAAAAGAGCTTGATGAATGGACGCACGAGCGTGACTCGTTCAGCTTGGACATGATCGAAGAAAACTCGCATGAGACTCCATTCTCTGGTGGTGAATATCTTCACCCACGCCAAGTACTTCGTGAACTAGAAAAAGCGATGCCAGAAGACGTAATGGTCTCAACGGATATCGGTAACATCAACTCGGTTGCAAACAGCTATTTACGTTTTGAAAAACCGCGCAGCTTCTTTGCGGCAATGAGTTTCGGTAACTGTGGCTACGCGTTCCCGACCATCATTGGTGCGAAAGCAGCAGCACCTCATCGTCCAGCTATCTCTTACGCAGGCGACGGCGCGTGGGGCATGAGCCTGATGGAGACCATGACGTGTGTTCGTCATAACATTCCTGTGACTGCGGTGGTATTCCACAACCGTCAATGGGGCGCAGAGAAGAAGAACCAAGTTGACTTCTACAACCGACGTTTTGTCGCTGGTGAACTAGACAACCAAAGCTTTGCAGAGATCGCTCGAGCAATGGGTGCTGAAGGTATCACGGTTGATAAGCTAGAAGATGTTGGTCCAACTCTACAAAAAGCCATCGACATGCAAATGAATGAAGGCAAAACAACCATCATTGAGATCATGTGTACTCAAGAACTGGGCGACCCGTTCCGTCGAGACGCATTGTCTAAACCGGTTCGTTTCCTAGATAAATACAAAGATTACGTATAACCAATAGGAAGTTTGTCCGGCACTGTATTATCGAAAGTGTTAGGGAGAAGGCTATCGAGATCGGAGTCGGACAAACAAATTCAGTGATGGTTTTTGATATTAAATTGAACGTGAAAGAAAACTCTTTTTTCATTAAGTCATATTTTTCACGTTCATTGCTCTGAATATTAGAGCACTAACCAAATCACTATTACTCCACATTACATTGTATCGATATCGAGGTTTTATCAGTAATTATTATTCAACGAATATTAAAATAGTAATTATTGATGAGTCACTGGATTTATTCGACTTTAGTATGAGTATTCGAAGAGTCGTTAACCTTTATTTTTAGCTAAGAATCATTATTTATATAGGTGAGTGGTAGAAAATAGATATGAACAATAAACGTTATATAAGCTCACTCAAAGAACTTTACCAAATAATCGATTCTTTTATTAACGAGTGCAATGAGCCTTGTGGGTTGATTTATAACGTTTGTGATTACGAAAACAATAACTTGATGCCAAGCTTGGGCCGTTCTAACCGTAAGAACTTACGAAGAGTCGAACAAGATCTGCTTTCAACTGTTCGTGTCTATGGTGGGCATTCATTGAACTCTCACGACATAAATGATTGGTTGTTGATGTGCTTAGCTAAGAAACAGGGATTTCCCACACGTTTACTTGAATGGAGCGATAACCTGGTTAATGCGTTGTGGGCTTTGTGTCATAGCCAGAGTAAAGACTGCATTAATATTACTAAAGTGATTGGTTTTGAAAGGGTTAGTGATTTCTTCACGCCATGTGGTGCTGAGAAAACTCAGATATTTCATGTTGTTGATTGTGACCAGCAAGAACAACGTAAGGACAAATGGTATTCCATTCATCCGTTTAAGGAAGGTTGCAATGATGCCATTCAACCTTTGTACGACGAGCAAGGATATTCAAACGGTCTAGTATCCGTTCATGTCCTTCCGTCAGCCAAAGTAAATCTAATAAAGGAGTTAGTATCCATGAATGTGTTAAATGAACCTACAGAGTATAACGAAGAGACAATGGTTGATTTGAAAAATGAATCACACGTCGATGGAAATAAGGTTATGGGTAAAGAAGGAAGCAACATCGAATTACAAGTTAATACTCATAATCGAACTTTGGAACAATATGGCCGAAAGTACCATCAAGATTTTGACTTCGACTAACGACTAATATCTTTATCGAAAATTAAGACTTCGCTTATGTCTTATTTTAATTATTTAAATAGAGTGAAGTCTTGTTTAAATAAACTTAGAACACTAATTAAATTTATAAAAATACGAAATCTGTGAGCTTAAAGATTGTATATAACACAACTCGAAGTTAGAGTTATTCGGCTTGTTATCAAGTTGTTAAATCTTCAAGTTTCTAGTTTAAAAACTCTAATAAAAAAGTGGCGCAAAGCTACTGAAATTTAAACCAATAACGTAAACATAAAGGATTCTGGAATATGAATATGCAAACCAATGCAGCGACATTCGTGCTGGAAAACCAAGTCGACACCGCTTTTTTACAGTCATTCAGTGATGCTTGGAATAACCATGATATCGAAGCATTAATGTCGTTCATGACTGAAGATTGTGTATTCCATACTGTGGCTGGCGAAGGCTTAGTTGGAAATACTATCGAAGGGTACGAAGCGGTTCGAAAGAGCTTTGAATTGGTTTGGCAGAACTTCCCAGACGCCGCTTGGAGCGATCCTGTCCACTTTGTGTGTGGTGATCGCGCTGTGAGTGAATCAACATTCTCTGCGACTAACCCGGATGGCAGCATTATTGAAGCTCGCATGGTTGATGTATTTACTCTGAAAGACGGAAAAATTAGCGTTAAAAATGCCTTCCGTAAAACACGACCTCTTTTGACTCCCAAAAGCTAGACACGAAACCGCAACCCGTTCACGTGTTATGACTAGGAGAGTCGAATTATGAGTTTAGTAATGGAACAACCGGCTGCCGATGTGCAGCCAAAGGTGAAAAACACCCAAGCACAAGAAAGTACTCAAGCAAAAGATAGATACGATCCAAAGTACGATCCACTTAAGGATAAAACGCCAGGTCATGGTAAAGAATACGCCCCAACGTATTGGGTAGATACTGCAGGTGCTCCACCTGAAGATGATGGCCCAATCACATCTGACATGGATGTCGATGTGGCGATTATCGGTTCCGGCTTTACTGGCCTGAGTACCGCGATACATCTTGCAGAAATGTATGGCATAAAAGCGACAGTGATTGAAGCTAACCGTTCAAGCTGGGGATGCAGTACTCGAAATGGTGGTCAGGCGCAGTGTGCCTCTGGGCGTTTGAAGCGTTCACAATGGATTGAACGCTGGGGCCTAGAAACGGCGCTAAAAATGCACCGCGAGTGTGTAGATGGCATGGAAACCTTCAAGTCACTGATCAAAGACATCGATTGTGACCCACAACCGGGCGGTCACTTATATGTTGCTCACCGTCCAAAAGTCATGGCAACACTTGAGAAAGAAGCCAAGTTGTTGCGCGACACGTTTGATTACGATGCGCAGATCTTAGATGCAGAAACCGTAAAGCGTGATTACGTTGGTGATCAAGAAGCGGCAGGTGCGATGCATGAGCCAGAAGGGATTGGCATTCATGCAGGGAAGCTGGCGTTTGGTTATCTAAGAAAGGCGCGAGCACTCGGCGTTAAAGTTCACCCATCGAGTCCAGTTATGGGCTGGGAGACTCGTGGCGGTGTGCATTACCTGAAGACGCCTGGTGGTGTTGTTAAAGCGCGTTCTGTCGGTGTTTGTACGGGTGGGTATACCAGCCAAGGCTTGCATTCAGAGCTTAAAAATCGCCTGTTGCCAGTACTGTCCAACTCAATGGTCACACGTCCGCTAACTCAAGATGAAATCGCCACGTGTAACTTCAAAACTAATCAAGTGATTACTGATACTCGAATTCTGCGCCACTACTACCGTTTGTTACCGGATAACCGAGTACAGATTGGTACACGCAGTGCTATCAGCGGCAAAAACGCACCTGAAAAGAAATATGAAGACATGCTAAGAGCGGACCTTACTCGAAAATTCCCGTCTCTTGATCAGATCAAAATCGATTATTCATGGTGGGGTTGGGTGGACGTCAGCCACGACATGATGCCGAGGATTTATCAACCGAATCCAAAACAATCCATCTTCTACGCCCTTGGATATGGCGGTAATGGCGTTATGTATTCCGCTCAAGCGGGTAAGCGTCTTGCTCAGTGGATTGCAGGTGAAGGTCACACGCTCGACCTACCAATATTTGAATCAAAACTTCCGTTCCCCAACGTGAGGGAAGTGGTGGAATCAGAGATGTTTGCGCCGTTTCGAAGAATGGGGCAGCGGTTCCTTTATCAGTGGTATTCGTTAAAGGATGAAAGGCTGTAACTACCCGAACATTGTTTCCAAAATAGGGAAATAGAACTACGACCAGGAAAGTTTACCAGGTCACCTTGTGAGCAAAGTACAGGCAGGAAGTCTGTATGAAAGGAAAGGTTAAGACTATGAAATTTATTAAAAATAAAGTTATTGCTGGTGTCACCATTGTAGCAACAGCGGTGCTATCTCATACCGCGGCAGCAGCGAATTTTAAAATGGCCATCGGCGATGCTGCTGGTGGTACGCAGTGGGAATTGGCGACCTCATTCTCTGAACTCATGGAGCAAAAAACAGACGGTAAAGTAAAAATCGATCTGTTCCCGAACGGTCAGTTAGGCAACGAGCAAGACACAGTCAACGATGCGGCAATCGGGCTTCTCGACTTCTCTGTACTGGCGATCAATAACGTAACGCCTTTCTCTCCGACGGTTGGTCTATTGACCATGCCTTACGTAATTCAGAGTGCAGAAGAAGCTGTGCTACTGACTCAAGGTCAAGTAGGCCAAGACTTAGTTGATAATACGATCCGTGATGCTGGTGTGCGTATTGTCGGTTGGGCGTATTCAGGCTTTAGGGTTCTGACTAACTCGAAAAAGCCTGTCGCTTCGCCTGAAGATCTAAAAGGGCTCGTGATTCGTGTTCCTCGTAACGAAATCATGATCGCTTCTTACCAAGCATGGGGCGTAAACCCAACGCCAATGGCATGGTCTGAAACCTTTACCGGCCTTCAACAGGGCGTGGTAGATGGTCAAGATAACCCTTACATCACAGTGCATGCGATGAAGTTCAATGAAGTACAAAAGTACGTGACCAACATTCGCTACATTTTCTCTCTAGAACCTCTAATTGTGAGTGAAACGGTCTTCCAACAGCAAACACCTGAAATGCAGAAGATCATTCTTGAAGCCGGTCAGGAAGCGACAGAGCACAGCTTCGCTTATCTAGAAAACACGGAAAACCAAATTCGTGAAGAGCTACAAGCGAAGGGCATGGTATTCACCGACCCAGCAGATAATGAGCAAGAGTGGATCAGCAAGGTGACTAAGTCAGTTTGGCCTAAGTTCTACTCAAGCATTGGAGGCAAAGACAAGCTAGACGACGTTCTTGAGTTACTAGGTAGAAAGTAACGATTAGATTCGCCCTATCTGCTGTTCTACGCGACTTAATCACCTAGCGATAGAACAGTGAGATAGGGCATTTACATGGCTGTACTCGTTGAGCTGTTCTGTACCTGATCTTTTAGGACCGTGAGCGACTGGTTGTCATGTGAAAATCAACATTGGAGGTTATATGTCAGTCGCTAAAACAATAAAAAAACACCTGAACAACATTGAGGAATATACATGTTGTTTGTTACTTGCAAGCTTTGTCCTATTGCTGTTTACACAAATCCTGACGCGTCAGCTATTCGACTACTCAATCCCGTGGGGGGATGAAGTCGCTACTTATATGTTCGTTTGGTTTGCCTATTTAGGGGCTGTTGTGGCGGCGAAGATGTCGGCACACAACCGAGTGAGCTTTCACTTCAAATTCTTTCCGCCCATTGTGCAAACCGTCAGTGAAACCATCGCTGATTTCTTATGGCTCTGCTTCAACGGTTACTTTGTCTATCTCAGTTATGACTTTGTGTTCAACAAAATGAACCTGTTTTGGAAGTCTCAGACTACAGGTATCCCGATGAAGTACTTCTACATGATTTTACCTATCGCGTTTTCCCTGATGATGATTCGAATTATCTGGAACAACTATGAGCGCCTATTCAAAGGGGCAACCAATGAAGATCCAGAAGTGAAAGAACTGCGAAAAATGACTGCACAAAAGTCGATGCAGTAGTCACAGAGAATAGTCGTAATAGAGAGATGTAATAATGGAATCCTATTTAACTCTAATTTTATTTGGTGGCTTCTTAACCCTGTTAATCCTAGGTGCACCAATCACGGTATCACTGGCCGGCGCTTCGATGGCGGCTTATATGTTGCTCGACAAAAATCCGATCGCACTGGTACAAATCGCATTTACCTCGGTAGGTAACTTCCCGCTTATGGCACTGCCTGCTTTTGTGCTTGCGGGCGCATTAATGGAGGCGGCAGGGATCTCCAAACGTTTGGTTGATATTGCCGAAAGCTTAGCGGGGCCAGTAACAGGCGGCCTTGGTGCGGCAACGGTAATGGCCTGCCTTTTCTTCGGTGCGATCTCTGGCTCTGGACCAGCAACCACTGCCGCGGTAGGTATGCTAATGGTGCCTGCGATGGTTAAGCGTGACTACGATAAGAGCTATGCCTCGGCTGTAACGGCAGCATCTGGCGGGCTAGGGATCATTATTCCGCCATCCATTCCTTTGGTTATTTTTGGTATCTCTGCGATGGGCTTGATGGCGCCACCAGAAGCCATTGCACAACATGGTCAATTTGCATCTTTATCGATTCCAAAACTGTTTGTCGCAGGGGTTGTGCCGGGTTTCATCATGGCATCGACACTGGTGCTGACCAACTATTTCATTGCTAAGCGAGAAGGCTACAAAGGGCTTACTGAAACCTGGTCATTTGGTGATGTAAGGCATTACTTGCGTCGAGGTTTGTGGTCGATACTAGCGCCATTTTTGATTCTTGGTGGTATCTACAGCGGTATGTTCACACCAACAGAGTCCGCAGTTGTAGCAATCTTCTATTCGCTGTTTGTGGGTGTCTTTATTCACCGCGAATTGTCATTTAAAAGCGTGATGAAATCTTTATCCACCACGACCTGGATCACCGGGCGTGTGTTATTGATCCTCTTTGCCGCTACTGTATTTGGCCGCTTACTGATTGAACAAAAAATTCCAGTCGTGGTGGCTGAGTCACTGCTCAGTTTTACTGACAACATGTACATGGTGTGGGCACTGACGATTACCTTGTTGTTGTTCATCGGCATGTTTATGGAAACCTTAGCGGCGATCATGATCATCGTGCCGGTTCTGTTACCAATCATGTACATGCTGGGGGCGGACCCTACTCACGTGGGCATCGTGGTGGTGTGTACCTTATCGATAGGCTTTGCAACGCCGCCGCTTGGCGAAAACATCTTTGTTGCATCAGGGATAGGTGGTTCCACGGTTGAGCAAATCACTGCGAAGATCCATCCCTTTGTTCTTGCTTCGGTTGTAGGCGTGTTTGTTATCGCTTTCTTCCCACAAATAACGCTTTGGCTTCCGTCCTTAGTGGGCTATTAGGAGAGATAACCATGAGTGTATCCAAAATTATCCTTATCAGTTGCGTCTTGTTTGCCGTTATTGGTGGCATGGGCTTACGGGCTGAGCATTCGGAGTCGGAGAAGGCTACCCAAGCTGTCAATGTGCTCGATATTTCTGAGCCCCATGTGGTGAGCGAGGCTGAGAGAAGAGCCAAAACTTTGCTGGCGAAAGCGGTAATTCACGTTCAAACCGAGGGAGATGAAAGCGTCAAAGATTTCATGAGTGACCCAGAATACATTGACGGTGAGTTATACGTGTTTGCACTCGGAATTGACGGTCAATTCCTTGCCAGTGGCGGCTCTTCAATGGTGCTGGTGGGCGATAGTGTGTTGGACACGCAAGATGTTTATGGCAATCCGTTTTTCCGAGAAATAATCACCAAAGCCGTCCACAACGGTTTTGGTGAGGTGGAATATCACTGGACCAACCCAACCGATCGTATGGGAGAGCCCAAAACGACCTTCTTTGAACGTGTTGGAGATGTGATTGTTGCCGTAGGCTTCTATCCAGAGCGTTCTAGTGCGGCTGAAGCTAAGCGCTTATTGGCAAGAGCGATGACCGCGATAGTGGAGTCGGAGCAACAGAGCCTGGCTGAGTTCAATGATGCCGACGGTAGCTTCGTAGAAGGGGATTTGTATGTGTTTGTGATGGATATGAGTTCAGGAAAGCTGCTGGCGCATGGGGTGTCCCCTGAATTAGTTGGGCGATCACACAACGAAATCTTGAGCCCAGATGATAAACCGATCCTCACTGATATGTTGAATCTTGCACGCGAAAATGGCCGTGGAGTTTATACCTATCGCTGGTTAAATCCATTGTCGAGTAAGGTCGAAACCAAGCATACCTACTATCGAGTTATCGATAACAAGCTGGTAGGGGTTGGATATTACACAAAATCAAACAAGACGTAAAAATGAGAGTGCGGTGAGTGTGAGTCTATTTAAATTAATGACTTAATGCTCATTTTACCCCTAAAAATAGGAGTGTGTAAAAAAGCAATTTAGTAAAATTCACAGTGTGTAATTTTTGTTGTGAAATTGTTTCAAAAATAACAGTAGTATGAAAAACATGGAAACCAAGCAGTAAAGAACAAATCTGAAAAGGGTCAATTAGGATGTTTGACCCGAGTGAAATTTAAAGCCGTACGAGGGATAGACTATGAATATGCTGACACTAGACAAAACAGAACTTCACAGAAACCATTCAACTTTTATTGCTGAAGCTGTCTTTGCCGTCGAAATGGTGAAAGCAGACAAGCAACTCGAAAAGCAGAAGATGGCGAAACAGTTGCTAGATACTCTATTTCCTCTTGAGTCGGGCTCTCACGAAGATGTTGTGAGCTATGAGATTGACTACCGACATGTTCAGGTTTACTTCAAAAATGGTGAACATACAGGCCTAAAACGCGCGAAGCATTTTGTGGCATATACAGGTGATAAATCTAAGCCATCATCAATCCTGTTCCGCGATGAAAGTGGTACACATGTGGAAGTGACGATTGGTGCTCGCAAAGGCACAGGTAATCTTGAGCTTGTTGACATCGAAGACATCCAACTAGAGACATGCACCACATTTGGTCAAACAGACGCGAGTATTTCTTCTGGAATCCGACACTGGGTTAGCTTAGTGAAGGGCGATGAAAGCGGTCGACCAAATGCATCAAGTGAAGATAAAGAGTTCACTGCGAAAAATGGTGATGATTACAATCTTGGATTCTGTTTCGCACTCTAATATCGAGCGCTGCAGTGCGCAGCGCTAACATCCATTTCTCTTTTACCTTTGGTAATTTCCCCGCCCCTATAGCGGGGCTTTTTTATTAGAGCTATAAGTAAATTGGACGATTATTAAAATTATATACAGAAAATTTGAATATGAACTTACGGTGTGCGGTTTTGATTTAAACCACTGTATTTAAATGATTTTATAGTTTTATTTTATTCTGGCTTTATTAGGTTAATTATCATTATTCAGGCGATTATGAGTAACTATTGAGCTAAAACTCAGTCAAAATGCTTCGTGTTGTGCTATATTGTGCGGCTTGGGATTGAGCAAGTAAGTCCATTCACTATCTCAAATAGTGACTTTCACCATGCTTTATTTAGGTGATTTGGCGAGCCAATCAAGTAGTAGTTGGATATGGAGCGAGTCCTTATATTCGTTGAATCGGATATACGAACATCATAATTTATGAGTTTTAAATCAAAAAAGTACAGTATTGATTCTACTGACTATCAAGTTGGTCAAGACAACGTCAGTAAATGGGGCATGGATGTCCATAACACAGTTTTCGTAGCCTCTGTTGGCTTATCTCTTCTCTTCATCATCACCCTCCTTGCTCTGCCTCCTGCAGATGCCAAAGCGGCAATTGACTCCATCAAGGGTGCGGTTCTATCAAAGTTTGACTTCCTGTTCATGTGGGGAGCCAACATCATGTTAATTTTTGCTGTTATTTTGGCATTCTCACCTCTAGGTAAAGTTCGCTTAGGTGGCGAAGACGCAACGGCAGACTATTCAATGGCCTCTTGGATTGCGATGTTATTCGCAGCAGGCATGGGTATTGGACTTATTTTCTGGGGTGTTGCTGAGCCAACTGCGTTCTTTACCAACTGGTTTGGTACTCCATTGAACGCAGAACCTTTTACAGAAGCCGGTCGTGAGTTAGCGCTGGGTGCAACGGTATTCCACTGGGGTTTCCATGCTTGGGCTATCTACGGCATGACAGCGCTTTGCCTAGCGTATTTTGTTTATAACAAAGGCCTACCACTATCTATGCGCTCCGTTTTTTACCCAATCTTGGGTGAGCGAGTGTGGGGCAAAACAGGTGATGTGATCGATGTGCTAACGGTACTGGTTACTCTGTTCGGTTTGGCGACTTCGTTAGGCTTAGGTGGTACGCAAGCGGCAAGTGGTATTAGCCATGTGTTTGGCTTGGAAAACAATATCCTACTTCAGCAGTCTATTATTGTTTTGATCATGGGCCTAGCGATCATCTCTGTACTTCGCGGTATGGATGGTGGTGTTAAGTTCCTAAGTAACCTAAACATGGTTATTGCGTTTGTATTCCTTGGTCTTATTGCAGTGCTTAACTTCACAACTGTGCTTGATTCTGTGGCAACAGCGGCAACAGGCTATGTGAAAAATATCTTGGCATTGAGCCAAAGCACTGGTCGTGAAGACACGACATGGCTGCATGGTTGGACTGTGTTCTACTGGGCGTGGTGGGTAGCGTATGCACCATTCTTTGGTATGTTTGTAGCGCGTATTTCTAAAGGTCGTACGGTTCGTGAGTTCTTGTTCTGCGTACTGATTATCCCGACGTTAGTAACTTCGGCTTGGATGTCTGTGTTTGGTGGTGTGGCTATTGAACAGGTCATTAATCATGTTGGTCAACTTGGTCTTGATCAAGGCATCACAGATGTATCATTAAGCTTGTTCCACATGTTAGATGCGTATTCGTTTGGTAGCATCCTATCGGTTATCGCAGTAGCACTTATCATTGTGTTCTTCGTTACGACACTAGACTCAGGTTCGATTGTTATCGATGGCATGACGGCTGGTGGTAAGCTTGAAGTACCTGTGAAACAGAAAGTAGTGTGGGCAGTTATTTCAGGCGCGATTGCGATGGTGATGCTGTGGATTGGTGGTACTCAATCTATCCAAGCACTGCAATCTATTACAATTATCGCGGCACTACCGTTCACTATCATTCTTCTGATTGGTTGTGTGAGTCTGCTGAAAGGTCTATTTACAGAAGTAGATAAAGGCCAAGCAAACGTGAGCGAAACAGCGAAATAGCGCGACTTTCTAGTGAGGTAAATTGCTCACTAATGACGCCATAAGTATTGCTGAAACTCTCTTGTACTCTGTGCGAGGGAGTTTTTTATGTGCGCTATCAAGAAATAAAAAAGCCACAAGTGATTCGTCAGTTGTGGCTTTTCTCAACTTTATTCTAGTTCTCTAGAGATAAATTATTCGCTTACGCATTTAGCTCGTGTTGAATCACGTAATCTAGAGCACCAACGACAGCTGCAACTTGTGCGTCGTTACACTCTTCGTCGGTTACTTTGTCGCTGTCTGGGTAAACTTCTGTCGTTGTGCCGTATTTGCAGTTCGTTACGCCGCCACATAGGCCTAGCTCTTTCATTGGGTAGTTAATCACACCGTGCTGTGTCACCTCTGAACCAATGATCTTACCGTCTGCATCTGCTGGTGCAATGTGCGTTACTTTTTCAACTGAAGCAATGACAGCCGCTTGGAATTCTGGCTGAGGGTTTTCAGTGTCACCTACTGTGTAGAAACCATCTGGAATCATACCTTCGATGTACTCAATGCCGTCACGAGCAGCAAGTGCTGGGCGGAATTCAGTTTCATCAGAATCTGTCGTTTCGTGTAGGTCAACGTGTACCAGTACCTCTGGTAGAGAAGACACTAATGCACGTAAGTTTGCTGATTCTTCAGCAGGGGTACCTTCATAGAAAGAACGGTTTGGATCAACGGCATTTGGGTTCCAGCGGTTGATGACTTCGTAACCCCAAGGGCTAACACAAGGTGCAACTACTACGTTGAAATGCGCTGAGTATTTCTCTGCTTGAGTCTCTGCGAATTTGATCGCACCGTGCACACCACTGGTCTCATAACCGTGAACACCGCCTGTTACTAGAACGGTTGGTTTAGATGCATCCCAGTTTTTGCTCTTGATTGCAAACAGAGGGAAACGAGCCTCATCGTAGCTCAGTGCGCCATATTGCTCGATGTCAAAGCGGTCTGCTAATGCTTGGATTTTAGGAACCACTTCTTGCTGGTATTCGCGCTTAACGGTTCTTTGATCAAACCATGCTTGACGTTCTGCTTCTTGCCATTTTTTTCCAGGTTCACCGATAGGGTAGCTGTATTCACTTTTCATCTATACTTTTTCTTTTATGTTCGTGAAAGATGCAGACAGACTAGTCCTGTCTCGCTGAGACGGCAATAGAAAACACAGTTTGTGACTTTATTTTTTACAGACTCATAACTTTGATGAGTGAATTGATAGTGTTACATTTTATCTGTTGTTCAATCCTTTAAAAGAGACAATAAAATGGCTGGAGCAAGTTTACTCACACTGTTAGACGACATAGCCACAGTGCTAGACGATGTTGCACTGATGTCTAAAGTGGCGGCGAAGAAAACCGCAGGTGTATTGGGCGATGATTTAGCACTTAACGCACAGCAGGTTTCGGGTGTGTCTGCTGAACGAGAAATCCCTGTGGTGTGGGCGGTTGCAAAAGGCTCATTTAAGAACAAGTTGATTCTTGTGCCTGCCGCCTTATTGATTAGTGCATTTATTCCTTGGTTGATCATGCCGTTGCTATTAATTGGTGGCTTATTTCTTTGTTTCGAAGGGGCTGAGAAGATCTTAGAAAAGTTCTTCCCGCACGCCCACCAAGATAACGACAAAGGAGAAGAAGATAAAACCGGTGAGTCCATTGAGGACTATGAGAAGAGAAAGGTTAAAGGCGCAATTCGCACCGACTTCATCTTATCTGCAGAAATTATTGTGATTGCTCTGGGTACCGTGACGGGGACCAGTATCTTGACCCAGATTATTGTCGTGAGCTTGATTGCTGTCGTAATGACGATTGGTGTCTATGGCTTGGTTGCAGGGATAGTGAAGTTGGATGACTTAGGTTTCTATCTTCAACGTACATCTGACGGTAGCGCAGTCAAAACAAAGCTTGGCAATGGGCTTGTTTCCTTTGCGCCAAAGTTAATGAAGATGCTTGCTGTTGTCGGTACGGCTGCCATGTTCTTGGTTGGTGGTGGTATCGTGGTTCATAACGTTCCTGCGATTCATCATTTGATTGAACCTATCATCATGGACTTCAGCGGGCATACGATAGCGACTGCAGTTGTTCCCACTTTGTTGAATGGCGTGATTGGTGTAGTAGCAGGGTTACTTGTTGTCGCGGTTTGGAGTGTGATAGAGAAGGTTCGCGGCAAGTAGGGCTTAAACAAAGTCTTAGGCAATGAGTTTGTTAGATACTAAACAAAAGGGTCACCCATAATCGGGTGACCCTTTTTAGTTGAAGTGAAGTATTTACGAAGTATCTACAACGTATTTACTTTGCCTTGCGAGTGCTTATTTTATTGACCAAGCGATCGTCTCGCCGCCACGAATTGGCACAACGATGTCTGAACCAAATGGCATGGTTTCAGCAACGTTCCACTCTTCTTTTACTAGAGTGATGGTGTCAGTGTTACGTGGGATGCCGTAGAAGTCTGGACCGTTGTGGCTTGCGAACGCTTCTAGGTTCTCAATCTTGCTTTCTAATTCGAACACTTCAGCGTACAGTTCAACAGCTGCGTGTGCCGTGTAAGAACCCGCACAGCCACATGCGGACTCTTTTGCGCCTTTTGCGTGCGGTGCTGAGTCTGTACCTAAGAAGAACTTCTTGCTGCCGCTTGTCGCTGCTTCAATTAGCGCTTTTTGGTGAGTGTTGCGCTTAAGGATTGGTAGGCAGTAGAAGTGTGGCTTAATGCCGCCAACCAGCATGTGGTTGCGGTTGTAAAGCAAGTGATGGGCTGTGATTGTCGCGGCAACGTTGTCGTTCGCGTTCTTTACGAAATTCGCAGCATCTGCAGTCGTGATGTGCTCTAGAACGATTTTTAGGTTAGGGAAGTCATTCACGATTGGCGCAAGAACGGTGTCTAGGAACTCTTTCTCACGGTCAAAGATATCAACATCGTGCGTGGTTACTTCGCCGTGTACCAAAAGTAGCATGCCAACTTCTTGCATAGCTTCTAGTACGTGGTAGATGTTCTTCGCAGAGGTTACACCTGAGTCAGAGTTAGTTGTTGCGCCAGCTGGGTAAAGCTTTGCAGCCACAACAGCGCCAGATTCTTTCGCTTTGCGAATTTCATCAGGTGTTGTGTTGTCTGTCAGGTAAAGTGCCATTAAAGGCTGGAACTGCTCGCTTGGCTGCTCTGCCATGATGCGTTCACGGTAAGCTAGAGCCATTTCGGTATCAGTTACCGGTGGGATGGTATTTGGCATGATTAACGCTCGACCATTGTAGCGGCTGATATCGCGCACTGTATCTTTTAATACTTCGCCATCGCGTAGATGAACGTGCCAGTCGTCAGGACGAGTAATCGTAAGTTGTGTCATTGAAGGCTCCCACCATTTGAAGTGTTATGTAGTTGGAGCCTAAACTCGGCGAAATCTGTGAAAGCAATCGCTTACGTTTAGGCGACAGGATGATAGTGGAAAAGCACTTTCATTTCATCCTATTTTTAACTCTTCAGGGTTAGGAGCTTGTTTTTCTGCGTATTTTATTCGGTATTTATTTTTGAAGATGGGTTATCGAGTCGCTACCCACAACCCGTGGATCATTCCCGGAACCCAGAAGAAGAAAGTGAGGACGATGTTGATCAAAAGGTCTTTGCCTGCGCCTCGTGCGAAAAACACACCCAAAGGAGGAAGCAGTACACATAAGATGATAATGACGAGTTTGTTCATGATAAATCCTTTTTATTCAATGAAAGTTCAATGCACTAACTGTATTCACAGTATAGAAGGTCTGGAGAGTGTTAATGCATTGCTGCCTTAATGTATAGAAGACAATGAGTTAAACATCTCAAGATATTCGCTTAGTATCAAGTGTTTAATGGCTGCCAGTTTATCTATTTATAACCATTTGTTAGCATTGGGACAAACTATAAAACATTGGAATCGTTATGTCGCAGTCACCTCTAGATCGAAAGGCTTCAGAGCAAGCTCCTTCCTTATCTCAAATCAATGTGTTTCCGGTTAAATCAGTGGGCGGCATTGCGCTTTCTTCTGCTTGGGTTGAAAAACAAGGTCTCACTTTTGACAGACGTTTCATGCTGGCATTGGCTGACGGCTCAATGGTTACGGCGCGTAAATATCCTAAAATGGTTAAAGTGTCTTCCAGCTTACTGCCAGATGGCTTGATTTTTACTTACGAAGGCAAAGAGCCACTGCGCCTTAAGTATGCGAACTTTAAGATGCAAGAAGCGCCAGCAACAGTGTGGAAAGACAGCTTCACGGCCTACACAACCAGTGACGAAGCTGATGACTGGTTTAGTGATGTATTGGGTGTACGTGTTGAGCTACTTTTCTCTGGTGAACAATCGAATCGTGTTCGTGAAAAGTTGGGCCATAATGTGAGTTTTGCCGACGGTTACCCGATGTTGATCATCAGCCAAGCTTCGCTTGATGAGTTGAATCGCCGCAGCCCTGAAACGCATTCCATGGATCAGTTCCGCACCAATTTTGTCGTCTCAAACACTGAAGCGTTTGCTGAAGATGGCTGGAAGCGTATTCGAATTGGTGAGGTTGAGTTCGAGGCGGTGAAGCCTTGTGAACGTTGTATTCTAACCACGGTTGATGTTAACAGTGGTGAGTTAAGAGCGACAAAAGAGCCACTGAATACCTTCTCTAAATTCAGAGCCAATGATCGTGGTGGTGTGTTCTTTGGTCAGAACCTAGTCGCTAAGAACGAAGGCTTAGTTAGAGCGGGTGATGTGGTTGAAGTACTCGAAACTAAAGAAAAAGAACATTACGAAGACACATGGGTAGAGTCGCTGCATTTAACTTGCGTCGAGCGTGAAGAGATCGCTCGAGACTTTACAACATTTTGGTTAGAGCCAGCGAAAGAGAACCACTCTTTACCAAGTTACCAACCAGGTCAGCATCTGCCGATTGAAATGGTTATTGATGGTGAAAAAGTGTCTCGTCGTTACACGCTATCTTCAAGCCCATCTCGCGCGGGTCGTTTAGCGATTTCAGTGAAGCGTGTTAATGATGGCCAGATCTCCAACTGGTTGAACGATAATTTCCAAGTTGGCGATACCTTAGTTGCGCAAAACCCAGATGGTGCTTTCTATTTAGAAGAGAACCCAACGCACCCATTATTATTGCTTTCTGCGGGTAGCGGTATCACGCCTATGCTGTCGATGCTTCGCTATTTAGCAGACCATGGTCAGGTTAATGATGTGGTGTTCTATCATCAATGCAGCAGCGAAGAAGATATTCCTTATCAAGCTGAGATTGACCAGATCGCCAAAGAGCACAAAGGCTTACGTGTGATCTATTCGTTGAGCCAACCAACGAAAGAGTGGGATGGTTTATCTGGTCGTTTGAGCGTGTCGCATGTCGCCAAGATTGAAGCGCTTCATAAACGCCAAGCTTTTGTGTGTGGTCCTGATGGCTTTATGGATAATGCAAAGAAACTACTGATTCAAATGGGCTTGAATCCTCAGCACTATCATCAAGAAGCATTTGGTGTCGCACAATCAACGGAAGAGACAGTTAAGCAGCTGCAGCTAAGTGTTAATGGCTATCTATTCGAAGGGAATAACCAGTCTACCTTATTAGAGCAAGCTGAGTCGGCGGGTGTATCTATTGCATCAAGCTGCCGTGCCGGTTTTTGTGGTGCTTGTAAAGTGACCCTTGAGTCTGGGCAAGTTCACCAACCAGATGTACCAGCGCTGCAGGAGCACGAACGTAACATGGGCCAGATTTTAGCATGTTGCAGTGTGCCTCAAACGGATATCGAAGTTGTGGATTAATGGCTAATTAAGTCACTCCCTCCATAAAATAGAAAAGGCCGGAAGTTGAACTTCCGGCCTCTTTAATTTGAGATTAACTTAAAGCATTAATCGTAGATCGTCGGGATTGGTTGACGCTTGTGCTGTGTTGCTTTGTAGATGCTCACTAAGCGGTCTGATACGTCTTGAGGTACTTCTTTACCTTCAAGGAAATCATCGATTTGATCGTAAGTTAAGTTTAGCGCTGCTTCGTCAGCTTTTTGAGGGTCAAGCTCTTCTAGATCGGCAGTTGGCACTTTCTTAACTAGCTGCTCTGGTGCGCCTAGTGTTGCCGCAAGCTCACGAACTTGACGCTTGTTTAGGCCAAATAGAGGTGCTAAATCACAGGCACCGTCGCCGTGTTTAGTGTAAAAACCAGTGATGTTTTCTGCTGAATGATCGGTACCAATCACAAGACCACCAACGTAACCTGCGATTTCGTATTGTGCGATCATACGAGCTCGAGCTTTTACGTTACCTTTTACAAAGTCGATTTTTGCCGAGTCTGTTGGTAGTAGGCCCGTTCCTTCAAGTGCAACGTGAGAAGCCGCGTGAAGTCCATCAACACCCGCTTTAATGTTTACAGAAACTGATTGAGAAGGCTGGATAAAAGAGAGAGCAAGTTGTGCTTCATCTTCATCTTTTTGCTCACCGTAAGGTAGGCGAACTGCGATGAATTGGTAGTCGTTGCTACCTGTGCTTTCATTCAAGCTGTCAACTGCCAGTTGTGCTAGACGACCACAAGTAGTCGAGTCTACACCACCACTGATACCAAGAATTAGGGACTTACAGCCAGACTGCTGAAGTTTCGTTTTGATAAAGTCCACACGACGAGTCACTTCGAAGTGAGGGTCAATTGAAGGTAGTACGCGCATTTCGTCACGAATTAACTGTTCCATTCGTATTCCTTTCCTGCAAGCAAATTAAAAATCTAGTGTTATCATACCTAAATCATTCGATTTAAAAACCTCTTTGCACAAGCTTAGAAAGAGAAGGCAGCAATTAATAATGGAAAAAATAGCCATTTTCGGTAGTGCGTTTAATCCGCCGAGCTTAGGGCATAAAAGTGTGATTGACTCACTGGCTCATTTCGACAAGATTCTTCTGGTACCAAGTATTGCCCATGCTTGGGGAAAAGAGATGCTAGACTTTGATACGAGATGTCAGTTAGTTAATGCATTTATTAGTGATCTTTCATTGGATCAAGTTGAACTATCATTGATCGAAAAGAGTTTGTTCACGCCCGGTGAAAGTGTGACAACTTATGCGGTACTCAGTGAATTACAAAAGTTACATGGTGACGCTGAACTTACGTTTGTAATTGGACCGGACAACTTCTTCAAGTTCTCATCTTTCTATAAGTCAGATGAGATTACCGAGCGATGGTCTGTAATGGCTTGCCCGGAGAAGGTGAAGATCCGCAGTACAGACATTCGTAATGCATTGATAAGTGGAAGCGATGTATCAAAACTGAGTACAAAGTCAGTTACAAAGATGTTGCAAGATAGTGGACTGTATACAATAATGTAGATTCACTAATTCAAGAGGTCTGATGACTATGCTAAAGCGCGCGATACCAGCGACGATAATCATTGCAGCATGCAGTTTACCTGCACAGGCTGAATGTGACTTTTTTAGCTTAGACTCAATCATGCTGGCTTCTGATGATGAAAATAGCTGCCTAGATTTTTCTACGAGCATCGAGTCTTTCGGTCAGCGCATGCTAGAAATCACTGGTATGAGTGAAGAAGAAGCCGAGAGCACACCTGACTATTGGTCTGACTGGGTACTTCAAACCAAGGACACGCCACTGTTAACGCAAAGCCTTGAGTCTAACTATGTTGGATTGGGAATGTGGTTCCCTGAAGATTTGGAAGACGAACAGTATGATATGTCTACTGAAGAGTGGCTTTTGAACCATGGTTTGCAATTGAGCATTGGCTTCGGTGAGAAAGTAGAAGGTCAACCACGTATGCGTTTTGATTATCGTTGGCACGATTCAAGAGATGCCGATTTGATGATGCAAGTCGAGTTACCATTTTAGACGAACGCGATCCTTCTATAAGATTGTAAATCTAGCTTTTATTTATCCTGAATTAGTAATAAGAATTAAAAAAGCCGCAGAAACTCAGTTTTTGCGGCTTTTTAGTATCTAAATTTTGGCTTTTCTCAGCGATATTAGGCCTTATTAGCGACTATAGGTCGTCACCAAACACCAGCATACACAGTTGTTCAAACTCTTCTTCTTTACCCGAGAATAGGTCATCGATCACAGCAGCACGCTTCTGGCCTGATTGCATGCGCTTCTTCGCCTCGCGCATTACCATCACTAAGGTGTGCTCTTGTGGCAGATTAGAGTCATCAATGTTCCACTGATTGAATCGTTGAGACAACGCACTTTCACAAAGCAGTGGTTTGAATGCCAACACTTCTTGCTTGAGTACAGAAAGCATGTCTTTGCACGCTTGCTCGGTATTGTTAGCACCGGAAGCTCGGTCGTGAGTAAGCTCTAGCTTCTCTAGCAACGCCAAAGAGAGGTTGGTTTGCGTGATGTAACCTGCTTGGCGTGGGAAAGCATCCGTCAGTCGAACAGAGAAATCGACACGGCTAACTTGAGTGTTAGGGAAGTAAGTCAACGAAGTTAAGCAGTCAAATGGAATCCAAACGCTTTGGCCAGGTTCTACGGCGTACTCCTGCTTACCCAGTTTGATCAAAACCAAGCCACTTTGAACCGATACAAGGCTATGTTTTAGTACTTTCTTGCGTGGTGTGATCACCAGGTGTGAAAAGTAAGCCGATGTATATTCAATAGCGAAGTTCATAGATAGTACCTTAATTTTGGGGCGTCAAGATTACCGTTAATCTCAAAGAATGCCAACAATAACAGGCTATTTTCACTGTTTCTGGTCTGACCTTGTCAAAAGTATGGGCTCTGTAGCTGCGAGAAGTCAAAACAACGCGTAGAATGAGCCAGCTTTTTATTATATGAATGAAAAAATGACCTCTCCAACCGATCCATATGTTGATATTCGTCCTTACGGCGATGATGAAATTCCAGCGGCACTAAACCGTCTTATTAATGATGAAGAATTCATCAGTGCGATTCTGAACTACCGTTTTTCGAATCACGCAGCTTGGTTCCAAGCATTAATGAGCCCAATTCTACGTGTTTACTTAAAAATGAAGTGGAGCAAGCTGACTAGCGTTGAATCCATTCAGATTGAAGTGAAAAAGTACTTACGTGACACGTTAGCGAACACCACAAACGGTGTGACGTACACAGGCTTAGAGTCATTGGATGTGAATCAAGCATACTTGTTTGTATCAAACCATCGTGACATTGCTATGGATCCGGCGTTGGTGAACTACGCATTGCATCAACAAAATCACCAAACTTGTCGCATTGCGATTGGTGATAACCTTCTGAAGAAGCCGTGTGCGACAGAACTGATGCGCCTGAATAAGAGCTTTATCGTTAAGCGCTCTCTTAAAGGGCCGCGTGAAATGATGAAAGCGTTAGGCCAGCTCTCTTCTTACATTAAGCACTCTTTAGACACCGGTAACTCTATCTGGATCGCTCAGAAAGAAGGCCGCGCAAAAGACGGTAATGATTTCACTGATCCTGCAATCCTTAAAATGTTCCATGTTGAAGGACGCAAGCAGAAGGTGGCATTCCCTGAATACGTGAAGTCACTGAAGATTGTTCCTGTTGCTATCTCATATGAAAATGACCCTTGTGATACGGCGAAAGCGATCGAGTTGTTTGAAAAAGATGTAAACGGCAGCTACGAAAAAGGCGAATTTGAAGATATTGAGAGCATTATCCAAGGTATTGTGGGCAACAAAGGCCGCATTCACGTTGGTTTTGGTCAGGTTATCGATCAAGACTTTGAGACTCCAGAAGCATTGGCTGAAGAGATTGATCGCCAGATCCATGATAACTACAAGCTGTTCCCAGTAAATCTACTGGCGGCAGAGAAAGAAGATGACTCGATCACTGCTACGGTTAAGAAAGAGTTCGAAGATAAGTTAGCGACGTTACCAAAAGGTGCGCGCCAGTACTTGATCGACAGCTATGCTAACCCAGTGAAGAACATTGGTTAGCGAACATTTCGCTTAATTGATTGAATTGAAAAAGGAGCCTTGAGCTCCTTTTTTTGTTTTTCTGCTTATACTTTTGTTGGAAAGGAGCAAAGTTAAAGGCAAGGCTAGCGCGCCACGGCACCGCCCAGTTCCAAATTTGTTGGCCAAGTCGTGACTGTGTTGCCACCTAAATAGATATTGCCTTTCACCGTCATCGTCTCTGGGAATGCAGTAATTGCTGAGCCGCCGATATATAGGTCACCGTCAATCACAATGCCGTTTGGCAGTTCGGTTAAAGGAGTGCGAATCACGCTAAGGTCGCCTCTCACTCGCAAGCCGTTGGGCAGCCTTTGCAGTGGGGTGTCAGTGAAGTTAATGAACCCGCCGACTCTGACGCCTTTTGGCCAGCTGGTGATTTTGCTACCCATGAAGTCGGCGTAGCCTTTGATTTTTACACCACTTGCTACTCTGGTTAGCTGACTATTAGAAGCCTTGAGGCTACCGTTAACATCAAGCCCTTTAGGCAAACGTGTGATCGGGGTGTTTTCGATATTAAGATTACCATCGACCACTAAACCAGTTGGAAGCGCTGTGTAAGGCTTATTTCGGAGATATAAGTTTCCGTAATTGTCCAGATGGTTCAATATTTGATAGTGATCGATTGGTTCTGCACTGACATTTGTTATGGTTAAAGAACCAATAATAAGTGCAATTATTCTGAGCATAACAGGCTTCTTATTACGATAGACGCTAACACTATAATGGAAAAATTATTCTCGCATAGTGTTTTACCCATTTGGCGGTAGATAAAATAGAAATCGTTTGGCTAATCAGAAATTAAACGACAATGGCAGGTAAATGGATGACTAGAGTAAATATACAAATAGTTAAGAGCGTTTTGGTAGCAAGTGCAATTTTTTGCTCAATGCCTGCTAGTGCGAACAAAGTAATTTCAACACCGGGGAAAGCTGCGGTGGTGGTTACTCAAAGTGGTCAACAGCAACGAGTTTGTTATTACGATGACAAGGCATACAGCATTGGAGCGGTGCTCGAAGTCTCTGGTGTTGTGATTCAATGTGCTGCGGAAAACGATTTTGAAACGAATGGCGCACTTGCTTGGATACAAATAAAAAAAGACGAGTAATTTAACTCGTCTTTATATAGGAGCATAAATGCTTATATTAACGCGCTAGAGAGCGAGTCTTAAGTTCGAAAATAATCTTTTCTGCGCTTACTTCGAACTTGAAGCGTGCATGCAATTCAGTACTTTCTTCGGTCATTTCTGACGCTTCATACTCAACATTGCTAGACACTTGCTTTGCTAGCTCTACGTACTTTGCAAATTCAGCTTCAATTAGTGCTTTCGAGTTGCCGTATACAGTTACTTCAGCAACATCGTCACCTTCTTTAATGATGAACCCGATTTCGCCTGCACAGCCGCAAGCTTCACATACGTCGTTGTTACCCATATCTTGGCTCATAAATAATCCTCTTACAAAATCTGAGGTTATTCTAACGAGCAATTTGAACTGTATCTACAAAAATTAAAATCTTTGAACTAATTCGCACTGGTATGCTATGTTGTTTGTTGTGGGATTAAATGAATATGTACATTCGCGCCGACAAATATGTATGTGATCTATCTCATGTTTTGTTGAAAAGCAGTGTCATTAATTTGTTAGAATATCATTCAGTTAGTTGCGTCGTGACTAATTTTATAAGACTATCTATTGCTTGATAGGTATTTATACAATGAATTTATTGTTGGGTATTTGATATTCTAAGTAGTTATTTTAGATTAACCACTTAGAGCGGTAAGGTTACTTTCGAAGAATAATTAGACAAAGTGCCCAAAGAGGCAGCACTGTAAAGTTGTTTATGCGAAGTACTGGCGGGTATTTTAATGGAAATACTTGCGAAAAAATGCCTTGCTCACATAATGCTGATAACAATTTTCATTCTGACTTCATTTTATTGAGTTAGATGGATTTACAAAGAGAAGAGCCTGAATATGCCAAAGCGTAGTAAAGAAGATACAGAAATCACAATCCAGAAGATTATGGATGCCGTTGTAGACCAGTTACTAAGGTTGGGTTACGACAAGATGTCATACACGACGTTGAGTCAGCAAACGGGCGTTTCTCGTACAGGTATAAGCCACCACTTTCCAAAGAAAACAGATTTCACAGCTGCTCTAGACGGTCGAATCTTCAAGATGTTCATGGAGCACATTGATTTCGAAAATGGTCTTGATGCATTTTCAGCTAGCTGGGTTAAAGCGCTTGAAGACGCTGAGTTCCTAGCAATCTTACGTTTACTTTTCCACCATATCGTTACAGCTGAAAACGCACACGAATTTGCGGCAAACGGTATTGATCGTCTTTACAAGCTAACTGAGACTCAGTTTGGTGATACAAGCGGTAAAGAACTTGAGTGGTTGATTGGTAAATCACTGATTCGTATGAGCCAATAATCAATACGTACTAAAAGAAGCTCCTGAGGGAGCTTTTTTTGTGCCTATCGTCTGATATCTGTCACTTCTTTTCTTTTGTCACTCTCTAAAGCAGCTCGTTTATTCGCGTCTCTAATAGCGATATTTCTTTTCTTTTTATAGGCTTACATTTGCCTTGTGCTCATCTTTTTCAATCTAACTTGGCGAGTGTCTACTGATAATGTTCATTTCTAGCGCCTCAAAGGCTCGAGGTGAGACGTTTTGGGAGCATTGCTATGGTTACTGGTAAAATTAAGTTTAAGGCGAGAGAGAGGCTATGAGCCAATAAAAAAACCTCGATAAAATCGAGGCTTATAGTGATTTAATTGTCATTAGTGGCGGGTGCTAAAAATGAGCAGGATCTAAATTGAATTTATTGTGCTGGGTGTACCTGAGGAAAGCTCATCGTCGGGTGCTTTTCTACGATGCTTTTATATCCATAAACATCTTCAATCATTGACGGCTTGAGCGCTTCCCAAGGGCTGCCATCACACACTAAATTACCATCTTTCAATACCACCAATCGGTCGGAATACTGAGCCGCTAAGTTTAGATCGTGCAACACCACGATAACGGCTGCATTATGATTGTCTGCAAGTTCTCTCGCGATCTTTAGCGTGTTGTGCTGGTGGGCAAGATCCAATGCAGAGGTGGGTTCATCAAGCATCAAGATGCATTGGTCGCCAGAGTGGTGGAGTTGAGTGAGTACTCGAGCCAAGTGAACTCTCTGCTTTTCACCACCGGAAAGAGAGGGATAAAGCCTCTCTCCTAAGTGAGATACATCGGCGATGTCCATCTTTTGGTTCGCGATGTTGGTCAGCGTCTTATTTGACTCTTGCAGTGGAATACCACCAAGTTCAACAACTTCGTGCGCCAGAAACGGGAAAGTTAACGTACTGTGTTGAGGAAGCATAGCCAGATGTTTAGCCAACTTGTGTGAAGGCCATTTGTCTTTAGCATGCCCAAAGTACTGAATGTCACCACTACTGGATATCTCTTTGCACAAGGCTTTGAGTAGTGTGCTTTTGCCTGCTCCATTTGGGCCAAGCAGCGTGGTGACCTTTCCTGCTTCAATCTCTATGGATACGCTATCTAGTATCTTTTTGCTGCCGAACTTTACTTCAATATCGGTCGCTTTTAACGCTGCAGGAAACATTAAAGGATTCTCCCTTTCTGTTGGAATAGTAGGTACAAGAAGAAGGGCGCGCCAATAATCGCAGTGACAATACCTACTGGTAGTTCTGCTGGGGCAAGAGCAACGCGTGAGAACATGTCTGCCGCTGTTAACAGTAGTGCGCCTAGTACCGCTGATAAAGGCAACAGAACTCGATGATCAGGACCCGCTAACATGCGACCTAAATGTGGGATAACCAGTCCGATAAAACCAATCATGCCAGATAGGCTTACCGTGATACCCACACCCGCTGCTGTCAGCAGAATAAGCTGTCGTTTAAGTTTTTGAACTGGAATACCCAGGTGTTGCGCTTCTGATTCACCTAGGAGTAGGGCATTCAGAGACATCGCTTGTCGGTAAAAAATGACGAACAGTCCAACGAGCGTAATTGCAGCAAGTATAATCCCCGACCATTTAGCGCCAGCTAATGAGCCCATCGACCATAGCGAAAGGTCACGCAGCATTTGATCATCAGCGATGAAGTTTAAGAAGCCTATCCCTGCACCTGAAAGTGCGCTGATTGCGACACCCGCTAACAGCATGATAGTTACTGAAGTTCCGAACTTGCCAGTACCAAGTTTGTAAACCAGTAATGTGGTTAGAGCGCCACCCAAAAAAGCAAATACAGGTACTGCGGCAAAGTTCATGAATGCCGGATATTGAAGTGAAAGCTCAGAGAACAGAACGATAGCTAGTGCAGCCCCTAAGGCCGCACCGGCAGACACGCCAATGATGCCAGGCTCAGCCAGTGGGTTACGGAATAGCCCCTGCATGACGGCACCGCATAGTGCGAGAATGGCACCAATTAGCATGCATAGTATGGTTCTAGGCAGTCGTATTTCTTGAATGACTAAATTGATGTGAGGCGCTAAGTCATTGTTTGGACGAATTAAGCTCGTTGCGCTGTCCATTAAACTAATATTCATTGGCCCAACAGTGATTGAGTACAGCGCGACAAAGGCTAGGGTTGTACCTAGGCCTAACATCGTTGTTTTTAGGGGGACGGATCGTAGCAACATAAAGGGCCTCTATGTCTATTACTAGCCAGAAAGCTCATCACCAACATGGTTCTAAAGGATTGGTGATGGAGCTAGGCTATAGCAATAGTTGGAATAGGTAGTCGAGTTATAGCGGATAGATAAGTGCGTTTAGTCGCTTCGCTTCAGAAAGGCTTTCCAGACCAAGTCCGCCCACTAAAGCGCTGCCATTTACAGTGATGATTTGCTTGTTCATGCCTGCAGGGGTTGCCGCTAACATAGGTAACGACTTAAGAATCGCATCAGCGCCGCCCATTTTTTGGTAACTGCGGCCACTCACTAAAATGACATCAGGTTGCATCTCGACAAGCGATTCCATTGATAATGGTTTGTAAGATGTAAGGCTTTGAGCTGCTGGGTTGATACCGCCAGCCAATTCAATGATTGCATTTGGTGACGTTTCACCACCCGCTACGTTGGCAGGACGACCTTCGTGCAGCAATAGGAACAGTACTTTCTTGGCTTGGTTATTTGGTACTTGATTGGCTTTAAGTGCTGCAATCTTTTGATTCACATCGGCTTTAACTTGCTGTGAGTGATCTTCAGTGTGTGTGATCTTTGCGATTTGGTCGATACGTTTTAGTAGCCCTTCCACGTTAGCCTCAGTGTTAACGATTTCGACATCGACGCCCGCAGATTTCAGTTGAGAGATTGCGTTGTCCGGTCCCATCTCATCAGAACCAATCAGTGTGGTTGGCTCTAGAGCAAGCAAACCTTCAGCAGATAGGTTTCTGTGGTAGCCGATCTTAGGCAGTTTTTCAGATTGAGGGAAACGACTGGTCACATCAATGCCAACCAATTGTTCTTCTGCGCCAAGCGCTAAAACCAATTCTGTAACGGCGCTGCCAGCACTGATGATTCGCGGTTGTTCAATGTCGTTAGCCATTGCGGTTGGTGCACTAAGAGCCAAGCTCATTGCTGCCAATGAAAAGAGAGAAGTCTTGGTCTTTAGTTTATTGAGCACGTTTAAATTGTTCATAATAATGTCTTTATACTGTCTTTTTGTATCGCGAAGATTCTCAGTGAGCAGTCCGTTCGCATTGTGAGTTTCTAATCAATAGAGAGACTCGGCTCCGGCTGTTTGGTCTTAGTAACCAAGGACCAAGCCCTCTGAATATTGGTTTGTTCTAACTGTCGTGTTTTCTAGTTATCGTCAGTGAGCAACTGAGTCGCAGGAATTCCGTTTTCTTGAAGGAAAGACAGAAGTTTCACTAAGTTCTCAACGTTGGCAGCTTTATCGGCCCCGATAATGATTGGCTTTTTATCCGTTGAGCCTGTCTCTTCGAGCAAGGCGATCTTGAAGTTTTCCCAGTCAATGTACTCTTTCCCGTTGATAGCCCAGTATGGTTCATGGTCTAAGATATTGACGCTAATCGAATCTTTGTGGACCTCTGAAACGTTTTTGACGTCTGAACTGGGTAGGTCAACTTCAAGTGACTCCAGCTTTACTGAAGCCGTAAGTAGTAGAAAAACCATCACGATAAAAATGATGTCGAGCAGCGGCGTTAAGTCTGGAGTTAGGCTCTGCGTATGGGACGAGTTTGGCGTTTTAATCATGCTTGGCTCACATCACCCACAGAGGCTTGGTTTGCCGACGTATGATTTACATCGCCAGACTGGTTCGTTTGAATCGACATGCCTTCTAGCCACACATTTACGTAATTCAGAGTATGTTCAAGTTGCGCTAGTACTCTGTCCGCCCATAGCCCGAGCAGTTGCGCACCAGAGATAGCAGGTAGAGCAATCATCAAGCCAGCTGCGGTTGTTCTCATCGCTAAACCAAGTCCATCTGCCAAATCATTGGGTGTGATGCTGCCTGTTGTCGCTGCAACACCTTTAAACATCTCGATAAGCCCAAGTACTGTACCCAGTAGGCCGATAAGTGGACTGATAACACCAATTAACCCCAACAGTCTTAATCCTGCGTGCAGTTGGTGGCGTTTTTCTTGAAGCCAAATGCCAGCAGCATCTTCACGTAACCCTTTTGAAAATGAGTGGTGAGCGAGCAGCATAGAGACACCTTTGTAGAGCAAAGGTCTTTTACCTGAAATTGAATGAGCAAGTGCTTCGATTTCTTGGCTGTTAGTCGGTGAAATTTGGTTGAGCTCGCGGCGAATCGCACGTTTGCCAACACCGATGCTGAGCATGACTTGGAAGATTCGCTCAGCGATGATCATTGCCGTGAGTGCTGAACAGATGAGAAGCGGCCAAGTCATTAAGCCAAGTTGATCTTGTAAGTAACTGATTTGTTGCATGATTAATCCAACCTAAAACGAACAGGTATTTGTACACGGTGAGCGATTGCTCGGCCGTTGACAGTGTGAGGTGAGAACTTCCATTGTTTAATGGCTTCTAATGCGGCGTTGTCGAGCATCAGTGCGCCTGATGAATTTACTAATGCTTGTTTAACTTGTTTACCTTCAGCGTCTAGCCAGATCTCGTAAGTTGCTACACCCTCGATACCACGACGTCGTGCTTGGCGAGGGTAATTCGGCGGTGTAGGGCGAGAAGAAAATGATGGCTTCGTGATTAATACGGGCTCTTTGTTTGATAGGCCTTGGTTTACTTCCTGAGGCTGGTTTGCAGACTCGTCCATATTTTTATCGACTTTCTTGTCGGCTAACTTTTCTGGTTGTGGCGTAGGTTTTGACTTTGCTTTTGGCTTAGGGCGCTCTTTCTTAACGACCTTCTTTTCAGCTACTGGCTTTTTTTGAACCGGCTTCTTTTCGACTTTCTTTGGCTGTGGCTTGTTGGTGATCGCCTTTTTCTTAGGTGTTGGTTTAGCCTGTTTTGGCTCAACAGCTTTTGGCTCTACTGGTTTAGGCTCTGCCTTTGCAACAGGTTCTTTTATTGGTTCTGGTTCAACGGGCTCGGTGACCGTTTTTTGTTGAGCTTGAGAAGGTGTGCTCTTCGGAGTGAAGTTGATCGATACCGTGTTCGATTGGCTACCTGCAGGCATCGCAAATACTTTGGATTCTTGAGCGACAAATAATAGCGCCGCATGAATCACTAACGATGTACCGCCTGCAATAACATACCTAGGAACGTTCACTTTCAATCCTTTACCAAATCTAAATTCTGTACCGGATTATTGCTTAGAATCTAAATAAGATCAATTATCAATTGCATTATCATTTGCGGCTATTTATGATTCTCTCAGTTTTTAGCGAATAGTCTTCCAGACTTTGCTATGTAAGTGTTTAGAGAGATTATATGAGTCTTAATATTTATAAATTTGACGAATCAATCTTGGGCGTTTCTAGCCCTGATCCGCTTCGTTTTGCGTTTGCCAAAAAGCATTCTGCACACGCCGGAGGAAGCTCTATTCCGGTTGATCCGAGCAAGAAGTTGGAGCTCTTTGATGAACTGATGCTGAGTGAAGGGAAAAAACAGGATAAGCGTTGCTTGTATATCCATATTCCTTTTTGTCGCGTGCGTTGTACTTTCTGTAATTTTTTCCAAAATGCGGCAAGTCGCAAATTGGTAGACGAGTATTTCGATGCATTGATGGTCGAGCTCAAGCAAAAAGCCAAAACACCATGGGCACAGTCTGGGTTGTTTCATGCCGTTTATATCGGTGGGGGAACTCCAACCGATTTGTCGCCTAAACAAGTCGAGCTATTAGGCAAGGCTATTCGCCAATACTTCCCACTCGCCAATGATGTTGAAATGACTCTAGAAGGGCGCATCAACCGATTCGGTGATGACATGTTTGATAGTGCACTTGAAGGCGGCTTCAACCGATTCTCATTTGGTATTCAAAGTTTTAACACCAAAGTACGACGCAGCGCGAAACGTTTAGATGACCGTGAAGTGGTTCTAGAGCGTATCAGCTCTTTAAGCCGCACTGAGCAAGCACCGATCGTTCTCGATCTACTGTATGGACTACCGTATCAATCGATGGATGTGTTCCAACAAGATCTGGAAGACTACATGTCGACGGGGGCACACGGTATTGACCTTTACCAACTGATTGTTGGGGGCAGTGCTCCTATGCTTAATCTGGTTGAGAAAGGGAAGATCCCACCACCGGCTAATACGCCAGATAAAGCAAGCATGTATTTAGCGGGTGTTGAGTTCATGGCTAAGCACAAGGTTAAACAGCTGAGCGTCAATCACTGGACTCGCGACAACCGTGAACGCAGCATTTACAACAGTTTGGCGAAAACCTATGCCGAGGTTTTGCCTATTGGTTGTGGTGCTGGTGGCAATATCGGTGGTCACGGCGTGATGCAACATCGAACTTTAGACAGCTACATGGAGTCTATTAAGCAAGGGCAATTACCAATAGCCATGATGACCAAACAGAGTGCCTTGGAACCTACGTTCTCCACATTAAAGGCCGGCTTTGATTCTGGTGTGGTTAGAAGAAGCACACTTCCAAGTTTTATGGGGCAAGACACCTTCGATTACCTGAAACCTCTATTCGAACATTGGGAACAGAATGGTTTGGTTGAGCTTTCAGAAGATTATCTGAGTCTTACTATCGCTGGCAGCTTTTGGGCAGTAAGCCTAGCTCAGAGTGTTATTCAAGTGCTTAACGCCGAGTATCAGGCTGCGAACCCGGCTCCGAATGCAGCCGCAGCGGGTGTTCATCCACACGCAAGTTTGAAGCACGCTTAATATCGAATTTTCATTTTATAACTTACGTAATTACTTATTTATACGGAAATATATCCAATGACAGATACAACATTAGAAGTAACCGAAACTCTAGAGCAACGTGTCGCGCACATCCTAGAAGAAGAACCAAAACTGCTGCCAACTGCTATTGCAGAGAAGCTGGGCGTTTCAGAGGTTGAAGTCGTCGCTGCTTTTCCAAACGACATGGCAGTGATGCTAGATGGCAGCCGTGCTCAAGAAATTTTGGAAGGCTTAGTGGGTTGGGGACCAGTGACCACGATCGTGCACTCATTTGGATCTATCTTTGAAGTAAAGGCGCCGTTCCCGAAAGGTAAAGTAGCGCGTGGCTACTACAACTTGATGGGTAAAGATGGTGAGCTTCACGGTCACCTTAAGTTAGACAATATCAAACACATCGGTTTGGTGAGCAAAGCGTTCATGGGGCGTGAAAGCCATTACTTTGGTTTCTTCAGTGAAACGGGTGAGAACATTTTCAAGATTTACCTAGGCCGCAATGAAAAGCGTGAGCTTATCGCCGACCAAGTAGAACGCTTCAAAGCACTAAAAGAACAAGCTTAAGAAAAATCAGCAGCAGTTAATAAAACATTCATGCTCGAGGACCACATAGATTAATGGTCGTTGTAAATCGCCACTAGGGTCGCTCAACCTCGAGCAAACATAATAAATCAAAGAAAGCGAAGTAAGGAATTACCCATGGAACAACAAGTAAAACAAGAACGTCTACAAGGTCGCCTAGGTCCAGAAATTAAAGAGTTTCGCCAAGAGCGTCGTACCCTTCAACTGGCAACGGTTGACGAAGAGGGCCGCCCGAACGTGAGCTACGCGCCTTTCGTTCAAAACCAAGAAGGTTACTTTGTTCTAATTTCTGATATTGCTCGTCACGCTCGTAACTTGAAAGCGAACCCACAAGTTTCTTTAATGATGATTGAAGATGAAGAGAGCTCAAAGCAGCTTTACGCGCGTAAGCGTTTAACGTTTGATGCACAAGCAAGTGTTGTTGAGCGTGAAACAGAGCTTTGGACTCAAGTGATTGGCCAGATGCAGGAGCGTTTTGGCGAGATCATTGATGGCTTGAGCCAACTTCAAGATTTCTCCTTATTCAACTTGAAAGCAGAGAACGGCCTGTTCGTTAAAGGCTTTGGTCAAGCGTACCAAGTGTCTGGTGATGACCTAGTTGACTTCGTTCACCTGCAAGAAGGTCACAAAAAAGTATCGAACGAGTAATTCCATTTATAGGATTACTAAGAAGCCCTCCATTTCGGAGGGCTTTTTTCGTTTGATTGTCTCTGCTATTTCATCAGTAAACCAAGAAATTGAGTGCCGTTGAGATGATAAAAGCAGACTCAGCTAAAGAGTTTGCTATATTGGCGTCTGATTAATAGTTATGTGTAAGGATCGCCACGTGAAACCAGTAAGTCGAGATTGGGACGAGTTCTGTTATCCATTTATTTATGAAGACAGTCCTATCTGTGATTTTGAGATTCTATCGGATGAACTCTGTTGCCGAATTGGATTGGTGCTGTCTCTAGAGTTAGAACCACAAGTTCGTGAGATCCTGCAACGCCTGCAGCCGAACATCTACCACTTGAATGGCTCGGTGCGTGGCAAGCTAGCGATTTCTGAGTCCGAATTGGTCGAGCTTAAGCAAGATTACCACTGTATTCGCGAGCAGTTAGAAGGTGGCTTCAAAGGGTTTGTTTTGCCTGGCGGGCATCGAGTATCGAGCGAACTTCATTTGTGCCGTTGTCAGGCGAAGAAAGTTGTTCGCGCTTTGGTGAGCATTGAGCACCATGAAAGTAAAAAGTCGCCGGATCCGATTCTTTTTAAATACGCTAACTTAGTCGCGAACACTCTGTATGCCTTGGCGTCTTATACCAATCATATCAATGAGGTTGAGGAAGTGGAGTTTGTGAGTAAGAGCTATTCTATGCCAAAAAGCTCGATGCCTAAAAAGAAAGACTAACGTTTAGTCCTGTTCTGATTAATCGATGAAAGTCTATGAAGTTTCCAAGCTAAACCATCAAGCATGATGGTTTAGCTCCTAAGATAGAGTTTAAGCGGTCGTAGAGGCGTTGTTTAAGACTTTTGCGCCACGCAGCATGGCTTCGATTAATTCACCTGCATTGAATTTCTCAAGTGCTTCATGGGCACCCACCTGGTTAGCACGATCCACACAGATCTCACTCGATAGTGAAGTGTGCAAAATACAATAGGCATGGCTCAGTGCACTGTCATTTTGTACTTCAAATGCAAGCTCATAGCCATCGAGTCCTGGCATCTCAATATCGCTCACTAACAGGTCGACCGCATTACCCACGCTAGCTTGGCGTCTCATTAGGTCGATCGCATCTAATCCGTTGTTACAAATACTGTAAGGAATGTTGATGCTGTCTAGAGCATCAGACAGCTGCTTACGCGCAATCAAAGAGTCATCCACTAATAAGATATTCAGTGCTTTTAGACGTTCTCGTTCAACATCCGTCAGCATAGGGATTTGTGCGTTCTCGTAATCAGGGTAGATCTTGGAGAGCAGCAACTCTACGTCGAGCATCTGTACGATACGATCTTCAAAGCGCGTAATGCCCGTCACAAACACATTTCGTCCTACGCTTGCTGGTGGCGATTCAATGCTCTTCCAATCACATTCGATGATTTTATCGATTGAGCGAACCAAAAATGCGACTACGGTTCTCAAGCAGTCCGTCACGATGAGTACGCAATCTTGGTATTCAGCCGGAGTGATCGGACGAAAGCCTATCGCGGCAGACATATCAATGACAGGGACAGTGAGCTCGCGGATGGTCACTGTGCCAATCACATGGTGATGAGAATAGGGGATTTGGGTCATTGGCTGAAAAGGGACAATTTCCCTGACCTTAAGCGTGCCAATAGC
Source organism: Vibrio chagasii (assembly GCA_041879415.1). NCBI lineage: Bacteria > Pseudomonadati > Pseudomonadota > Gammaproteobacteria > Vibrionales > Vibrionaceae > Vibrio > Vibrio chagasii. The sequence goes on along the minus strand of CP090852.1, from coordinate 755,375 downwards.
AAAACTTTGAGTGAGGGACAGCTTGAACATCAACATTCCCTGTGACTGACTCGCTTTACTTATCGGTTTGGCCATAAGTGGCTCCTGTTTACTATACGCTTAATTTATAAAGAATAATTTAAAGGTAAATAACAGCCGCGGCAAGTAACTATACGGTTTTTAGGGGCTTTAAGGTGGTTGTTTTCGGTTATTGAGTGAAGAATGGTAGCGCTTGGGTTAAAATCACGCAAAATACTCGCTGTCGATGAAATAGGTCGGCAAGCAGACTGCAACAAACTGAGAGTTATCATGGCAAGAACAGCAGCAGCGCTTCATATTTTGGTGAAGCACAAAGAACAAGCAGAAGACATCATCAAGCAGCTTAAAAAAGGCGCTAAGTTTCAGACGCTAGCGAAGAAATACTCAACGTGCCCATCTGGTAAAAAGGGTGGCGATTTAGGTGAGTTTCGTAAGGGGCAGATGGTGCCTCAGTTTGATAAGGTTTGTTTCTCTGGCGAGACGCTGGTCCCACATCTTGTTAAAACGAAATTTGGCTGGCACGTGGTTAAGGTTCTTTACAGAACATAGTCACTAAGAACCCGCCAAGACACTTTAAGACGTTTCACTAGCGTCTTAAATTTGGTTATCAGTGAGTTAAACCCTCAACTTTAACTCACTTTCTCTTCCTTCCTTTTGACTCAAAACTCGCCCCTTCTTTATTCTGCCAAGCCATACCTAAAGTCATTCGATTCAAAACCGAAATACAAATCGCGGATGTCGCGAAATGCACATTTCGAATGTCAGGCTGCTTTATCATTCTCTACATCAACTGAGCACTTAACCGCTAAATAATGTAGAGGCTATGTCATGAAAAAATTACTTCTTGCAGCAACAATTGCATCCCTATCTACCGTTGCTAATGCATCAATCGAGACAAAAGATTGGCATGAATTTGCTTCACCAGAAGCGCAGGCGTTTGCCAAAGAAACCATTGTATTGGACTTCTACGCGTCACCTAGTGCAGTAGGTTTCACGTCAGATTCTGACGTTGCTAAGTATATCGACCTTGCACATGAGCGTGGTGTGACTGGCGCTTCAGTGACGATTGCTGCACCGCACACACCTAATATGCTGGCGTTTAAGTCTGAGCATGCGAAGTGGACTCAAGCTTCATCTTCGGCGAAAACACCTATTCGATATGTTGAGAACGTTGAGGACTTCCAACTCGCTCATGAAAACGGCGAATACGCGATCATGTGGGCAAGCCAGACAACCATGCCTTTGGAAGGGGATGCATCTAACGTCGCGGTGATGGCCGAACATGGCATTAAAACTATGCAGCTAACCTATAACGAAACTGAGCTGACTGGTTCTGGTGTTATCTCGATGATCAACGGTGATAAGTCGGGCTTAACTGAGTTTGGTAAAGAGGTCATTGATGAGATGGTGAAACACGGTATTACTGTCGATCTATCGCATACTTCCCACTATACGACACAAGACATAACAGACTACATGCAAAAGCATCACAAAGGGGTGCCTGTTATCTATTCACACTCACCGATCGCATCGACTTATGGTTGTGAGCCTCATGAAACGTTGAGCGAAACGAAACAACGCATGGCAGAGAAGAACCTACAAAAAGAACATCCAGACTACCGCTTATCTGCGTGTTACCGATTAATTTCTGATGAGCAGGCTGAGACAGTCGCAGAGATGGGCGGTGTGGTTGCTGTAACCGCGACTGAGTTCATGATGGACGGTATTTGGCCTGAAGACATCACTCCAAAGCAATTTGCAGAGATGATTGATGGTGCAGTAAAAGTGGCTGGTATTGACCATGTTGGTATTGCGACTGATGACATGATGACAACAGCAAAAGTAGTGCCTTTCGCCGTTGCTAATGCCGATAAATACGCTGATAACGGTTACATGGTGGATGCGTTCAACAAAGGAGCAACAGGCTGTGCTGAGTTATCTAAGCATATTGCAGGCGTTGTTGATGCTTTGTGGGAGATGGGGTATTCCAATGAAGACCTTGCTAAATTGTTCGGTGGCAACTTGATGCGAGTTTATGAGCAAACATGGACACCAAAAGCTTAACGACTGTGGCCCGCTGAATGCGGGTCTTTTTATTCTGCTCAGCTACTACGGTTTGAATCAAACAGAATAAAAATTTTTCTTTATACATCGTATTGTTTAAGCTATTTTTTATTAGTTAAACTTATGAAAGTTATAGACTAATAACCTTTGTTAGAGACTCTCCTCTTGAGCTTACTCTCTATCAGATTTTGAGGCATTTCAGCCACGGATGCATCGTGCTCAGATTTGGAACTATGGATTGATACAGACCTATAGATAGGTTACCGACAAACAAGGATACGTTATGAAAAAGCTCTTACTTGCTACCGCCATTGGTTTGGCTTCGACCAGCTCGTTTGCGTCAATTGAGACAAAAGACTGGTATGACGAAGCATCACCCAAAGCTAAACAGTTTGTTAAAGATAATATTGTCTTAGACTTTTACGCTTCTCCAAGCGGTACTGGTTTTATCAAGGACTCGCAAGTTGCTGATTACATCGATTTAGCTCACGAACGCGGTATTACTGGCGCTTCCGCGACCATTGCTGCCCCAAATACCCCCAACTTACTTGCGTTTAAATCCGAGCATGGGAAATGGACCAAGGCTACTTCTTCCGCCAAGACGCCTATTCGCTACGTGAAAAGCGTAGAAGACTTTCAACTAGCCCACGATAATGGGGAATATGCGGTTATGTGGTCATCGCAAACGACTATGCCGCTCGATGGTGATGCTAAAAACGTTGCGGTGATGGCTGAGTATGGTGTTAAAACAATGCAGCTAACCTATAACGAAACTGAGCTCACGGGTTCTGGGGTTATCTCAATGCTGAATGGTGACACCACGGGCTTGACGGATTTTGGTAAAGAAGTAATCGATGAGATGGTCAAGCATGGTATCACGGTGGATCTTTCCCATACATCACCATACACAACCAGCGACATTACAGACTACATGCAAAAACACCATAAAGGTGTCCCTGTTATTTATTCTCACTCTCCTGTAGCGTCTACGTATAACTGTGAACCTCATGAAACCCTTGAAGAAACACAGCAACGCATGGCCAAAAACGACCTCAAAAAAGGTGACCCTGATTATCGCCTTGCCGCTTGTTACCGATTACTTTCAGACGAACAAGTAAAAACGGTCGCGGATATGGGCGGTGTGGTTTCGGTTGTTGCCGCTGAGTGGATGCTAGATGGTATTTGGCCGGAAGATATTACTCCGCAACAGTTCGCAGAGATGATCGATGGCGCAGTTAAAGTGGGTGGTGTTGATCATGTTGGTATCGCGACAGACGATATGATGACAGTTTCAAAAGTGGTGCCTTTTGTTCAAGCAAACCCAACGAAATATGCAGATAACGGCTATATGGTGAATGCTTTTAACCAAGGTGCAACAGGCTGTGCAGAGCTTTCCAAACACATGGCAGGGGTTGTAGATAGCCTTTGGAAAATGGGTTATTCGGATGAAGACCTAGCCAAAATTTTTGGTGGTAACCTCATGCGTGTGTACGCACAGACTTGGAAGTAATACGTGTTGCCTAATAAGGTAGCAAATACGATATTTGATCAGTGATTGAAGCTGAGCATTCTATTGAACATCTGACTAAAGATCTTAATAGAACCTAGTGTAAGATATGTATTAGATGGAATAAAAGGAGCGTATATACGCTCCTTTTTTGTGACTTTTTGATAAATTTAATTGGATTATGGCTGAGTGTTCATCCCAGACGCTATGCGATAATTAATGCTACGCCCTTCATCATCCACCACGAGTAATTACTAGGAGGAGGAGGGGTTTTAATGAGTAACTCATATAATAAATGCCATTCTTGAGGACATTTAAACAGCTTTGCCTTTACCTTTCTTATCTAAAAAGCTGTAAACGAGTTTGGTAGGAGAACAACATGGACAGTTCAGCTATGTTAAGCAATCCAGCGACAGATGTTATCTTGCACGCTTTTGACTGGTGCTATGCTGACGTAATGAAGAACGCCCCACTGATTCAGGAGTTGGGATATAAATCGGTTTTAGTTTCACCAGCGATGAAATCACTACGCGCCCCTAAAGGCAGCGATCGAGCGTCTCGAACTCAGTGGTGGCAACGTTATCAGCCACAAGACTATCGTATGATTGATAACCAGCTCGGTGATACGATCGATTTTATTGCGATGGTGAAGACGCTTAAGCAGCACGGCCTTCGTACTTATGTCGATGTGGTATTCAACCACATGGCGAATGAATCTAGTATCCGTAGTGATTTAACGTATCCAAACGAACAAGATCTGACGTCTTATCAAAATGATCCTGAATACTATGAATCAATCCGGTTGTTTGGTGATCTGTCTAAGCCACTTTTTGATGAAAATGACTTTGTAGAAGCGTTCGGCATCAAAAACTGGAAAGATACGTGGGAAGTTCAAAACGGGCGTATCACAGGGGGAGCCAGTGATCCAGGCCTACCAACATTGCTCGATAACGACAATGTGGTCGCGCAGCAGCGAGCGTATTTAAAAGCTCTAAAAGCGATTGGTGTGAAGGGCTTTCGTATTGATGCTGCAAAACACATGACACTGTCACACCTGAGAAAAGTGTGGACGGATGATATCTGTGAAGAAATGCATATCTTTGGTGAAATTATCACTGATGGTGGCGCGACGGAGGAAGAGTACCAACTATTTCTCGAGCCCTACCTAAAGCACACTCGTTTAGGCGCTTACGATTTTCCACTGTTTAATACTATCTATAAAGCGTTTGAAGAGCAGGGCAGTTTTAAGTCTTTGATCAACCCTTACTGCTTTGGCCAAGCTCTATCGAATATGAGAGCCATCACTTTTGCTGTGACCCATGATATCCCAAACAATGATGTGTTCTTGGAACATATCATGGATGAAGTTGATGAACGTCTTGCTCACGCTTTCATTCTTGGTCGCGATGGCGGTGTGCCGCTTATATACAGTGAGCTGAGCACCAGTGGTATTCTGGATCAACATGGCCAGCCTCGTTGGCTCAATGATTGGCAAGCGCCATACATGAAAAGCATGATTCAATTCCACAATCATGTTCATGGTGAAGCGATGCGTGTGGTTGAGGCCAATGATGACTTGATGGTGTTTGTTCGTGGAGACAAAGGCATTGTAGTGATCAATAAGTCTAAGCGAAGCAAAACGGCATCGTTCTCTTGGACTGGACCTGTAACGGACTTGCTGTCAGGTAAAGTAATTGATTGCATTGATAGCAAAGTAACGATCAAGGTTGAATCCAATCAATGCATGATGCTGACAACCAATGACCCCGAGCCTGTGAACAGTTAATCGGCCCACTTTGAGAAGAGATTAAAAGAAAGGCCCGTCTACTCGTGTGAGTTAGCGGGCCTTTTTGATTTGAAGCTAAGAATCTAGCTGCTCAAAGCTAAAGGTGACTAAACCGTGAACTTGTTCAGCAGTTCGTCTTGTTGGCGAACGTTGTCGGTTTGCACTTGCATCGCCGCATTTGCTTCTTGAGCTGCAGTAGACACCTGTGTTGAAAGGTCTTTGATCTTAACAGTGTTGTTGTTGATCTCTTCCGCCACTAAGCTCTGCTCTTCTGCCGCTGATGCAATCTGAATGTTCATATCAGAAATGCGTTGAATGGCGTCACGGATGCGATCTAGTGAAGAGTTAGCTTGCTGCGCTCGTTCAACGGCGTCAGTAGCTGTGTCTTTACTTTGGTTCATCGCATTCGATACTGAGCTTGCACCGGCTTGAAGTTGTTCAATCATGTTGCGGATTTCAGTTGTCGACTCTTGAGTACGCTGTGCCAGAGTACGAACTTCATCTGCTACGACAGCAAAACCACGACCAGATTCACCCGCACGTGCTGCCTCGATCGCTGCGTTTAGTGCTAATAGGTTGGTTTGGTCCGCGATATCGTTAATTACCTTAAGAATCGTTTCGATATTCGCTGTTGCGGACTCTAGAACTTGTACTTCAGCAACGGCTTGGTCGATACGCTCAGATAGGTTATCAATCGCTTGTGTAGTTTCACTTACGACCGATGTGCCGTCTAATGTAGCCTCGTCCGCTTCACGAGCCGCAGCTGCTGCACCTTGAGCATTATTTGCTACTTCGGTTGCGGTTACTGCCATCTCGTTCATTGCGGTCGCAAGCTGCTCTAGCTCTTGCAGTTGCGTGTTCATAGCGCTTGCTGACTCACCAGCACCTCTTACTGTGATTTCAGTACCACGTTTAATCTCCACACCAATCGCCTTCGATTGAATGATTTGATTTTGTAGGTTTTCAGTAAAGGTATTGAAGCCTTTTGCTAAGTCAGAGAACTCTTTGTCTGTGTTGGTATCTAGACGCTTAGTCAGGTCACCTTGACCACTCGCTACGTCTTGAATCGCTTGGTTAAGTGCATCCAGTGGACGCATTAGAACACGAATCAGAACCGTTAGTGCAACGATACTAAGAATCACAGCGATCAAAGAGTAGATCATTGAGCTATTTTTCAAGTCTTCGACTGTTTGGTACGCGATCTCTTCATCAAGGATGGCACCAATGTACCAATCTTCACTTGGGATATGAGTGAAGTTAACTAGGAACATCTTACCGTCAACTTCGATCTCTTGAGAGCCCTCACGAATGGTTGCTTGTGGCATGTAGCTTGAAAGCATTTCACCGTTGTTTTTCGCGTTCGGGTGAGCGATCGTTGTACCATCAGCAGTCACAAGGAATAGGTAGCCTGCATCAAATAAGTTTACTTGGTTTACCAATGTTGCCAGGTTGGTTAATTCCAAATCGTAGAACATACCTGCTGTGAAGCGGCCGTTGTCTTTAACTGGAGTACCAACTGAGATGATCACCTTCTTGCTTGATGCGTCCACATAAGGAGCGGTGACGACTAAACTGTTTTTGGATTTAGCATCAATATACCAAGGGCGAATTCGAGGGTCGTAATCTGGACCTGCTTCCCAACCGTCATCATTCTCGATAACGAAACCGTTTGCTTCATAACCAAAACCAACGGCTAGGAAGCTGTTTTTCAGCTTTGGCTTTTCAAGAATGGATTTAACGTAGTTACGATCTTGAGGATTAATTTCGATGACTTCAGTCGTCGATTGCGCCAATGCTTTTTTAGCGTTCATTTCTGATACCACGGTGTTCTTAACACCAGATACCATCTCTTCTAGGCTCGCATTTACGTTGTTCTGTACAGCACTTCTCACAGTGTAAAGTTGTTGTATTGAAAGCAATGATACTGTCACTAGCAGCAAGGCTGATGATGCAGCAACCACCTTATGGCTAAATTTCATTGAATTTTCCCCTTCTCACAGGCTTTGCGAAGACTAAAGTTAATTGTGTTTTTGTATTTATATATATCGACAGGATTGAAATTTACTTGAATGTAAATTCACAAAACAGACTACAAAAATACAACAACCTAAACAATACAAAATTCACTAAATCACATATTTGTTACTTTTAGTAGCTGCTTCAATGAGTTGAGGAATTAGAAGTTTCGGACTTTAAGATGAAATTAAAAATGTATTAATTTTACCTTTATGCGCTTTGTTTTCTATATAGAGGAGGGAGCTTAGAGAAAAGATATGAAATTAACTGATATGCCTATTAATTGTGAATCTGAATATAAGGTGACCTGGTGTCCATATTTTGTGCAAATAAAAAGCCCCACAAAGTGGGGCTTTATAATTTAAGCGGCTTACTTAATTATATAAGCAGCATCTAAATTAGAATATTAGATGAGCAACGCCTGCAATAACTGGAAGTGTAATTAATGTACGCAGAATAAAGATAATAAATAGTTCTGCGATATTTACAGGAATCTTACTGCCTAGAAGTAGAGCACCTACTTCAGACATGTAAATCAACTGAGTTACCGACATTGCTGCAATCACAAAGCGAGTCATTTCGTTATCAATAGACGCTGCAAGGATCGCTGGGATGAACATGTCTGCAAAACCAACCACGATGGTTTCTGATGCCGCAACCGCTTCAGGAACGCCCAATAGCTCAAGGAACGGAATGAAAGGTTGACCTAGGAATGAGAACACAGAAGTGTACTCTGCAATGACCAACGCCATTGTACCAAGACCCATAACTACAGGTAGTACACCAAATACCATGTCCACCGCGTTACGAACACCTTCGCCAAATACAGACTTAACTGATTTGACTTGTGATGCTTTGTTTACTGCTAGCTCAAGGCCCCAAGAGAACGTTGAGTGACCAGCAGGGATTGCATCTGCATCTTTCTCTGGCTTGCTGCCATCAATGAAAGTGTCTTTTTTCATGCTCAAAGGTGGCAGGCGAGGAATGATTACCGCTGCAACAATACCCGCTAGACAGATTGCTGCGTAGAAAGGTAAGAACAGGTGCTCTAGCTCTACTTGAGCAATAACCACAAGGCTGAACGTGATAGATACTGCTGAGAAAGTAGTACCCACAACCGCAGCTTCACGCTGAGTGTAGAATTTCTTCTCGTACTGTTTGCTTGTCAGTAGGATACCAACGCTGCCATCACCCAACCAAGAAGCCATGCAGTCGATAGCACTACGACCAGGTAGGTTGAAGATAGGGCGCATAACTTTACTTAATAGCGTGCCAAACAGTTCTAGCAAACCAAAGTTAAGTAGAAGAGGCAGTAAAAGACCTGCAAAAATGAACACTGAGAATAGTGTTGGAAGTAGACCTTCTAGAACTAAGCCGCCGGTGTTCTCTTCCCAGATAAACTCAGGGCCAACTTGGAAGAACGCCATGAATGCAGCTGCACCACCAATTAGACGAACTGCCAACCACAATGGAGAAGGGTTGAAAAGGCCGTTTAAAAATGAATTCGATGTAATGAATGTAGGCTTGAAAATGGTGCTTAAAACTGAAGCTACAGACATGAAAGCGACGATCGCAGTGATGATAGAGACTAGATATTCACCGAAAACCGCTTGAATTGACTTGGCTAGGATAGCAACAGGGATGGTGAGATCGCCTTGGTAGCTAATTGGAGCCATGAAAAGGAATAAACCAATCAATGATGGGATTAGGAAAACCCAGAAACTGCCTTTAGATTTCTCTGGTTGAGCAGTATTCGTGTTGTTAGACATGTTATTGTTCTCGAATTTCTACACGTAAAAAAGCCATTTCCTTGGCATTTTTATTCACTAAACGTCCGTGTTTTCTTATTGGATGCAAGATTACCCAGTATTAATATCGCTTGCAATACTATTCATCAAATATCGCTAAATATTCATGCGAGTTATTCTGCTATGTATTAAGAGTTTAGAATAAAGTGTTGCGGATGTTACGTAATTTGAGGATATATTGCCAGTTTTTTATAAATTGGCTGGAGTGTCTGTTCGATACGTCAAATAGAGCCAGTAGCTAAACGCAATAATAAAGGCGAAAGAGGCAGGGAAAGCGAGAGCCAAAATCTCAAAACGTTGGAACAAGCATGCGCCCGTTAAGCCACCAAATAGAAAGCCTACGACAATGAACATGAGCAACTTTGCTTTTCGGCGATCAAAGGGGGTACCTTTTAGGCGTGCACCAATCATGATTCCTAGATCCGTGATGATGCCACTCATGTGAGTGGTACGGATAATGGCGCCGCTGTAGGTGGTGATCATTGCGTTCTGCAAGCCACAAGCTGCCGAAGCAAAATATTGGCCTGAGGTGTAACCTTGTAGAAGTGCCCAAAGTGCTAGGAACAGCAACCCACCTTCTATACAAAGAGCAACGCCGTATCGGCGCCCTAGCTTCAGTGCTTGGTTTTCGATGAAAAAACCACTAAAAGCCGCGCCCAACATAAAGCTCATGATAACGAGTAGTAGGTGCAAAGAAGCGGAGGTAGGCGTAAGTAAGCTACTCCCTAGCAAAGAGACAGTGCCTGAAATGTGTGAGATCGCCTGGTGTTGGAAACCAAGTAGACCAATAGCATTTACGCTGCCAGCAAGGCCTGCTAGCAGGAGAGCGCCGTATTCAACCCAGCGAGGTAGCTTAGAAATCATGTGGTTCACCCTGGGTTAAAAAGAGGGGCAGATTATAACGCTAGCAAAAAGTTTCGCTAGCGTTGTAGAGCATCGATAATTGATCTTAGGCAACAGTATTGCAGTTTGTTTTCCGACAAGCATTGTCACAATACTTGGGGGGGATCGAGGACACTAATTATAGTGACTCATTTGATGGTCAAATTTGACCCAACCATGTTTGCGCTCTTCGTAGACTGAAAAGCTCGGAAGCGGGAAATCTTGTTCTTTAAACAACCCAAGCGGGATGATGCAAAAATCCGAGGCTGCGACGGATTGTAGCAGCATGGTGGTGCCACACTTTGGGCAGAATTGATAAGTGACTTCATTGCCTGTATCGCTAATGCGCGAAAATGAGGTTACCTCTCCACTCAGAGAAATTTGTTCCGTTAGGAATCGAGCTTGTACACCAAACACACTGCCGGTGCGTTTTTGGCATTCATAGCAATGGCAGACAGAGGTTCGTTGAGGCTCCCCTCTACACACGAGATTGACTGCACCGCAGCGACATTCGCAACTTCTGATATTTTTATCTTTACTATGATTGATATCCATCCGTGCTCCAGTTCTGATTAGCCCTGTATTGATAATTATACTAAAGCCCTTTATGGTCTGCACAACAGGATGAAAACAAAAGAATAAAATGGCTCATGAAAAAGAAAATCTTACCGATTCCCCTGATTTTACTCATTCCCATTGTGATGTTGGTGGTTGTCATCGCAGCGGGGGTTTACCGCTTCAGCTTAAGTGATGAAGAAATCTTGGCGAAGTTCCCTTCTTCTCAGGTCAGTTACGACTCGGTTGTGGAAACTGTGTTTGACTTGAAGACAACTAACCCATGGACAATCAAAGTACCTGAAACGAATGCTTACGCTTTTATTAATGAAGTAGATGAGCCGCAATCGCTGGCTTCTGGACGTTACGATTCAGGCGTGGAGCGCGGAGTGGTAACCGTTGATACTCAAAAGCTGTTCGCTGTCAAATTGGGAGAAACTCACTTTTATGTCGCGCCAATGTCGGTGTCTAACCAAGGTAGCGGTGTCTTTTATTATCTAGGCTTGTTCAAGCATGACCAACAGCGCAGCCGTGTGGTGCTAGTGGATCAACTCTTCCTCGGTGATCGTGTTCAGATCCAAACCTTAGAGGTCGCTAAACAGGAGGGCACTCAATCAAAAGACAAACAAAGTGGGGAAGGTTTTATCGGCTTTACTCAGCATTCTGCGGAACAATCATTTGCAGAAGCACCTTCTGAAAAGGTGTTAATGAGCTTTTCTTTTGATACGCAATCAATTGGTAAGCAATAACGTTTTTGTTAGTGTAAGGATCTGTTGTTTATGTGAGCCAAATTACATATTATCTTACGTAGATGAATGAAATTTAGACACTCGTAGCCTTGTGTCTGCTTACTTTACAAATGGAGCTTGCTAATGATTAATAAACGTTTTTTTAAAACGAAAGATGAAGTTGAAGTGACTTTTGAGCTAGAAGCTCAAGAAGCGAATTCTGTGTCTATCGTTGCTGATTTCCTTGATTGGAAAGCGACGCCAATGAAAAAGTTGGCAAAAGGGAAAGTATATAAGTTTAAAACTCGCCTGCCTAAAGATGGTGAGTTTCAATTCCGTTACCTTGTTGACGATCAGCAATGGGTAAACGATGCTAATGCCGATCGTTACATCCCTAATGAGTTTGGTGAAGATAACTGCTTGGTATCAACGGTAAGCGCTTAATCGCTGCTCAAGAAACTAAGCACTTTTTTCCAAACGTGAGTTGGTTGAGTTACTCCAAGCCCACTCCGAGGCTTGATGAAATTACTCACTAATTCGCTTCGCTTATTAATTAATCGAAACGGAATAACGTAAATCAATATAAAGCAGAGACTAGCCGTTTCTGCTTTTTTATTTTCAAATTTAGCGGTTAATTTTATTCGATGGAGTGCCTTGTTTCAGCCTCGGCAACTCAATGACTTAGCGATATCCAGTAAGATTCGCGTCATATTATGACAATGCGTTGATGATTTATGCGTTTGAAAAGCATATCCTATACCTTTATGTCGTAGAAAGACCTGTTTACCGTGTATTCAAAAATATTTTCCTCTCCGTTTGCTGAGCTTTCACCTGTAAAAAAAGTAGCGATTTTAGGACTGCCACTTGTTGCCGCACTCGGCGTTGCTCTGCAATCGTCTCAATCGAATCTGACGAAAACGATCGATTTGAACTTACCTGACTCAACCGTGATTGAGTCTATTTTGTCACCTTCTTCTGTCGTGGTTATTGAACCGCCAACGTTTGAGTATCAAATTCAATCGGGTGACAATCTAAGTAGCATCTTCACTCAACTTGGTTTCTCTTATAAATCGATGATGAGTGTGATGGAAACCGACTTAAACTTCCTTGCACTTGATACGCTCCGCCCTGGTAACACGCTCCGTTTTTGGCGTGATGAGGCGACAGGTGATCTATCCAAAATGGAACTTCAATTCAGCGTTGCTGACAAAGTGGTTTACCGACTACTTGAAGACGGCTCTTATGAGTTCGAAGACATCTCTATTCCAGGTGAGTGGAAACAAAAACCTTTAGTGGGGGACATTCAAGGTAGTTTCTCTGTATCAGCAAATAAACTGGGTCTAAATGGCCTTGAGATCGACCACGTTGTTACCTTATTAAAAGACAAGTTGAACTTTAGCCGTGATCTACGTGCCGGCGATAAGTTTGAAGTGCTGCAGAAAGCACAGTTTGTCGATGGTGTTGCCACTGGCAAGCGCGAAATTGAAGCGATTAAGATCATCAACAAGAACCGCGTTGTCTCTGCGTATCTGCATACTGATGGACAGTACTACGATGCAAATGGCGATAGCTTGCAACGTGCTTTCCAGCGTTATCCGGTAAGCAGCGGCTGGCGTCAAAGCTCTCAATTTAACCCTAAGCGTTTGCACCCAGTGACAGGTCGAGTTTCACCGCACAACGGTACTGACTTCGCAACGCCGATTGGTACGCCAGTTCAGGCAACGGGTGACGGCAAAGTGATCATGACACGTAAACACCCTTATGCAGGTAACTACGTAGTGATTCAACACGGTAGTACGTATAAAACGCGCTACCTGCACTTAAGCAAGATTCTGGTTCGTAAAGGACAAACGGTTTCTCGTGGTCAACGTATCGGGTTATCAGGGAAAACGGGTCGAGTTACTGGCGCACACCTACATTACGAACTGATTGAACGTGGTCGTCCTGTTGATGCGATGAAAGCGAACATTCCAATGGCAGACTCTGTGCCGAAAAAGGAAAAATCAACGTTTATCGCGGCGAGAGACGAAGCGGATGCCTTGCTACAGAAAGAGCTAGAAGCGCAATCAAACAAGAGTTAATGATTGACGTTTAGTCGCCATTAATAAGATCTTTAAGATCACACTAATGAAATAGCCGCGATATTGAGCCTAATTTTGAATTATAAGGCTATGTATCGCGGCTTTTTTCTACGTTAGTTATGCTCAAGCGAGAGGCTCAGAGTGTGTCACGTAGCTGACAATCGCTTCTGGTCTCATTGGTGGAGAGTAGAGATATCCTTGGATCTTGTCGCATCCCATTGCGTGTAACTTTTCTAACTGTTCACGTTTCTCAACGCCTTCAGCCACTAGTGACACATCGAGTCTATGTGCCAGTTGGACAATCAACCAAACGACGCTCTCTGAGGTGGAGTTGGTTAGCAAGTTGCGAATGAACGTAGCATCAATTTTAATGCAGTCGATCGGATAGCTGTGAATGTAGTTCAGGCTGGAGTAGCCAGTACCGAAATCGTCCAAGGCGATAGTAAAACCCTGCTCTCTGAGGTAGTTAAGTGCGGCTTTCGTTTCTTGGGTCGGTGATAGCAGCACGGTCTCGGTTAGCTCGATAACAAACTCGTTTGCTGTAAAGTGATGTTGCTCAATGGTTCGAGTAAGGTAAGAGATATAACGCTTAGAGTCGTTAAGCTCGTGGGCAGAGCAGTTTATTCCGAGCTTGATTTTATAGCCTAGCCCTTGTTCTAACGTTTTCTTTGCACGGCATACTAATTCGATGATGCGTTCACCCAGTTCAACAATCAATCCAGACTCTTCTGCGACTTGAATAAACTCCACTGGAGAGATATCACCATGTTGCGCGGTTTTCCAGCGTGTCAGCACCTCAAAGTATTCCCAACGTTTTTCCCCCTGGCCAACGATAGGCTGGGCAACCACGTACATGCCATTGCCATCTGGCGTTAGGTTATTGGAAATAGGGTTTTCAAGTTCACTTCGCAGTGCGGCAATGAGCTCTGCCTTTCTTTGGTAGCGAAATCTTAGGTGGGTGTCATAACATTGAATGTGGGTATCGGGGCTTTGTTTACACTCTTTTAATGCCAAGCTGGTGTTGAAGATGATCTGCTCGACATCCTTGTTGTCTCCTTCTGAGCGAGCAATACCAATACTGACCTCAAAATCGATCTTGATGTCGACGCTTGAGTAGCCTTGTTTGATCTTCGCTAGTATTTGCTCACAAATGGCGATTGGGTCTGAGTGGTAGGTGATGAAAGCAAATTCGTTGCCCGCGGTACGGAATGTAAGGTTGTTTTCGGGTAAGGTGCGGCGTAACGTCTCAGCGACGAACTGTAGCACTTTGTCACCAATATAATTGCCGTGTTGGTCGTTGATCGCTTTAAAGCTGTTGATATCGAGTAAGGCGACAGAGAAGGGTGTCACGCTTTGCTGAGTGATTGACTCTAGGGTATCTGACAAGCAGCTACGGTTGAGTAAGCCTGTTAGGCTGTCGTGCGAGACTTCATAGCTAAGTTGATTCACCAGTTGCTCAGAACGGTCGTTGAACCACATCTCCCTTAGTGTATGGATAATGATATCGGCGAACAGCTGATGATGTTTGATGACCTCTTGTTGCTGAGTTGGGCTAAGCGGTGACGTGAAAGTTGAAAATAGTACGCCCATCACTTCGCCACTCTGAGTGCGAGTTGGGATCGCGATAGAGTTCTGTGAAGTGATCTCTTGTCGAAAGGCCGATGTCGGTAGAGATTGAACGACATATTGAGCAAACGAGCAGTCCGGGTGTTTTTGATTAACGGCCTGCTGGTAGATATGCCCGTGACGTGCGTTTATCTTATCGTGTAAAACATGATCAGAGTGCGCGATAACGAGAGGAACAATTTGGTCTGGAAAGTACTTCTTCTCAATGATGCTGGTGTACTGCGTATCAAAGGTTTGATGTAAGGTGAGCACAGCAGACTCAAGAAGGTCGACACCTTCCAACTTCAATAAGCGACCTATGCGCTCTGTGTTTATTATGCCGTTCTGTGTATGTTGAGTCATAGTCACCATCCATAGTTAACCAGAATCACCGCGTATAATTGTGATATGCGTCTTGTTTATTATTGTCCTCTATGCATATTTTTTCAAATTTATTTGTGACTAGTTTCACAAAACCTGAGTGCTACGTTCTTTGTCGAGCCTATCTTTGAGGTGATCCAGAAACAGTTTGGTTCGTGTATGTGAGTAATCAAGCTTAGGGTAGTAAGCGTAAACCATCACCTCATCAGCGGTGATATTTGGCAATACTGGAACTAATGTCCCTTGTTTTAGATCTTCTTTGATCATGGCTTTGATGGTCAATAACACGCCCATGCCTCGCTTGGCCGCGTGAAATAGAGCCTCAGGATTGGTTGTCGCAAAGTTTCCATTCAATGTGATTCGTTGTCCTTTCGTTAACGTAACCTCACGAGTAGGGCGTTCACCCCAAATCAGTGAATTGTGTTGCTCTAAATCTTGCTCGCAGCTTGGGTAGCCATGTTTCGCCAAGTAGCTTGGAGCAGCATAGAATCCCGCTTTGTGCTCAAACAAAGGTGTTTTTTTAAAGCTTAACGAGTTGAGTTGCTCGAGTTCGCGACTTATCACTAGATCTAAGCCAAGTTCAGGCAGCTGCCCTGACGTGGTGGTAATCAGTTGTACTTTTATGTCTGGATACTTTTCTAAGAAATCGTCCATGTGTTGGACCAGAAATTTAGACCCAACCGCTATGGTTGCCCCAATTTTTAACAGGCCTGCCGGAGTTTGGTTAACCGAGCGAGTCTCATCAATGATCGACTGCCAGTTATCGAGCTGATCTTTGGCTCGTTGGTAAAAGAGTGCGCCTGCTTCGGTTTGGCTAATCGAGCGAGTCGTACGCTTAAGTAGCTGAGTCCCGATACGCTCTTCAAGCCAGCTTACCCGCTTACTGATCGCCGAGCTGGTGGTATTAAGCTTACGGGCTGCACCATTAAAACTGCCTTCTTCCACCACTTTTACATAACTTTTTACGTTAAGTATCCAATCCATATTCTTTCCTGTTGGGACTTAATCAAATTCCAATTTGGTTAATTATCAATTGCTGGCTCTGAATGTAAACTCATCTTTGAACAAATAACAAACGAAAAGGAAATTTTTTGAGCCAATCGACCTTTAAAAAAACACCATTACTGTTGGCGATGATGATCATTGCTACTGGGCAAGTGGGTGTCAGTATTTACCTGCCATCACTGCCGCTGATTGCTGCTGACTTAAGTGTCACTCAAGTTGATGTACAGCTGCTCGTCACACTATTTTTAGTGGGCTTTGGCTTATCTCAACTATTTTACGGACCGATGTCAGATGCAGTTGGACGAAGACCTATCTTCTTGTTAGGTCAGGGTGTTTATTTGATTGGTACTGTTGTTTGTGTCGTCTTTTCTGACAACATGACAGCGTTAGAAGTAGGTCGCTTATTACAAGGCTTAGGGGCGGGTAGTGCTTCGGTGCTCGGGCGTAGCGTGCTTCGCGATAGTTATGATGGCGCACAACTTACTAAAGCGTTGTCTTATATTTCAATTACCGCTTCGATCATGCCGATCATCGCCCCTGTATTTGGTGGATGGATTTCATTCCACCTTGGTTGGGAAGCGGTGTTCCTGTTTGTTTTGCTCTATCTACTCGCGATATTCACTCTGGGCTATTTTGTTCTTCACGAGACGCTCCCCTATAGCAAGAGTCGTTTTCAGGTAAGCCAAGTCGTCAAGAACTACGGAAGTTTGATAACGAATCGACAAGTGTTGAGTAGTGCCAGTTACAACTGGATGAGCTACATGGCAAGTTTGGTGTCGTTATCTTTGTTCCCATTCTTAATGCAGGAGCAATTGGGGCTGACAGCTGCGGAATATGGGTCATTAATGATTGTGCCTTCGGCGGGCTTGCTGATTGGCAGTGTGGCATTGAATGTTCTGAATCGTCGTTTTAGTACACCTCAATTAATGAGCTTTGCGATCTTGATTATCTTAGCGTCTGGAGTTTGGTTGCTGACACATGAATTAACCATCTTTAACTTAGTATGGGCGTTTACTTGGCTGACCATTGCACAGGGCATCTCATTCCCTCTCTCTATTAGCATGTTGTTGGAACCACATAAGAAACAAGCGGGGGCGGTATCTGCATTATCTGGCTCGATTCAAATGTGTTTAGCAGGTTTATTAGGCGGTTATTTGGTAGAGAGCTGGGTGACGAATCATCTGCAGCTCGGCGTGTTCTATTTAGTGATTGGTGCGGCTATGGGCTCGGTGCTGTGGTCCTCAACACGAATGAAAAAGAAGCTTGGCGATACAGAAGTCGAATATGGTTAGCTTGTTGTGCTGATGTTTGTGTATGCGGCCTTTAAGACGTTGTATTTGGATAGATGGTTTTCTACAATATCGGCGTCCATTTAATAGGTAATAAAACATGCAGCAAAATGAATTTGAAGTACTGGTAAAAGCTATCTGTGCACTAGATGGCCTACCACAGGCACTTGAGCTATTGAAATCCAATGAAGATACTGAAGTCGCTGAGGCTGCCGCATCACTGACTGGTCAATTTGCGCTAGCTGAAGTTGAAGGTGAAAAGCGTATTTACCACGTGACACTTCAAGAAAACGAACAGGGTGAAGAGCAAGAGTACATCGAGCATGTGATGAATGAAGGCGATGACTTGATCAAATTTGCCGCTTGGTTCTTTGAAACAATGTTCGAACTAAAGCAAAAAGAGACTTACCAGATTGCTGGTAAAACTTACCGTCAGCCAAAGCGTAGCTAAGCGTTCGTTGTCGCTAACAGCTATAGTTTGACACGGCTGTTGTTAAGCAAAACATTCATAAAGAGCAGCTCACTTGAGCTGCTTTTTTTGTGAATATCTCAAGCCGCTCTTACGCTTAAAAAGGTGTGTTGTAATAAGAATAGGTGACTTGCAGTAAAGTGTGATTTAGATCTTGTTTTTAGGCATTTTCAGTGTAGAATCCGCGCACAAGAAAGTTGATTATGTGCGGAGATAAGCATGAACTACGAACTAGGCCACGCATACCTTGGTCAAATGGCAGCAAAAAACATGATGCATGAAGCAATGTACGGCAAGTCAAAGCCGAAAAAAGCATCTTTCATCAAGAGAATGATGAAGAAAATGGCTAAATAACCATTTTCCAAAACGGAATTTTAAAAGGCCTTAAACTCTTTGAAGTTTAAGGCCTTTTTCGTATGCGCGATAGGTGATTTTACCGCTTTGTTCTATTGTGGATGGACACAAAAAACATTAATGGGTGGCTGAAATTCTTTAAGGAAGATTAGCCAGTTGATTGGTTAGATAGGTCGACGACGTTATTTGGAATGCTGTCTAAACCGTTTTCCTTCATCCAAGCTTCCAAGTTATCAGCCCCGCCGATGTACTTACCATCAAGCCAAATCTGAGGCACGGTTACTGGCGTTTTTTGACCGATGTGTGCTTTCACCTCAGGAATCATTCGATATAGAGCTGCACTGTCTTTAACCACGTCATGGTAAGTATACTCGACACCCGCTTCATCCAACATTTTCTTTGCTTTTACGCAGTATGGGCAGGTTGCTTTGCCGTAAACAATATTGCCTTTTAGGCTATCTCGTTTCGTCCACTCTTGGATTACCGATTGTACGAGCACACCACGGTTAAGCGCTTCACCTTGGCTTACTACCTTACCTTCCACAACTAAGATAGGGGCGTGCCATGCACCGAGTTTTAAAGGCTCCCACCAGTGAGACAACCAATCTTTCACTTCTAGTTCGACATCGACATCTGCCAGTTCATTCTCAAAGGTGTCCTTCAGAATGTCTTTGGTAAGGGTACATTCTCCACATGGGATGTTTACTTTAAATGGACCCCAGCTGCCTGCCCAACGGTACAGTGTAATCTTGATTGGTTTCTTCATGGTTACGACCTCGCTTCAAATTCTCTTATCAATATAGAACGGACAGCAGAACTATTTATTTCAAACCTTCTAAATTTTCTTCGTTTTAGCTGGTTTTTTTGTTTCCCAGTGAGTGATGAAGGCGACAGAGGCAATAATGATTGCCGCACCTAACCATAGACGACCGGGCGGCACCCAACTGAATACCAGCCATCCAGCCAGTACATTTAGAGGCAATTTTGCATGGTCAAACGGTTGGACAAAGGATGCATCAGCCACTGAGTAGGCTTTTACAATGGCCCATTGTGCGAGGGCGGTTAACACACCAATGACAGCCAGGATACCCCAAAGGGTACTGCCACTTGGAGTTTGCCAGTCTGGCACGGCCAACATGATGTTGAACGGTGTAATCAACAGCAGTAGATAAACCACCATGGTTGATGGGCTATCTTGCGATGACAGTTTCTTCACCATCAGCGAGTAGCAGGCCCAGAAGAATGCAGCGCCGACAGGCAATAAGGTTGCCCAACTAAAGTCTTCGGCCCATGGCTCTAGAATGATCATTGCACCAATGAAGCCTGCTAATGTTGCTCCCCAGCGTGCAGCACCAACTTTTTCTTTTAAGAACAGTCCCGAGCCTATCGTCGCAAACAGCGGAGAGGTCATCAGCAGTGCGATACCTTGCCAAATTGGCACAGGGTAAGCGAGCGCCCATATCCAAAGCTGGATACCAATAACCGACAAAAAGACACGAAACACGTGCAGTTTGAGATTGTCGGTTTGGAGTGCACGGCGAATGCCTAGTGTTTTCAAGTAGGGAAGAATGGCTAATAAAGCGATGGCGTATTGAATGACGGCAACGGTAGTAGAAGTCAGTCCGAAATGAATGCTAGCAATTTGAGTCAGGCTGTTAATTACGGCAAAGGCTAAGCCTGCAGTAAGCATCCAGCTAGCGCCTTGGATCGGATGGTGTTGTGACATGATGTTTCTAATTATTTGATGTGGTTTGCCTATGATACGGATTTAGCACCACTTAACCAGAAAAAGCATCGATGAAGTTGGTCAGAATATTCGAATATGAAAAAAGGTTGAGCAATTGCCCAACCTTTTTAGTGTCTACCTAAAGTAAATTTAGATTAGAAGTCGTAGCGAACACCTAGGCGAAGCGTATCTTCACCTTCAGTTGTTAGTCCTGTAGTTACGTCTTTCACTTCATCTAAGCCATTGATGTAGTAAGAAAGGTATGTACGGAAGTTGCTGTTTAGTTTGTAGTAGCCAACAAGCTCGATACCATCAACAGAGTCGGCCGTAGAACCGTTTGCCGCTTCATCTTCTTGATATGTGTATACTGCTGCAGCAGAAAACTGCTTAGTGATTTTATATTGTGCTGCGAATTCCATTGCAGTGAATGACTCAGCGATAGGGCCAACGGCTTTATCGTTTAAGTCACCCGTTGAGTAAGTTGCTGCTAGGTAAAGGTTATCTAGTGAATATGCTAGGCCAGCAAGGATTTGGTTTGCGCTTCCTTTACCTGCTCCTAGATCCTGACCAGAGTATGCAAGACCAAGGTCTAGACCGATTGGCAATGAATAAACACCAGAGATGCCGTAGCCATCAGAGTCTTTTTCACTGTTTGCTTGGTAAGTTGCTTCTAACTGAAGTGCATCAAAGCCACCGCGGTATGCAAATACGCTATCTTCTTTATCTGAAGCTGCATCGATTACTTGCTGAACACCTGAGAACTCAGTGATATCTGTAAAGTCAGATACGATGACTGAAGCCATGTCTTGGCGGCCTACTGAGACTGCTTGTCCATCGAAATCTACACCAGCGTACATGTAACGGTTATCAAACTCGCTATCACCAGTGCTTTGCTCTGCTTCGTAGAAACCGAATGCAGTAACCGTATCGGTAAGTTCTGTTTTACCGCCAAGGTTTAAACGGAAACGAGTCTTATCTTCCATTGTACCTTCAACTTCAGCACCACCAGAACCAATGAAGTCACCACGGAATTCCGCACGACCACCAATCTTAAGCTCAGTACCGTCAGAGCTGTAAACTGTTGCTGCTAGAGATGAACCTGAAACTAGTGCTGCTACCACTGCAGAAGCTAGAACTGCCTTTTTCATAATCACTTACCTTGTATTTTAAAATCCGTGAGCGAAGTGCTCTCCGTTTCGATATGAAGCTAATTTAGAGCAGCTAAATTAAGCTTTCATTTCTATAAAATTACATTTCAGTGAATAGGGAAATTTTTTAAGTGTTGATTTTATTGCACTTTTATTTCAATTGGTTGAGTAATTAGTGAATAGTTATCCAAATGAAGTATTTGGAGAGTAGTCACCGGGTTGGTCTCAATCTGAAAGATAAATTGAGGAAGTGGGAAGAGAGAGCAATCGAGTAGCGTCTCTTGGGCTGATTAACTGCTTGTACTGATTACGATATCCTCTATGATGCAAAAACTGGCAACAGAATAGATTTTGTTCAAAAGCATGGAGAAGTTGGATGAGAACAGAGTACTTAGGGGATGTTTTACAAGGTAGGCAGGTTATTGGCTCTTTGAATGTTGAAGACTTGCCGATTGGAGAGCATCAGTTTTGGTTTCAAGTCACCAGTGATGGGTTAGGACAACCAAAAAATATGCCTGTCTCTGTTTTTAAAGGTAGCCAAGATGGACCTAAGTTGATGATCACCGCTGGTATCCACGGCGACGAGCTCAATGGCGTGTTAGCTGCACAGCAAATTATTCGAGATTTAGTGGGTAAAGAGCTAAAAGGAACTGTGACTGTTGTACCAACGGTGAATTTGTCAGGTTTACTAAACCATAGCCGAGACTTTATCTCTTCCGACCCGGGTTCTTGCCCTGCGAACCTCAATCGACTTTTCCCCGGAGACCCGCATGGCTTAGCAGCCGAGCGCTTTGTTGCTTCTTTATGGGAGCGCTTACTCAAGCACAATGCTACTTTTGCCGTCGACTTACATACTCAAACTCGTGGTGCGGTATACCCGCTATATGTATTCGCGGATTACAGAATTGATCAATGTTTAGAAATGGCAAGACTTATGCGACCGGACTGCGTGCTCAATGATCCCGGCGATCCAGGTATTCTTGAAACGGTTTGGAATCGAAGTGGAATCCCAAGTATTACAGTCGAAGTAGGGATGGGGAAATTCACTCAGCCCGATATGATTCAAAGAGCTGTAAACGGCGTTTTTAATATGCTGTCTTACTATGACATGTTTGAATCTGCTCAAGCATCTGACCTCGCAAATAAGCAATTACCTGGAATGGATTGGGTTGAAGGCAACAACGTGGTGTCGATTCGTGCTGATATTGGCGGATTTGTCCTTCCCAAAGTTGAACTTCTACAAAGTGTAGAAAAGGAAGATTTGTTGGCTGTTCAATATGATGCGTTTGGCAATGAGTGCCGCCGCTATCATGCGCCTTCGGCGGGGCGCGTTCTCAGTTACAACGTGGATGCGTTGAGAGAGCCTGGTGCGCTTGTCTGTCGTTTATTGAGTTAAGTGCTATCGAGTTTCACCTTTAGGCACTTGCTCTATCACCTTTGAAACACTCAAAAAAAGACCGAGCTAAGCTCGGTCAAAGGACAGTTGTCTAGAGTTAACACGTCTTCGCACTCTCGACAGAACTGTTTTTAAGCTACCGAGATTAGATTAAGAACCCATTGCGTAGTGGTGACACTTAGAGTGTTTTTCTATTGCAAAATGATGACCTTACAGTCATGACTTCAAACCGCAGTGAAAATACTGGCAAACAAAAAAGCCTACTGTGAACTAAACAAGTAGGCTTTTGGTTTTTACTGGGTGGCTTTGCCTTTACTTATTAGCGAGATTAAAACGCTTCATCCACGATCTCTTTCAAGCGATCGTAAGGAACATACCCTGGTAATATTTTCCCATTCATCATCAGTGTTGGTGTGCCTGTTAAACCGAGTGCACTAAACGTTTGGTGGTTGGTTAGCAGTGTTTGGCTTTGGTCCGGCGTCGTTTCTAATTGTGCTTCTGTTCCAGTTTTCTTCGCGACTGCTTGCAGTGATGATTTGGTGTGAATGCCACTTTTCGCCATCAGTAATCTGTCGACTTCTGGGAATGCTTCTGGCTTATCCTTCCAAACTTTCATCGCATATAACGCTGCATTTGTATCAAGGCCGCTTACTTGTTGCTGTTTGAACGACAGGTACACATTGATAATCTTAATATCACTGTCTTCTGAGGCTAGTTGAACCAAGCCTTTTTCTAAGCGCTTACAGAATGGGCAGTTGTAGTCGGTAAAGTTAATGATCACCGACTTACCATCAGGGTTTCCGGTAATTGGATGAGCATCATTGTTGTATAGCCAATCATGGCTCTCTGCTTGAGCTTTCTTTGCTTGCGCTTGCCCTGCAACATACTGCTCTAAGCTGGTGTGTAGCCCCGAAATTGTAGAAGGGTTCTCTTTGAGGAATTGGTTGATCTCCTCAAGCTGCTGTACTTGCTCTTTGTTTAGTTCTGCGAAAGCGCTTGCACTCATCATCGAGCCTAAAATCAGTGTGCTAATCAGAAGTTTTTTCATGTTATTAATCTCAAATTCTTTTAATGGCGAGCGCCAATTGAGTTGCGCTCGCGCTAATGTTCTTTAGTTGGTTTAAATTGACCTAGTGGCCTGTTTTGCAGATAAGTTATGCAAAGTAAGTTCTTAGCCAAAGTCCGATTGGAGAAGTAACGCCCGTGGCGATACTGCTTATCTTTCCATCTTTGATGATGACAATACTTGGTGTGACATTGATGCCCCAACTTCTGCTGATCGAACCAGAAAGATCATTAATCACAGGGAAATCATACTCCTTGGCATCAATGAAACGTTGAACTCGTTCATCTGGCCCGGAGGACAAAGCAACAGAGACGACTTGATGTGAATCACTGAAGCTATTCACGGTCGGGCTCACCAGTTTGCACGCACCGCACCAGGTAGCCCAAAAGTAGACAATCACTGGTTTGCCATTTTTACTGAGCTCAATAACGTCAATATCCTCACCTTGGATCGATTGACCCACGATTGGAATGGCATCTCCTTGAGGCATGTTTCTGCTGTGATAAAAATCCATGACAAAAGAGACAACGCCCACGATTAAGATCATTGAGATGAGCTCTTTTCCCCACTTCTTAAGACGGTTCTGCTTTTTCACTTCGTGCTTTGCATAGCCACTTTCCGTTGTGCCAGTTGTATCTTTCGCGTTGGGAGTCTTCATTGATTACCTCGCTGCATCGATAGCTTGAACAACCGTGTCGCTGTCTAAAATCACGGGTAGAGGGATGCCTTGTGTGTAGCTTGGGCCGTAAACGATGTTAAATGGAACACCGAATCGCCCATTACTTTGCAGGTATTGGGTGACACTTTCGCTTGGTGTTGTCCAATCGCCCTTCATTAAAACAATGTCTTCTTGCTGTAGGTGGCTGTACACCGGATCTTGGAGAATTACACCGATCTTGTTTGCTTTACAGGTGATACACCACTCAGCCGTCACATCGACAAAGACCGTTTTACCTTCCTCAACTAACTGAGGAATTTGTTTAGCATCTAACTTCTGCCAAGGTAGGTCATCGACAATCGGGGTCGCCCAGTTATCAGCGGTCACGCTACCGATGATAAGCGCAGCACCAAACGTTAGAGTAGTGGTCGCCATGATAGGAATCAGTACTTTTCTGCCTAGTTTCATGCCAATCCAAATCAATACCGAAACAACAATAAACAAAGACAGCAGGATGGTCGGGAACTTACCGATGAATGGGGTCAGTAAGCTTGTTAACCATAAGCTGGTGATGAACATCATTAAGCCAAATACCAACTTAACTTTGAACATCCACGCGCCCGGCTTCGGCAGCAATTTGGTTAGGCTTGGGAACAGCGCAAAGATTAGCCAAGGCGCACTCATACCAATGCCAAGTGCAATGAAGATAGCCCATAGTTCTTGGTAGCTTGCCCCAAGTGCATAAGCTACGGCGGTACCAAGGAATGGCGCGCTACACGGTGTTGCTAAGAGTGTGGCAAACATGCCTTGAACGAAGTGACCCGAATGTGAATCGTCACCTTTGGTCGCCATCCAGGTGTTTAAACCTGAAGGCAGTCGGAACTCAAATAAACCCAATAGGTTAATTGAGAACAGCAAGGTTATGATCAGCATGAACCCGATAAACCAAACGTTCTGGAATTGGATTCCCCAGCCTATCGCATTACCACCTACTTTTAGGAGTGTCATGCCAAGTGCTAGCAGTGCGAATGAAGTAATTACACCAGCAGCAGAAGCCAGGAACGAAAGTCGAATGTGACGATGAGAGGCACCTTGATTCTGAATGATGCTGTTTAGCTTCATTCCTAATACGGGTAACACACATGGCATGATGTTGAGGATCAAACCACCAATTAAGGCGAAACCGATCATCGCAATAAAGCCGTTGTTGCTCTCTTGATAAGCGATTGGCTCTGAGCCTACTTTAGCTGTCATCTCTTCAGCAAAGTTGGTATCTGAGACAGTGACACTTACCGTGCGATCGGTTAGATCGACTTCACCAATCCAGTTGCTCACGTCAAATACAGCGGTCATTGTATTGTCGGTAATATGAACGGTAGGCTGAGAGAAGAAGTCGTCGATTACTTCTTCGCCGTCAATCAGTACCATAGGTTTATCCCAGCCATCTTTACTCGTCAGCTGAGTTACCAATTGTTGTTTGCTTTTGTCCCAGTACAGGCCATTCACAGAAGTTCGATTAGCTTCGCGTGGAGACTGACTCATGCCCTGATTGAACAAAAACATGGCTTCTTCATCGAGCTCCAATGTTTGTGGATCAATCGGCAATTCAATGTCGTAATCTGTTAAAACACAGATATTGGTACATGACGGAAAGGTGAAAGACGCCTTGAATATTGCAGGCTTGGTGTTGTCTTTCAATGTGAGCGTCACCGGGAAACTGACATGCTTTTTATAGCCCAATGTCATTACATCTAGCTGCTCGTAATATTTAGGGATAGGCCAATGCCACTCAACTGATTCGATGTTGGTGGAGCCAGACCAGTCCCAGCTTGGCGGGATGCCTCCTTCACCAGGGCTACGCCAATAGGTTTTCCAGTCTCCATCGAGCACGACATCGAGTACGGTCTGAATTTGAGAACCGTCATCGGATTGTTCCCCTGTCGACATCATTCGCATCTTTACAGGCGGGTGCTCAGGCACACTCAGCCAGCCGGTCGTTTGTGCCAGAGCTGTGAATGACGTCATTACCAGTAGGGCAGTAACTATAGTTTTCGCGCATGTACGCATACAGAGTGCCAAACAATCGGCAAACTTAGTTAGAAGTGTGTTGTACACAAATGTATCTCCAAAAAATAAATAAAAGGGTGTAATGGCCCGGTTATTTATTCTCTAAATATACAGTGCTTTAAGTGTAAGCGGTGCTTTGTTGGTCGAGCAGAGCGATGATTGTCTCTGGATAATCTCGATATGTGAGGCGGAAGGCTGAATGCTACAGCGATCAGAAGAATAAAAGGGATCAGCCAGCCAGTTTTAGGTGTCGCGAAGGTGAGCATTTTAGAACTCAGGTCACAGGCACTTGAAGTTGGCGCAGACAGTGATTTAGATGCTTGAGAACCGAATACGCTGGAATAAAGCTCAGACATTTTTTCAGACGAAGCCATAGAGGCTTGTGGATCACTGCTTTCAGTACCAAGGCGTGTTGATTGACTAACCGAATAGTTGGAGAACGTAACTTTATTTGCAGACAGCGTACTCGCCAGACAAGTTATGATAACCAGTCCGGTAAGGAAAAGCGCCCAAAGCGATTGCTTTTGTTGGCGGTTTTGGTGAGATAAAAAGAATCTAGGTGTGCTTAGCAAATCAATCAGTAACAGAGTCAGTTAGTATTGGGTCTTGGTCTTTAAATTGACGAACTATTTTTAATCACAGGGTTATCAAACAGCTCATTTCACGGCGGCTAGCTTAGATAACTTTGCTTTGTGCTACAAGTCATAAAACTGTCAAAGCCCAAAGGTGTATCATCACCAAACCTAGACGTTAAGGCACCGCGATTGGAGTTAAGTTCATAAGAATCTGATCTTTTTTAATATTTCTTTTTACGGTACCGCTAACAAACGTTTGTGATGATATCGGGTAAAAAAAAGCCCACTCATTCACCTGGAATCTGATTGGGCTTGTTCAATTCTTATCTGTGGCTGCAGAAGCTTAGTATTCTAACTTCCTGCTTAGCCGTTTTAGTGACTGCGGCGTGGGCCGTTACGCACTAGGTCTTTGCCGTTTTCAAATACTTCGTCAGTGATCCAACGAGCAAGTAGAACCTGGTGGCTGCTATTGAATACTGCAACAAAGTGACGACCGTCAGAGTTATTGGTCGCCATACCAACGCCTTCAACACCTTCTAGGCCTAAACCACCAGCTTCTACTGAAATTAGGAATTGTTCTAGTTCTTCAAGCGTTTTAATTACATCAAGTTCGTTGTTCATTTTTTCATTCTCTTGCTGTAACCAATACCGGGTAATAAGGCGTTTCAAAGCATGCGCCTAAAGCCGATCTCAGTCGTTATTCTTTGTTGGATGCGTACTCTACAGGTCATGGAGAGCGATTGGAACTCTCAAATATTAGATACGGGCTGATATTTTGCGAAGTTTTAACACAACATACGTTTAAATGCTTGTTATCCATCTTCTTTTTACTACTATTTATAGGGTCAATTTAGACAGTAATAGGAATTAATATGATGAAGGTTTGGCGTTGTCTATTGTTAATGTTGACGTTTGTCGCATTCGGAAGTTTCGCGCAAAGTGTCGATAAGATAACACAAGTACAAGATCAGCTTATGCTCGATCTGGCAACATTAGAAACGGCGCATGATGCTGAGAAACCCTTTCTTGAAGATATTTTGAGACGCAAGAACCAAGGGCTACGTGAGGAGATTTTCACACAACTCTCTTCTGACAAGAAGGAAGGGCTGGATGCCGTTCTGGCTCAGCAGGTTGAACTTTTACAAAAATTACTGACATTGAACGAAGATAAAATCGTTTCAATGAGTAAAGAAAACCGTTCGGCTGAAGGTGATGTTAAGAAGCGTCTTGAATTACGCATTCAGAAACGAATCGGAATGATGGACACCTACTACCAGCAGCTTGCGAAAACATTAGCATGGTCAAAAGAGCGTGGTGTCGATGTTACTGCATCGGAAGATACGCTGAAAAAGGCGTTAGTGTCTCGTTCTAAATACCTAACGAACGCGATCCTCTACACAGATACGCAGCGACAAGATTTAGAAGCACGCTTGTCTTTTGTTAATGAAGAAGAGAAAGCGACTATCAAAAAGGAGCTTGAACGCTTCAGTGAGCGCACGAGCGTGATGGTTGCTAGCTTAGAAGAGACAATCTCTCTGATGGAACCTTTTGGCGTCGACGTAACCTCATATAAGCGAGTGTTGCTGGCGACAACGGGAGACATTAACGCTGATGTGTTAGACGTTGATGTTGCATTGGAGCTTTTAGATGGCTGGCTTCGTTCATTTAGTGCGTGGGCATTCGAAAACACGCCATCATTTGTTGTTAAACTGGCTCTGTTCTTAGGTATTTTGTATGTAACACGTCTATTGTCGAATGTTGCGCGCAAGACCGTTCGTAAGAGTGTGTCACATTCTAAAATGGATTTCAGTGTATTGATGCAGGACTTCTTTGTGTCAATTGCATCGAAAGCAGTCGTGTTTATCGGTTTGCTTATCGCGCTGTCACAAATCGGTATAGAGCTAGCACCACTGCTAACCGGTTTCGGTGTTGCTGGTGTGATCATTGGTTTCGCATTGCAAGATACGCTATCTAACTTTGCTTCTGGTTTGATGATCTTGATCTACCGCCCGTACGATGTGGGTGACATGGTGAAAGTGGCTGGTGTTCAAGGCACGGTAAAAGACATGAGCCTTGTATCGACCACAGTACAGACTATCGATAACCAGCGCTTGGTGATTCCAAATAATAAAATTTGGGGTGATGTGATCAACAACATTACAGCAGAGCGTGTTCGACGTGTCGATATGGTATTTGGCATTGGTTACTCTGATGATATTGATAAGGCGAAAGCCGTATTAAACGAAATCATTGTTGCGCACCCTCTAGTGCTAAAAAAACCAGAGCACATGATTAAGCTACATACTTTGAACACATCTTCTGTAGATTTCGTGGTAAGGCCGTGGGTTAAGACCGACGATTACTGGGATGTATATTGGGATGTGACGGAAACTGTTAAGAAACGCTTCGACGAAGAAGGCATCACTATTCCGTTCCCTCAACGTGATGTGCATATATATAATCACGAAGAGAGCTAATCGCTCATTGATTAACGTGACAATTAAATGGACGCTATTTCGGCGTCCATTTTTTTGTTGCCGTGTATCTTAAGCTTCATTCCGTTATCTCACTTCACCCAACTCAGAATTGCGTTATCATGGGGCAGGCTTAATCTTGATAGTTGAAATTGAATGGATGACTCACAGCAAAACCCGGATATTAAAAAAGCAACGGTAAGAAAAGCGCGACGAATCGAAAGCGTCATGAACTCTGCCATGTGGCACTTAACCCAGAGGGATATGACTGAAAGCGAGTTGACTGCGAAACTGAAAGTGAAAACGGACAATCAAGATTGGATTGACGAAACCTTAAGGAACTTGAAAGGTTACGGCTATCTAAAGTCAGATCAGGATTTTGCAGAGCAATTTGTTGAGCAAGCCTTCTTTGGCGAATTTGGCTCGCGATACATCGTTGAGAAGTTGAAGAAGAAAGGGCTAACAGATTCGGTTATTTCGGATGCGATTCACAAGGTATCTGCTGAGAAAAACATCGATGAACAAATGATCTTGATCGATCGAATCAATCATTACTATTCAGGCTTTACCATGAGCCGTGAAAAGCTTGTAGCGACACTGCAAAAACGTGGCTTCAGCTATCAACAAGTCAAAGTTGCTATCGATCAGCACCCACAAGCTCATGAGCTTAAGAGTAATATCCAACTCAAGGCCGAAAAAGCCGATTTGGAGAAAGAGGTGTTGAAATACGCGCGAAAAGGGAAGGGGTTGACTGCCATTCAGCAAGAGCTGAAACAACGACAAATCGATACCAGCGAGCTATCAGCGTTAATCGATCGATTAATCAACGAAGAGCAACTGGACTTCTACTCGTCTTGTTTAGAACAATTACAGAAAAAGTCTTACGATCTTAATGATCATAAAGAGCGCTCCAAGGCTTATGCGATGCTCAGCCGTAAAGGTTTTTCATCTGATGAGATAAAGTTCGCGTTAAGTGAAGGTAACGAATAGCTAGTGACTAGATAAACCGAGTTAAATACGTCTATCGAGTCGCGTCTCTATTTTCAGTAATTCCTAAGCCGTTACGCAAAGCAAATTGAACCAATTCATTGTGATTATTTAGGTTCATTAACCCAAGCATTCTGTACTTATGCGATTCGATGGTACGAGGGCTGAGGTGCAATTTATCGGCGCACTCCTTGGCAGTGTACCCTTGAGCGATGAGTGATAGCACCTTGGTTTGCTTTTTCGATAACAACAACAGCTTATCACTGTCGTCTTCCCACAAGTTCTCACTTTGATTCAACGTTCGAGCTAACGTTGAATGCTGCCAATAACAAAGCCACATCTCACACACAAGCTTCAGTCGCTTAATGTCTTCTAAACCCAATGTGGTTTTATTGTCATGGAAGTTAGTGAACGAGAGTGCTCCCCAACGTTGGTTAAACAGCTGCAAAGGTATAATACAGTGCCACTTGCCACCTTGTTTATATATTCGGCGTAGCACATCGTTTTGAATTTTAGCGAGCTGATCTTCTGAAAACTCTAAGTAGGTTTCTTGGGTTTTGAGGAGCTTCAAATACTCGAGATGGTTACAGCCTAAAAAGTCTTGCTTATTGATAGATGGAATATGTGATTTAGATACCGAGATTGTTTTCCCATCTTCGAGCAGTACCATAGAGTTTGGGTACAGGGTTAATCTGTCAATATCAAACCAGTCTAGAACGTCAAAGCTTGCCGTGGACCAAGTTGCAGTAAAATCTTTTGGATCACTATTGATCAAAGTTTCAGACTGATTCATCAACAATTGCTCAAAGCTCTGGCTAGAGACGTTCACATTTTATCCTTATCAAAAGTTAGGTTATTCATTCACGCGGTGAAGATATTCGTTAAAACGCTCGAGAGCAAGTGAACATTAAAAGATCGTTAAGGTGTTCTTAGCTCGATTTTTTTAGAACAGATTATTCTATGTATTTTAGCGAAAAGCAGTAAATTTGCTGCATTAATTGAACGCTGTTTTTAAGAAAATCGGACGTTTTAAACCATTGAGAAAGTTGTGACAGCGTTAAGAACATTTCTGACTGTATCCCTATCAATATTGCCTTTTCATAGTGCTGTAGCATCTCCAATGTTTGTCTATGCACAATCTCCCATTCATTCGAATGTACTCTCTACACAGCTTCGTTCTGCTGAACCAAATAGGACTGGTACGATTGAGTTTAAGTCCTCTTATACGCAGGCCAGTGTATGGGCACATACACAAGCTTACTCCTTAGACTATTATCAAAATCAATCCAATATTGCAGTTCAATGGCAAGCGTCTCCGATTTGGAAAACTGAACTCGATTATCGTGTTGTCACAGCCAAAGATAACGGTTTAGATAGTTTTGTGATGGGGTTTCATGATCTGTTTGGTGTTGGGCAGAATGGCCGTGATGAGGTTGCAGAAGACCAGTTCACTATGGATTTTCATAATGCCGGTATTCATGTGTCAGATTTCGAAGGTGATGACCTAACCAATGCGCTTACCTTCTATAATGAGTTGTTACTGTATTCTCGAGGACCGATGTCACTGTCGGCTGGTGGTTCACTGTTTTACAACAATGTAAGAAGCGGGCAGTTTGCGAGAACCAGTTTCGAGCAGGGTGTCCAACTCAACTACAGCTATATCACTCCAAGGCACAGTTTCTTTTCTACCATTGGCCTTGTGCATCGAAACAGCGATGGTCACTTAGTGAGTGATGAGAGGCTAGCACTTGAAAACGTGAGTGCTAGCTGGGCTGTTGGGTATGAATATCGATGGAATCAGCGCCATAGCTTTGTCCTTGAATCGCTTAACTATCAAGGCTGGTCGACCAATGATCCAGATTTCTCGGAGCCATCGAATGAGGTGGTTGTGGGGTATCGCTATCGTTTGTACCGCCTTGCTTTAGAAGCCTTGATGATTGAGAACATTCGTAATATGGATAACAGTACTGATATCGGTTTCACGCTCGGCTTACGTTTCTCAATATAAAAGCGATATCAACATATCATTATTTAATTAAATTCATCTTGGCTATAAAATTTCAGTAATTTTACGGTATATCAATAACTGTAATTTTTGAACAATAGCGCCACTCCAAAAGGCCGGACTAACAAGGCCGAATCAATATATAGGTAGTGGTAATCATGAAAAAAACATTAGTAGCACTTGCGATTGCAAGCATTTCAACTTCAGCATTCGCTGTAAACACAAGCAGCCAAAATAGCCAGAATGAAGAGATGTTTGCTTTTGATTCTATGCACAAAGATCAATTCTCAGTAGCAGGTTCTTTCGGTGTTGGTGGTTACTACGACACAGGTTCAAAAGCATTTTACGATGACTGGGCGACTGGTCTAACACTTGCGGTAAGCTACCGTAACAACCGTTTTGTTGGTTACTTCGAAACTGACATGATGCTGAATTACACAACTGACGATAACGTTGCAGCGAACGACGCAGCTACATCTGGTTGGGTGAATGGTATTGATACAGGCCCTGCGACAGACGTTGATAAAGCTTGGTTAGGTTTCGACACTGGTTACGGTATCGCTTCATTCGGTTGGGAAAATGATACGGCACTAGATAAAGTTGACGGCGCAGGCGATAACACTTACGAGTTTGGTGCTTCTGCTGGTGATGCTTCTGATGCATTCAATGTCGTTAAGTTCCAAGGCGCAACAAGCGGTATCGCTTACGGCATCTCTTACTTTGAAACGAAAGATTCTCGTAGCGACGACGACTTCGACAAAGGTGTGAACGGTTACATTGGTCTAGAGCAAGAAGTATTCAACCTATACGCTGGCTACGAAAACCGTAACTACGAAGATGATTTCGAAGTATACACAGTAACTGGTAACGTGAAAGTTGGTGCTCTTAAGCTAGGTGTAAACTCTTGGATTGAAGAGAGTGACTCATCTAAAAACAAGGGCTACTACCTGTCTGGTGGTTACACACTATCTGAAGACCTAACCATTGCAGCTGGTTACGCATCTAGCAACAATGAACTTGACGGCCAGTCGGACGTAGACGCTTCTTACATCAACATCGCAGCTATGTACCGTATTGCTGACAATGCTGATATGGGCATCGATATTAAGCAAGATATCGAAGGCTCGCGTATTGGTTCAACAAGTATGCAATACGACGAAGAAACACACGTATTCGCAGCAGCTTACTACTACTTCTAAGAGTAGTGCCGAGGCTTAGGCACGCTAAGAACCAAAGCCTTTAAAACTCAAATATTGAAACTGAACGTCATGGTGTAATTGCTGCCCGGTCTTTACACCATATTCTCTTCTTTGCGCAGCTTAAGCATCCACTGTTCGACATGTGCTATGCCACTCAAGCGTTACGAGTGGATTATTATCTGGAGATACAAAATGGTTAAGAGCATATCTGGCAAGGGTGTCATTTATGGCAATGAGACTCTGTTTACGTGCAAGCCTAATCGAAATGGATTGTTCGAATTGGCACGTAAACATGGAAGAGCTGCTGGTACTCGTCCACAAGACTCACAAAACAAAGTCTACGCAGAATCTTTAGATGAAGCATGGAAATTACTGAAAACTGAAAAGTTTTATATTGTGTTGACGGGACAGGTATACGGCATTCACAGAAAGTCTTTGAGAAGCGTTGAATCGGTTGATATTGAATTCGATACCGAAACACGCTCGGTGTGCGCTACGGCGTAATGCCAATATTGAAAAGAAAAAAGGACGATTAATATCGTCCTTTTTTTATCTGTTTAATCAACGAGTGATTGTGAACGTTGGTTATCGTCCGTATTTTTCAACAATAAAACGCTCAAAATCATCACACATTTGTTCATTCGATTCTTCATTATTCGCTAATTCAGTTGCGCCATCGACAATCGATATTTTCGCATTTAAATCTGCGATTTGTGCACGTTCACGAGAAGCTAGTTGTTTGATCTTTTTCTCTTCAATTGCCCATGCTTGATCAGGTGTTAAGTTGCACTCATCAGCCAGGTATTTTGCATTGAAACCTTCTCCAGTCAGGCTCTCTATTGTTCCATTGTGATTAACACTATTGCCTTTATACCAATAGTGCTTAGCCAATAAAGGGCCGATCTCAGGGTTGTCTGTTAAGTAACCGAACTTGTCAGTGAAGTAAGCTCGCGTTTGATACACCGCCATGTGAGCCAGTAAGTAACCTTGATATGCGCAAGAAGCTTCGTCTGATAACAGGTGCGGGATCGCCATTAATGGACGTGGGCTGCAATCCAAACCAAGTATGCTTTTCTCGCTACGACGAGCGAGCTCAGTGATCTTCTCAGGTGTAAGATCTTCGTCAGCCATTTCATACAGCGCTCGTTCAAAGTAAGGCACCACAAGAATGCTGCGTTCTTGGTAGGCTCTGAATGGCTGCTTACTATCAATCATCGCTTTAATAAGCTCATCAGGTACCGGCTGACCTTCATCATTGACTGCGTATTGTTTTAGCCAATCGGCATCATTCAATAGGCTATCGCAGAACATAGACTGAGTTTCCGCGTAAGCCATTGAGGTCGGTGCAAACTCTTGAGAGAAACACGGAGCGTTCATTTTGACGTTGGCAAAGTGTGCCGCGTGCCCGCCCTCATGAAACAGAGTGTTGATTCCATCATAGCCGCTGCCGACTTGATCGGGCTTAGCGTTACTTGTGAAGTTGACTTGAGCTGGCACCCAAGTGTCTTGGTCATAAAAAGAAGGAATAGGTCCATGACAAAAACCATTTGGGTACTTGCCTTTGCGATCAAGCAGATCCAACTTCAGTGTGGCTTGAGAATATTCGATATTTAATCGGCCAAAAGATTCAACCCAGCGTCTCAATGACTTTGAGAACGGGACGTAAGGGTCGAGGTCATTCATCACGTCACCAGCAAAAGAGTAGGTGAAGTTATGGCCTTCGAGTGCGCTTTGACCCTTTTGGGCAGCCAAGTTGGTGAGACTTTTTTGGTGACTATCTCGGGTACGCAACTCAAAGTCGTCCAAAATCGCAAACAGTTGCTCAGTGGTCATCTGCTCCGTTTTTACGACGGAATAATCGAAAAACGTTTTGAACCCCAGAGACTGGGCAAACTTATTGCGTTTTTTGATGAGTTCAATAAAGCCGTTCACAAGTAGCCATTGTTCTAGCCCCAATAAGGCTTGGTGTGCTGAACGCCTAACTTGCTCACTACTGTTACTTCTCACCGCTGAACCTAGGACAGGAAGCGAACCTTCTGTTTCTTGTCCCACTTCATTTACGTAAGTCATCACGTGGTTTTGCTTTTTCTCAAACAGTTCCCCTTCAAACTTGATGAGGTCGGCCTTTAGCGCTTGTGAATCTTGCGATTCGATAGCATGTGATTTGAACGTAGCTAACCAACCATTTAGCCCGGTTAAGGTGTTCTCTTTTTCTTGAGGATCTTGAATTTGGTCGATGGTACTGAGCTGGGCTTCGATAGCCTTTATCTGCTCAGCAGAGCTTAGAAATTCGGTCCACTGAGTTTGAGCGAGGGTGGAGCCATCATGGTCGTCACTGATGCCCATGTAAGTATCCCAAAAGAAGTCTTCTTTCGTTTTGTGAGTTGCAAGATACTTGTGATTCAATTGGTTGAGATAGTTCGTTGCCGTCATGACATTCCTTGAAAATTAACCAGTAATTTCAACATTATGACATATTCATTAAATGTATTTTGTGACGTTAGATATAACTGAATGGAAGTCACAGCTTATCGGTTTACTTTACAGCGTATCAATGGTAATTAATTAACTGTTAAAGATTTGTTGTTTGCTAGTATTGATTAGAGTGTTTTTGCTGATTTTTTAGTCTTTTATTGAGCGCATTGATGCCCTCAATGTCAGCGTTTTGTAAGGAAGAGGTTTAGGATGGATCCTATTTTATATATCGAAGTTGGTGGGGTAATTTGGCAGGTATTTCCTGACGGTACTTGGCAGCCATTACCCGCTTCCCAAGCGAAGGCCGATGGCGTACAAGTTGTGAGTATTGAACCTCAGAACTTGGAGCAGACTCAACCTCTGACAGAACCACAAATAGAAGCTGTAGAACAACAGTTGGAAAAGGTGGTGGCACAGCTTGTAAACAACATTGAAAGCTCACCAGAACAGCCGAGCGCTTCAAACGACCAACCTAGCGCTAGCGCCTCTTTTATTGCTTACGTTCGTTCGACATTAGATGAAACTCTGGCAGAAGCCGGTTTTGATACTCGACCAACAGAATACTTTGAAGACGACACAACATCGAATGAAGGCAACCTCGACATACTTTTACCGAGTGCAGCATTAACCGTTGATATTTTAGATGGTGGTGATGGATACGAAAACCAGTTCGAAGTACCTTCAGTCACGATAACGGGGACCGCTGTTGATGTTCGAGACGGGCGCACCGTTCTTCTAACGATCACTGACATTAATGGTAATACGGTAACCACAACGGCAACCACAAGCGATGAAACCTATGTGGTAAACGGTGTAGATCTCTCTTCATTGGCTGAAGGGGATCTTAAGGTCGATGCGGTGATTGCTGATGAGTTTGGCAATAGCATTGCAGCTAATGACTCTACAATCAAAGATACCCTAGCCACAATCGATGTTGATTTTGATGGCTTTGGTGATGAGTTCTACAATCAATTCGAAATTGCCAACGGAGCGCTAGTCGGTACCGTTGCCAATGTTGAAGATGGTCAGACGATAAGCATTTCCATTACCGATAGCCAAGGCCTCACGCAAGAATACACAACGATCGTATCGGGTGGTACATGGACTCTCACTCTACAAGACTACTCAAGTTTTGCGGAAGGGGAGCTGACGGTTATTGCTAACACCATCGATATTGCAGGGAACCCAACGACAGCGACTGACACCATAATTAAAGATACGTTAGCGAGCATCACTGCAAGTGTTGATGATGGCGGCGATGGTGTTCTCAACAGTTTCGAAGTTCAGTCTGCTAAGTTCTTCGGTACCGTCCAAAATGTTGAGGATGGCCAAACGGTCAATATCCGTATTTCAGACAGCACCACCAACGTTATCGTTCTAACGGCAACGGTTGTGAATGGTGCTTGGTCTGTCGAGGGCGTCGATTTAACGAGTTTCGCAGATGGCAGTATTACCATTGAGGCTGACACTATTGATGTCGCTGGCAACCCAGCGAATGCAGTAAATAGTGCAGGGGTCATTGTTATTGATACTGTTTCGCCTGTTATTGATATTGATACGCTAGATGGCTTTAGTATTTTGGCATTTCGTAGCGGCCAACTTACCACCATGCAGGGTACAACCAATGTTGCTGAAGGGTTGCCAGTTTACATTGAAGTAAGCGATGGAACTCAGATCCTAGTCTTTGAAGGCGTTGTTGATTCTTCGGGCAACTGGTTGGTGGAGAATATTGATATTTCTGCCCTTGATTCGTCTGCTGAATGGACGATTGACGCAAAAGTTTTCAATACCGTCGGCAACGAAGCTATCGATGACATGCCAACGATTATTCTTCCTGAGTCTGTGGTGTTTTCTGAAAATATCATTGGCATTTTTGGCGACGAAACACAAACATCCGATATCCGTATCGACTTTGCAGATTTCTCATTTGGTGATGATCAAAGTCTAGCTGAGTCATTAACCTCTCAAGACTTAACGATTACTGTCGCAGTATCGGCTGACAAGCAAAGCTTGGTTGGAACACGAAGCGATGGTCAAGTTGTATTTGATGCGGCTATTTCTGGCAGCAACGTAAACATCAACTTCTATAAGGCGATCGACCAAGAGGCTGGTTTAGATTCAATTCAGACCGCGCTGGTTATTGAGGGGTTACAAACGGATGCGGACGGCACCACTGAGCTCGTTATTGGTCATCTGCCTATTGTTATTAAAGATTCGGACCCACTCATTTTTGATGAATCTTATGAAGTTATTGAAGGTGAAGTGGTATCTGGCAATGTACTCAATAACGACATCGATCTCGATACCCAGTTAACTATAAGAAGCGTTGAAGTTGATGGGACGACACAAACAATATCAGGCAGCGCTCCAGTTTCATTTACTCTTGATGAAGGTGTTTTAACCGTCTTTGCAAATGGTCACTGGACGTTTGTCGCCAACAGAAACTTAGATCATACGGTAGCTCAAAACATCAGTTTCAATTATGTCGCTGGCGATAGCAGTAACGACTTCGGAAATGGCACCGCGGTTATCGATATTTTCGATGGTGATGCGGGACAAATACTAGATGGGGATGCGACCACCACTGAAACGGATGTTTCGGAAGGTGTACAAACCGTTGTAGGACAATTCACAGTTTTAGGTGAATCTGACAATCCTGACCCTGATTCATTAGTGTTTAATGCTGATACCCTCAACCTGCTTGATGCTTTGAACCTGACAACGAGTGAAATTCTCTTTCCACTGTCTTACACGCTGTCTGGCGATGGGAAAGTTATTACCGCTCAAGTAAGTGGTGAGACGATCTTTACACTGACGCTTTCTGCAACTTCAAGCGGTGATGATGTTTTAGCTAATGTCACGCTCGTGTTGAATAAACCACTTAACCACGAATTGGTTAAAGACTCTTTTACTCTGCCAATGATCATTGAAGGTAATGACCTTGATGGAACACCATTAGGGGAAGGGCGATTCGAATGGATTGTGAAAGATGGCTCTGACCCTATATTAGTATCTGTCAGTGATGCTGCGGTTGATGAATCTGACCTCTCAAGTGGTGCAACGACAAGCACTGGTGTTTTCAGCCTCAATTTAGGTAGTGATTACGAGGGAGCACTTTTCTTCAATTTAGCCGATCAACCCTTGTTATTTAGTGGAGGCGAACAGATTGTCTACACTATCTCACCGAACGGAAACTTACTTACCGGTTACGTTGGTTCTGTCAGTGCCGAGAACGTTGCTTTTACGCTGAGTTTCCCTCAAACCGACAGCCAAGTCGACTCTAATGTCACCTACACATTTGTTCTAAACAAAGGCTTGGATCAAAGCTCTCCTACGGACCAAATTCCATTTGTTGTTACCGCTAGAGATGATGACAACGATGAAACTAAATTAACCTTGAATGTATCAGTGACTGATGGCGGTGAGCCAACGATTGGTTCAGGAACGGTTGAACTGAGTGAAATTCCTGTGGCTGATAGTACTCCATCGGGAGTTGGTTCAACAGCTAACGTGAGCTTAGCCGTGACCGCAGGGAATGACCCGCTGGTTTTCTTAGGTTTGGATGTGACCACGGGCCAAGCTGTTCTTGATAGCGATGGTGTAGCAGTAACCAGCAATGGTGAAGCACTGACTTGGCGTGATAACGGTAATGGTACCTTTGATGCGGTTCTTGGTAATGGCGATGCTGTTTTCAGAATTAAATTACCAGATAGCTTCAGCCTTGAAGCCAATGGTTCAACAAACGTTGATGTCGTTATCGAGCTTTATCAGTCCATTGATCATGGCTCAGGTTCTAAAGACACCGAGCTGACGATTCCAGCTTCGATAGTCACCATTGACTCCGATGGTTCGAGAGACACGCAAGCGTCTGATATAAAAATCTATGACGGTAAAGATCCTGAAATTTCAGTCATTGGAAGCATCTCGGTTGATGAAGATGGCTTGCTAGGAGATGGTCAGCAAGTTGGAGTAGAAGATAGCAGCCCATCTTTAGGTATTATTGAAGGCTCCGATGATGTTGTTTCTGTCACGGTCAACACCGCTGCTTTTGATTCACTTGGCTACACCAGTGCCGGTAAAGCGATATCCCTTCAAACTGTTGATTCTGATGGTTGGTATTATGGGCAAGACACTGACGGCAATAACGTATTTAGAATTCGTTTTAATACTGACGGGACCACTGAGTTTGAGCTCTATGCACCACTAGATCATGCATATGGTAATAATGGCGAGAATAACTTAGCTCTTAATTTCGAGTTGGTGGTGAACGATGCGGATGGAGACAGCTCAGATCCTGCCACTTATTCCGTCAACGTAAAAGATGATGTGCCGACTGCTCGAGATGGATCTATTGAAATGGTTGAGGGTGATAACCTTACTGGGCAATTCTTAACCGAAGAATATGCAGGCGCCGACGGTGCAGAAATCATTAGCGTCACTTATCGTAATGTCACTTATACGTTTGATAGCGCAGGTACGCCAATCACGATCGAATTGATTAATGATTATGACAACGGGTCAATTTACGGCCAGTTTACGCTTTCACCTGATGGTAGCTACCAGCTCACTACGAATCCTAATGTA
Source organism: Vibrio chagasii (assembly GCA_041879415.1). Lineage (NCBI taxonomy): Bacteria > Pseudomonadati > Pseudomonadota > Gammaproteobacteria > Vibrionales > Vibrionaceae > Vibrio > Vibrio chagasii. The sequence continues at coordinate 714,467 of CP090852.1, read as the reverse complement.
ACGACTGATCCAAATGATCCAAAGATCATTGATGACATTGATTATTTGGTGCGAGATGCGGATGGCGATGAAGTCGTTAGTAACGCAGAGCTTGTACTGGACGATAACGAAGGTTTTATTCGTTATGAAGATTCGGAAACCACAGAAGATAACGATGCAATAATTGTCGTTAGTGTTTCAACGGGTGATATTGACCAAAGTGAAACTGTTACCGCTATCGAGTTCTCCGAAGCATCATTGAATGGCGGTAGCTTGTATCTTGATGGAGTATTGCTTCAAGTTGTCGACGGCAAGGTCACCTTATCAGGAAGCCAGCTGACGATGATTGATAGTCAGTTTACGGGTCCTAATGGGCAGTTAACCTATCGTCCAGCGCTTCATGAGTCTAATACTACTTCGACGGTTATTTTGGCAATCAATGCCATCATTAGTACCGACACTGTACCAAAAGAGCTCACCGCTGATATTGCTGTTTCTGTTTTACCTGTAGCCGACGCACCGGATTGGTCTGACTCGGTCTTCACTTATCAATCTGTGGAAGATGACGCCGACCCTATTAAGCTTGATATTACCGCTCAACTCGTTGATCAAGATTCGTCGGAAACGCTGACTTATACGATAAGTGGCATTCCTGATGGTCTGAATATCACCTTGGATGGAAATTCCGTTAAAGAGGGTAAGGAGTACACTCAGAATCAAATCGACAAAATGGAAATCAGAGCTGATGAAAACTTAGCGGGTCGATTTGAATTCGAAATTACTGCGATTGCCACTGAATCCGGAAACTCCTTCGCTGACCCTGCCGATAAAACGGCTGATAATGTTCATACTGTCATCGTAGAGATCTCTCCTGATGCGGATAAACCAATTCTATCTGTCAAAGATTACAAAGGTTTGGAAGATGAGAACATTTTCCTGAAGAACGTAATCAGTGGATCGCTGACTGATACCGATGATTCTGAATCCTTAAGTTATCAAATTGAAGTACAAGACGGTTGGTCAATTCAAGGTGGGTTATTTGATCTAATTGGTCCTAACACATATCTGGTGTCCGCTGAAGCTATTGAGAACGGTACTGCTTATCTAATACCTAAAGAAGACATCAGTTCATTTACAGAAGACCTATACATTAAGGTAACGGCTGTTTCTTATGAGTCGACCATTGACTCGCTAGCGCCTATTAATTTGACGGCGGTTAGCGACACTGAAACCATCAATATTTTCCTTAAAGGTGTGGTGGATGAGCCGGTCGTTGTAGACGGAGGCAACGCGCACTGGGAGTACGATAGCAATACTAAAGTTATCAGTAACCAATCTGTGCTTAACGAAGATGGTTTGATTCGACTGGATTTTGTGGTCCAAACTTCGGACGACGATGTTTCAGAAGAGATTAACGTACTGCTTACCAACATCCCTGAAGGTACTTTGCTGGTGGATGCGTTGGGAGAGCCAGTATCGCTGACGATTGCGTACATTGATGACATTACAGGGCCTGTCTTCCAAGTTTCTAACGCACAACTCAATGACTTATACCTTAAGCCAGTTCCTGACTTCAGTGGTGAATTAGAGCTCACAGTCATTGCTATCTCAACGGAACCAGATGGTGATTCGGGCGAATTTCCGATGACCTTAAAGGTAGAGCTAGCACCTGTCGTTGATCAAGAAGATGGCCAAGTCGTTAGCACTCAAGGTATCGAAGACAGCCAAATAGGCTTGAACCTAGAGCCATCTGTGAATCAAGATGTGGATGGCAGTGAGTCCTTGACGGGGTATGTCATTGACAGTCTTCCGGCTGATCTGACTCTTTACTTTGATGGCAGTGTAATTGAAGTACCTGCTTCAGGTTTAGATCTAGAGAGTCTATTAGATAGCACAACGCCAACCCTTTCAGAGCTTTTAAACAGTGGCAGGTTGTCGGTAACCGCAACCGAAGATTTGAGTGGCACATTCACAATACCAATTACCTATGAAGTGACTGACACCTCGTCAACAGGGGCAACGGATGTAAAAGACATTTCAGGCACAATCAGTGTCACTGTCGATGCGAGAGTTGAATTAGATACTCGTTTAGAAAGTTCTGGGCAAATATACATCAGCGATGATGGCTCACCAGTCAACGTATCGGACGCAGTCACTTTTGTTGATGCTGATATCGATGGCTCAGAGTACTTAGATTACATCTTGATCGACGTGCCTGATGGCTATTCTTTGATTATCGATCACCCTAATGGTGCAGCCCAAGACGGTTCAGGGAACTGGATTATCTCGGCTAATGGGCTGACGAGTGATTCTATTCAAGAACTGGCTCAAGAAATCTTGAGTGGTATGACAATCTCTAGCCCGAATGATACACCAGTTCTAGATATCGTTGTGCGAGCTCGTGTTATTGATGGCGAAGACTCTAAGTACATTAATACCTCATTTCAAATTCAGATTACCGGACATGATGGCGGTGGAGGCTCTTGTGACCCTGTGGGGCCACCTAGCCCAATCCAACCTGATGGCGAGATTAAGACTCCCGAAGGTGAAGATATCGACTTAACGGGCTTGCTAAATACCGATGTAGCGAGTGACCCTGACAACGAAATTTCTTTCTACATTCCAGCAGACTCACTACCAGAAGGCGTAGAAATTTCTGGTGATGGTGTGATTGCAGAATACGACGCATCAGGTGAAATTGTTGGTTACTCGATTACTGCTGATGGCTTGTCAAAGCTAACCCTAACCGGATTGGATGAAGACTTTGCTGGTTGTATCGACTTTACGATAGAGACCATTGAGACCTCGCCATGTAACGGTCAGACCGTCACCACAGAACAGACAATTAGCATTCAAGTTTTGCCTGTTGTTGATGACATTACGGTGGAAGCTGACTCCACGACAATTCAAGAAGATACAGCGACAGATCTTAACCTTGAGCTTGTGTTGGGTGACAGTGTCGAAGACGGTCAGTTAATCACTGGTGAGGGTAATAGTGCGACCGGTAAAGAGACCGTTAACTCTTTGACCATCACGGTATCAAACGGCGGTACGCTGTCGGAAAGTCCTTCAGATACAGGTTTGTTGGTTGATAATGGCAACGGTACATGGACGGTTACAGACCCTAGCCGATTGAGTGATGTCTTAGTCACGCCTCCTGAACATTATAGTGGCGAAATTACCCTGACTGTGACAGCCAACATTACTGATGAAGCGGATTGTGTCACTGAAACCGATACGCAAGATAAAACCACGGTTGTGACTATCACGGTTGAGCCAGTCGCGGATGAGGCGAATTTAGTCACACAAGACATTATTGGTGATGAAGACACTTATATTTCATTGTCCTCACTCAGTGCAGAACTGATTGACCAGGATGGTTCTGAGAACATGTCTTTGGCATTAAAAGGTGTACCTGAAGGAGCTATCGTTGCGATAAAAGTGGGAGACTCTTATGAGTTGGTTCCAAACAACGGTGCAGATGGCGGCACCTTCAATGGAAACCCTACTTATGAGTGGCAATTAGATCCAAGCCAACTTGCGAACTTGGTCATTATGCCGCCAAGAGATTTCAGTGGAGACATGAATTTGGTGCTTGAGGCAATCACTCAAGAAATCGGTACCACTGAAATCCGCTATACCGAATCTGACTTTACCGTAGGTGTGAACCCAATTGGTGATAAGGTGGAATTCTTCGACTTACCTGAACAGATGACAGGCAGTGAAGATGAAGGCATTGTTATTCCACTGGATGCGAATAGTTTCGAGACCAACAGTGATGAGTTCTTATTAATTACAGTCACGGTGAATGGGACTTCGGACCCTTCGGGTTTAACTGGGCTTGATAGAATTCGTATTGGTTCTGAAACAAGCTCTTTCACTAATGTTGGCGGCATTATACAAGCTTCGATCCTCGTCAAAGCAAGTTCTGTTGATGAGCTTGAGTTCTTTGCTGGCGACGCTTGGGGCAACCTCGATATTACGATCACTGGTCAAACGGTTGACCAAAATACGGTGCTTGGTAATTTGGTCACAGATACTGGCGAACCAAGTTCACAAGATATGACCTTGGTGATTACACCAGAGCCCGATGCTCCGTTGCTAAGCCTTGAATACCCATCAATTGTCGCTGAAGCGAGCGGCATTATTCCTCTTGGTTTAGACCTTTCTCTCGTTAACCCTGCCGATTCTGAGGAGGGTTTTATTACCATCTACGATATTCCAGCAGGTTTAACTTTCTCGCATGGTTCTATGGTCGATGGTCAGTATGTCGTGGAATTAGCGGATGTGCCTAATTTAGCGATTACCGGCGGCTACAACAGTGGTGATCAATTTGATCTAACAATTGAGCCATCAGCAGAAATCGGCAATAACCAAGCGGTTGGTCTCCCACAAACCGTATCGGTTGAGTTTGTGGCTGAAGGTGACTCTACGATTACCGCCACAGACGACAATGATTTGCTAATTGGTGGTACAGGCTCGGATAGCTTTGTATTTGAATCTTCAGGTTTAGGCAGTGCAGATGCGCCGAGCTTCGATGTGGTTCAAGATTTTGATGCCTCACCAGACACGGATGCGATCGATTTGTCAGGTATCCTGGGTGGCTTAGGTATCGCGACGGGCATTGGTGCGACACAGTACCTCGATCTAGAAGAATCAGCGGAAGGCGTAACGATTTCCATCAAGGCCAATGGAGACGATGACGTCCAACAAAATATCTTGCTCGCCGATGTTACGTATGATGATTTGTATCAGGGTGATAGCAGCAGTGCATTAGAAGCACAAATTTTACAAAAAATGATAGAAGACAATAATTTAACGCTGTAAGTTAGATGTACAGTCTATAAAAGGAAGTTTTAGATTGGTAGAACAAAAAGACAGCTGGCTAGGTTGTGTGGAGTGGTTATGCGAGCATTTTAATCTGCGTAGCCACCCGTCCAAAATAGTGTCTGGCCTACCTTTAGACCAAGGAAGGCTTAATGAGTCCCTTTTCCCAAGAGCGATTGAGAAATCAGGCTTGACTCTGAGTCATGTAAAGAAAGAATTACTGACGCAATGTCAGTTTCCGGTTGTTGCTGTAAAATCAGCGACAGGAGCTCCCGTAGTTGTTACCCAAGGCGCTGTTGATGATTTTGAGGTTTTAGATTGTGAATCTAACTCCAGCCAGACTATCTCGTTAAAAGAGTTGGTTGCACAAGTCGAACCTTATGTTTGGCAAGTTGGCGCTCAAGCTCTCGATGATGCTCGTGTTCAATCGCACGAACGCAGTGAAAGTAAATCAAACACGCGCTGGTTGTGGCGAGTAGTTAAAGAAGTGAAACCTTGGTACCGAGACCTGTTTATCGCTTCGTTCTTGATCAACGTATTGGCGCTAGTCGTTCCACTCTTTACCATGAACGTGTATGACCGTGTGGTACCAAACCAGGCGTTCAACACGCTTTGGGTGTTGGCCGCAGGCGTTGGTATTGTCGTTGTTTTTGATTGGGTATTGAGAAGTTCACGAAGCTCTGTGACTGATATGGCGGGCCGCTATATAGACAACAAGCTGTCTTCTCAGTTGTTCTCAAAAGTCCTCGGAATGAAACTCGAAAACCGACCGCAATCGGTAGGTGCATTCGCAAGGCAGCTTCAAGATTTCGATAGCGTAAAAGATTTCTTCACTTCCATTTCTTTGGTCACGCTGGTCGACTTACCGTTTACTTTGCTATTCCTTTTGCTTATCGGTTGGCTCGGCGGTGCGATGATGTTCATTCCAGTTGCTATCATGCTTGTGCTGGTCGTGCTCAGCATTGCCATGAAGGGCAAAGTAGAAAAAACATTTGATGAAACCGCGCGTCTATCGACACAAAGGCAAGCACAGCTGTTCGATTGTTTGACAACACTTCCCGATATCAAGCAGAACAACGCGGAAGGCATTACTCAAAAGCGTTGGGAGCAGACGATCTCCTCGCTATCTCAATGGCAGACTCAGTCTCGCCACTATTCAAATATCGTGACCCATTCCATTCAATCGAGTCAGCAGATTGTCACTATCACACTCATTATCTTCGGCGTGTATCAGATCTCCGAGGGCCTGCTCAGCATGGGTGGTTTAATTGCTGTCGTGATGTTGAGTGGCAGAGCCGCGAGTTCGGTTAATCAACTTTCTCTTCTCATGTTGAGGTTTCAGCAAACCCGTTCGGCGGTTGAAGGCTTGAACCAGATTATGGAGTTACCTCAGGAAGAGTCGAAACACCAAGTGATAGACAAGGGCGACTTTGATGGTGGAGTGAGGCTTGATGAAGTGACTTTCACTTACCCAGAGACACAAAGCCCTGTATTGAAGGACATCTCACTAGAGATCAAACCGGGTGAGAGAGTGGGTGTGATTGGTGCTGCAGGTGCCGGTAAAACCACATTATTATCGATTGTTGCTCGCCAGTATCTACCCACGACAGGGCAAGCGTTCTATCAAGAAATTGATGGACAGCTTTGGCCGACCAGTGTCTTACGAAGTGGTATGGGTTGGGTAGGGCAAAGCACCAACCTTATCTTTGGTAGCGTATACGACAACGTCACCCTAGGCGCGACCAACGTTGACGAAGAGAAGTTAAGACGTGCACTGCAGCAATCGGGTTTGAATGGCTATATGGGACGTTTAAGTAATGGCTTAGAAACGCCAGTGGGCGAAGGAGGTCGACTGCTCTCAGGTGGTCAGCGTCAAGCTGTCGCGATTGCAAGAGCCCTTTACCGCTGTCCAAAACTTTTGATCATGGATGAACCAACCAGCGCGTTAGATAACCAAGCTGAAATACAGTTCTTCAATGCACTGCAAAGTATGCCGAGAGAAACGTCTATGCTGATCAGCTCACATAAATCTTCCTTCTTGATGATGTGTGACCGCGTGATTGTGTTAGATAAAGGTCAGATAGTCGCGGAAGGTGAACCCAAAGATATTCTATCGCTACAGAAGAAAAGTGTCCCTAAGGGGGCGAGCCGCTTTAAGACGGTTTCAGTGGTGAAAGGAGGTCGTCATGAGTAACGATATTCAATGGACCAATAACCACTTAGCGTTTCGTTCACGTAAGTTGATTTGGTTAAGCGCACTGTTGATCGTGTCGATCATTGGTTGGGCGACGTGGGCAACGCTCGAAGAAGTGGTGATTGGTGAGGGCAAAGTGGTGCCTAGCCTTTCAGTCCAAACGATTCAGAGTTTAGAGGGGGGCTTGGTTCAAGAGATCATGGTGCGACAAGGTCAATCTGTGGTGAAAGGGCAGCCTCTGGCGAAGTTAGAAGACACGCGTTTTAAGGCGGCATTTTTAGAGTCGGCTCAACAAGCGGATACTTTGCTGGCTCAACAATTAAGGCTAAGAGCCGAACTCTCGACCGTGGTGTTAAACAACGATGCTAAAGAGTGGTATGAGCGAGTGGTATTGGTGCCACAAGACATTGTTGTCGATGTATCAAGCCACCCTGCATTAATGAACGCCAAAGCGAACTATCTTGAGCGTTTAGGCCAATTAAAGTCGGAACTGGAAGAGGCGGCACTACGTATCGAGCAACAAGCTCAGGCTCGTGTTGATACCCTGAATAACATTCAGACGCTTGAGAGCAGCTTAGAGATCGTGATTCGAGAGCGCAACATGCTCAAAGATGTGGTGGCCAGCGGTGCGGTTGCAGAAGTTGAGTTATTAAAACTGAATCGCGACGTGGTGAAGCTTAAGGGTGATATTGCGAGCTCAAGAGTGGCAGCTCAGAAACAGATGGCGGCGTACTCAGAATCTATTGCCGATCACCGCAGCATTGCATTGGATTTTAGAACTAAGGTGCAAGGTCAGCTCAATGAAGTAACCAGCAAAATCGCGCAACTTAACGAAAGCCAACAGGCAATCGCCGACCAACTTAAACGAACGGAAATCGTAGCACCTGTCGACGGCACGGTGAAGGAGATCTTTGTTCGCACCATCGGTGGTGTTGTTCGCCCTGGTGAGCCGATTATTGAGCTGATCCCATCCAACAGTCAGCTGATTGTGGAAGCTAAGATCTCCCCGCAAGACATTGCATTTGTTCACAAAGGGTTAGGGGCAACGATCAAGTTCTCGGCTTACGACTTTGTGATTTATGGCGGGTTAAAAGGTGAAGTGACCTACGTGAGTGCCGATGCCTTGCAAACTGAAGACGGCAACGCGTATTACCGAGCCCATATTCAATTAAACGAAGACCAGCAACAAAACTCTGCCTTTAGCATTATCCCAGGGATGCAAGTGGCGGTTGATATCTTAACCGGTGAAAAAACAGTATTGAGTTATTGGTTGAAACCTATTTTACGAGCTAAGGAAAACTCACTTCGCGAGCGATGAAGTGCGTCAAGCATAAATATAAAAGGAAGTGTAATGCATTCAAAATTCTTACTCTCTTCTTGCTTACTAATGAGCGGGCTTTCTCAAGCTGCTTCATTAGAAGAATCAGTGGCATTTGCCATTGACTATAGTCCAGAGATATTGGCGCAGTACTCCAGATACCAATCGGTAATACGAGACGGAGATGCGGCGAGTGGCTTGTATATGCCACAAGTCAATTTATATGCAGCAGCGGGTTATGAAGAGACTCGTTATAACAGCGGAGCCAAGTTACCGTCTGACGATCGAGGTTTAACACGAACAGAAATTGGCGTTAAAGTCTCTCAGCTACTGTTTGATGGTTTCAAAACGACCTCGAATGTCGACCGTTTAAGTTACGAAGCGGAAGCGGAGCGTTTGACCCTGATTTCTCGTGCTGAAAACGTGTCACTGGATGTGGTTCGAAATTACCTTGATATCTTGAAAGCAGAGACACTTCTGGAGCTTTCTAAACGTAACGTGAAAGAGCACCAAGAGATCTATCAAGATATCCAAGATAAAAAGAGCAAAGGCTTAAGCAGTAATTCAGACTTAGCTCAGATCTCGGCTCGTGTCGCGACGGCACAATCTTCATTGATCGCGGCTCAGAACAACCTGTTTGATTTGCAAACCCAGTACTTACGATTGGTGGGTAAGCCGGCGGTGAACTTGGTGTATCCACGTTTTGATTACGCTCTGTTACCAAGTTCTGCTGAAGTCGCTCTTGAACAGGCGGTAGAGAATCACCCTGAAATCAAAGCTTCTTTGCTTGATATTGACGCGGCTCGTAAAGAGATGCGTAGAGAGAAAGGCGATTACTACCCAGAGGTCAAATTAGAGCTTCACGCGAATAAGAATGACAACGTCTCGAATCCGCCTGGTGGCGTCGACGAAGATGCCCGAATCATGCTGACCATGGATTACGATCTGTTTAATGGTTTTTCTACAGATTCACGTGTCGAATCGTCAGCGTGGCGCGTAGAAGAGGCTAGAGCGATTCGAGTCAGAACTGAGCGCGAAGTGAAAGAGGGGACTCAACTTGCTTGGAATGCCTATAAAATGCTTGAACAGCAAAAGTCGTTACTTCAACAGAACGTGGATGCTGCCAAGATAGCCGAGTTAGGTTATATCCAGCAATTTAATGTTGGCAGACGAAGCCTATTGGATGTTCTCGATGCCAAGGTTGAGGTTTTCTTAGCTCGACGAAACTTTATTAGCACAGAATACGATCAGACATTGGCAGCATACCGAGTATTAAACGCGATGGGCATGTTGACCTACGCATTGAGGGTTGAACATCCAGAAGAGTGGCAAGGGGAGAACAAGTAATGAAACATATTAAACTCGCACTACTTAGTTCTATTTTGCTGATGGGCTGTGCTGAAACGCCAGACACCACGATGACTCGTCACCAAATCGATGATTTAGCGGATAATGACCGTGATGGTGTCATCAACCAGCGAGACCTGTGCGCGGACACACCTGAAGGCGTAACCGTTGATATCAAGGGCTGTGCGAACTGGAAGATTGTAGAAGACGTTGAAGTACTCAGCGTGGCATTTGATTTCGATAAGTACGACCTTAAACCAGAGCATACGGCGGTGTTGAATGAGTTAGTTCGTTTGCTTGGTGAGCAGCCGGACGCATCAGTAACCTTGGTGGGCGATACTAGCTCAGAGGGTACTAACACTTACAACAAGGCATTGGCTAAGAGAAGAACGGGCGTAATCCGAGACGCACTGATCGACCGCGGAGTTGATAGTAAGCGTATCTTCGAGCAAGAATTTACTCAGATAACCAGCTTAACTCAGCATCTTCACAAGCGTAAACGTAGAACCATTGCTGTGTTAAAAACCGAGAGTATGGAAGTGAACCCATCTTGGAATATTTTTACTTCAGAGATGCAGCTAGACAGTAACAGTGACGTTGAATCTAAGATAATGATTGACCCGGAAGGAGGCCAGTAATGAAGAGTCTATCGAATAAATCTGGCTTACTGCTTGCCGCTATACCGGCCCTTTTCTCTCCAGTAACATTGGCGAATGACGTCACAGAGATCGGCTTAGTCGCCATTGAGCCTAATATGGAAGCCTTGGTTGAAGACTTGCTTAAGAGTCAAGAGATCGACTTGGAGCTTTTATTGAGTGACAGCGTGCCAGAACAGATGATCATGCAGCGTTCACGTGTGGGTATTACTTCGAAAAAGTGGACCGACAAAGAGATGGCAAGGTTTGACATGCGCTATGGCTACAGGCCGACAGAGCTAATGTTTACCGCCGATGTGATTGCAATTTTGGCCAATGAAGATAACCCTGCCACATCCATTACGGTCGCTGAACTTATCGATGTGTTTGGGTGCTCGAATGATCCTAAGCACCCTAAATGGACGCCAACTAGTGATGCTCGTAACGGCGAAAGCCTAGACACCCATATGCTGCCTTTCGCCATCGACCATAACTTGAAAGGGCATACTACCTTTTCCAGTTGGGTTGAGTGTGGAGCGGATGGGGAATATGCACATACGCAGTTCCTATCGGACTTACCACATCTTATAAACAAGATTGAAGATGAAGAGGCGGCGATTGGTTACACCGTATACTCGGATCAAATCTCTGATGTGAAATGGCTGAGTGTTGTCGATAACTTAGGGGTTAATTATGATCTTAACAAAGAGACAATTCTCTCTGGGCGTTACCCATTAGCGACTGTGTATTACATGTACTTGAACATCCCAGCACACCGTAAAGGGTTTACTGAACAAGAGAAATTCTTTATCGGCCTAACGCTTTCTGAAGACCATCAAGAGGTGCTAAATCAGTACGGTTTCATCAGCTTACCGCCAGAAGCGATTCAACGTAACAAAGTGAGATTGTCGCTTGAAGAACCTGCTATTGAAGGTGGATATAAATAATGGGTACGTCATGTTGTTATTTTAAAGGCGGAGTGATATTCTTACTTTCGTAATGGTTCTCAACGTGACGGATTACGTTATTCGGCGATGAATTTATCTAGCGGGCATGTATGCCCGTTTTTTTTCGCCTAAAATTTGTGGCTGCACAGGTTGTAGGTTGTTTGGTTACGTATAATGAGTGACGTCTAGTGATTTGAATAAGCCACATAAATGAAACGTCTTTCTGCCCTAATCGTACTATTAGCTTTCAATATCCTCTCTTTCTCCGTTCAAGCGAGTGAAAGCTGGTGGTTGCGAACCGTGTTTAACACGAGCCTCGCTCAGCCTAGTTCCCAACACTATATTAACGACATCGATTTAATGGATTGTGGCGAAGTCGAAGGCACTCAGCTGTGTAGTGACCTAACGCAGTACTACGATCTTGATGTGTATGTCGAGTTGGACTTAACAGCATCAAGTGTCGAAGCCGTTCGTTTCACACTGCCATATTCCAAATTAAGTTACACCAAACTTCAAGCATACCTACGCCAAGATGGCTTTGCGCTCAGCTCAATTCGTATTGGGGAAGATGAGTTCGATGTTGTGAGCCAACTTGAACTGGCAGAAAGGGAAGGAGTAAGTGCTGACATCGTGGACAAGCAGTTGATCGAGTTTATGAATGGATCGCACGACTCTTCAGTGCAAATAAGCCGATGGCATGTCCCGAATATTGACTCTCCCTGGATCGTTCTAACGAGTGACGAAGACAATTTGACCGTGGAACTTAATCGCTTTTAATCACTCAAATTTATAGAAAGTGTTATTTTTCATTCGAGTAAACCACCTTTTTCGTAGAACGCCTGAGAGCCAGACAGCAAGCTATTATTGATTTGAGTGTTCGTTTTTCTGTTGCTCTCACAGTTTTAGCAAGCGTTTACCTTTGCCATTTGTTAAACGTTGAGCCGTCGGTAAAACGAGCATAGGATACGCTCAGTATTGATAAAGGAGACAACCCATGGTTGCAAAAGTAACGATAGCGCCACAAGGCCCAGAATTTTCTGAGTTGGTGCAAGGATACTGGCGTACGGCAGAGTGGGGCATGACCCCTCAACAACGTCTAACTTTCCTTAAGCAACACATAGACCTTGGTATCACAACGGTTGATCACGCGGATATCTATGGTAACTACCAATGTGAAAAGCTATTTGGTGAAGCACTCGCGTTAGAGCCTAGCCTTCGAGACGAGATTCAAATCGTCACCAAGTGTGATATCAACTTGTGTGGTGACCACACTCCTGAGCGTAAGATCAATCACTACGACACTAGCGCACAGCATATCTACCAATCAGTAAATAACTCATTAGAGCGCCTAGGCGTTCACGATATCGATGTATTGCTGATTCATCGTCCTGATGCCTTAATGGATGCAGACGAAGTAGCAGAAGCCTTCGCAGAGCTGCACAAAGTCGGCAAGGTTAAGCACTTTGGTGTATCTAACTTTTCACCACGTCAATTCGAATTATTGCAATCTCGATTAGGCAAACCGTTAGTGACTAACCAAGTTGAAATCAACCCATTGAATTTCGACGTTGTACACGACGGTACTTTGGATCAACTACAGATGAACCGTGTTCGTCCTATGGCATGGTCTTGTTTAGGTGGCGGTAGTATTTTCAGTGGTGATTCTGAACAAGCAATTCGTGTTCGTGAAGAACTAGAAGCGATTCGTCAAGAAGTGGGTGCTGATAGTATTGACCAGGTAATCTACGCTTGGGTACGTCGTTTACCGTCGAACCCAATTGCTATCATTGGCTCTGGTAAGATTGAACGCGTTAAGACAGCCGTTGATGCACTGAAAATCGAACTGACTCGCGAACAATGGTATCGTGTGTGGGTGGCTTCTAAAGGCCATGGTGTGCCATAGAAAGCAATCCGTAATGAAGCAAAAGCCAGCTAACAAAGCTGGCTTTTTAGTTTAAGCGTGAAGCACCTACTTGTCGTATGGTGGTGGAGTCGCGACCGGATACTCTCGAAGCTCATTTGCCCAACTAAAGCCATTGGATAGGTTTTTGGTGCCAGAAACCATGATGCCATCCACTGCGTTATATAGCAGGTAAGGCGCGTTATTCAAATCACCTTCGATGTTGTAATAGTGGCAGTAGGAAAAGTATTTTGACCTCTGGTGGATATAGACTTGGTATCCAGCATCACGAGCGGCAATTAACTCGCTTTCTTTAACCGTTTCACCATTTTTCCATCCGCCAGTACCAAAGTTGATATCTTCGAAGTGATCACTATTTAATATGTCCTGGAAAAGCTCGTAGCATCCTCGCGCATTATTGATATCTCTGCGAACGCCTGAGTTACTATTGCGAACGGGATAGCAACTGCCAGAAAAGTTTGAGTAAATTCCGTCGATATTGAAGTCAGAAGTATTCTTGCCTTGAAGCTCAGTCACATCACCACCTCTGGCTAAGCAGGCGCCTTGGTAGATCTCAGCACCAGCCCGGAAATTGTCAAACAGTGCTCGGCTTGTTACTTCTCTTGCATCATCAGCAATGGATAAAAAACGAGGAGCCGCAATAACTGCGACAACTGCAAGTATGGCAATGACAACAATCAGCTCTAATAGTGTGAAGCCTTTATGCCACGAAATTCTTTTCATACTGATGATTCCTATGGGGATAATGTTTTTTATTTTATAGTATTCCGTATTTTTCGTTCAATTAACACCGCCAATTGATAAATATTTCTTATGATTGTTTGTTCATCCAAACTGTGATTAAGGTGGAATAATTTTCAAAAACACTCATAATGCACTCTGTTTTTCACCAGTTGGATATTTCCATTGAGCACTTCAAAATTCTCTTCTATCGCCCTTAAACCTGAGCTTCTGCATACGTTGGATTCTCTTGGTTATACTGAAATGACGCCGATCCAAGCGTTAAGTCTTCCTACTATCCTAAATGGCAAAGACGTTATCGGTCAGGGTAAAACGGGTTCAGGCAAAACAGCTGCTTTCGGTTTAGGCGTGCTGCAAAACCTGCGCGTTAAGCGTTTCCGTGTTCAATCTCTAGTGTTGTGTCCGACTCGTGAATTGGCAGACCAAGTAGCAAAAGAGATTCGTACGCTTGCTCGTGGTATTCACAATATTAAAGTGCTGACACTGTGTGGTGGTATGCCAATGGGGCCACAAATTGGCTCACTAGAGCATGGCGCTCACATCTTAGTCGGTACCCCTGGTCGTATTCTTGATCACTTGGAGAAAGGCCGCATTGACCTATCTGAGCTGAACACGCTGGTATTAGATGAAGCGGATCGCATGCTAGAGATGGGCTTCCAAGACGCGTTGGATGCAGTTATCGATGCAGCACCAAAAGATCGTCAGACTCTTCTGTTTAGTGCAACCTTCCCTAAACAAATTAAATCAGTTGCTGACCGCATCATGCGTAACCCAGAAATGGTGAAAGTTGAATCGACGCACGATCACTCGAGCATTCAGCAGCACTTCTACAAGCTTGAAGGTTCTGAGGCTCGTGACGATGCTCTAGAGTTGTTGTTACTTCATCATCAACCAGAATCAGCGGTTGTGTTCTGTAACACGAAGAAAGAAGTACAGAACGTGACTGACGAACTAAGCCACCGTGGCTTTAGCGTTATCGAGCTGCATGGTGATATGGAGCAGCGTGAACGTGACCAAGCTTTGGTTCAGTTTTCAAACAAAACTATCTCGATTCTAGTTGCGACAGACGTTGCGGCTCGTGGCCTAGACGTTGATAACCTAGATGCAGTATTCAACTTCGAGTTATCTCGTGACCCTGAAGTTCACGTACACCGCATTGGTCGTACAGGTCGTGCAGGTAGCAAAGGTGTGGCGATCAGTTTCTTTGGCGAAAAAGAGATGTACCGTGTGGCTCAAATTGATGAGTACATGGACATGCCAATCGAGCCATCTGAGCTACCAGCGAAACCAATCGCAAAACCATACTACTCAAACATGGTGACGATCCAAATTGATGGTGGTAAGAAAGCCAAGCTTCGTGCAGGTGATATTCTTGGTGCATTGACTGGTCAGGGTGGTATCGAAGGCAAGTCGGTAGGTAAGATTAACTTATTCGCAATGCGCGCTTACGTAGCGGTAGAACGTTCTGTTGCTAAGAAAGCATTGAATAAGATCGAATCAGGCAAAATGAAGGGACGTCAGTTCCGCGCCCGAATTCTGAAGTAATTCGAGATTCTAGCCCTTTACTGTCACGTTAAACACGGTGCAGTAAAGGGTGTTTCTCAATGGGGTGGTCTATTTCCCCATTCTATATAACGATTAATCTGCTCTCTATTCATCTGGCCTTATCGAATAAAGGTCGTTCAGATGTTTCCCTTCGTTAAGATACCAAGTCATCGCTTCCTGTCGGTTGCTCGCTATTATTGTCATGGTAGTTACTTCCCCATCGTCAAAATAGCAAAGCTCGTATTCTAACGCGCTGGTATTTTCAGGAATAGCGGCCATAGCTTCCCTCCCAAATACTGTTCATTCGATACTCATTTAAATCGTGCAACTATTTCCAGCGTGCATTTCAAATAAGTAAAAAAGCCGAATAACATCACTGCTAACAATAGGTTTTATTTTAATCATTTGCCGAAATGGCTTATTTGGCAAGGCTAAGTCTCAATTTATCTGAAAGTTTTACGAGAACTTGCTTTTATAGCTAATGTTATAAGATCAAGAGTGAATCTATTTTGTCGTTTGGGTTTACTGATTAGTCATAGGCTGTGAGAGGGTGTAATGAGAAAATGCCGTTGGTTACTTCTATTGGTCTGTTTCCTATTTGTTGGGTGTGGCACTAAATTCGCTTATAACAACATCAGTTGGTTTGCGGTGAGTTACATAGAAGACTTTGTTTCTCTATCTAATAGCCAAGAGTCCGAGTTAGAGGCACGTTTAGACTCTCTTCAAGCATGGCACAAAGAAACTCAGCTGCCGCTTTATATTGAACAGCTACAAGTGCTGAAAAATATCAATCGGTCAGAGTTGAGTCCCGCTTTTATTGTTGAGCAAAGTGAGCAAATAAAGAATCACATTCGAAGCATCGTCAATAAATTCTCTCCTGACATTTACGCGTTAAGTATGCAGCTTAGCCCTAAGCAGGATAGAGAGTTCTTAACGAACTTTAGAAAAAAGCAGCAAGAGTTTTACGAAGAGAGATTATCTTTGAATGATGATGATTCTAGAGAACGATATCGTGATCGAATAGAAGAGCGTTTAGAGCGATGGTTAGGATCGGTATCAAAAGAACAAAAACAGATTATTGTGACTTGGTCTCAAGAGTGGATAAATACCAATGATAGCTGGCGAGAGTATCAAAATAATACTTATCAAGATCTCACTCTGCTCATGGAAAAGAAGAGCGACTTGCATATCTCTCAGCCGATTATTATGAAGTTGCTTTTGAACAATGAATCTTATTACCCAGACGGTTTGGAATATCAACTCAACAAGAATATGCAGACATCCGCCAAGTTCTTAGTGGACATCGCAGCGTTAAGTAGTGATAAGCAATGGTCTTATTTCATGAATGAATTAGAGAGCCTTGAGTCAACACTGATGACGTTGCAAGAGTAGGGTGTAAGCCTTTTTAATAAAAGAAAAGACCGCTCTAGAAACATAAAGCGGCCTCCTATCCAAACTCTTTTTTGTGAAGGCTATTAACCTCGGTTACTTACTAGGAGCTTTGGAATAGCGCCTTTGGCTGTCTTGGATATTTTCTGCATCAATTGGAAGGTAGGTTGTTGTATACCGTGGTCACTCTGTAGCTCATCAATCATTAATAACCATAGCCTTGCTGTCATCTCTGAATCGGCTAACGCTCTGTGGAAAGTACCATCGTTGTCGATATTCTTGAAACGCACAAGGTCACCTAATTTATGAGTCGGTGCGTCTTGGATAAGGCGACGAGCGATCAGCATTGAGCATGCAAATTGTCCATTGTAATCACGACCAATGTTATCCAACTCTGCATCAAGAAATCGTTTATCAAACGAGGCATTATGAGCAACTAATTGGCTGTCTTGAATGAAATCTGCAAATTCATCCATTACTTCTCCGCAGCTAGCAGCAGTGCTTAACATACGATTCGTGATTCCGGTATAGCCTTCAATGAACCCGCTCACGCGAAATCCTGGGTTCATTAGTTGTTGAAAGGTGTCGACTACTTCGCCGTTAACGAGTTTCACAGCACCAATTTCTATCGCTCGATCGCCCATATTCGGGGACAAGCCAGTGGTTTCGAAATCGAGAACGATAACGGAGTCTGCGGAGTGTGGAGCCATGGTGTTTCCTAATAACTGTTTATCTGTATCGCTTTATATAAGCGTTGGTATTGCCTTCGGTGTAGCCAGCTTATCGTGGGTTATTACTGATAGTGAGCTCAGTGTAACCTGTCGAATCGTCATGCTCTCTGCTGAAGGTCAAGGTATCGTAGCGATGAAGAATCAATTCAGCGGTGGTAGCGATGATGGTTCCTTCGAGTAAATGACCACCAATCACATCGCCATTCTCATCAGCTACCGAAATGTGAACGTGTTGGTGGTTGGGCGTCAGCGTTGCCATGACAGAGACGATTTCGAACGGCGCTTGAATTAACTTTGTGTGGTTTGCGTTTGCTAAGCGAATATTGATCTGAGAAACACAGCCTACACAAGATGCAATAGAGCCCGCAGCGACGTTATGTTTAGTTACTAGCTTCTGTAGTTCAAGCTTTAAGTCTTGGCCTCGGGTTAATCGTGTTGCAATTGGGGTGATCATTGGCTTCCCTCTCACTGGTTTAAAGAACAAAACGAAGCCTTAGTTGGCTTCGTTTTGTCATAATTTGGCAATACGCTTTGGCTTGAAATCAGCTCGGTTAATTACTTGCCTTCTTTTGCTTGCTGTTCTCTTTTCTTCTTAGGAACAAAGTTCAGCACCGAAATAGGCACTTCTTTGCGTGGTTCAAAACCTTCAACCACTCGGCGTTCAATCAAGTGACCAAGGCGCTTTTCAATAATGCATAGGTTCTTGAAGTTGTCTTTTGATAAGAAAGAGATCGCTTCACCGGTTGCATCAGCACGGCCAGTACGCCCAATACGGTGAACGTAGTCGTCTGCAGGGAAAGGCATATCGTAGTTAACAACTCGTGGTAGGTTGTCGATATCAATACCACGTGCAGCAACGCCCGTTGCCACTAGGAACTTAAGGTGACCTTTCTTAAAGTCAGCCAAGATCTTTTCACGAATCGCTTGGCTACGTCCACTGTGGAACGCTTCAGCATGAATGCCACGCTTTTCAAGTTGAGATACGAGCTTAGCCGCACCATGCTTGGTTTCGATGAAGATAAGCGCTTGATCCCAGTTACCCTCAGTAATCATGTGGCTCAGTAGTGCAGACTTACGATCTTTATCTACCGTTACCAACCATTGCTCAATGTTCGCTTTCGATGCGTCTGTCTTAGCAATTGAAATCTCTTCGGCATCACTGATAGCACTCTTCGCTAGTGCACGCACTGGTGTAGAAAGCGTTGCTGAGAACAGCAGGTTTTGCACATCTTGTGGTAAGCGAGCGATGATCTTGTTGATATCTTCGATGAAGCCCATGTCTAGCATGCGATCTGCTTCATCCAGAACTAACACTTCAACTTCATCAAAGTGAACCGCGCGTTGACCATACATGTCGATCAAACGTCCTGGCGTCGCCACTAGGATATCAACGCCTTCAATCAGACGATCTTTTTGATGTTGGTAAGAGACGCCACCGTACATTGCTAAAGATGTTAGGTTTAAAAACTTCGCGTACTTCTTGATGTTTTGCTCAACCTGAACCGCCAACTCACGCGTTGGTGTAAGGATCACAGCACGGATGCGTTTCTTACGTTGCGTTTCACCTTTACTTAGCATTTCTAAGATAGGGAGAACAAAGCTCGCAGTTTTACCTGTACCTGTTTGTGCTGCCGCAATAAGGTTCTTACCAGAAAGTACAATCGGAATTGCTTTTTCTTGAATAGAGGTTGGCTTTTCGTAGCCTTGTTTTGCAACGGCTTTAACAATAGGTGAGCTTAATCCAAGCTTGGAAAATGGCATAAGTTTCTCGGTATGATTTGGCTAAATAGCGATGGAAAGGTTCAACAATCTTATACAAGGATAAGATTAATGGCGGCATTCTACCATGTTGCTTGTGTACTGCTAGTAACATAGGTGCTTTAGTTAGATAATACTGACTCAACAACAACACGATAAGACAGGGAAGTATGGAAATTACACCAGATGAACGCGAAGCCGTATA
Source organism: Vibrio chagasii (assembly GCA_041879415.1). NCBI lineage: Bacteria > Pseudomonadati > Pseudomonadota > Gammaproteobacteria > Vibrionales > Vibrionaceae > Vibrio > Vibrio chagasii. The sequence continues at coordinate 694,930 of CP090852.1, read as the reverse complement.
TAAAACGATTTTTTCTCGCCGAGATGTTCGTGGTCAGTTTCTTCCCGATGAGATCCCTGAAGACGTTTTGATGCGAGTTTTAACAGCCGCGCACCACGCCCCGAGTGTTGGTTTTATGCAGCCTTGGGACTTTATTGTCGTGCGAGATATTGAAACCAAGCAAAAGATCAAAGCGGGCTTTAATCAGGCTCATGCCGAATCAGCAGAAATGTTTACCGATGAAAAGCAAGCGATGTATAAACGCCTAAAGCTTGAAGGCATTGTCGAATCGCCTATCGGTATCTGCGTGACGTGCGATCGCAATCGAACCGGAAAGGTTGTGCTCGGCAGAACGATTAAACAAGAGATGGACCTGTACAGCACCGTGTGCGCGGTTCAAAACCTGTGGCTTGCGGCAAGGGCAGAAAACTTAGGTTTAGGATGGGTGAGCATCCTGCATGATTCAACGCTACGTGATGCGTTAGATATTCCAGAGAACATCGATATCGTGGCGTATTTGTGTATCGGCTACGTTGATCACTTCAAAGACAAACCTGAGCTGGAAACCATGGGGTGGCTACCAAGAAGAGATGTTAACGCTGCGATTCACGAAGGGAAGTGGAGCCCTAAGCAGTTAGAGGCAGATGAAAAGTAACGGCTACATTAGGGTAGCTAATATTAAGATCTAAAAAAGGGCTCATTGAGCCCTTTTTGATATTTGCTTTAGACCGTTAATTGAGCTCTTAAGCGATTTCGATCTTCTCAGCTTGGTTCTGCTCTACCATAGACAGTGCAAGTGCTTCCGCAACCTTAATACCGTCGATACCAGCAGACAGGATGCCACCCGCGTAGCCTGCACCTTCACCAGCAGGGTAGAAGCCCTTCAGGTTGATGCTTTGGAAGTCTTTACCACGCTTGATACATACCGGAGAAGACGTACGAGTCTCAACACCTGTTAGTAGGCCATCTGGGGTAGAGAAGCCTTTGATCTTCTTCTCGAACGCAGGGATTGCTTCACGAATCGCTTCGATTGCAAAGTCAGGCAGCGCTTTTGAAATATCTGTTAGGTGGATACCCGGTGTGAATGATGGTTGTACATCACCCAGAGCACTTGGATCACGACCTTTCAGGAAGTCGCCAATTTTCTGTGCTGGAGCATCGTAGTTCTCACCACCTAGTACAAACGCGCCACTTTCTAGTTCACGTTGTAAACGGATACCCGCTAGCGCGTCACCTGGGTAATCGCGTTCTGGATCGATACCAACAACGATTGCGCTGTTTGCGTTACGTTCTGCACGAGAGTATTGGCTCATGCCGTTTGTTACTACGCGGCCCTCTTCAGAGGTTGCAGCAACCACAGTACCACCAGGACACATACAGAAGCTGTATACCGTGCGGCCATTCTTACAGTGGTGAACCAGTTTGTAATCTGCTGCACCTAGAATTGGGTTGCCCGCGTTCTTACCGAAACGAGCTTCATCAATCATTGATTGTTTATGTTCGATACGGAAACCAACAGAGAAAGGCTTCGCTTCCATGTAAACACCACGGTCATGCAGCATTTCAAATGTGTCACGAGCACTGTGACCAACAGCCAGTACAACGTGGCGAGATTTGATCTCTTCACCGTTAGAAAGTGTTAGACCCGTGATTTGGCCATCTTCCATGTGAAGGTCATCTACACGAGTGCTGAAGCGGATTTCGCCACCCAGCTCGATGATAGAAGCACGCATTTTTTCGATCATGGTAACCAGTTTGAAAGTACCGATGTGCGGCTTACTTACGTATAGGATCTCTTCTGGTGCGCCAGCTGCAACGAACTCTTCGATTACTTTACGGCCGTAGTGTTTTGGATCTTTAACTTGGCTGTATAGCTTACCGTCAGAGAATGTGCCTGCGCCACCTTCACCAAACTGTACGTTTGATTCTGTGTTTAAAGTACGCTTACGCCAGAAACCAAAGGTATCTTTAGTACGTTCACGAACTTCTTTACCACGTTCAACGATGATTGGGTTGAAACCCATTTGGGCAAGTACTAGACCAGCGAATAGACCACAAGGGCCAAAACCGATAACAACAGGGCGCTCAGTTTGGTTTTCCAGCGCTTTAGCTACGAACTTGTACTCCATGTCAGGAGTCACTTTTACGTGTGGGTCGCTGATGAAGGCTTCTAATAGCTCAGCTTCGTTTTCAACGAGAACATCCAGCGTGTAGATAAGCAGGATCTTTGATTTCTTACGAGCATCGTAGCCACGTTTAAAGATATTAAAAGAGATAACCTGATCTGAGTTGATGCCAAGCTTCGCTTCAATCGCTTCTTGAATGGCAGACTCTTCGTGGTCTAGTGGAAGTTTAATTTCGGTTAAACGTATCATTTCGATGTCTCGTTCTTATAGGTGTCTTAGCTAAACCGCTTCTAGTGAATGCAGAGTTTTATGTAACACTGATGTTGGGAAGAAGCGATAAGCTCACAATGGCGCGCATTTTACGAGAATTTGATTTATCTGTCATACTAATTTGGAAACATGGAGCAAATAGACATGATATTAGAGTCGTATGATGTTGAATTTTGCTTTGGGATGAGTATTATCCCCATTCTTCAATTTTGACTAACTTATAGAGCAGAGCATCATGGCATTTGTCGTAGGCGATAATTGTATTCAATGTAAATACACAGACTGTGTGGCAGTGTGTCCCGCAGATGCGTTCCATGAAGGCCCAAACTTCATGGTAATTAACCCGATCGAATGTATCGATTGTGGTTTATGTGTACCTGAATGTGATGCTCAAGCGATCTTCCAAGAAGACGAACTGCCTGAAGATCAAAAGATCTTCATTGAAGTGAACGCAGAACTTGCTGAGATTTGGCCTGTACAAACAGAAGTAAAACCAGCAATGGATGATGCGGAAAAGTGGAATGGCGTGCCTGATAAGTTGGCAATGCTAGAGAAGTAATTCTGCTACTTGATATAACCCCCCTTAAAAAGATCCCCGACTCAGTCGTCCCTCCTTCTCGAGGATGACGGCTGATATGAACTTACCACGAAATTGTATTTTCACGTCATTCCCTACTGCGAGGGACGAGCAAGATAGGGAATCTTGCTCTTTATATCCGTGAATTCTGGCTAGTCGTTTAACTTTGAATTGGTTAGCTATGTTGACGACGCATGTTGTCAAGAATGATACCCGTCGCCATTGCTACGTTCAGAGATTCAGCACCACCGAATGCTGGAATGGTAATCTTGTCTGTTACGAACTTAGCTGCGTGTTCACGGATGCCGTGAGATTCGCTACCCATCAGCAAAATACCGTTCGCAGTAAAGTCAGTCTTATGAACGCTTTCGCCTTCCAAAAACGCCCCGTAAACAGGTAGTTTTGCTTGCTCTAGGTAAGCTGGTAAGTCCGTTTGGCTTACGTGTACTCGGCCAAAGCTACCCATGGTCGCGCTGATAGTTTTAGGGTTGTATGGGTCAGCACAATCGCTGCTCGCAACGATATGTTTAATGCCATACCAGTCTGCTACGCGAATGATCGTACCTAGGTTGCCCGGGTCAGATACGCCATCAAGCGCGATCATCAAACCTGTCGCTTCTGGTAATTGAACCTTTGGAATCTCAACCACAGCAATTGCGGCATTGTTACTAACCAAAGTACTTGCTTTGGTCAGGTCGTCTAGCGAAGCTTCAACACAATCAAACCCAATCAGTGCTGCGTGATTTTCAGATAAGAAATCAGCAGTAGCAAAGACGTTCTTTACGACTAAGTCGCTATTGAACAGCTCAAGAACGTTCTTTTCACCTTGAACTAGAAACAGGCCGTGGGCTTTACGTTGTTTCTTTTGGCCCAAAGCACGAAGGAGTTTTAATTGGTTTTTTGAAATCATGTTTTTATCCTAGATATAAGCCCGCGCATTATAGAGCAAAGGTTAGATAACCAAAAGTGCGATAAGCCAATGCGATCTATATAAAAGCAAAAGCGACCCACTTAAAAAACAAAAGCGCACTAAATCGTGCGCTCTTATAGGATCAACTCAAGCTCAACAGAACCGGATAAGCTTAACCTACTGCTTAATATGGCACAGGGTAGCGCTTAAAGACGGTGTTGATATCGGTCAGAATCTCTTCAGAAAGCGGCTTACTAAACGCTGCTACGTTCTCTTTAAGCTGTTCCATAGTGGTTGCACCAATAATGGTTGAGGTAACCCCATCCACTTGGTTACACCATGCTAAGGCGAGCTGACTCGGCGTGAATCCATGAGCGTTTGCCACTTCTACGTAGCCTTTAACTGCTTCATTAGCTAACTCAGTATCACGGAAAATACCTTTGCGTTGCATGTAAGTCCAACGGCTGCCTTCCGGCCTTGCGCCATCAATGTATTTGCCACTAAGCATGCCGGCCGCCAGAGGTGACCACGGTAAGTAAGCGACGTCTTCATGCACGCAGTTTTCAATCAAATATGGCCAGTCTTTCGTGTGCAGTAAGCTGAATTCATTTTGGATAGAGACCATACGCGGCAAGTCATGCTTCTCGGCTAACTTAAGGTAAGTGTTAATGCCCCAAGTGCTGTCATCAGATAGACCAACATGGCGGATTTTGCCCGCTTTAATACAGCTTGCAAGAGCTTGTAAGATCTCCAGCATCTCAGCTTCATGTTGTTGTCTGTCAATGTCGCTAAAGCGAATCTGATTAGGGAAATGTTTACCGAAGTGTGGCGTTGTGCGATTTGGCCAGTGAAGTTGGTACAGATCGATGTAATCCGTTTGCAAGCGCTTCAATGATGCATCAACTGCTGCGATCACCGCTTCACCAGTGATAGGGCCGCCGTTACGAACCCAAGGTAATCCAGGACCAGCAATTTTACTGGCAATGATTAACTCTTGGCGACGCTGTGGGTTGCGCGACAACCAGTTACCGATAATCGCTTCGGTTTTACCGTAGGTTTCTGGAGAAGGTGGTACTGCGTACATCTCTGCAGTATCAATAAAGTTAATGCCTTGGCTTAGTGCGTATTCAATTTGTTGGTCGGCTTGCTGTTGAGTATTTTGTAGCCCCCAAGTCATGCTCCCAAGACAAATTCGGGAAACGGGAATTTGGCTACTTCCTAGTTTTGAATATTCCATTGAATTCAGGATTCCTGTTGTTGGGTTCTCTGGTACTCGCATATAGTTTTGAAAAAAGGGCGAGTGATGAATGAAAACGAATATGAATTATTAGCACAAAATGACAAGACAAGGTATCGCTTGAGGGAGTTTAATGAACCATTTCTCAGAGACTTGAGCAAGCCTGCGTGATGTGTGAAAAGTAACAAAAGCTTAGGGGCGAGAAACACACTCTAATGATTGGCAGTGTCAATGAATGAAAGACAAATCGAGGGGGAGAGGTACTGAAAATAAATAAGCTCTACCGGATAGTGAATAGAGCTCATTTATAGGGGCTTGAAGGTGCTAGATATACGTGAACTACTAGGCTGCGCTGGTATCAAATCCACCTTGGGTCTGCGCCTGCTTTAGAGCTTCCTGCCTTTGAACTTCTTTTTCAGTTAATACTGGTTGAAGTTGTTCCTCAGAGGCTTGAGGAGAGAAAATGAAATATTTATTAATCGTCATAACTATATCTCCGTCTAACGTATGACAGATTCTGCATCGGAGATAAATTGTGATCATCATCCACTTTGTACTTTTTTTAGGCTGAGAGCAGAGGGCGTAGAATGTGTACAAAGCGATCGCTCATCATCCGTATGCAATACTGAACTGACGCAACCCTCTAGATTCAGTATAGGAAGCCCATCAAATTTCGCACAATAATGATTTAGAGCAAATACATAGATAGTCAGGGGCGTAAGATGAAACACCTCGCTACTGACTGTGTGCTCGTATTTATCTAATAATTAGGTCAGTAAATCAATTACTTAATCCATGGTGAGATGAATTATGGAAAAGCTTGTAGAACGTTTCCTGAATTACGTTACTTTTGATACCAAATCCGATCCTTCAAATCAGCAATGTCCAAGTTCACCGGGGCAAATTACCTTTGCTGAAGCCTTAAAGTCAGAATTGATTGCACTAGAGCTAACTGATGTATCTTTGGATGAAAATGGATACTTGATGGCAAAGTTGCCGTCGAATGTTGATTACACTGTGCCTGCTATTGGCTTTGTCGCACACATGGATACCGCTCCTGACGCATCAGGCGCGAATGTAAAACCTCAAGTGATTAAAGATTATCAGGGCGGAACCATCGAGCTTGGCACCAGTGGTGAAAGCTTGAATCCAAGCCAATACCCTGATCTTGATGCTTTGCATGGTCATGACCTTATTACTACCGACGGCACGACTTTATTGGGTGCAGACAACAAAGCGGGTATCGCTGAAATCATCAGTGCTATCGCTTATCTAAAAGCAAACCCTGAACTCAAACACGGTGACATTTGCATTGGTTTCACGCCAGACGAAGAGATCGGTCGTGGTGCGGATTTGTTTAATGTTGAAAAGTTTGGCGCCGAATGGGCGTACACCATTGATGGTGGACCCGTTGGTGAGTTGGAATTTGAGAACTTCAATGCCACAAGTGCGGATGTTATCTGTCATGGCGTCAACGTTCATCCAGGTACCGCAAAAGGTAAGATGGTGAACTCGATGAACATTGCTGCGCAGTTCCAATTGATGATGCCATCAGAAGAAACGCCAGAATGCACTGAAGGCTATGAAGGTTTCTACCACTTGAAGTCAGCGGAAATGGGTGTCGCTCGCTCTGAGCTAGGTTACATCATTCGCGACTTTGAGCGCGAGGGCGTAGAAGCGCGTAAGGCATTCATGCAACAAAAAGTGGATGAATTGAATGAGCGCCTAGAGAAAGGGCATGTGGAATTGGTTCTTACCGATAGCTACTTCAATATGAAAGAGATGGTTGAACCTCATCAGCATATTATTGAGTTGGCTAAGCAAGCGATGATCGAGTGTGATGTGGAGCCGATGATCAAACCGATCCGAGGTGGTACAGACGGTGCTCGCTTGTCATTCATGGGCTTGCCATGCCCGAACATCTTTACTGGTGGTTACAACTTCCACGGTATTCATGAGTTCATCACTATTCAAGGCATGGAACAAGCGGTAAAAGTGATTGTTGAATTGTCGCGACGTACTGCTGCTCACTACCAAAAATAGCGACCTTTAACGCGATATCTCTTTGTATTTTTGAGAGTATTCAATAATACTCTCTTTAAGCATAAGGGAGTACGCGATGAAAAAGTTAGTTTTACTTTGCACCCACTTAGCCGTGGGTGCTGTTGGTTTTGGGCTTGGTGTTTATGCACTGCCTATCTTAATTGAACCTGATTCTCCATCTTCGAGCTCGGTTGAAGCGATCAGCCAACAGGCCATTTATACTGGAGAGTTCACTAAAGACCGCCAAGACAGTGATTTCTTACATTGGGGTGAGGGTATCGTTTCGGTTTCAGAAAGTGCAATTGCGTTTGAAGGCGAACTCGCGCCTGGGCCGGACTACAAGGTTTACCTCTCTCCTAAGTTCATAGAAACCGAACAAGCCTTTAATGACAGTAAGAGCGAGTTACTCAGAGTTGGAGATGTCAAAACATTTGACCGGTTTATGGTTGAGCTACCGGAAGGTACTGATCTTAATAGATTTAATACCGTTGTGATTTGGTGTGAAACTTTTGGCCAATTTATTACTTCTGCCAAGATAAAATGATAGCCTTAGTTAGGCTGATACCAGAATGAACACGAGCGCTCAGGAGTTGAGCGCTTTTTCATAGCACTGATATTAGCGGCTTTATTGTAAAGCGAACCGTCGTAAAGCTAAATGTTGTAATGCTAAGGATTAAGTAATGGAAAAAGTGTGGCAAGTAATAGATTTTCTACTCGCTCATAAGTTTATTTTTAGTGCGCTGATTATCAGTCTGGTTTTAATCATCCGCCGAATCACCTTGTCTCAAATTAGGGGTGATGTTGCTTTCCTTAGCGAAGACCAACGTAATTGGATGTCCCGCACTAAAAACGGCACCTTCGCGATAATTGTCATTACGCTTTTCCTACTCTGGAAGTCTGAAATAAGTGAGTTTGCTCTCTCTGTAACAGCGATTGCCGTTGCGATCGTAGTAGCCTCAAAAGAGATCATTTTGTGTTTCACTGGCTCGATTCAACGTGCTAGCTCACGCTCTTTCCGAATTGGTGATTGGATTGAAGTGGGTAAAATTAGTGGTGAAGTGATCGAACATAACTTGATGGCGACAGTGATTCAGGAGATCGACCTGTATCATGGGCAATACCACTTCACTGGCAAGACGGCTACGCTACCTAACAGCATGTTCTTTACTTACCCAGTTAAGAACCTCAACTTCATGAAACGCTACGTGTATCATAGCTTCACGGTGACCGTGAAAGATTTCGTGAACCTCTACCCAATGGTGCCGGGTTTAATCTCGAAAATTGAAGAGCATTGTGAAGAGTTCATTGACGTTGCGCGTCGTTATAACAGCGTCATTGAAAAGCACGCTGGCGTCGACCTTCCGGGCTCTGAGCCACACATTCACATCACAAGCAGTTCGACGGGTGAGCAAGAGGTCCATTTTATGATTTTCTGTCCAACCGAGAAGGCGGTTCACTTAGAGCAAGAGATTCGTAAAGACTTTATGGAAGCATACTCTGAGGCGTTCCCTATTAGTGCTTAATTCTGCGGTCCGCTGAGCCCCAAACAAAAGAAAGCCGAGAGCGATAATATCGACTCTCGGCTTTTTTGTTCTTGCTATCTGTTCGCTTAGTCTAGGTCTGCCAGTGGTAACCAATCGACTTGTACGCCTGCTTGCTCAAACATATCTTTGCTCACTTTGATTTTGTCTCCCCAGCGAGAAAGGAAGTCTTCACTTTGCTCTGGGCAGTGAACCGCAGAAATACCAGTTTGAATGATCTTTGCTGCACAGTTTGGACAAGGGAAGTGAGTCACCCAGATTTCACAGCTGTCTAAATCACGCTTAGCAAACAAGATTGCGTTCTCTTCTGCGTGAAGCGTTTTCAGGTATTTCATCTCACGATCGTCAGTGTCAGCACTATCCGATACGCCATGAGGGTAGCCATTAAAGCCAACTGAAACAATGCGGTTGTGTTTGGTGATAACTGCACCAACTTGAGTGGACGGATCTTTACTCCAGGAACCGACTAATTCCGCCATTTGATAGAAACGTTTTGCCCATTTTGAAATCATTCGAATTACCTTAACAAGGAAGTATGAGTTTTTATTATTGAAACCATATTATGTTAGACAATATATACAGAGAGGGGAAGTAACAAACGTATATTTGATCATGAATTGTTGATGGTTTGTAAAGGGTTGATATATATCCAATTTCAATTTACAAGTTGAAACACTTTTGCGAGTTATAATTGATATTCCTCGGACATTTGAAGCAATTGTGTTACGTAACTTTTATGCTGTTCTATTTCTCATAAGTGACGGTATAACCATGCGTAAAAAGTTAATCCTTACGGCTCTTGCAAGCTCTCTTATTCTTGCTGGATGTGGGCAAGATGCCCAGAATGCCAAGCAAGCGCCATTACCTCTCGTAGCTGTACAGGATGTTAGCGTTATTTCTCATCAGCAAAGTAAGTCGTACATCGGCCGTATTGAAGCGGTTGAAGACACGGCAATTACTGCGCAGGTTTCTGGCTATCTTCAAAGCCGTCATTTCAATGAAGGGCAAATGGTCGAAAAAGGGCAGCTGCTTTATTCGATAGAGCCTTCATCATTTGAAGCTGAAGTAGCAAGTGCGAAAGCGGCTGTTGCTCAAGCAAACGCTAACCTGAAAAAAGCCGAGCTTGATTTCAATCGTGGTAAGAACCTACTTCCTAAAGGCAGTATTTCTCAATCGGAATTCGATGCACTAACCGCAAACTTGCTAGGCTCTCAAGCACAACTTGAAGCAGGCCAAGCTCAGTTAAATGCCGCTAACGTTCAGCTTTCTCATACTAAAATTATTGCGCCTTTCTCTGGCCGTATTAGCGACAGCAAAGTAAGTACTGGTGATCTGGTATCACCGTCTTCTGGTGTTTTAACAACCTTGGTTAGCCTAGACCCAATTCACGCCTCTTTTAGCATTAGTGAGCGTGAGCGTATTGAGTTAGGTATGGACCGAATTGAAGGTGACGGTACTGGTGACAGTGAGCGCGTTGAAGTGCAAATTATGCTTGAGAACGGTGAAGCATTTGAGCATTTAGGCCAGCTAGATTTCCTAGGAAACCGTATTAACTTGAATACCGGTACTATCGCGATGCGTGCGATTGCAGATAACCCAGACCAGCAACTACTTCCGGGCCAACACGTTCGTGTTGATCTACGTGAAAAGCAGTCTATTGATGTTGTAACTATTCCGCGCCGTGCAGTTCAAACTGACCTTGAAGGTGACTTTGTGATGGTATTGGTTGACGGTGAAGGCGCGTCTGTCGCTGAGCGCAGAAACATTGAGATGGGCCGACAGGTTGAAGGCGGTGTGATTGTTCACTCTGGTCTAGAGAAAGACGATGCCGTTATTACCCAAGGCCTTCAGCGTGTTCGTAACGGTATGTCTGTTCGCATTCAACCTTCTGCGACTGAGCAAGCAGAGTAAGGGGCGTAGATATGTTAAGTCGTTTCTTTATTCAAAGGCCTAAGTTTGCCCTTGTTATATCCATAATATTAACGCTGGCAGGTGCGATCTCTCTCGCTATCTTGCCCGTGGCGGAATACCCAAAAATTAGCCCACCTTCGGTAAGTGTGTCTGCTTTCTACACAGGTGCAAGTGCAGAAGTCGTGGAACAGGCGATAGCCGACCCCATAGAAACGTCGGTGAACGGCGTTGAAGATATGATCTACATGTCTTCAAAAAGTGCTAACGATGGTTCATACAACCTTAACGTAACTTTTGATGTTGGTACTGACCCAGATATGGCTCAGGTCAACGTTCAGAACCGAGTTGCTCAAATCGAATCTAAGCTTCCGCAAGAAGTTCGAATGGTGGGTGTCACCGTTAAAAAGCGTTCACCAGACCTTTTGATGGTATTGAACTTCTACTCTCCAAACGGTGAGTACGACGATCAATTCCTGATCAATTACGTTAACCTAAACATTAAAGACCAACTGGCTCGTGTGAAGGGCATCAGTGAAGTTAACGTGTTGGGTGGTGGCGAATACGCGATGCGTGTTTGGTTAGACCCTGAGAAAATGGCTAACCTCAATATCACCACATCTGACGTGAATCGAGCTTTGGCGGAACAGAACGTTCAGGTTGCTGCAGGTCGTATTGGTGCTGCACCTTATAACAACGCACAAGAAGTACAATTCAACCTGGTAACAAAAGGCCGACTGGAAACAGCGGATGAATTTGAGAATGTTGTACTTCGTGCTACTCAAGATGGTTCAACCGTTTACTTAAAAGACATTGCACGTGTTGAGCTTGGTAAAAAGTTCTACGATGGCAATGGTAAATACCGTGGTCAAGACGCTTCAATCGTAACGCTGTCACTTCAGTCAGATGCTAATGCTCTGGAAAGTGGTAAAGCGGTGATGGCGATGCTAGAGAACTTAAGAAAGAACTTCCCAGAAGGTGTGGCTTATGAAGCGAGTTACGACACCACTGTCTTCGTTGCTGAGTCGATTAAAGGCGTAGTAAAAACCCTTATCGAAGCGATCTTGCTGGTTATTGCAGTAACCTACCTGTTCTTAGGTAGTGCGCGTGCAACCTTGATTCCGGTTGTTGCGATCCCTGTATCTTTGATTGGTACGTTTGCCATCATGCAGATGACGGGCTTTACCATTAACACGGTAACCCTGTTTGGTTTGATATTGGCGATTGGTATCGTAGTTGATGATGCGATCTTAGTTATCGAGAACGTTGATACCACGATGGCTAAAGACCCAACCATTTCTCCACGTAAAGCTACGCTGATCGCGATGAAAGAAGTAACGGGTCCGATCATTACTTCAACCTTGGTATTACTTGCGGTATTCATCCCTGTTGCAATGCTTCCGGGTATTACTGGCATCATGTACCGTCAGTTCGCTCTGACGATCTGTATCGCGGTTGTTATCTCTTCGATTAACGCATTAACGCTATCACCGGCATTGTGTTCACTGGTTCTTAAGCAGGGTGGTGGTAATACGGCGCGTTGGTACCAAGCATTTAACCGTGGTCTAGAGTCTGTTACTAACAAATACGGTCAAGTGGCTGGCTTCTTAGTTAAGAAAGGCGTTCTGCTGTTCACTTTCTTCTTCGTGGCTTTGGCGGCTGTGACTTACTTTGCGAAGACGACGTCTACCGCGTTTGTACCTCAAGAAGATAAAGGTATTTTGCTGGTTAACGTTCAGCTTCCCGACGCGGCATCCTTGTCTCGTACAGAAGAGGTGACTAAACAGCTGCTTGAAATGGTTGAACAGGAGCCGGGTGTTGATGGTGTAACACTCGTAAACGGCTACGCATTCATGACTGGCGCTTCTGCGTCGAATGGTGCGTCAATGTTCATTAAGCTTCACGATTGGGACATGCGTAATGCACTGGATGGCCAACACTCTGCTCAGGCTATCTCGCAGCGTATTAATGGTCGTGCTGCAACTGAATTGCCTCAAGCTGTCGTGTTTGCGATGGGGCCGCCTGCGGTTCCGGGCATGGGTGCTGCATCTGGTTTCGAGTTTGTACTTGAAGATACGCTAGGCCGTAGCCGTACTGACCTTGCTATGGTGATGAATGACGTGATAGCTGAGGCAAGCAAACAGCCTGAAATTTCACATACATTCAGTACTTTCCGTGCCAACGTACCTCACTACTATGTGGACATTGACCGTGAGAAAGCACAACAGTTAGGTATTCCGTTGTCGGAAATCTTCCAAACGTTACAAGGCAACCTCGGTTCGTTGTACGTGAATGATTTCACCATGTTTGGTAAGAACTTCCGTGTAACCATGCAAGCAGACAGTGATCACCGTAGCAGCATGGATGACCTGCAACGATTCCACGTACGCTCTTCTGCTGGCGAGATGATCCCGCTAAGCACGCTTGTAACTTACGATCAGATTTTTGAACCAGATGTAGCATGGCGTTACAACATGTACCGCAGTGCGGTAATCCAAGGCCAACCAGCACCGGGTTACTCAAGTGGTGATGCTATTGCAGCAATGGAACGAGTGGCGGCAGAAGTTCTTCCACAAGGTTACCAGTACGAGTGGACTGGCATGGCTTACCAAGAGGTTCTAGCAGGTAACCAAGCTATCTTTGCGTTTGCGTTGGCACTGATCTTTATTTACTTGTTCATGGTAGCTCAGTATGAGAGCTGGACGATCCCGATTGCCATTATCTTGGTTGTTCCGGTTGCGACTCTGGGTTCCTTCTTGGCACTGAACCTTACGGGCACACCGCTAAACTTGTATGCGCAAATAGGTTTGGTTCTCTTGATAGCCTTGGCCGCGAAGAACGCAATCTTGATTGTGGAATTTGCGAAGGTCGAGCGTGAAGAGAAAGATGCACCAATCGACGATGCTGCAGTGAAGGGGGGGACGCTACGTTTCCGAGCTGTAAACATGACGTCTTGGTCGTTTATCTTGGGTATTTTCCCACTGATCTTTGCTGCCGGTGCTGGTCACGTGAGTCAGAACTCTCTGGGTATTTCATTGATCGGTGGTCTGTTATGTGTGTTGTTGGCGGGTACTTTCCTAATCCCAGGCTTCTATGCATTTGTACAACGCAAGCGTGAAAAAGCACATGGCGGTAATACGAAATTAGTGCCACTCGATGATGAGTAGAAGAATTCACTTTTCATAAAGCGGATTGTTCTTAAAATAAACCCTTGTAGAAACTAAGGCTTAGCAGTGTGCTAAGCCTTTTTTATTACTCAGGTGTATAAAAACGCTTTTTATATAATCAAATTCTTATTATGTGATAGAGCTAACACTCTATTTTTGGTTTTCTAATAAAATGATGTTTTATTAATAAGCGTATGTTTATTAATGAAAAATAGGTGTTCGGCTAACGCTTGTATGCTCGAAACCATTTGCACAATAGTGTGAACTGTTTCAAAATTACGAAGTTATATTGAAATTTTATGTGCATTGAGGTTCTTATGAAGGTCATTGATTTATTTAAACACCGAGGCGATAGCTTGTCTTCGCAACACTCAGAGTTTATGCAATGGATGTCTCCAGCTCTCAAAGATTACTGGGGCGACTTTCTGAATCGTACGCAAAATAGTCATTTCTTTGCGTGGGTTCGTGATCACCACAAACCTGCGGTAAATGAAGATGTGCCAGTAGAACAGCCAATCGTATTGAAGCCAGAAGCACAACTTGTGTTTGATGAGCTGAACGAAAAGATTGGTGAAGTTATTCATACTGGTGACTGGATCAATGTAAGCCAAGATCGTATCAACCAATTTGGTCTTGTGACTGAAGATATGCAGTGGATCCATACTGAGCCTGAGAAAGCAGAGACTGATTCTCCTTTCAAAACGACTATCGCGCATGGTTTCTTAACTTTGTCTTTGCTTCCTCGTTTGACTGACAGCGTTGATCCTGACAAGTCTCAATTCCCAACAGCTAAAATGGTTGTGAACATTGGTCTCAACCAAGTTCGTTTTCCATATCCTGTAAAATCGGGCAGCAACGTTCGTGCGAAAAGTACATTAACGAAAGTAACACCAATTAAGAAAGGCCTAGAGATTGAACGCGAGATCCGCGTAGAAATCGAAGGTGTTCGTCGCCCTGGTGCGGTTATCGTTTCAGTGATTCAACTTCACTTCTAAGTGGATTGTAAGTAAGCGATTTATAAAGATTCAAAAAAGAGAGAGCGTGAAGCTCTCTCTTTTTGTTTTCATAAGATACAACTTACTCACTTATTTGATGCGAGTGTAGCCGTATTCTTCAATAAGGTCTTGGCCTTGTTTAGATTTCACAAACTTAATGAAATCTTTGCTCTCTTCAGAAACCGAGTCGATCTTGTGTAGCAACAAGAATGGGCGAGCTAACTCATAGCTATGGTTAGCGATGTTTTTAGATGTCGGTTCTACACCTTCAAAAGTGATGGCCTTGATTGAACGATCGATTGAGCCAACAGAGATAAAGCCAATCGCGTGCGGGTTGTGGTTCACGATGGTTTTAACCATGCTGTTACTGTTAACTACCAAGTTATTTGGGTTGATGTCAGACACTAAACGGTCATTAATGATCTTCGTTAAACCAAGCAAGCTTTCGAAGCTGTAGCGTGAACCTGAAGACGCTTCACGAGTTACAACCGCGATAGGTTGATCGGCACCACCCACTTCTTTCCAGTTGGTGATTTTACCTTTGTAGATATCAAACAGTTGCTCGCGAGAAACGTTATTCACGCTATTTGAGCGATTCGTTACAACAGCTAAACCGTCAAAAGCAATTGGGAATACTTTGAGTTTGTCGCTCTGTTCTTGATCAGTTAGGTAACGTGAACTCATACCGATATCAGCCACACCTTTATTAACCAAGGTAATACCCGCTGTCGAGCCGATGCCCTGAACCGCGATATAGTTCTCAGGGTGAGTCTTGTTGTACTCCTCTGCTAATACGTCCATCACTCGAGAAACAGAAGTTGAGCCCGAAATATTGGTTTCTTGCGCTAAAACAGCTTGAGAAGACAGGGCTAAGGATAAAAGAGAGGCAAGCGCGACTCGTAACATAAATAACTCCTAGTTAATAACATTTGTCGCATATCATAGGTGGGTTATATGACACTTTTGTGAAATTCCATATGCTTGCTTTATGGTGAAAAGGGCTAATGAATGTTTGGTTTGAGACAGCGCTAGTGAGTAAGATTGGTTTATGGGAGCGCGGTCGGGATTTTGTTTGGGAGGGTTCGCTAAAATCTCGGTTGAGTCCTAAGCTTTCAAAAGGGATTTCAACTTTGAGAATTTCTATGAAGTTACAAGGAGTGTTATGTCCGTCATTCATATAGAACTTAATCGTCTTCTCGTTGGGGCTGAAAAGCTCTGTACTTCCCGTAATAGCAGTTTACCTGTTGAGTTAGGCAAATCCTTATTTGAAGAGTGTGAGGGCGGTGTGATGTTCTCACAGGCGCATTATCTGCTCGACTCATCTCATAGTGATTACACAAACGACGTTGCCTGCGTGACTTTTGATGAGCCGTTAGCATGTTGGCTGATTACAGTGCCATTAGAAGAGGATGCACAGTCTGATACTGTGGCTTGGGGACCTTACCCTTATCTTCCTAAATCGAAAGACCTTGAAGCAGTGTTGGCTGAGATTGAAAAAGATCCCAAATCGTACTTTTGGTCATAGCCACCAACCTTATGTCTTAGCTGGTGGTGATACAACGCCTAAATCCATCGGCTTCGACGTGCCGAAACCAAACCTTTCACCTCAATTTATTTCAATTCTTTAAACCTGTGGTTTCACGCTTTGCAATTGAGATTGTGCGATAAGTGATCGGAAATCTTTCGGTGTTTTTCCATGGTACGTTTTAAAGGCGGTACTGAAATGCGCAGCGCTCTTAAAGCCAGACTCATAAGCGATTTGGGTAATGGATTTGGTCGACGTTCTCAGCTGTGTTGCGGCATGAGCAATACGCTTAATCTTCAATAAGTTTGAAAACGAAAGATCTTCAGCCGATAAACGACGTTTCAGTGTGGCTGGCGACATTCCCATATAGCTGGCGAGCGTGTCTAAAGAGATATTATTTTCAATATTCTGTTCAATGTAGTGAATGACTTTTTGTGTCACCGTTAACCTTGAAGCTCGTGCGATGATAACCAGCAGAGCAGGGTATTGTTCGACCATCAGTGAGAGCAAACCTAACCCTAATTGAGTGAGTGCGTAGTCATTTTTAGTTGAAGAATGAGCTAAAGACATGATGAGGTCTTTCAGTTCGCAGATCTCAATATCTGTTTGGTTGAATTTGATGTACTGGTTGGGAACTCGAGTGGATTCTAGGTCACTGAATTGGTTGATGAACTTTTGGAAAATATCTAAATCAAAATCTAAGCAGGTTGCGCTGAATTCGCCGTTTTCTGTATCTACTGTGATGTCTTTGATTTGGCCTGAGTTATAAAGTGTGAAGTCGCCTGCCTGCAATGAGGCTTCGGTGCCATCGGGGAGCACGAAAGAGATACTGCCTTTTGAAACGATGAAAATACCATTCTTAGAGGCGGGGTACCGTTCTCGTTTCCTGGGGATGAAGTTTCTGAATTGAGTAACTGTTATTGATGACATAATGTGCTTCTTTGACGTTGTAAACGAGTTGCTTATTAATTTTAGTATTGTTTAAGCATGAGACATTTACAAAAAAGGCGCTAACAATTAGCGCCTTTAGAAGTGAACCTTTGAAGCTTTTGACCTTGAAAGGCCTAGCCTTTGCAGCTACTAAGCTTCGGTTTCGTTTGTTGTTTCAGGCTCGCTAGGCAAGTCCGCAAATACTTGAGTAGGCTTTGCTACTAAGTTACGGTTTTCCTGATTAACTTCAGAGAGAACTACTTCTAAAACGTCTCCCAGTTTGTATACCATTTCTTTATCGATAGATACAGTACCCATATCACTGTTGCACTCGATTCTTTCTTTATTATCAAGAATGAGAGAACCAGGGATAAATGCAGCGGCACCATTCTCTAGCAAGCGAACACGCATACCTGCGCGGTTAATGTCGAAGATTTCTGCTTGGAAGCGTGTTTCTTCGGCTGGTGCATTAGCTAACGTACGAGCATATAACCAATCACCAACATTACGCTCAGCCATACCGTGATGGCGACGGTGTAGTGCAAGTTCATCACCGATAGTCTCATCTGGTGTTTGAATTGGTGCTTTGCCAAGGATATGTGCTTTCAGCATACGGTGGTTAATCATGTCACCGTATTTACGAATTGGAGACGTCCAAGTCGCGTAAATGTCTAGACCCATTGCGTAGTGTGGTGCAGGCTCGTTGCTAATTTCACTGTACGCTTGGAATTTGCGAATACGGTTGTCGTAGTAATTGCTGTCAAGTGAACCTAACCAACGACGCAATGCTGCAAAACCTTCAAGAGAAACGATCTGCTCTTCTGTGAACGGTGTTTCTGCTTGTGGGTTAACCAGTTCAAGAACGTCTGCGACTTTCTCGGCTTTGAAACCAGAGTGGCAGTTAAACACACCTTGGTTGAAGCTTTCTTTTAACACTCGGCCTGCACAGATGTTTGCGCTGATCATCGATTCTTCAACCAACTTGTTTGCACTACGACGCATGTCTGCGTGAATCGCAACAACATCGTTATCTTCGCTAAGTTCAAAGCGGTAGTCAGGACGGTCAGGGAACACAACAGCATTTGCTGAGCGCCATGCTGAACGTGCTTGTGCAAATTCATGTAGGTCAGAAACAATCGCTGCGATTTCTTCAGATGGTTGCCACTTCTCTGATGTGCCTGTTTCTAGCCAGTCTGATACGTTGTCGTATGCTAGACGAGCGTGAGATTTAATGTTCGCCGCGAAGAACTTAATGTCATCGCCAATAACGCCATCTTTAGATACGGTTACTGTACAGCATAGGGCAGGGCGAACTTCATTCTCGATAAGCGAACATAAGTTGTCTGCAAGGTCACGAGGTAACATTGGGATGTTACGACCCGGTAGGTAGATAGTGAAGCCACGTTCGCGAGCTACTTTGTCCATCGCATCATCTGGTGAGATGTACGCTGTTGGGTCTGCAATCGCGATAGTCAGTTCAAAATCGCCGTTCTCTTTCTTTTTCGCGTATAGCGCATCGTCCATATCTTTTGTGCTTTCGCCATCGATAGTCACAAAAGGAACATGGGTCATGTCTAAACGTTCAAGATCAGCATCATCGTTGATCTGCCAGTTGTCGATACCTTCTGGCTCGCTGTTTGGAAGGTCATTTTGTGCGAGAGTTACCCACCAAGGTGCGATCTTATCGTCAGCGTCAGTGATCTTTTCTGAGATTTGCGCCAAGAAGCCGTTATCGCCTTTTAGAGGGTGTTGAATGATATGTGCAACAACCCAGTCGCCTTCTTTTAGCGTCTCAGGGTTTAGACCTTTCTGAGCTTTAGCTTTAAGTTGCAGCTTTTTCAGCTGTGGGTGATCAGGAACAACGTTCAGGCGACCTTTAAACAGTTTTACTCGTGCGATGAATCGAGTAAGACCTTGTTCCACTAGCTCTTCTGGCTCAGCTACTTCGCGTTCTTTTTCAGTACGGATGATAGCGACTACTTTGTCACCATGAATGCATTTCTTCATATACGGTGGCGGGATGAAGTAGCTAGTCTTGCTATCTACTTCTAGAAAACCAAATCCTTTTTCAGTGGCTTTGATTGTGCCTTCCTTTTTCGGGAGGGTTTCTTGGATTTGTTGCTTAAGCTTAGCGAGTAGAGGGTTATCTTGAAACATCTTACTTTTATCTTACGAGAACAATTGAGCACACTATAATCATTGCGAAGCCTGATTACTACTTAAAGCCGAAAGGAGAGCAAATTAATTGCCGGCTTATTTACTAGGTTCAATTCAATTGATGTAAACGGCTATGACGAGATATTCATCAAGTTTTGACGATATGATAGCCAGTATTGAAAGAAAACCGAAAAATATGTGATGTAATTCAATTTTTTCTGGCTTTTTTTATGCATTTAAGGAATAATCCGCCTCCCTTAGACGTCCCTAATGGCTTGAAGTGTTTTATTACTGCTTCGTAACTCTGAATGGAATCAGTATCTGATTGGATCAGTATTGGAAATGGTAGAGCTCCCGGGACCTTTTGTTTACTTATATATAGTGGGATCCCAATGTCCGAATCTGTAATTCAATTTAATGAATTAGCCCTAAACGAAAACATCCTTTCAGCTCTTGATAGCATGGGTTTCGTATCTCCAACTCCAATCCAAGCAGCAGCTATTCCTCTTCTTCTTGAAGGCCGTGACGCACTAGGTAAAGCACAGACTGGTACTGGTAAAACAGCAGCATTCTCTCTGCCTTTACTAAACAAAATCAACCTAAACCAACACAAACCACAAGCAATCATCATGGCTCCTACTCGTGAGCTAGCGATCCAAGTTGCTGCGGAAATCAAAAACCTAGGCCGTGACATTAAAGGTCTTAAAGTTATTGAAATCTACGGTGGTGCTTCAATCGTTGACCAAATGCGCGCTCTAAGCCGCGGTGCTCACATTGTTGTTGGTACTCCAGGTCGTGTTAAAGACTTACTAACTCGTGACCGTCTACACCTAGATGAAGCACACACATTTGTTCTTGATGAAGCAGATGAAATGCTAAAAATGGGCTTCGTAGATGACGTTACTTGGATTCTTGAGCAAGCGCCAGAATCTGCACAACGTGTACTTTTCTCTGCAACTATGCCTCCAATGGTTAAGACTATTGTTGACCGTTACCTACGTAACCCGGCTAAAGTTGACGTTGCTGGTACTAACCACACAGTTGATAAAGTAGCGCAGAACTTCTGGGTTGTTAAAGGTGTAGAAAAAGACGAAGCAATGTCTCGTCTTCTAGAAACTGAAGAAACTGACGCGTCAATCGTATTCGTACGTACTCGTCAAGATACTGAGCGTCTAGCTGATTGGCTATCTGCACGTGGCTTTAAAGCTGCTGCACTGCACGGTGATATTCCTCAGTCTCTACGTGAGCGCACTGTTGATCACATCAAACAAGGTGTTATCGATATCCTAGTTGCAACAGACGTTGTAGCTCGTGGCCTTGATGTTCCACGTATCACTCACGTATTCAACTACGACATCCCATTCGATGTTGAATCTTACATCCACCGTATTGGTCGTACTGGCCGTGCTGGACGTAAAGGTAAAGCGATCCTTCTAGTTCGCACAAACCAAATTCGTATGCTTCGCACAATCGAGCGCGTAACTAAGTCTACAATGGAAGAAATCCAACTTCCTCTACGTGACCAAGTTGCTGCTGCACGTGTTGCTAAGCTTGGCGCTGAGCTTGAAACAGAGAAAGAAAGCAAAGCTCTAGAAAACTTCGCAGGTCTTATTACTACTCTGCAAGAGTCTCTAGACGTAGATGCTGCAACTCTAGCTGCAATGCTTCTTAAGCGTCAGCAAGGTAAGAGCCCACTGTTCTACATTGGTGAAGACCCAATGATCGCTGCTATCGAGCGCGACAAGAACCGTCGTAAAGAGCGTCGTGAAAACCGTGATAACGGTGGTCGTGATTTCAATACTCAAGACTGGGATACTTACCAACTACAAGTTGGCCGTGAGCAAGGTGTTCAGGTTAAAGATATCGTTGGCGCACTAGCAAACGAACTTGGCCTAACTAAAGGTTCTATCGGTGCTATCAAACTTGACCAAGGTTCAACTTACGTTCAACTGCCAAAAGCAATGAACTCTGAAACTGCTGGTAAACTAAGCAAGCTACGCATCCGTCAAAAAGAAGCTGGCGCTGTTGTTGTAGACTTCAACGATTTCCGTGAACCACGTCGTGGTAACGGTGGCCGTGGTGGTCGTGATGGTGGTCGTGGTGGTTACCGCGGAAACCGTGATGGCAACCGCGATGGTAATCGTGAAGGCGGTCGCGGTGGATACCGTGGCAACCGTGACGGAAACCGCGATGGCAACCGTGAAGGCGGCCGTGATGGCGAGCGTCGTTTCGACCGCAACCGTGGTGGCGATCACCGTGGCAACTACCGTGGCGAACGTGGCCATGGCAACGGCGGTAACCGTGGTCGTCGTCCAGAGCGCAACGAAGGTTAATCAACCTTTAGCTTAGACGCTCTAGTCTAGACACTGAATTTAAAAGCCGAGCATTATGCTCGGCTTTTTTGTGCCTGCTTGTTCATTCTTCCGACCGCACTGCGCATAACTAATGCACCTTACTTCACGCCAAGATTGAAATTACTTCTGCAACCCAGTTAGAAATGATTGTTCAAACTCCCGGATGAAGGGAGCAATCACTCTATCTTGCTCCGTTTAACGTAGCTGTATAGCATTGTAAGGCTATACTTAAATTACGTGCTACAAGTCGAGGTAGTAGTAATAAAAGCCTCTTAAATTGCTGTGTAGTCTGTTTACGCAGGGCTCAACTTCTAGAGCATGGAGAGTGTGGGATAGGGTGAGTATTGTTGCTTTGTTTCATGATGTTGAACGTCTTACCGGATCACTCAAATCAAGTTAAAAATAGTTCAAGCATTCGTTTGCGTTGTCAGTTTGTTCATTTTCATATTCAACTATTTTTTAATTTTGCTCTCGAAATAAATAAATTAATGACTAAGATCAACTTAATTGTGTTCATTTGGTGATTTTTTCAAAACAAAAGTTGAAAGATTCAAAAATTATTGAATAATGGGCTTAACTAAAATTGAAGTAAACACTTCATCTAATTCGTACTGAAACAGGATCCATATCCAATGTCTAATTCGTTTGTTCTGGTTATTAACTCGGGTAGTTCATCCCTAAAATTTGCTGTCATTGATTCTGTTTCTGGTGAAGCAGTGTTGAGTGGCTTAGGGGAGTGTTTTGGTCTTGAAGATGCTCGTATGAGCTGGAAATACCAAGGCGAGAAAACTGAAATTGCTATTCAGGGTGAAGGTAGCCACCACAAGATTGCTATTGGCAAATTGGTAGGCCTGATGGAAGACCTTGGTTTCACGGCAGATATCGTTGCTATCGGTCACCGTATCGTTCACGGTGGTGAGAAGTTCACTCAAACGGTTCGTATTACTGAAGAAGTAACGAACGAGATTGAAAGCCTATCTGATCTTGCTCCACTTCATAACCCAGCAGGTGCTATCGGCATCCGCGCTGCGATTGAAGCTTTCCCTTCTCTGCCTCAGTTCGCTGTATTTGATACGGCTTTCCACCAAACAATGCCACAACGCGCATTTACTGGTGCAATCGCTAAAGAACTATACACAGACTTCGGTGTACGTCGTTACGGCTTCCACGGTACTAGCCACTACTTCGTAAGCCGTGAAGCTGCGAAGATGCTAAACAAGCCAGTTGAAGAATCTAGCTTCATCTCTGTTCACCTAGGTAACGGCGCATCAGTATGTGCTATCAAAGACGGTAACAGTGTTGATACGTCAATGGGTTTCACACCACTTTCTGGCCTTATGATGGGCACACGTTGTGGTGACTTAGACCCAGGTATCATCGAATACCTACTTAAGAAGGGTTGGTCACAAGAGCAGGTCTTCAACTCTCTTAACAAGGAGTCTGGCTTCCTAGGTGTGTCTGGTCTTACGAGCGATGCTCGTGGCATTTTAGAAGCTATGGAAGAGGGCCATGAAGGCGCTAAGCTGGCTTTCGAAGTATTCACATACCGCGTAGCTAAATACGTTGCTTCTTACCTTGCAACACTAGACTCTCTAGACGGCATCATCTTCACTGGTGGTATCGGCGAGAACTCTCTACCAATCCGTCGTGAGATCCTGAAAAACCTTAAGATCCTAGGTTTTGTTGAAGATGTCGCTGGTAACGAATCTGCTCGCTTTGGCGCAGATGGCATCATCGCTAAGTCTGAGATGCTAGACGCAGTAGCAATGGTTATCCCAACCAACGAAGAGTTCGTGATTGCTCAGCAGTCGGTAGAACTTCTGTAATTTAGCTTAAGCCTAAATACTGAAAAGCGAGCCCAAGTGGCTCGCTTTTTTTGTTTTGCAGCTAGATAACGGAGCTTAAATCCGGCTACTTAGCATTCGGTAACTGCTTTATTCTTGTGTAACGAATCGCTCTGCTGCCTTAAGCCCCATTTGGTAACCGGCTTCAAGCTTGTCTTTATCTGTGGTTAATCGTCCCACAGCGAAGCCATCATCAGGAACGATAACCTTAATCGTGCAATCATGAGGTGGGTTCTCGATAAATTCTAAGGTTTGATTGTATTGCTCTGCACGAGTGATCATGGCCTCAGCCAGTTGAGGTGTCTCTTTCATCAGGCGACGTAATAGCCAAGGTGCTTTAGGTGGGCGCTTTTTGTAACCCTGCTTTTGCGAGAGGATCACTGTGATCTGCTTCGCGCCCTGTTTATAAGCCTCAATCACTGGAATTGAATCGACCACACCGCCGTCTATCATTTTTCGACCATTTACTCTCAGAGGCGTGCGGTAGGCCATAGGGACAGAGCAGGAAGCTTTGAGGAGTTCTTCTAGGTTATCTTTTTCACCCTGCGTGTAAAGCGGTTCACCGGTTTCAACATCCGTGGTCACGACTTGAAAGGGAAGCGGTTGTTTATCAAAGGCTTCCATATCGTATGGATAGTGCTGCGCGATATGATCCCAAAGCCAGTCGAGGTCAAGTAAGTGTCCACCTTTGGCAAACTTTTTGAAGTTAATAAATTCAGGTTGGCATGAGTAGTCAGAAATAATGGTATAGGTTCGGCCGCGTTGGTTAGATAACCAAGAAGCTAAATTGGTTGAGCCTGCAGAGACGCCGATGCAGAAATCGAACGGGTTGTATTGGTGGTCGATAAAGCCGTCTAACACCCCAGCAGCAAAGATGCCACGCATTGCACCACCTTCCACAACTAGGGCATGTTTTGATTCTAGTGTCATTTGATTATGGGCTCCCTAATTCTTATAGATGCATATCCTTTCAATAGTTATTAATACTAGATAAATGGTCGGATGTGTAGGCTAACCATTATTTTTCAGGATAGTGGATTACGTTATGGAACACCGCATTGTCTTCACCGAGGTTCTTATATCCGTGCTCTTGGTTAGCATTAAAGCGAACGGCTTGCCCTGCCTGTAATGTTTGCCATTCACCATCGAAAAGCACGGCCATTTCTCCAGAAATACATAATATGTGCTCGGTAACGCCAGTATTATGCGGCTCGGATTCATGCTGATAGCCAGGGGCGAGGGTTAGCTCGAAGATCTCAAACCCAAGTGCTTCCTCAAAAGGAAATAATAAACTGACGAAGAAGCCAACGTTATATTCTTCACGTCTCAACTCGTTTGCATCTCTGAATAAACTCATCAGCTCATTGTTCGAACTTTCTGCGATGAAACTGGAAAATGACACTTCAAACCCGGATGCGATCTGCCAGAGTTTAGCGACGGTAGGACTGGATTCACCACGTTCAATTTGACCTAACATCGCTTTACTTACGCCTGTCGCTTTTGCTGCTTTATCTAGGCTCCAGCCCTTTTCTTGGCGTAGGCGTTTTAAGTTAGTACCGACTTTAATTTCTGTTTGCATACTTTTTCTACAAGATTTTATCTATAAACAACTTGTGCGTTATAGCGCACAGGTGCTAGGTTTAGCTTATGGACGTTATAACGCACATAGGAATAAAATAACATGACTAAGCTAAAATTTTCCCACGTCAGTACGGGGTTTATTGCTGTATTTATTGGGTATGCAAGCGCTGCCGCGATCATTTACCAAGCTGCTATGAGTGCCGGAGCAACTCAAGAGCAGGTCGCGTCATGGTTCTGGGCGTTGGGAATTGGCATGGGAGCAACCACGATATTGCTCTCTTTCTGCTACAAGAAACCGGTAGTGACGGCTTGGTCGACGCCGGGAGCTGCACTGTTAATTACTTCCCTTGAGGGTCTGACGATGAATCAGGCGGTTGCTGTATTCCTGTTTAGTTCGCTGTTGATCACGCTAGTCGGTATGGCGGGAATCTTTGAAAGGGTACTGAAACAGATTCCAACATCGATTGCATCGGCGATGCTGGCGGGGATTTTATTGCAGTTCGGTCTGGGCTTGTTTACGTCGTTAATGGAAGAAGTTCAGATAGTGGCGGTCATGCTTGCTGTGTTTGTTTTGGCGAAGTCGAGGTTAGGAAACTTACTCATCCCAAGCATTTTCGCCATTGCTTTGGTGATGTGTATTGGTCTTGGCAAACTCGATGTCAGTCAGGTCACGGTGGGTTTAACGACACCGGTATTCATCATGCCTGATTTCGAATTCTTTTCTTTGCTTAGCGTTGGTATTCCGCTGTTCATCGTGACGATGGCGTCGCAGAACTTACCGGGGTTTGCTGTGCTTAAAGCGAACGGCTATCAGGTAGATTCATCGAAGATCATCACTACCACAGGTGTGACAGGGTTACTATTAGCGCCGTTCGGAGGCTTTGCGTATAACCTTGCGGCAATCACAGGAGCGATCTGTATGGGCCCTAATGCCGATGAGGACCCAAAAACACGTTATATGGCAGGTATTTCGATGGGCGTGTTCTATTTGTTAGCTGGCGTGATGGGGATGTCCTTTGTGTCCTTGTTTAGCGCGGTTCCTTCAGAGGTAGTCATCGCTGTTGCGGGGTTAGCTGTAATGCCTACATTGATGAACTGTTTAGCGGTTTCGATGGCAGACAGCCACTACAGAGAGCCAGCACTGTTTACGTTCTTATTTACTGCTTCTGGAACAAATTTATTGGGTATAGGAAGTGCCTTCTGGGGGCTTTGTATTGGATTACTTTGTTGCTGGTTACACAATTACAAAGTCAGAACGAATGGGGATAGCAGAGCTTCGCAAGCTTAGTCTTAATGATGCAAAGTTTACCTACACAAAGCTTGAGTTTATTGAAACTCATCATGCAGCCCTAAACTTGGTATAAATATTTTGATTGAATAAGCCTTTAGTTGTGATTGAGATAGTATTTTGCTACAAAACGCGCATAATCTCGCTATACAACATTTAAAGAAGATATTCCTATGACTACGTTTCAATACTACTTTCACCAATTGCCTTGCTTTGACTGTAAAAAAACGACAGTAAGCACAGATCTTGGTTGGTTAACGCCAGCGATGAAAGAGGTGGTTTTAGCGCAACTGACTGAAACACTTGCACAAGGTGAGATTACCCCAGACCTTACTGCGAACGTTGTTTGCACGAAAGAAGAAGCTCGTGAGTACTTGCTGTTGAACTTCTTTGGTTATTCAGAAGAAGAGCTTGAAGGCGAAATCGAGGCGGATGATGAGCAAGAAGTCGCTGACGAGATCGCAGAGCTGCTTGAAGACGGCAAAGACACGATTGAGTTCGAACATGAAGTAGCGCTTCAGTGCTGTGCGGATTGCGATATCATCGAAGAGTAACTAAGTATCTTTTAAAATGCGCGAATCGGTTTGCCATGTTTGGTGATAGGTCATTCGCAAAAGGCGCCCGTGAACAAATGTTCGCTAGCGCCTTTTTTGTATCCAGTTTTGAAATTCAGCATTAAGATGCTTAGCTGTTGATGACACCTTGCTTATTGAGCTGGGAAAGGATCTCCGCCGTTTTCTCACGGAATAAATCTCTCAGTAAACGAACGGTTGGCGTGATGGATTGACGGCTTGGGCATACCAACCACAGTTCTGTTGGTGTCGGCTCATAGTTGGGCATGATTTTGACCACATCGCCAGACAGCAAATGAGTCGACATATCCAAACAAGACTTTATCGCGATGCCTTTTCCTGCAACACACCATCGCCTAACAAGGTCTGCGTCATTGGATGCTCGATTCCCTTTGAGCTTTACTTTGTGGTCTCGGGTTCCGTCGTAAAATACCCACTCGTCCTGCAACATGTCATGAAGTTGATACAGCAGTCCGTTGTGCTCTGCCAAATCACTTGGATGGTCTGGGCTGCCTTTTTCTGCGAGATACTCAGGTGAAGCACATAAGATTCTCGGCACATCACAAATTTTGAAGCCGTACATGTTGGCATCAGTCGGTGAACCATAACGCAACGCCATATCTACAGAATCACGATAAAAGTCGATGTTACTGTCGCTGATACTCGTTCGAAGTGTTGCTTGAGGGTAATCAAATAGAAACTCATCGAGCCAAGGTATGACAAGGTTTCGCCCTAAATCTGACGAAAGCGCGATTCGAATTTCGCCATCAATGACACCAAGCTCCTCGCGCATATTGAGTTTCGCTTGGTCCAACATTTTCAACGCTTGTTCGCAATCTGGTAAATATCGCTCTCCAGCGGGAGAGAGGCGAAGATGACGAGTGGTTCTTACGAAAAGCTCTGCGCCAAGAGCTGCTTCAACGCGTTTCACCGCCGCACTTGCCGTTGCTGTGCGCATGTCTAGGTTAGTGGCGGCTGCTGTGATACTGCGAAACTCCGCTACCTTTAAAATTACTTGTAAGTCTTCAAGAAGCATTTCATTTCCCTGTTCTGAGCCGTGAATCGGTTGCTCTATTCGCCATAAGTTTGGCCATTTTGCTGTGGCTAATCTTAGTATTTTTCTTGCGTACACACACCTCATTATCAAAAATAATTTGATAATAATTCAAATATTAGGCTGTTTATCTAAAGTGAGAAATCTCTAAGATTCAATTATCGAATTTAAGGAGAAGCAACATGTCACTACCATTTACAATGAAAGCCATCGGATTTACTCAGTCGCTAGCGATTACAGAACCAGAAAGCCTGTTTGAATTTGAAACGAGCCTGCCGGAATTAAAAGAGAATGACTTACTGGTCAAAGTGAGTGCGACTTCTATCAATCCGGCAGACGCGAAAATCCGTATTCGCAACGCAAAAGATAAGACACTTGAGCAACCAAAAGTGTTGGGCTACGACGCTGTTGGGGAAGTGGTTGGTAAAGGCACAAACGTTGAAGGCTTCGAGTTAGGCGATCGTGTTTACTATGCGGGTGACGTAACACGCATGGGTGCTAACGCAGAATACCAAGCCGTTGACTATCGCATCACAGCTAAAGCGCCACAAAGCTTAACGGATGAAGCCGCGGTTGTTATGCCGCTTGCAACGCTCACTGCGTGGGAAGCATTATTTGATCGCCTGCGTGTTCGCCCTGAAGAGAAAAAGTCTATCCTGATCATTGGCGGTGCTGGTGGTGTTGGCTCTATTACTATTCAGCTAGCGAAGCAATTAACTAACCTTAATGTTATTGCGACAGCGTCAAGACCTGAAACCGAGCAGTGGGTAAAAGACATGGGTGCAGACCACGTAGTGAACCACCGCAACTTGGTTGAATCAGTGCGTGAGCAAGGTATCCAGTATGTGGATTACATCTTCAATGTTGCAGACACAAAAGGTCACTGGGATGCGATGGTAGAGTTGATTGCGCCGCAAGGCATGATCAGTTCGATTGTTGAGTTTGATAGTGAGATTGACCTGTCGGCACTACAAGGTAAGTCAGTAGGCTTCATTTGGGAGCTCATGTTTACTCGTTCGCTATTCAACACCGACGATATTCAGAAGCAGCAAGATATCTTGTTCCAAACTGCGAACTTGATTGATGCAGGTCGTATTAAATCTACGCTAACCACAACACTGAATGGTTTAAGTGCAGATACGATGAAAGAGGCGCACCAACGTATTGAAAGCAGCGCATCAATTGGTAAAACAGCCATCAAATACTAAGCGTTAATGTAGGGTTTGAGCCGTTGAGCGTTTAATGAGTTCTAACACTTGAATAGAAGAGCCCCAGACATTTCCCAAAGAGATTGGTGTCTGGGGCTTTGTTCATCTGCGATCTTTTCAATTTATTTGGATGCTTTGAATTGAATCTGAATCAGTTTTAATTCAAAGGGCAAAGGCTGTTTGTCTGCAATTAAAAATCCCAATTGTTTGATGTCTTGAGCTTTGAGTTCTGGTGCATTGTTGAGTAATCGTCCTCTAAATACGGCTTGAAAGTCCTCTAGTCTGAACACTTTCTTGAGTGGCTCACCCTTGATGGTGTCAAAGCTGTGCTTGTAGTTAGTTCTATAGCCGTTTTTCCATGTTGTGAACCTTAACTGGTACGAGCGACCGTCACCAACAAAGGATATCTCTACATTGTTAAGCGAGGGGTTTAACGATTCAAGGGAGCGATTTATTGAGCTGAATCCACCGTTGTTTTCTAATGATAATTCTCCTTTAAATAGGCTATGCTCGCCATCATAAACGATTCCACCTGTTGAAATGCCACCCATTACGTTGTCGTTAATCGCAGACCATTTCTGGTGTTCGCTCGCTTGTGTGAAATCAATCATCTCTATTCCTGCTGTTGACGTTTCAGACCATAACAAAGTAAGGCAGAGGGTTAACCACAAAGGCGTTGTTCGCTTACGCAATGAAGACGCTGTGAAGTTCGACTCGTTCATGATTTTCTCCATTGCTCATTAGTCCGCAGAAGGTTCAGTGGCGAGTATTCCCAAACAATGATCGATGAATTCAGAGTAGTTTGATGCGTTGTCGTACTCAATTTTCAGCGAACCATGAAACATCAGTGTGACGGTGACGTCTTTGTAGCTTAGCCAACAGGTGTAACCATCGTAATCATGCCAAGCCATCATTTCACCGACTTGATATCTGTTGCCCAGTTGCTTCCCTGAAGAGCGAATGAACTCGAATACTCTGAGGAACTCAATGATGGTGATCCTATTGTCCATGTGTTGCTCCCTAGGTGTGAACGACGATAAATAGCTAAGCACCTGTATTTAAATCGTTACGGTTTGCTTTTAGGTTCCGATCACTAAGAGAGACGCGAGCACTTTTAGATTGTGCTCGCGGTATGGAAGTAGAGAAATGTATCTACTGATGAGCTCCTAAAAGAGCTTCTGATTTATGCTTGATACGAAACACAAAATAGACCATTGACGCTAGAGCAGCGACTAGGTTACCGAGGGCCATGAAAAAGATGACATTGAGAACAGGGTTATCGAAAGCGGTAATAAAAAAAGCTCCTGGCAGCCCAACAAAGATCATTGAGAGTCGAAATAGCGGCGGGAGTTGAGAAAAGCCTCTAACTCTCAACCAAGATATAAACACAAGAGCAATACCATCAATTGCGATCACTGCGACTGAGAGTTTTAATGCTTTTACCAATGCATTTGTTGCAGTAGGTGTATAGATCTGAGAAATAGCCCCAGCAAGTAAAATTAACCCAAATGCACTCACGAGGATATAACCGAACATAATCGTGAGCATTGAGTAAGGTTCATTAGAGGATTTGTCCATTTGAGAGAGTGAAATGGACAGAGATATCACCAATCCTACATAGAGCACGGAAAAGCTATTCATAAAGTTGAGGGCAAACCCAAGATACGCCGTATGTTCTTGGTTATAAAGGCTGGCAAACGTAAGAACCAAAATTGAAATACCGCCAGTGAAGCAGATACTGGTCAATGCTTCTGTGCGACCAAAATTAACAAGTATTCCGACCTTTTCTTTGTTGAATCGTGGAGTAGCGATGAGCTGATTTTTGAAACCTAGATATATGACAGGCAATAAGGTTAAAACACGTATTGCTAGGGTCGATATTGATACCGCTACAGAAGCATTATCTATGTTAGCTATTGCGATATAGTTAAAAGCGATATTCGCTATTGCACTGGCTATTGTTACCGCTAGCACTTTTTTCTCTAAGCCTTGTGCTTCTAAAATGTTGCATAATCCAACATAAATAGCCAACGGAAAAATACTAATGGAAAGTATAAAATAACTTTGAGTTGCGTGGATTGTAGCATCAAAAAATTGGCCCACAAGAAGGCTTATAACAAGTAAAACCACGCCAAGAAATATTGAATATCCAAGTATTTCTTGAGCAGTTTGACGAGGTGCCTCTTTGTTCTGTCCAATGACAATATTGATACCAATACTGAGTACGACAGCTAAGATAACGAAAACCTGAGCGACTTGTGAAGCCAAGGTGTAATCTTGCACCGCCACCATATTTGTATGCCCTAACATGATCATATCGACCATCGCGAGAGACAGTGCAACAAACCTTGTTGCTGAGATTATTAGGGCTCGCTTAAGGAAAGTTGCGATCATATTAAAGTTCCTGTTGATTTAGGGAAGCTGTTATCGTTTTCAAGTACCCAATACATGAAAGTATGCTGAGGTTGAGTGTTTTTGGTGAGTAGTTATCGATTTATGTTATGCGGAGACGAATGTAAACGGAACGAAAAATAGGTTCAATAATATTTAAATAAATATTTTATATAAACATTGAAGCTTTGAACTATATCTTAATCCTAGATTGTTAAACTAATCTAAATATCAATATTAATCTTCACTATAGTTAATTAACTATTTTGTTAAATACCTTGTCTAATATAGCTTTAGCTAATTTAGAATAATGGTTCGCATTAAATGACATAATATTTATTTTACATTCCACTTATTTCAATCAGCCATTACTAACTTTCTCGTGGAATATCAATTATTGCATCTAGTGGTAAACGGATAAGAAAGAGGGTGATAATCTATTGAGGTAAAAAGGGAGATAGCTGTTTCGATAGTGATAACTATAGTTGCAATTAACGCCTTTCACTTCGTTGTGAAAGGCGTTTGTATTTGAATCTACTTCACTTTAATTAGTGTACTTGAATCGGTGTGTGCGAAGGCTTTGTCGTAGATCTCCAAACCTGTGGTTTGAGAGTAGGTCAGCGTGTCGTCTGAAATGCTGATGTTCATTGTGAAGTCTGTAGTGGTTGCGTTGTCTGTCATGTATTCAGACTCGGCGATACCGCGTTTAGAAGCGACCAAGGTCATCGTGTCGCCGGCAGGGCCTTCAGCGGTGACACATGTGGTACGCGGGACACAGTAAGAGTTGTAGACGATCTGATTTTTCTGATCGTAGATAAAGTAACCGCGTTGATCGTGGAATTTAGAGTCGTCAGCCTTGCGGAATACTTCCTGTTTATAATAAAGCGCAACGAGATATTGGTCGCTGGCGTTGGTGGCATCTGCGGCTACTTCAAACGTCATCACTTCATAAAATGGTGTGACAGCAGGGCCTCCCGCACCCACATCAGTCCCTTCTTGACCTGGCGAAACATCAATGCCGCCAGCTTCCACTGATTTCCAGGTGCCAACTAATTTTGCTAATGGCCCGAAGTCCATCCCATCGATTGTGTTGTGATCTGCAAATGCTGGAAACGAGATTGCAGCTACGATACCCAATGCTAATACTTTTTTCACACTAACTTCCTTATATAGTTATTTGACTTAATTAACAATAAAGGTGCTGTGAAACCCGTTTATTAACCCAGATCAGTGTTGCTGGTTAATATGAAAGCGAAGTGTAAGCTGATGTATCAGTCAATAAGGGGATGTTAATGCGTTTAAATATTGAACAGGAACCTTGGTTTCTCATTCGAATTTAAGGGGGGAAGTCGTAGGTTTATTGGCGTCTTAAGGTTGAGGTCAGTTATCAGGTTTGAAGTCATCTAAACTTAAAGTTTGTATTTCAGAAAATACGACAATTTGGGCTCTAAAAACGTTCTCGAAATAAATGCAAATTAACGCTTTACCTCAACTTAACTTGAGGTATTAGGATATGCAACGTTGCTTACGAGAATACTTTAAGGAGAGAAGAATGATCCAACTTGAACATGTAAATTTAGTCGTAAAAGACATCCCAGAAATGCTGACTTTCTACAAAGCGGCATTCCCTCATTGGTATGTTCGTGATGAAGGAAAGGGTGAATGGTCAGGTAAGCCACGAAACTGGTTACATTTCGGAGATGAGTATCAGTATATCGCTATGAGTGATCATGGTGAGGGTGAGAATCGAGATTTAGATGGCCACTCTGTTGGTCTAGCACACTTCGCCTATGTGACTCATAATATTGAAAGCGTGACCCAACGCCTAATCGATGCGGGTTTTCCTATTGCAAAACCTGGCGCTGAAGAACCTTATCGCAAGAACGTTTATTTTGTGGACCCGGCTGGTTTTGAGGTCGAGTTCGTTGAATATTTGAGTGATGATCCCAAGCTTCGAAATGCTACAAGTTAGCAGAATCGTTAGGTAGGAAAACTGAAAAAGGCATTGTGGAACACTCCGCAATGCCTTTTTAGATTGATTAGTTAAATGCTCTTTCGCTCGGTGTTCTACTTAGCTTTGAACGGTACCAATAGCTGTTTCCCAAACACATTAATAAGCGCGCCAGTGACAATCAGACCACCACCAAGATATGTCCATACTGAAGGGATCTCATTGAAGATCCAAACACCTAGTAGCGCTGAGAAGACGATTTGAACATAAGAGTAAGCTGAAGCTTTACCTGCTGCTTGAGTCTGCATTGCCTTGGTCAAACCATATTGGCCAATTTGAGTGAAAACCCCAACCAACACCAACATCACGGTTAAGAATAGGCTCGGCATTACAAAGTCGTTCCAAATAAGTGCTGTCGATATCGGTAGAGCCACTAGTGGGAAGTAGAAGATGATGACAGAGCTGTCTTCTGTTTGGCTCAGCTTTCGCACAATCACGTAAGCAATCGAGCTACCAAATGCACCAAGCAATGCCACCATAATACTGAACAACGGTAACTCGGTGCTTGTATTACTGTTCATACTTGGTTGTACCATCACCAATAATCCCGCTAGACAGAATGCAATGCAAATCATAGTCGACTTTTGGACACGTTCTTTGAGGAATAACACGCCAAGCAGGGCAGTAAACACGGGGTGTACGTACTGTAGAATGGTTGCTTCTGCTAACGGTAAAGTTGTTACTGCGTAGTACACACACATAAGCGCTGCAGTGCCGACTGCACCTCGAACAAACAAAAGTGGTTTGTTATTACCCCAGATAGAAATGCCTTTTCGTTTTACGTCGATATAGCTAATGATCAAAGACACTAACGCCCTTGCCGCAACGATCTCAAATACAGGTATGCCATAGTTGCTGATGTATTTCACACAGGCTGACATCAGTGCGAATCCAAAAGCGGAGAGGAGCATGAATCTAACCCCAACAGGGATCATTGTAAAAGAGAAAGAAGGCATAAAAATATCAATCGGTTGAGGGAAAAGGAATCATAGCTTAGTTTAGAAGACCCGACCAAAGCCTTTGTCTTTTTCTCGTCAACTTGATTCAATTAATTCTCATTTCTAATCTTCTACTAGTCACGGATACGTCCATGCGCCGCAAAACGCACATCACATTTTGCCTCACATAATATCGGCCATAGCTCAATTTTATAAAATCAACATCAACAGAAGGTGACGCTAATCCAACTCTGATTTATCGGGCGTTTTAATTGTCCTTATCACTCATATCATTCCTGTGAATTTATAATGAGAGATATGTTCTATGAAACCAATAAATACCTTACTCATATCCACACTCGCGCTTTGCTCTTTTAGTTCAGCGACTTATGCCGATACCATTTTGCATGCATTTAATTGGAAATATTCAGATGTGACAGCCAATGCTAATCAAATCGCCGAAGCTGGTTATAAGAAAGTACTGGTCGCTCCGGCAATGAAATCCAGTGGCACCCAATGGTGGGCGCGTTATCAACCACAAGATCTACGTACCATTAATTCTCCATTGGGGAATAAACAAGATCTAGCAGCAATGATTGCCGCGCTGAAAAGTGTCGGTGTTGATGTTTACGCAGATGTTGTACTTAACCACATGGCGAATGAAAGCTGGAAGCGAAGCGACTTAAACTACCCTGGTACAGAAGTGTTAAACGAGTATGCCAGCCGCTCAAACTATTATGCTGACCAGACTCTTTTCGGTAACTTAGCGCAAGGCTTTGTTTCAGCTAATGATTTTCATGCGGCTGGTTGTATTTGGGATTGGGATGATCCAGGGCATGTCCAATACTGGCGTTTGTGTGGTGCTGATGGCGATACCGGGCTACCCGATCTCGACCCAAACAACTGGGTAGTGTCACAGCAGCGTTTGTATTTGAAGGCGCTAAAAGAGATGGGTATCAAGGGTTTCCGTATTGATGCGGTGAAACACATGAGCCAGTATCAAATCGACCAAGTATTTACGCCTGAAATCATATCGAACATGCACGTGTTTGGTGAGGTGATTACCAGTGGTGGAGCTAGGAATAGTGGCTACGAGTCTTTCTTAGCACCTTATTTGAACAACACCAATCATTCTGCGTACGATTTCCCGCTGTTTGCTTCGATTCGATCGGCGTTCTCTATGGGCGGTGGTTTGAACCAATTGCACGATCCACAAGCTTACGGACAAGCCTTGCCTGATAGCCGTGCCATTACCTTTACTATCACACACGATATTCCAACCAACGATGGCTTCCGTTATCAAATAATGGATCCTCAAGATGAGCAGCTTGCTTACGCGTATATCCTTGGTAAAGATGGTGGCACTCCACTGATCTACAGTGATGATCTTTCTGATTCAGAAGACAAGGATAACGGTCGCTGGGGCAATGTGTGGAACAGTTCGACAATGAAAGCCATGTTGAGCTTCCATAACGCGATGCAAGGCAAAACAATGACCATGATTTCAAGTGACCAGTGCACTTTGCTGTTCAAGCGTGGCAAAGAAGGGTTAGTTGGGATAAACAAGTGTGGAGAAACGCGTGGCGTGACAGTTGATACTTACCAACACGAGTTCAATTGGCATGTTCAATATAAAGACGTATTAAGCAGCGCGACAGAAACGATTTCTTCTCGCTATCATACGTTTAACCTGCCACCACGCAGCGCGCGTATGTTTAAGTTGTAGTATCTGTTAAAGCTAGAAAGCAGAGCCAATAACCTAAAAAGCCGCAGTGAGTACTGCGGCTTTTCTAGTAGACAAAGCAGTGTTAGCGAATCATGTCATTAAAAAGGCGATCGGCTATTCACGATAGCAAACTGTTGGTAAAGCTCTGCCACTTCAACTGGGTTGAACTCATCTTTATATGTCAGTTCACTCAGTCTGTGTGTGATGTTTTGTAGCTCGTGAGAACGTTGCTGAGCACGCTGTTGGTAGCGTTTGAAGGCTTGCTCGGTCCCTTCAAAGTTCGAGGCAATGCTTTGTGCTAAGACGTAAGCGTTCTCAATGCCTAAACTGAAGCCGATACCCATTGTCGGTAATACTGCACAGCACGCGTCGCCTAATAAAACGGCGTTGTCTCGATACCAAGTATCAAATGGGGCAACATCAGTTAGGGGAGAAGGTAAGATCTTCGATTCTGGCGTATCTCGAATCATATCCAGTAAATAGCTAGGATAGTGAGAGAACTGCTCTAACACGGCTTGTTTAGAAAGCGTTTCACCTTCCTCAACGGCGCATGCAGCAAACCAGTACTTGCCTTGGGTTTCTCGGTCGTAGGTGTAGGTTACGATGCGAGATTTGTCACCCGCGAATACATAGCACTCTTCGTCACTGATCTCTGGCGCTTTGAAATCAATCTCACCACGGCAGCAATATACATTCGGTTGTCTCAGAGAGACTTCAGGTGCCACGAATTTTCTGACTTGCGAGAACACACCGTCGGCACCGACAATAATATCTGCATCAAGAGGTTCTCCATTGATAAGAATTTGAGACTGTTCGCCATTCTCAACGACAGTGCAATGCTGGTTGGTGGCAATACACTCATCACCTAATTCATCAAGCAACAATTGATACAAACGACTACGGTGAAATAAACCAATAGGCGCATTTGCTTTGCTTGGCGAATCGCTCATATTGAGTGTGTTGATTGGAAAGCCAGTCGCCGTCAATGTTGAGATAGTATCGACTTGGTTACAAGCCGCTTTAACTTTGTCGACACCCACTAATGCCGCAAGAACTTGCATGCCCTCTGGCCACATGATGATACCTGTACCATCAGCACGTGGCTGTGCTGCCTTTTCGTAGACTCGAGCTTGAATCCCAAACTTACGAAGCGATAACGCAAGGGCCAAACCATTCAGTCCCGCGCCGATAATTGCGATTTTTAGACGTTGTTGTTCCATGACTTTCTCCTAAAACTAAGATGCCAATATCTGAGTATTGGTTCATAGGGCGTAAGATAGGTCATTCCAATCAATAAATAAACGTTATAAATGAAAAGGTTATTGAGAGCATCGAATCATGGGTGAGATCCCTCAATGATCTTCAATCACTCCAGACCAATGATTTTGCTGGGAGAGTGACTTAAGTAGCTCGATCTCGTTTTTGGTGTCTTGTTTAAGCCACCCAATCAAGTCGTTGATCACTGCAGAGTGAGTACGCTGGTGGATGAAGTAGGTCCAAGCACTGTGTTGAATCTTGGCATTTTGCGGGCAGTGCAAGAAACCTCGTTGCAAATCCTGCAAAACCAAAAGCAGATCCGTTACTGTAACTCCTTCACCGGATAAGCAAGCACTGAGTGCCATATCCAAAGATAAGAAGCTGGTATTTCTAACAGGCTTTGTCGGTGGCGATTCGACATCGGCTAGCCATACCTTCCAGTCATGGTGGTCTAAAGTCGGGTGAAGCCTTGGCATGGTCAAGATCGAATCGAGGTCGGTATCTTTCTTAGTTAAACCTAAAGCATTGGTTAAGCTTGTGGAACACACGGGTGCCATAAACTCTTCACGCAAGAAAGTGATGTCAGCAGCGTTGTCATAGCGGCTTTTGAATCGAGTATGAAAGATCAACAGGTCATACTCACTGCTGTTAATGGCTTCATCTTCTTCAATCACAGGAACAATCACGATCTCGTAATCTGGGTAACGCTCGTTTAATTCACGAACCTTAGAGATCAACACGCGCGTAGCAAAACTCAGGGTTGCCTTGATCACGATACGTTTCTGTTTTGGTTCTCTCCAAGATGCGATAACCGATTCGATACTGCCGTAGCTTTCTCGCAAAGCAGTATACAAATCATGACCTTGCTCTGTTAATTCAATCGCTCGATGTTTACGAATGATCAAAGATGCGTTCAGCTCATCTTCAAGCTGTTTTATCTGACGGCTAATTGCACTCTGTGTCACGTTGAGTTCATCGGCAGCGAGTGTAAAGCTCATCAGTCTTGCTGCTGCTTCGAAGGCTTTTAAGCCATTATGTGAGGATGGCAGGCTAGGATATGGGGTCATAATTCACTCGCATGAGTTTTTGGAATGTTAGAGTCGCAAATTTATCAATTGAACGCTAGTCCCATCGATCGTATTTTGGTCGAAATTAACCGAGGCGCTCATGAAAAAAATACTCACTCTTGCATTCCCTTTGATCATTTCACAGCTGATATCCATGGCTTTAGTCCTTACTGACGTTTGGATGATGTCGCGAATTAGCGTGTCAGCCCTTGCGGCTGGTGGCTTAGGCGCTTCTATCTACTTTTTTATCTTCATTATCGCGAGCAGCACGGTAGGCTGTGTCGCGAATTTGATTGCGATCGCTTATGGTCAACGAGTAGCTCGCCCTGAATTTGGTAATAGCCAAATTCGGTTGGCAGTGAAAGGCGCAACCATGCTGGCGTTTGTACTTAGTGCGCTCTTAATGGCAAGCTTTTGGTTAGCACCTTTAGTGTTAGAAGCTGCTAAGCAACCACAGGAAGTGATCACTTTGGCGATGGAATACGTGCACGCTCTCAAATGGGTGATGTTGCCTTCGCTTATCTTATTGGTGTTGCGTGGCTTAACCAGTGCGTTTGGCAATGTTCGTTCTATTTTAGTGATGTCGATAATCACGGTTATCCTGAATGTTCCAGTGAGCTATTTCTTAACCTTTACATTGGATATGGGATTAACAGGACTTGGGCTGGGTACCGCTATTGCGGCATTTATGGTGATGATTGGATACACGGTTTGGGTATTCAAGCGTGACGAATTCAAACAGTTTGCTCCTTGGCTACATACAGAAGAGTACTCCCTTAAGCTGATGAGCCCTTTGCTATTGATGGGCTTACCTATCGCGATTGCAGCGTTGCTTGAGCATGGCTTGATATACGGTGGAACCTTAATGGCAGGGACCATTAGTATCGCTTCTTTAGCGCTGCACCAAATCTTACTGCAATGCCTGAGCTTTACATGGAACTTTAACTTTGGTTTCTCCCAAGCAGCTGCGATTTTGGTTGGTCGTGATTACGGAGCGGGCAACTATGAAGGAATCAAACGAACCTCGATTCAAAGCTTCATATTAGTGTCGGCGTTGAGTGTGGCGCTGTCGGCTGTGTTTATCTTATGGCCGGAAATGATAGCTTCTATCTTCAAGCTGGATGATGGAACAGGAGCAATGACATCGCTATTGGCCTCTGTTATCTGGGTTGTTGCACTCTGCTTTATTGTTGATGCTTGGCAGTTGTTAGCAATCAACCTGCTTAGAGGGATGAAAATTGTCTCTATGCCAACGGTGATGACGGCAATTGGTTACTGGGTATTTGGTCTACCTGCAGCTTGGTACTTAATGCCCAAGTTTGAATTGGCCGGAATCTGGGGCGGAATTGGTGTTGGTTTAGGGGTGACAGGCATTCTGCTGCTAATTCATTTGATGGTTGTGCTTAACAAAAACAGCAAGGCTCCAAATATCGGTTGCTCAGCTTACTCTTAACTTCCTTAGCAAGATTATTACCGATAATAAAAAGCCACAGATAATACTGTGGCTTTTGTTTATCTCATTGATTCAAGGGGGAGTGAATCAATATCAGGAATCAGGGGGCGCTATGGAGAGCTAGGTTTAACCGTAGCGCGATTACTGTCCACCAGAGAGGGCTGACCTCATCATGGTCTTAAACTGCTCTTTTTGTTCTTCAGTCAATACGTTGTAGATGTTGTTCTTAAGACGCATCTCTTGCATCACCATCGACTTTTCAGTGGCTTGAACTGTGTCGATAACCTTTTCCATCTCAGCTTCATCGAACTCAGGCTGAGTCACTAGGGCGATCTGTTTTTTCTTCAACTCAATCGCGCTGTCCATATCAATTTCGGTTCTGCTTGTTTGATAGTCTTGAACAAGAGAGAACACTTCTGCTTGTTGCTCTTCAGTTAGATTTAAAGAAGCAATAACCATTTGTAGCGGGCTGAGTGCTGGCTGTATTGGTTGTTGTGGTGACGATGCACTCACAAACGGAGCAGTAACAAGCAAAGCTGAAGCAGTTAATACACAAAGTGACTTTTTCAGTGATTTCATTGAATTTCTCCTGTTGGTGGAAACAAGAGTATAGATGAGCAAGCTGAACTCGATATGAACACGTTGTTCAGTTAAGTTCGTTTGCTAAGCCTAGATGATAGGCTAAAGCGCGTTAGACCTTGGTCTTACAGAAACATCGAACAAAGCTGACTAAAATGATCCGAGTCGCTCACCGTTATATCAAGGAATATACAAATGGAAGTTGGATTGTTCTGGGCAGAGAAGGGAATGTTAGTACTTGGTGCACTGTTTGTCTTAACGAGCGTGATGCAGTATGGAAAACGCAGTAGTGATTGGAAAGGTGTGATCACTATGTTTTATAAACGTATTCCAATGAGTGTTGGAGAGTACAAGTGGTATCGCTTAGGGATCGCACTATTAGTGTTTGCGGTGATCATTCGATTCGCACTGCTTATCTTGTGGCCGAGTTACCAGTTATAACATTTTTCAGTTAGTTACGTTATCGAGACATCATTGCTTTAATGTGCGGTGGTGTTACTAGGCAATATTGAGCTTTGGTAAAAGTAATTATTGGGGCTCTTATTTCACCATTTGCGCCGAGATGCTCATTAACCTTCGTTGCTATATCCTTTGTAGCATATTGTTTTGCATGAGAAATCACTAAAATTAATCGCTCACCTGTCTGTCTTATCATTCTTATTAATAATCGACATATAAATCTATTCACCCCGTACCTGATACCATAATGATCTGTTACACTCGTCCGAATTAGCTTTGATTTATCAGTGGTGCATTTATGTCGTTCCCAGTTCTTATATGTGATGATTCTGCGTTAGCACGGAAGCAGATGGCTCGATCACTGCCTAGTTCTCTAAATGCAGATATAACTTTTGCTGTTCATGGGCTTAACGCACTTGAAGAGCTAGCTAAAAAACAGTTTAAACTGATGTTCCTCGACCTGACCATGCCTGAGTTGGATGGCTATGGCACATTGGAAGAGATGAAGCGATTAGGCGATACCACGCCAGTTGTCGTGGTTTCTGGTGACATTCAGCCTAAAGCGCAACAAAAGGTATTGGACCTTGGCGCGAAAGCGTTTTTGCGAAAGCCAATCGACCAAGATGCATTAAAAGCAATTCTACGTGAGCATGTAGAACCGCCAAAACAGCCGCAACTTATTACACCATCTCCGCTAGAGTTACCGATTCTGCGCCGACGTGACATTTATATGGAAGTTGCGAACGTCGCGATAGGCCGAGCAGCAGATGCATTGGCGCGTCATTTCAATGTATTCGTTCACCTACCTCTACCAAACGTGAATATCTTCGAAGTAAGTGAATTGCACATGGCGCTTCGTGACTTAGCTGACAACGACCAAGTATCGGGTGTTTGCCAAGGCTTCAGTGGAGAAGGTATTGCCGGTGAAGCGTTAGTCTTATTAAGTGACTCGAGCGTGAGC
Source organism: Vibrio chagasii (assembly GCA_041879415.1). Classification (NCBI taxonomy): domain Bacteria; kingdom Pseudomonadati; phylum Pseudomonadota; class Gammaproteobacteria; order Vibrionales; family Vibrionaceae; genus Vibrio; species Vibrio chagasii. Next base: position 652,822 of record CP090852.1, on the reverse strand, counting down.
GACCTTAAAAAGCTCATGAAGGTTCCGACTGAAAGTGAAGAGCTAGAAGAGTTAGAGCTGTTGATGGATGTATCTAACATCCTTGTAGGCTCTTTCTTGAATGGGTTAGGGGAGCAATCTGAGGTTCGATTCTTCCAAAGCTCTCCGGTTCTGCTAGGTCAACATATCTCAATTGACTCTGTTATAGAAAACACGAGTGGCTCGTTCAAGAAGACCATGACCTTTGAAGTCAGCTACAACATTGATGGCACCTCTATCCGCTGTGACCTTCTATTTATGTTTGTTGACGAGTCTCTGCCTCTTCTAGACAACAAATTGGCCTACCTAATGGAGGAGTTTTAATATGCTGAATCTTCCTGCTGAATTTGAACAGTTTCACTGGATGGTAGACATGGTTCAAAATGTCGATATGGGGCTGGTGGTTATCAATCGAGATTTTGAGGTGCAAGTTTGGAACGGTTTCATGACGCACCATAGTGGCAAGCAATCGCACGACGCGATTGGTAAGTCGATCTTTGAACTGTTTCCTGAAATCCCAGAAGAGTGGTTTAGGCTTAAAACAAAACCGGTTTATGACCTAGGCTGTCGTAGTTTTATTACTTGGCAACAAAGACCCTATCTGTTTAAGTGCCGCAACGTGAGGCCAGTAACTCAGCAAGCGGACTTTATGTATCAGAACGTCACGCTTAACCCAATGCGTTCTCCAACTGGGCAAGTGACATCATTGTTCTTGTCTATTCAGGACGCGACTGCAGAAGCTCTAATGTCTCAGAAAAGGGCTTGATGTACCTTCAGGTAAAGCTGAATCGTTTCAGAGCCTCAAGCTTAGAGAGTAGCTTGAACACCCATAAAAATGGCCAAGGTTAATCCCCTTGGCCATTTTTGTATCTGATGCTGTAGCAATGATTTCAAACTAAAGAAGGCGTTTTGTGTTCGTGAACTTTAGTCGACTTGCTATTTAGCTCTATTAACAGCGGTTTGTGCCCATTGGAATCTTATAAGTAAGCACATCTAACCTGCCATATTTTGTCGATTTCATTCCGTTCATCCAAGTTTCGAACGTACTAATCGAGCTTGCCTTCATACTTTATAAATTACAGGGGTGAAGAAAGAGGGCTGAGATCGGCTCGCGAAGCGAAAAAAGTCAGAAAAAAATGAAATTATTTAAGAAAAAATGCATTTTTTGATTAAAGAAAAGTGTGATTTTTATGTGATTAAAGGGCACTTTTTTCACAAATTTGCCTTATCGATGATTTTTTCGCCGAATCTGAAAGGGAAACGTTTGCGCAATAAACCGACAGCGTTTGCGCGAATGTATTGTTAAGTTATTAATTACTAAGAATTTAGTTGAAAAGTAGGAGCGGGGAGCTTTTACCAGATATGGAATCTTTGAGAGGATAGCACAAAAAAAAATGAAATATCAGACTTGCTGTTAGTAAATCACAGCCTATAATGCTGAAAACCGGAGCGTCTGCCAACGCTCCGGTTTTTTTGTGTCCGAAACTCAGTAAAGCGTCTGCCAACGCTTACCGAAAACGCACGACACGTAATATGATTACAGGACAAATTATCATGCGTATCGAACAAGAACTTAAGTTAGGCTTCAAAGATGTATTATTCCGCCCAAAGCGTTCTACTCTTAAAAGTCGTTCTCAAGTTGAATTAACCCGCGAGTTTACATTCAAGCATAGCGGTCGTCAATGGTCTGGTGTACCAGTAATCGCAGCGAACATGGATTCGGTAGCAAGTTTCGAAATGGCAGCGGCTCTAGCAGAGCACGGTGTAATGACTGCAGTACACAAGCACTACACAGTAGAACAGTGGGCTGAGTTCGCAAAAACAGCAGACAAGAAAACGCTGAACAACGTATTTGTATCAACAGGTACATCTGAAGCTGAGTTTGAAAAAACTAAGCAAATCATGGCGCTTAGCGAAGATTTCGTATTTATCTGTATCGATATCGCTAACGGCTACTCAGAGCACCTAGTTGAGTACGTACAAAAAGTACGTGCAGAGTTCCCAGACAAAGTAATCTCTGCTGGTAACGTTGTAACAGGTGATATGGTTGAAGAGCTAATCCTAGCTGGTGCAGACATCGTTAAAGTTGGTATCGGCCCAGGTTCAGTTTGTACTACACGTGTTAAAACTGGTGTCGGTTACCCTCAACTTTCTGCAATCATCGAGTGTGGCGATGCTGCTCACGGCCTTGGTGGCATGATCATCGGTGACGGTGGCTGTTCATGTGCTGGTGACGTATCTAAAGCGTTCGGCGGCGGTGCTGACTTCGTAATGCTTGGCGGTATGCTAGCAGGTCACGAAGAGTCAGGCGGTGAAGTTGTTGAGAAAGACGGCAAGCAGTTCATGAAGTTCTATGGCATGTCTTCACAGTCAGCTATGGACAAGCACTCAGGTGGTGTTGCTAAGTACCGTGCTGCGGAAGGTAAAACTGTATTTCTTCCGTTCCGTGGTTCAGTTCACAACACAATTTCTGACATCCTTGGTGGTGTACGTTCAACTTGTACATACGTAGGCGCAGCAAAGCTTAAAGAGCTAACTAAGCGTACTACTTTCATCCGTGTGCAAGAGCAAGAGAACAACGTATTCGGTAAAGAGTAATCTGAACGAATTCGAATAGTTTGAAAATCAAGAGCCGCTTTTTAGCGGCTCTTTTTGTATCTGAATTTGGTAAATAATGATTAGAACATTAATGGAAGCATGTTCTTATTTTTCGGGAGAGGGGGGATTCAAAGTTCGGTTAACAGCTCTAGTGATTAGTGGAACTATTATTGCGACCACTATCAGCGTGAATAATATGGCTTCAAACCAATGCCAACCCAAGACACTCGTAGCGTAAAAATAGGAACCGACAGATAGCGGTATTGTAATGTTAAACAGGATTAAAATGATTAATGCAGCCCCAGCCCATGCCAGCCCAAATTGATTTTCAAGTCCTGAAAAAGCTATAGCCAAGTAGCCCGTTCCAAATATCATTGCAAGCAAGGCGCTTAAGCAGCCTGAGTTCATCTTTTATCCTAGAATTTTATTACTAAATAACAAAATTATCAGAATGGTCGATTGTTTGAATTAGCATCTTAAATTAAATTTATTTCTAAATGTTATAATCTGTTGTGCTGATTGTTCTCATTTCGTTGCATGTGCCTAATGAGAGCTTATATAAGTATATGATTGTATTGTTTCTTCTGCTAGATGTTTTCCTGATAGCAAGTTTTTATGTACGAGTGGAGGTGCAGGAGGTGTTATGTCGATGAAGGTTATGACAACGGAAAAGAATATCAATAGTGTTGGTAGGCTAGCTGAAGTTGAAAACTATTAACTTACCGTAGCAACACTATTGGCATCTATTTATCTCTAGTAACCATCTACTAGAAATGTTTATTTCATGACGGATTAGTCGTTGATGGGATAATTCGAAGGAAACAGTGCTCGTTTCGCTTCTTCATCCCGTTCGGTTTTAAACTCAATGTCTTTCCCAATCTCGCGGGCGCGAAGTGCGGTTGGGCGAGTGCAGGTGACGTATCTAAAGCATTCGGCGGCGGTGCTGACTTCGTAATGCTTGGCGGTATGCTAACTGGTCACGAAGAGTCAGGCGGTGAAGTTGTTGAGAAAGACGGCAAGCAGTTCATGAAGTTCTACGGCATGTCTTCACAGTCAGCTATGGACAAGCACTCAGGTGGTGTTGCTAAGTACCGTGCTGCGGAAGGTAAAACTGTACTTCTTCCGTTCCGTGGTTCAGTTCACAACACAATTTCTGATATCCTTGGCGGTGTACGTTCAACTTGTACATACGTAGGCGCAGCGAAGCTTAAAGAGCTAACTAAGCGTACTACTTTCATTCGTGTACAAGAGCAAGAGAACAACGTATTCGGTAAAGAGTAATCTGAACGAATTCGAATAGTTTGAAAATCAAGAGCCGCTTTTTAGCGGCTCTTTTTTTATTCAAAACAAACATAGTAGATTTGTTATCAATAAATGTATCCTTCCGTATTTGTATTAGAGAGTATTAACTAGAATGAAAGATGCAGAGTTTATGCCCTAGTATTTTCGACACATTAAAGCAGTTAGGTGACTGATTTTTCGATAACCAAAACTTGATTCTGATGACAGAAGCGTGCAGAGTGCGTGCGCTCTTGCGCTCTTGCACTAATGCACTAATTAGGGAAGATGAGGGTACTGCCATACAGATACATCGTTAAATAGATATGTATTTATCGATGTACTTTAGTCGGACAATATATTAAGACAGTGTAGTTATGACAAAAGTAGTGAAAAAAAGCCAAAGACAACTGATTTCTGCATTTCGTCAGTTATTGGAAGAGAAAGAGTATTACGAAATTACGGTGGCTGAAATTATTTGTTTAGCTGATATTGGTAAAACAACGTTCTATAGGCACTATCAATCAAAACTCGATCTTTTTGTCGAAATGCATAGCGGTATTTTTGACTTAATGCTTCAAGAATTAGTGACAAGAGAGGACTGGCTGGATATCGAGTCGAGGCCTACATTGGTAGCACTGTCTTTAAAAGCGGTTAGCCGTAGCCGTGGAAGAACATCTATGGCACATAAATTGGGAAGTGATTGGCCTTATGCTCAACGCCTTCTGGGCGACACGTTAGCTGAAGCGATAGACTCACGATTGAGTATTGCATTCCAAAGTGATGAGTGGATTATTAATCGGAAACATTTAGCGAGCGCTTTGGCTGCATTATATTTAGACTTCTTGATTCAATTAAGTCATTCGCCAAGTAAAAAATTAGCTCAGTCTGGGGCTCAAAATCTACAGCATTTTTCGAGAGCGTTGCTATTGGCGGCATTAGCCAAAAAATCCTAGAGCCTTGCAATCCGATAACCGTTGTTATTTACATACGGGTTTAGTGTCTGATTAATATTCACCGAACTAGCACGTGAATTTATGGAACGAATTAGCTTAATCGTTCCTTTCGGAACTCCACCACGAGTATGTTCCTACTGTGGCCGATCTAAACATATTAAGCTCTGAATATCTCAAGATGTATTCAGGATAAAATATGACCCTTTCGCCACAGCGTCGTCAGTTTATTAAGCAATCAATCTGTGCGGTCACAGCAATAGGCACCGCTACTTTACCAGCTTCTGCTTCGGATGACGTTGACTCTCAAAATACCTCTATCGATCCCTGCAAACTAAACATTGGTATTTTTATCTACCCTAAGATGACAATGTTGGACGCTTATGGGCCCTTGCAAGTACTTGCTCTAAGCCAGCAGTTTAATGTTTTTACTTTTGCCAAACATATTAAACCAGTCCCTTCTGATGCTAATGTCGATTTGCTCCCGAATTACAGCTTTTCTGATTGTCCTAAGATAGATGTATTAATTGTTCCGGGAAGCGCAAATCCAATTGAACAAATTCGAGATAGTGAGGTTATTGCGTATTTGATGAAAATAGGTAAAAGCGCACAATATATAACCTCTGTCTGTACTGGTGCTCTGATTCTTGCAGAGACCAAGTTATTGGATGGCTATAAAACTGCGATACATTGGGCATATACTGATGCCCTAAAACAATACCCCAATGTTACTCACGTAAACCAACGTCTTGTTCGAGATCGCAATCGTATTAGTGGCGGAGGGGTAACATCTGGCCTTGACTTTGCGTTCAGTTTGGTTGCTGAACTTTCAGATGAAACAAAAGCGCAGGCTCTCGAGCTATTGTTGGAATATGACCCACAACCCCCATTTAATACTGGTAATCACAACATTGCCCCTGAAGAACTCAAGGCACTCGTGCAGTCAAAAATTAATAATGTTGCTGATGGGCTTTTCTAGATTTTCATATAAAGCTGTTAGCGAAAAAATTAGCAAATTCTTAGAGAAGACTTATCATTAGTCTGTTTTTATCACTCGAATTAAATTACCTATAAATATAAGAAATTAACGATGAATCAAAATTCTTCAATAGCTGGTCAGGCAGTTTACTCCAAAGAAGTACTGTCAGTGTATGACTTTTGGGTACTAGGTATATCGAACAAGTATTTTTGGAAATGTCCCACACCTTTGATCGGACAGCATTTTTCAATGTTAGTGTCAGATAATCATTTAGATGTGGGTGTCGGTACGGGATATTATCTTAAGAACTATTTACCTAATACAATAAATCGCATCGCATTATTGGACTTAAACCGAAATAGTTTAGAAACGGCTTCAAGAAACGTTAGTCATTTGCTGCCAGAAATATATTGTGGGGATGTATTGAGACCTCTTGAGCTTGGTGATGGTAAGTTTAATTCGATCAGTATCAATTATTTACTTCATTGCTTACCTGGGGATATGGTTAAAAAAGGTATTGTTTTTAAAAACTTAAATGAACAGTTGTGTGATGGCGGAGTGCTATTTGGCAGTACAATTTTAGGTAAGGGAACAGTACAAAATTACTTCGCCAGAAAATTGCTGAAAGTTTACAATGATAAAGGCATATTCTGTAATTATAGTGACGATATTAGTTCGTTGGTTAACTCATTAAAAAAGCACTTTTCAGATGTAAAAGTTGAAGTAGTGGGATGTGTCGCATTATTCTCAGCTAAAAAACAATAATTCAATAGTAAGCTGTGTTAAGTAAATGTAGCTTACACAGTGTCAGTGTTTTAGAAAAAGAGCCGTTAAGTAGCGGCTCTTTTTACATATTAGTCTCACTTGCAGATCTAGGGTTCGACGTTCAGTTTTTCTAGTTCGCATAGTTCGAAGGAAACAGCGCTCGCTTCGCTTCTTCATCCCGTTCGGTTTTAAACTCAATGTCTTTCCCAATCTCGCGGGCGCGCAGTGCGGCAGGGCGAGTGTTGATGGCGTTAAACCAGCGCTTCAAATTCGGGTAAGGTTCTAAGCCTTCTTCACCAAGCACGACAGGTGCTTTATCAATCCAACCCCATGCGGCTACATCAACAATGGTGTACTCATTACCGACGATAAACTCACGACCTTCCATATGCTTTTCTAGCACTTCGTAATGACGTTGCGCTTCACGCAGGTAACGGTTCACTGCGTAGTCTAGGCCTGCTGGCGCAGCATGGCGGAAGTGTACCGATTGGCCGGAGTATGGGCCAAGGCCACTCGCAATAAACATCATCCAAGAGAGCAGTTCAGCTCTGTCTTCTGGCTGACCACCAAGCTTGCCTGTTTTCTCTGAGAGATACAGAAGGATAGCGTTGGAATCGAACACGCGTTGTCCTTCGTCTTCAATCGCTGGCGTTTTTCCATTTGGATTTATTAAGCGATATTCCGGAGTGTGTTGTTCGCCTTTTAAAGTATCAACAGGAACGAGTTCAAAATCTAGGCCTGTCTCTTCTAGAAACAGAGCGATCTTCATTGGGTTTGGTGTTTGGTGAAAATAGAACTTAAGCATGGGGTAACTCCTTGTATTGGTAATTCATTAAAGCACTGCTTGAACGGTCGTTCAATAATTGATTTTAAATTATTTGAAAATCGGTTGATGCGTGTTTTAAATCTATTTGCTCAAAACCTCGTTATTTGAGCGAGGATTAACATCGCGCGATTCAGTGTGTAGAGTTTTAAGTTGTTGAAAAAATGAGCTTAAAGCTGATTCTTTGATGCGTTGTTCTATGCGGAGTTCAGATTTGTTATCGGTGGTTTATGGCGGGATAGGGCGCATGAAATCCGCAGTCAGATATTCCAATAAAAACGTTGAGCATTGGTTCAAATCAGAATTATCTGGATGCGCAGGCTTATTGGTAAGTTCGAAATCGTGATCTGCTGCCACACCTTATGCAACAAATGAATATTAACCTTAGAGATTCTGGTGTGGTTCACAGTTTTTTAATCTTGGGGACTTAAATTGGGGGACAAATCTGATGTGAACATTTATCTACACGGGATACCCTCATGAAAAAGAACATTATCGCCCTCGCTCTTGGTGGCATGCTGGCCTTTGGCGCAGCCCCATTTTCTTTTGCTGCTAACGATGGCGCAGTTCAAGCTTCTGCGGATTACGCGCAGCTAGTGACGAAGCGACAAGTTGTCGATCAATTGCTTCTTGATGCGCTGCAGGCGTTTAAGTCTCCAGCGAGAATTTCTCACGCCGGTTTCACGGCGAAAATGCCAAGTAACATGGAAATTGTGACTAACCGACTGCTAGAGGCATACCAGCTAGAACCTTACCGTACCGACTTGCTGATCTCGGCAGCGAATGCTCAAATCTACAACAAGAACGCAGAGCGCGCGATTGAGTTGTTTGAACAAGCGCTGACGGTTGCACCAGACGATGTTGACCTTCACGCTTACCTTGCGGTTTGGCAGCGTTTTGAAGGTAATGAAAGTGAATCCAATAAGCACATGGAGAAGCTAGAAAGCCTGAATAAAGGTAAGGCAGAAGATATCAAACGTATTTTTGCTACGGTCGATCGCGTGTTAGAAACACCGCTTAAAGAATCTGCCGACAAAGGTTTGCTGGATGATCACGGCGCTATCGTTACTCTAGGTTACGCGCTGAATCCAGACGGCTCAATGCATCAGATCTTGATTGAGCGTCTTGAGACGACATTGGCGATGGCTAAAGCGAATCCGGATGCGATGATCGTGTTAACGGGTGGCGTGCCGAAGAACCACAAGACTGAAGGTAAGTTGATGGCGGACTGGCTTATTGAGAAAGGGGTAAGCAAAGATCGCATCATTGAAGAAAACTATGCGACTAGTACGGTCGGCAATGCCTTGTTCAGTAGTTATGCGTTAGCTCGCCACAACATTAAACACGCGACGATTATTAGCTCGGCGAGCCACGTTCGCCGAGGTCAAACTCTGTTTGAAGTAGCAAGCTGGCAAACCGGCCCTCAGGGCATTACTTTCGATACGGTTTCTTACCCTGATAAGCCACTTTCAGAGCTTAAGAAAGCGAGTGATGGTGAGCTACTAGGTATCTATCGTGACGCTCTTCGTACCTATGGTATGTGGAGTTACCGCTCTTACCCGTTAGAGTCTCGCTAGGTTTAGCGTTACTTCACAGTAGGTAAAGTATAAGTTGCTAGTACAATCGAGCACAGCTAGATGGTATGCTGTGCTCCTATTTTATTTAGTGTTTCAAAGGTAAAAAGATGAACCCGATTCTAGCAATGTTGAAAGAGAACAATATTAGCGACGCGCAAATCAGCGAGCTATTCCAAACGTTGACTGAGAACCCTCTTGCAGCAATGGCGACGATCAGCCAACTTGGTTTACCACAAGACAAGCTTCAAATGCTTATGGGTCAGGTAATGCAAAACCCTGCGCTAATCAAAGAAGCAGTTGAAGAACTTGGCCTAGATTTTTCTAAGGTTGAAGCCGCTAAAGAGCAACTTCAAAAATAATTGAGTGTGGGGGCAATTTAGTTAATGAGCGATCGCCAGTTAGGTTAACAGCTCTTAGCCATGCTAATCAGACTTGAGTTAAAAAGCCGTTTGAGTAGCAATACTTAAACGGCTTTTTGATTTTGTGACTCTGTACTCATGTGAACTAAGCTCACTAGAAAGTAACGCCTGCGCTTACTTGAGCTATGGTAAGCAGCACGAAACAACATTCAAAACAGAGGGCTTATGAATTCTTACAAGCTGGAAATCTACCAACGACCGCTAAACGCAATAAAGAGTGGCGCGAAGCGTGTTGAGATAAGAACAAATAACAGTTATGAGGCAATTCAATATGACCAGCTGAACAAAGGAGACCACATTGTTTTTCAAGTGATATCAGGTCCACCGTTTGTTGGTTTAGATGTGATTAAGCCAAATGCGCTGACTGTCGAAGTATTGGACGTAAGAAACTATCCTGACCCAAGAGCGTTATTGATGACAGAGGGACTAGGAGTGTTATCTAATTTGAGTGATTCAATTGATGAGGGCGTTGAGCTTCTCTACAGCTTTCACGAATACAAAGAGATGATCCCGGTTCACGGTATCTTTGCTATTGAGATTCGAGTTATCGAATAGTATCGCTATAGGGGAACGGTCACTATTTACGAGAAGTGTGACTAACTGCAGATGATAAGTTAATGTGTCTCAAATACTTTTACTTGTATACAGTTACCTTTTCGCACTTAACCAACGTCGGCGTTGCTCATGAAATCTAGCTTAAGCATTCGATCTTACACCAAACAATTCAATACTCATGCCCATGACGGCTACCATCAACTGGTGTTGCCTATTCAAGGGAGTATTAGTATTGAAATGGTTGGGTATGTTGGAAAGGTCGCTGTTGGTGAATGCGTGGTAATTCCAGTCACTACAGCTCATGCGTTTAAGGCGGATGAAGCGGCACGCTTTATTGTTGCGGATATGGTGGAGTTACCGCAGCACTTGTTAGAGCATGAGCTTTCGGTTTTCACGATAACACCACCTTTAATGAGCTTCTTGCTGTTCGTGGAAAAGCAGTTGGAATACCAAGTGGACAGTGGCATTGAATCATCCATCTTAGATGTGTTTTCACTGCTATTAGAGCAACAAGAAGTCAGCAAGAGCATCGACCCTCGTATTCGTGCGGTGCAAAGGCTTATTGCGGATAATTACGCCCAGTCTCTCTCTATTTCTCAGCTTGCAGAAACGGCTTGTTTGAGCCCCACTCAATTTAAGAAGCGCTTTAAAGAGTGTATTGGAATCAGTGCCCTTAAATACATCACTTGCTATCGTATGGAGAAAGCACAAGCCTTGCTAAGCCATACCGATTTACCTGTTCAATTGGTCGCAGAAAATGTGGGCTATAGCGACTTGTCTGCGTTCAGTCGACGCTTCTCTCAGCACTTTGGCATGTCTCCGAGGGCGTTTTTAGGTTCAATGAAAGAGAGTCTTTCAAAGCAATAATAGCGTCCTTTTGGCAAACTAAATCTAGCGTGTGTTCACTATTATCTAGTTCAGAAATGAAAATAGACTAGGTAATAGTAATGAATCTTGCCATCAATCGCGTTAACGAATTCCAAACGGGCACTTTAGCCATCGTGTTTGCTTCTGTTTTATGGGGTACGACAGGTACAGCCGCAAGCTTTGCGCCGGATCTCAGCCCGCTAGCGATTGGCGCGTTTTCAATGGGCGTTGGTGGCTTAATGCAAGCGGGCGTGGCGTATCGGAAGATCTTATCTTCACTTGATAAGCTTTTGCTCAACAAAAAGCTGTTAGCCGCGAGTGCATTGGCTTTGGCGATCTATCCTTTGGCTTTCTACTCTTCGATGAAATTATCGGGTGTCGCGATGGGAACGGTGGTGTCGATAGCTACTGCTCCGTTCTTTTCTGCGCTTTTAGAGTGTCTTATTAGCAAAAATAATAATATTAATAAACGTTGGCTGACGAGCTTTGCCATTGGCGTGGTTGGTATTGGACTATTGGTTTTTTCTGAGTCGTCAGTGGGGAGCGAACCTAATGATGGCCTGAAGCTTTTAGGTATTGGTTTAGGTTTGGTTGCTGGTCTCTGTTATGCCATTTACTCGTGGGCGACAAAAGCTCTGATAGACGAAGGTATTAAGTCACAAGCGGCAATGGGCAGCATATTTGGTTTAGGTGCAATGTTGTTATTACCAACGTTATGGTTCACTGGTGACAATCTATTCGCTTCAAGTACTAATATATTCGTGGTGAGTTACTTGGTGTTACTTCCTCAATGTTTGGGTTATATCGCGTTCAGTTTCGGGTTAAGACATGTCACGGCAAGTAGTGCGAATTTGATTACTTTGCTTGAGCCAGTGGTTGCCGCCGTATTGGCAGTCTGGATTGTCGGGGAGCGGATACTTTTGGTCGGTTGGATAGGTATCTTGTTGATAGTCATGTGTTTATTTATTCAATCACAACCAAATAATCAGCGAAACTAAGTGCTTGTTAACAAAGCCAAATTGAATTTTATTCATGCTTGTATCTTATAAATGAATAAAATGAGTATCTCAGTTGCGAGAGTGCTGTTACTATCGTTATCAATAGTCGGGGGGCATCTACCTTAATTGGTATTTGCTGAGATCGTTATTCGAGACCCGTTGAACCTGATTCAGTTAACACTGGCGTAGGGAACTATGATGACTTTGTCTATGTGGTCCAACAATGATCTCTCATTGGTTTCACTTCCACACTCTCTTTACGGCCAAAGTTCGGTTCTCTTACGTCTTTTAGATAGTAGGAGCGACCATGACGCAGCATTCCAACACTCAAGCGCCATTCAAGAATACACAAACACCACAAAACCAATCTTCGGTGGTCAATACTCCGATTGTTTTAACCATCGCGGGTTCTGATAGTGGCGGCGGCGCAGGTATTCAAGCGGACATTAAAGCCATGTCTGCAACGGGTAGCTTCGCTTGTTCGGTGATTACTGCGATTACCTCTCAGAATACCCAAGGCGTATCAGCCATTTTTCCAATCCCACTTGAGCATGTTGCCAGCCAGTTAGATGCGGTGTTCACCGATCTGAATATCGTGGCGGTAAAAGTCGGTATGCTGGCGGACTCGCAAATCATCAAAGTTGTTGCTGACAAAATCAAACAATACCAACCAAAACACTTAGTAATTGACCCTGTAATGGTCGCGACAAGCGGCGATCTTCTTTTAGAAAACTCGGCTATCACCACACTAAAACAAGAGCTGATTCCGCTCGCAGACATCATCACGCCTAATTTGCCAGAAGGCGCTGCACTGACAGGAAAAGCCGTTCCTGAAAGCGAAGCTGAAATGCAGGATATGATTGAAGATCTGCGCGCTTTAGGTGCTAAAGCCGTTCTGCTAAAAGGTGGCCATCTAGAGAAAGATGAAAACAGTAATGATCTGCTGATTCTGCCGACCACATCTGCTGTGATTAGCGCGAAGCGTTTTCCTACCCAAAATACTCATGGAACGGGCTGCACGCTCTCTTCTGCTATTGCTTCTTTCTTAGCTCAAGGTAATACGCTTCCAGAGGCTGTCGACCTAGGTAAACAATACATTTCACGCGCTATTGCACATGCTGACGAATTGAAAGTCGGTCAAGGTCATGGCCCGGTAAATCACTTTTTTGCTGGGCACGGTAATGTCCGTTAATACGGTTGGCGTTCAACTTAGCAACGCGACGCTGCGTTACCGAGATAGCGAGCACGCGACCCTATCGGGGCTGTCACTTAACTTAAGCGCAGGTAAGTGGACAGTGCTGCTTGGGCGAAGTGGTTGCGGGAAAACCACGGTATTGCGATACCTAGCAGGTTTACTTGATGACAAGGTGGAGTGGCTGGGCACATTGGCAACGTCTGATGAACTGCCTCTCACCGATCGCATCGCATACATGGCACAGCAAGATTTACTACTGCCGTGGTTGTCGGTTATCGACAATCTATGCCTGAGCCATCGCTTCCAGAGCACTACTAACAAGCATCAAAACGCAGAGCAAAAGAACCGAGCGTTCGAGTTACTCGCTTCAGTTGGTTTGGCTGATTACGCGGATACTATGCCGGATCAGTTGTCTGGCGGTATGCGTCAGCGTGTTGCTTTGGCTCGAACCTTAATGCAAGACAAGCCAGTGGTGTTGATGGATGAGCCTTTCTCAGCCCTGGATGCGGTAACAAGACACAAGTTACAGAGCTTAGCGTGTGAGCTGTTGAGAGATAAAACCGTTGTGTTGATCACCCATGATCCGCAAGAAGCGGTGCGTTTGGCGGATAACTTATATGTGCTGCAAGGCACGCCTGCGAGTGCTCACTCTTTATCTGTGCCTCATTCGGTGACGCCACGAGTGCTCGATGGTGAGTGTGCCGAGTTGCAACAAGCCATCTTAGACCAGTTGGAGCGTGATTATGACTGATTTAACGCGAAGTGAAGCTGTCACTCAGCCAACGAACGTGCACGCTAGGTCTGAGCGTTCAACTCAGATGAATCCCGTTATGCGTTTGCTTATCAGCAGTGTTGTGATTCTCGGCTTATGGCAACTTGTGGTCGTTGCTTTCGAAATGCCAAGCTTTATTCTGCCGGCTCCTGCTGAAGTTTTCCTCAAGCTAATTGAACGCTATGACGTGTTGCTCAAACACACTTGGGTAACTGCACAAGAAATCTTGCTAGGGCTATTACTAGGTCTGACGATGGGGCTGTTTTTCGCTCTGCAGATGTTGATGTTTGACCCATTGAAACGCTGGCTGTTGCCGATTTTGATTGCTAGCCAAGCGATTCCTGTATTTGCGATCGCGCCAGTACTGATGCTGTGGCTTGGCTATGGTATCGCCTCAAAAGTAGTGATGGCGGCGATCATAATTTTCTTCCCTGTAACTACCTGCTGTTATGACGGCCTGCGAAATACTCCGACTGGGTATCTTGATCTCGCTAAGACTATGGGGGCATCGAAATGGCAACTGCTACGCCACATTCAACTTCCTGCTGCTCTGCCAACATTGGCGTCAGGCATTCGTGTCGCAGTGGTTATTGCACCAATTGGCGCGGTTGTTGGCGAGTGGGTAGGCTCGAGTGAAGGGCTAGGCTATCTAATGCTGCAAGCCAATGCGCGCATGATTATTGATGAGATGTTCGCGGCCTTGTTTATCTTGGCGGTGCTCTCTATCTCTCTCTACTTCATCACAGACAAATTACTCAAAAAAGCTATCCCTTGGGAGAACCAGTGATGGCTAGCTCAATAACTCTTTGTTTAATAAAGCTTCGCTCAAGGCTATTTATCTAAACAAACCTCGTTAGAAATTAAATCGACAAACACAATAATAATATTCAAAAGGAAAGGTTAACTATGAAAAACACCAAATTGGTAGGTGCAGTGGCACTGCTTGCTTCGTTAGTTTCAGGTCATGCATTAGCGGATTCGGAACACAAGAAACTGACACTGATGTTGGATTGGTTTGTAAACCCGAACCACGGCCCAATTGTGATTGCTCAAGAGCGTGGTTACTTTGCAGATCAGGGCCTAGAGATTGAAATCCAAGAGCCAGCTGACCCAAGCACGCCAGCAAAACTCGTTGCAGCAGGTAAGGTCGATCTCGCCGTCACCTATCAACCAAGTTTAACCATGGATGTGGCTGCAGGCTTGCCTCTGGTTCGTGCGTCAACCCTTATCGCCACACCACTGAACACCTTGATGGTGCTGGATAACGGCAAGAACGATTCACTAGCGGATCTGAAAGGCAAGAAGATCGGTATCGCAATTGCGGGTAATGAAGAAGCGACGATCGGCACCATGCTGGCTCAAGAAAATGTTGAGTTTACCGACGTTCAAACCATCAATGTGGGTTGGGCACTGTCGTCTTCACTGGCATCAGGCAAGGTAGATGCAATCTGGGGTGGCTTACGTAACTTCGAGACTAACCAGTTAGCCCTTGAAGGTTATAAAGCCAAAGCATTCTTCCCTGAAGAGCACGGTGTGCCAGCTTACGACGAGTTGATCTTTGTGGCGAACGCAAAGAAACACGACGACGAAGCCATCAAAGCGTTCAATAAAGCACTTGAGCAAGCAACGACTTACATTGTGAACCACCCGCAAGATTCATGGAGTGAGTTTGTGGCGTATTCGCCAGATACGCTAAATAACGAGCTTAACCAACGCGCATGGAACGACACATTGACTCGTTTTGCGCTTCGCCCTTCAGCGGTAGACATGAAGCGTTACGATGATTACGCGCAGTTCATGTTCGACAAAGGCATTATCAAATCACTACCAAAAGCTGCTGATTACGTACCGGCTTTTGACTAAGGAATCTCATGAAATATCAAGACTTAATCCAAGCCTGCCAGCAAGATTGGCAAGACTACACCGAGCATGATTTTGTTAAAACGCTGGCGAACGGCACATTGGCTCAGCCGTGTTTTCTGCATTACCTAAAGCAAGATTTTCTGTTTTTGAAGCAGTATGCTCGCGCGTACGCGTTAGCAATATACAAGGCTAAAACCTTGGCTGATATGCGCCGTGCATTGCCAAGCGTCCATGCTTTATTAGATTCTGAAATTTCACACCACGTGACTTACTGTGGTCAGTGGGGCTTAAAGGAATCTGATTTAGAAAACGAACCTGAAGACTTCGGTACCGTTGCTTATACGCGCTACGTTTTAGACGCCGGTATGACGGGGGATCTTGTTGATCTTTACGCGGCATTGGCTCCATGTTCAATTGGTTATGCTGTGATTGGTAAAGCGCTTCTAGAAAGCAGTGATACTGTTTTGGAAGACAATCCATACGCGAGCTGGTTACAGCTTTACGGTGGTGAAGAGTTCCAGTCTGGCGTGGCAACGGGCGCTGAGTATTTCAATCAGCTACTGGCTGAAATTGATATCAACAGCGAGCGCGGTCAGAACATTGTACATATATTCAAAACCGCAACGCGTATGGAAGTGGCTTTCTGGCAGCAAGGTCTGAATGCACTGAATGACTCACCAACGGCTTAAAGCGACTTTTACGAATAAGGACTAATCCATGCTAACTGAACAAATCATCCAATCGCTGCGCGCAGTACGAGAGCAAAAGCCACTGGTTGTGAATATTACTAACTACGTGGTGATGAACAATACAGCCAATGCGTTATTGGCAATTGGAGCTTCGCCTATTATGGCGCACTCGCAACAAGAACTGGCTGAGATGATGTCATTTTCTGGTGCTTTGGTGATCAACATTGGCACGCTCGACAGTGTCTGGACGCCAAGAATGTGCTTCGCGGTTGAACAAGCTAACGCGAACAACAAGGTTGTGGTACTTGACCCAGTCGGTTGTGGTGCAAGCACGCTACGTACTGAGACGTCCCGTCAAATCGCCCGTTTAGCGGATAAGTTAATCATTCGTGGTAACGCGTCTGAGATTATTGCATTGGCGGGCGAACAAGCGCAGAGCAAAGGTGTGGATGCGCTTGATAGCAGTGATGCTGCGTTAGGTGCTGCACAGTGCTTAGTGGCTGAATACGGTGCAAATGTGGTGATCTCAGGCGAGACGGATTACGTTGTCACTAAAGACAGCGTAGTAACGTTAAACAATGGGCATCAAATGATGCCGTATGTGACGGGCATGGGTTGTACTTTAACCGCACTGACGGGGGCATTTGCTGCTGTTGGTGATGAAAGCGGTCTGGCTGCGGCGGCGGTATTAGGTGTGGTTGGTGAAATCGCTGCTGAGAACTCTCGCGGCCCGGGTAGCTTGCAAATGAACTTGCTTGATGAGCTGTATCAGTTAGATGAAGAGACTCTGATTCAACGTTTGAAGATTCAATAAGGTTCATCTGCACCTAAGCAATCAGTTAGAAGCCTAACTTAAAACGCTTTAGTTATAGAAAAGCCCCCGACACTTATGTGTTGGGGGCTTTTTATTATTGGTTTGGAACGGTACCAGCCGTGTATAGACTAGCCTTCTAGCTAGCTGACTAGGTTCTAAATCGGTTTACTTGGCTCTCTAGATGGTGAGCAACCTCGGTTAAGTCGCTTGCTGCACCTGAAATGCTGCTGACTGACTCTTGGTTACTTTGCGCGATGGTATTTGCACCTTGTGCATTTTCACCCAGTGATTTGGTAAGACGATCCTGCTCATCTACCGATACTGCGATTTGGCTGTTGGCTTGGTTCAGGTCTTGGATGTGTTGATTAATCACATGTAAGTTCTGAGAAGCTTGCTGCGCCTGCGTTGAAGCGTCTGAAACCGTGCTGTGGCTCTCTTTGATAGACTCTAACGCATCTTTAGCGCCACGTTGTAGTGAGGTGATGAGCTCATCAATCTGGCTAGCAGAGTCTTGAGTACGCTTAGCGAGCGTTCTTACCTCATCCGCCACTACGGCAAATCCGCGACCTTGTTCACCTGCGCGAGCGGCTTCGATCGCGGCATTCAGCGCGAGGAGGTTAGTCTGCTCTGATACGCCTTTGATTACTTCTAGTATTGCGCCAATGTTCATCGACTCTTTGTGTAGGTCGGTCACTTTCTGGCTGCTGATCTGCATGCTCTCATCGGCGCTGCCAATTTCATGCAGTGTTTTGTCTACTTCTTTAAGGCCCATCGCGACGTTCTCAGTTGCTTGGTTGGCAACTTGAGAGGCGTGATTAGCACTTGAAGCAATTTCAGATGTACTTGAAGCCAGTTGGTCGACTGCGGTTGAGATGTTCATCATCTCGCTGTTCAACTGCGTTGCGTTGGTCGAGCTGTTGTTAGTCACTTGATTGAGTGATTCAGACATTTCACCAATACGCACACTAGAGCGGTTCACTTGGCTTACGATATCACGAAGAGATTCAATGGTGATCTCCATGTTAGTCAGCAGCTCGCCAATCTCGTTCTTGTTCTCAATGTTCACTTCAACATTTAGGTTGCCTTGAGAAAGCTCATTGGTGATCTGTTTAACTTGTGCAATACCTTTGGTGATTGAGCGAGTGACCAACACGGCGCTTGTCATACCGATAACTAACGCCACACCCGTTAGCAAGACAATGATTTGAATTGAGCGCGTTTCACTGGCTTGCAGCTCTGGTGTTAGCGCCTGTTTCTGTTGTTCTAGAATACTTTGAGCATCAGCCACAGCGATCGCTAAGCTGTCACCAATCGAGGATAGGGTAGCGGTTCTTTGAGTGTTCTCCAGCATCTGTTGATGAACTTGTTCAAAGCCTTTCGCATAGGCTTCACGCTGGTTAGAGAAGTCTTCAATCAGTTCACTTTGGTAAGGAGAGGATTTCAGAGACTCAATATCACCTTCAATACCTGGCAGAGCGTATTCAAAGATATCTTTACCCGCTTCGTAGGTTTTAAGGTCGTTGTTGTTTGAGTAGCTGATGACTGCGATCTTCGCTGCGAGGAAGTTCTCCATGAGCATACCCGCGTACAAGCTCGCGTTTGGATCGTTGTTATTGTATGACTCATACAACAAGCTCTGTGCGGCTTTTAGCGCGTTAGTCTCTCTTTTGACCATCTCAACATTCACTAACTGGTCGATCATCAGCTGGCTCTGCTTCATTGAACCATAGGCAGTATCAAAGGCTGCAACGCTGTCTTGAACCAGTTGTAAGCTTGATAGGCTATCAGTGTTAGTGGTGTTTTCGATTAAATTATTGAGCAGATCATCGATCGCCAGTTTGCTTGATTGATAATTCGCTTCGTATTGCTCATCCAATGACTCTAAGTAACGTTCAGAGGCTAAACGCATCTGAAGAAAGTGCACTTGAATGTTGCCAGACTGAGTCGCTTTGTGGCTGAGTTCGCTGTACTCGCTAAAGCCGTTCGACAAGGTTTGAATGCCTTTGTAGCTCACAAGGCCTGAAATGACGAAAAAGAGCAAGCAGATGGCAAACCCCAGCTTGATCTTTAGCGCTATAGAAAGGTGGCGCATAACTATCCCTATATTTACCTGATTCCTTCATTTTGGAGTATTCCATAAAATGGTGTATCGGGCATGCTCAAAGTGAATAGTTTGTGTAATAAGTAACGCTTTGGTTAAAAAGTTCAGATTTTTCGATATGCTTTCAACGAGTTGCGTATCTGATCTGTTCGCGCAACGCAGAGATTTTAGTATTAACTCCCATGCATAGCAGGCGATTTGTCGGTAAAATAGCAGAACATCAATGATAGAAATCGATTTAAAAGGAACGGTATGAACCCTTACACGCTCTACTTGGTTACTGACGACCAACAAGATTTAGAAACGCTTAAGTTTGTGGTTGAAAAAGCGGTCGCTGGTGGCGTTACTATGGTTCAAGTAAGAGAGAAGCACGGAGATGTGAGAGCCTTCATCGAGCGTGCAGAAGCCGTTAAATCAGTTTTAGTTGGAACAGGTGTGCCATTGATCATTAATGATCGAGTTGATGTAGCATTAGCTGTGGATGCCGATGGTTTGCATTTAGGTCAATCAGATATGCCAGCCGCACTAGCACGTAAGCTGATTGGTTCAGACAAGATTCTTGGTTTATCGATTGAGACTGAACAGCAGTTACAAGAAGCTGATGACTTGCCGATTGATTACATCGGCCTCAGCGCACTGTTTGAGACTCAGACAAAAACAAATCTGAAAAAGCATTGGGGTTATGAAGGGATTAAATTGGCGTTGGAAACAACCAAGTTACCGATAGTAGGGATTGGTGGCATCAACAAATCTAATATTCCACAGTTGGTTGGAACAGGTATTCACGGCTTAGCGCTAGTATCTGCAATCTGTCACGCTGTAGATCCTAAAAAGGCGACGCAAGACTTGCTAAATCTGATGGGAGAGTGAGTTTGTAGCGACTAAAAAACAAATGAAGCGAGTCATTTGTTTTCTAGTTAGCGCGTATGAAAGCGCTCAAGGGAGCTTCAGCTGAAGATAGGACCTATCTTATTGAATACACAGAGCAACAGTGCCGATGATCATCAAAGCGATCGCTGCGTACCAGCCGTATTGCGAGGTTTTATCGGCAACGAAAATCTTGATGTAATTGATTTCCTCATGTGCCATCGCAATAAAGTCGGTGTAGTTAATGGATAACTCGCGACTTGTCTCTTTTAAGTCATTTTGTAGTTTGTTGAAAGCCTCATCGATGAAGCCTTTTGTTTCCGAAGCTGACGGCGTTGCAGCCATCGTTAGGCTGTTCCAAACCGCCATACGCGATTCATATTCACTTTCACTGACACAATTAAGTACGCGTAAATCATACTCTCGTTTGTTACGCTCTTTACCCATTTTCTCAGGGCAAATGTTTCTTAAAACGTTCACGACAAATTTTCCAAAAGGTTCATTTAGATATAAAAAAGCACTCGAAGAGCACTCATAAACTGGGGCGAATTAAATTCAAAAAGTGATCTATTTGAAGCTGTCATAGGCGACGTTAGCAATGCCCATGCTGGAGATTTGAGGTTAGGTCAGTGGTGTTAAAGAGCGATTTGGATTGGTTCGTTAACCATGTATAGGCACGACAACCCCTTTCGGATCGCAGTTTAGTTATGTCACTTTGGGACATCAACTAGGGTGTTTTGTCCAGACGACAAAGATATTTATCGGTGAAACGTGTCGAAATGCGGTAGTGCGGCGAAACGCACTACCGCTATTGCAGTGGAGTTTTAGCTAGTTTGCTTGCCATTGATTGTATTGCAAAGAGTAACCTTCCAGCTTCTCAATCAGACTCGTGAGTACCGGGCCATTGATGTGACGGCGTGACACCAGGCACCCTACTGGAGTTATCCAGCCACCATGCTCGTGTGCAACAGGCAGGGCAACGAGTTCTCCTTTATTTATGCCTTCCATGACCATCATTTCAGGCACATTTGCCCAACCAACGTTTTGCTCTACTAGGTCGATGATGGTTTTGTGAGTGTTTGCATACCAAAGCATGGAGCTAATGCCATAGGTGAACCACAGCTCACGTTGCTTTGAACTGCGGTGTACACACTGCCGATAGCGTTTTAAGTCTGAATCTTGAACTACTGGCAGCTTGCTGAGCTCATGATCAGCAGAGCTGACGGTTAGGAAGCGTGCTTGGCCTAACAAAAAGAAATCCATATCAACTTTAAGTTCACCATCTGCATAGATAATGCCGATGTGTGCTTTTCCTTGCCTTACTAAATCCTCTACATCGAAGGTGGATGTCGTAATAATTTCGAAGTGTGTGATTGGAAACTGATCGGCTAGGGAACTGATTATCTTGATGAAATTTTTATCTATAATGCTTTCATCTATAGCAATAATAAGCTCATGCTCGTCTTCTTGTGCCAGTGATTCTACTTTTTGGTCGAAGTACTTCTGTTGATCAAGAATCGATTTGGCGACAGGCAATAAAGCTTTACCTGTAGAGGTTAAAACGGGAATGTTCTTCTCTCTATTGAACAGCTCTTGGTCGATGGCAATTTCTAAGTTGGCGATCGACTGACTAACACCAGACTGAGCTCGTTTTAACTTACGCGCTGCCGCAGAAAAAGAGCCACTTTCACACACAGTGACGAAGACTTTTAATTGCTCAAAACTGTACATGTTATCTCTCGCGACTTTGGAATTAGACTGAATTACTCAGGCTATCACTATTCGTGATGGCTGTTAACTTTCTCTTATTATTTCGGGTGACATAATCCTAGCTAATCCAACACATACTAGATGATTTAGAGGAATGTATGAGTACGTTAGAAAGAGTGTTTCACTCAGTGTTATTCGAAGTTTTGGCCGTAACGCTTTCAATAATCGGCTTAGCAATATTTACCGATCACGATGTGAATGCCTTATCAGGAACCATGATAGTTGTTGCTACCATCGCGATGGTTTGGAACTACTGCTTTAATCGCATTTTTGATCGCTACTTCACTGGTGAGAAATCAGAGCGTTCACTGAAATTACGAGTGTTTCACGTTGTGTTATTTGAAGCCGGTTTGCTCATAGCAACGATTCCTGTCATGGCTTACTTACTCAATGTCGGAATTTGGCAGGCATTCTTGATGGATATCGGTGTGACCATTTTTATTACCATTTACGCGTTTGTGTTCAATCTGATATATGACCATGTTCGAGTTATTTTGGTGCGTAAAACTGAGCCTCTAACTCAATAAAAGGGTTCGATACTAATACTCACAAGTTACACGTATCATGGTTACTAACCAGTTGTTTATTGGTGAGTTTAATGAACTGTTACTGGTTAGTAAGCCTATGTGAAGTTGTGCTAAATCTGCTATCTTAAGTAAGGAAACAATTTAAGTTCATGAATGGACAAAATAAGAGGAAAGGATGCCTAATACCCCTCATACAATGGCAGTGGTCGATAAGAAAGAGGTTGAGCTTTTTGCTGAACTGCTGAGTCACATCGACGGTGAAATCTACACCTTGTTACGTAGCGCAAAAATCCCCAACGATATTCTTACCAGTAACGATCATTACGATTATCTCCCAGAGACAACCATAAAAAATGTGGTCAAGATTATGGGAGAGTCAGCATCGCGAGAAGAGTTTTCGCTGTTTATGTGGAGTTTTTGCAAGCAAACCTATGTGCCTAGGTTTGTGGCAAAACTGAACCAACAGGACTCGCTGAAAAGTGCACTCGACCAGTTTGGTGAACAGCTAAAGTTGGTATCCAATGGTGCTCATGTCTATACCAAACACGCAGGTGGTAAGTGGTGGTTTGTTCGTGAGAAGCCATTTACAAACGCTCCTTGGTTTAAGTTTGCTGAACTGTTCTCGGTCATCTTTATTAATGAGCTGATTTCAGTGTTAACACAGGGGCGTTGGAAGCCATCGGAAGTAGGTATTCAGAGTGATGACCTTGAATGCTTCCAATCTTTGCCTCAAATGGGTAGCGCTCAGTTTTTCACACACAGGCCAGTTACGGCTTTTGAAATCCCAGAAGCGATCATGCTTGAGCCGATTGTTTTGCCTAAAGCTCCGCCTGTTCTTGAATCCAGTGCTCCGTTGCCTAGTTCTTTCTTAAGTGCCTTTAAGCTTGTCATTAAACCGTACCTGACTATGGGAAAACTCCCGATCAGTCTTGCTTCTGAAATCTTAAACATGCATGTCAGGACTATCCAACGCCGTTTGGAGCAAGAAGGAGTGGTCTATAAAACTCTGATAGAGGAGATGGTATTGGAGCAAGTATTGGAATTGCTTAAGCAGCCAGATTTGTCGATTACACAAGTAGGGGCAAAGATGGGCTATTCCGATTCATCTCATTTCACTCGTGCGTTTAAGCGTCAAATGAACATGACGCCAAGACAATACCGAAAAGAGAACCTCGAACCTTGATGCATTAATAAGTGCAATCAAACTGAAAGCCAGCACACAGAATTCATCATTGTCAGCAAATGGCCATTTATCAACCTTGAAGAGTGGCAGTATGACTACTAAGTTATTGAATATTAGTAAGATGACTTTGAACAATACTAATCTTTAATTGTTCAGTGTCATCAAATGACAATTTTTCATCTGAGTAATACATAAAATAAAACTAACTTAAATTTCAGTGGTGACATGATGAACTCAAGATTTTCTAAATTAAGTATGGCGGTGATTGTGGCGGTGAGCTCGATTAGCCCAGTCGTTTATAGTGCAAACTTTGATGGCCCGGACTCTGTTGAAAACACAATTGCAGAGCAGAAAGCACAGAAGAAATCTTGGCGAGAGTCATTAGCTGAGGATGGTTTTACCTTTGGTGCGGATTACTTTGCTTTAGGGTTAACCTCTGGGGATGGTGTTGGTGGCGATAGCGTGGATGCATCATCGGGTGTCGCGCGACTCTATGGTTCATGGCATCTGCTAGGAAAAGACACACAGAACTCAGGTAGCTTGGTATGGAAGGTCGAGCATAGGCATGCCTACGGCGATAATGCGCCAAAAGATTATTCATTTGGACCTCTTGGTTACGTCGGGGCGATTGGTCCAGCATACAGCGACCAAGGTTTTCGAGTGACAGACCTGAATTGGAAGCAAAAAATTAATGATGGTAAAGGTACTATCGTTGTCGGTTGGCAAGATGTAACGAACTATGCCGATGTTTATGCGCTCGCAAGTCCTTGGTCTGGTTTTACGAACTTAGCATTCTCGACAGGCTCTGGCGCAATGGGTCTACCGGATGATGGTGTATTAGCGCTCTCTGCTGGTCATATGCTGGGTGAGAACTTCTATGTTGTCGGTGGTATCGCTGACGCTAACGGTAAGTCCGATGACATTTTTGATGGCTTTGACACAGCCTTTGGTAGCGATGCTTCTTACTTCACCACATTGGAATTAGGTTGGACAGCTTCGCAAGAGCAGATCTATACCGATAATTTTCATGTGACTTTCTGGGACTTCGGTGATGATACTCGTCATAGTAACAGTCTTGCAGCGGAAGGTGGCTCAGGCGTTAATTTCTCGTGGAGCCAGTTCACGAGTGACCAAATTATGCCGTTTGTTCGCGGTGGTTTCTCAGAAGGGGATGTAGCCCTCTACGATAAATCTATTTCCGTTGGTATGGGTTACTTTGGATTAGGAAAACCGACGAACAACTTAGGTGTGGCATTGAACTGGGCAGAGGTGAATGGTGATTCTTTTGCGGCTGATGCGAAAGCAACAAGTGGTAGCACAGAACAATGGACCGCCGAGATTTACTACAACATGCAGTTTGGCGATCACTTCCAAGTAACGCCTGACATTCAGTACATAAAAGATCCAGCATTTTCTACTGAGAGTAGTGCTTGGGTATTTGGTATTAGAGCGAGAGTCTTTATCTAATTACACTTACCCCCGAACTTGGTCTGACGTAAAGGCCTAACGAAAAAAGTGAGCCCTTGTTGGCTCACTTTTTTGTTTTCAGTTCTGTTAAACCTTATTTAATCGAGCGCAGTGGCTTTTTCACACTTCTGTGTGTCATCGAGTGCGAAGTAAATTTTAGACACAATCACTTCGGCAATCAGAATCGTAAATACCACAGCAAAGAAGGCGACCAAGCCATTCCAAGGGCCACTGAAATCGACTTTATCGCCAAATAAGATATTGATCGCTTCAAGCATAACGAACTTTGAGCCCACCAAAATCACATAGCTTGATAGTCCCCTGTAGATCTTAGGTGCAGTTCCCGGCTTCGACTTGAAGTAATCTGCGAGCTTATGTTCCAAACCGATAGACAGTTTGAGCAGCAACTGCAGTAAAATTGCAGCAGCAAATGAGATGGTGAATGACTCGATATTTACAAAGTCCCAGTATTCATCGAAAAAATTGAGAACGGTTAAATCAACGAGTACGGCAAGTGTGTATCCGACAAAGAGTCGTTGCGGCGTATTAAATCCATATACTTTTTCTATATTGCTCATCTACTTCTTCCTGAGTAAAGGGTTATCAAAAACGTAGGAGAGAAATATAAGATATTCAAACGCTTATTGCTCAGGATGCGAAACAGCTCTTAAAGTGCGCTTGGCGCATTATGGTAAGCACTTAGGCTGAGAATAATCCAATATGAGTTCTCGAATGAGTTCTTGAATGGGTTTTCGAACAATAGAGAGGTAAATATGATTATTCATTTTAGAATCCAAGACGTAGAAGAGCTTTGGGGCTCCATAGATTTGGCTACACTCTTGCAAACGGAACTGAGAGGGGTATCAACAACACTATTAACTATCTGATTGAAATAGTTAAATTACCAATTACACTTGAAGCATAAGTTTGAATGGAGTCAACTTAATGCTTTCACCCCAGTCCCGATATTCCCCTTCAACTGTTCTATTTCTAACTGGCCTTGCTTCGTTTAGTGTTGAAGCGTCCAATGAAGCGATTCAACATCGTCTAGAGAAAATCTTTGCTGCTTCCATTGCTCTCACTGACAGCGATGCCGTCTCAATTGGCTTTGTCGACTTTGACCCCAACTCATTTATTAACTTAAACGACAGTGGCTTTGGTTCAGATAAAACCATCGATACTCGAAGCCAGGTGAGTGTTGGCTCTATTCCTTATTCTTCTATGATTAAAACCGATGATCCTGACCTGGACTTGATTTGGTCAGTACGAGGCTCTTATGCGCTTTCTGAGCAAGATATCGAGATTTCATCGGATGTCACGACCGATCGTCGTGTTAACCCTAATAAGGATTCAGTGTTAGGGCTGTATGGCTTTTTCGGTGTTCAAAACCACTTAAACCAACATTGGTCTATCGCTTATGGTTTGGGGGCTCATCTGTTGTATTACCGCAACAAGTATGAATACAACAACAGTTACTCTAAGGCTTTTCAGGCTCAGCTCGATGGATATGCTCTAAACACCTCGGCATGGGCATTGATTGGTGAGCCGTCGGTTAAACTCAAATACCTAAAAAAACAGGAGTGGGGAAGTTGGAATGTCTCTTCAAGAGCTCGTTATTTCTACGGGACAGGATGGGGCGAAGCGAATGACGGTGATATCGGCAATCCAGAAGGTTTACGATTCATCAATGAACTAGAGTTTCGACAAAATGTGGCGATAGAGGTATGGTCTTTAAAGAATCCTCAAGTTCACTATAACTTTCGAAGAATCGATGTGGCGGGCGATCTAACGGATCCACTCGACACACACTATTACTATGAATTTGGTGCAGGTTTAGTGTTCGATATGCCTTACGACTCTTACTTCTTTGATAACTTTGGTGTCGGCATTAACTTCAATTACGGCAGTTCGCTCAGTGGCGGAAGTTTGCTGTTTTTACTCAATAACTAGTTTCTTTTCTTAATAGTTAGATTTTCTTAGTAACCTGCTTTTATTAGTAACTAACTCTCTTGCTCAATAGTTGGCATATGTCAGTGAAGTCACGGTTCAAGATTCAATTTGAATTTGTATGTGTCGTAAAATGGTAAATATCGAGTGTAAAAGTTAGACATGATAGTGCTCTGTCCATCACCCGAGCACATTATGAACAAGTTAAGTTTTGATCGCAGAGCCCCGCTTTACGTAGTCTCTGCACTTGTCCTCAATACACTATTCAGTCTGTGGTTGCTGAGCATTGCTTCTACGGCTGCGATGGTTTTCTCTGTGTGTGCGCTCTTTCTTCTTAGCACACTGATAACCGCACGGCTTTATCGACATGAAATGAATCAAAGCCAAAATAGCTTATCTGAAGCGATCATTGATGGTGTTGCTGGCTTTATCGTCCTCGATAGCCAATTGAGGATCATTCAGGTGAATCAGCAATTTTCTAGAATATCCGGTTATGCGTTTGACCAAGTAGAATCTCGCCCTATTTCAGACCTTTGTTTCATGAACAATAGCAGCCTGATATCAAGTATCGCAGATTCGCTTAAGCAGAATTGTCGCTGGAAAGGGGAGTTGAGTGGAGTCAGTCGCTTGGGTGAGCATTTCACGGTCAATGTGGTGGTAGAGAAACTCAAAGATTTACTGCCGCAAAGTGAAAAGTATGTCGTTACTTTTACCGATATTAGTCGTCGTAAAATCTTAGAACGTCGCCTAAGAATGCTGGTGGAAACAGACTCGCTGACAGGGTGCTGGAACCGACGCCGCTTCGATAAAGATCTCAACCATTATTCAAATCTAGCAGAGCGCTATGGTTACACGCATTCTTGCTTAGCGTTAGTCGACTTAGATAACTTTAAAACCATCAATGATACGCATGGTCATGACCAAGGTGATAACGCACTCAAAGAAGTGGCTGAACTACTGCGAAACAACAGCCGTGATACTGATATTGTGGCTCGTATTGGCGGTGAAGAGTTCGCTATTTTAATGCCAGAAACGAACCTCGAAGATGCCTTTGAAGCTATGTATCGATTAAAAGATGTGATTGCTAAAGGCACAAGCTTGAACTTAACGGTGAGCAGCGGAGTGTGTGAAATACATACGCAGGCTGAAGCAACCTATCGAAGTGCAGACAGGGCGCTTTACCGCGCTAAAGAAAATGGTCGTAATAGGGTATGTAGCTCCAGTTCGGGTTATCTATCACCTATCGTCATTGGGTAGCCTAGATCATAGTGAGAGCCCTCTATACCTTGAGCTGATGCCAAGGCACAGAAAGTTTTTTAACCCGATATTGAACGCTGATAAATTTTTGGTGTTAACCCTGAAACACGTTTAAAGGCTCTAGAGAAGTGGGAGATGTTGGTGTAGCCCAGCTGACTAGAGATGTAAGTCAGAGTGTGCCCTTCTTCCATGAGTTCACAGGCTACAGAGAACATCAGGTTCTCTTTAATTTTTCGGTAGGTTGTATTTTCGTTTTTAAGTTTGCGTTGAAAGGTTCTAACCGAGAAATTAAGCAGCTCCGCCGCCTCTTCAAGCGAGAGGTCTTGCTCTTTCATATAGGGTTGGAGCAGCTCATATACGCTGTCGGTAAAGCTGGTGTGCCATTCGACGATCGCAGGCTTATTACTTAAGTCTTTAGCTGTGAGGCGAATTGGCAGTTGTAGGATCTCATCTGGGATCATGACAGCGGTTGAACTGTGGTCGATGAACAACTGGCAATTGCTTGGAACCAAGGTTTTGACGATGTCGGTATCATGGCCTTGCAATCGAATCTTGGTTGGTTGCCAAGGTGATTGAGACAAAATCGTGATCAACTCAATGATGTAGGTGATGGCAAACACTTCTCCCCACTGGAACATGGATGAAGGCTCGTCTCGTGATCTTCGGCAAAACCAGCTCTGTCCATGTTCCACAACGAAGTCGACACTACTACCGGGTGAGTCGTAAGAGAAAATGGTATTGATGTGCTTTAACGCGTCACCAATGGTTTCGAAATCGGTAAATTGATGCAAGACGTATGGGATGATTCTTCGCCTAAAAGCAAGCCCCAGAACATCCGTGAACCGAGATACGCCAAGCTGTGAAGAGGTTAGGTAAATGAGTCGTTTGATAGATTCTGAAGGTACAAAATCGCTTTCTGACTCAATAAGGTCCGGCGGCAGACCAGAGTCTTCGAGCAGCCTGTGGAGATCCAATCCATAGTCAGTAAACATCTGCACGAGGATCTTTGCGTAACTGGTTTGTATTACTGGTACTTGATAGGGGCTATTGGCCATGATCAATCAATCCTTGTGTATTGATACATAATTGGACGTGCATATCATTTACGACACTTTGTTTAGTAAATCTAACTCTAATTACTTGAGTTTTCCATGGTCGTGTTTATTTTTAAGATATTAATTTTGTTGATTTTAGTTATTGAGAAGGGAGTCCCATGTCAGAAGTCGAAGGGAACAAGCAAGACGTAAAAGAAGAAAGCGCTCAGCCGGAACAGGGCAAAGATAAAGTGAGAAAGGTCACCAATTATCTACTCGCTTTCGTCGCATTCACACTGTTGTTCAGCATCATTGCCGATCGAATTATTCCAATTACCGATAACGCTCGTGTTAAAGGTTACATTGTTCCTGTTAAGCCTGAGGTGTCAGGCAAAGTATTGGACATTTTGGTTCAGCCCAATCAACTGGTTAATCAAGGCGACACCTTAGCCATTCTCGATGACTCTGATTACCGAATCGCGGTGCAGCAAGCCGAGCAGAATCTTGAAATTGCGGGGCAAAATGTCGGAGCTCAAACCGCAAACATCGCTTCTGCCCAAGCCAAGCTCACTTCTGCTTTGGTTGAGAAGCAAAATACTCAGCTGCAGGCCAAGCGTATCTTGGAGATGGCAGACAAAGGTGTGGTTTCCAAGTCGGATGCAGACGAAGCTCGAGCGGCTTTGGCAACAGCGCGAGCTAACGTGACGAATGCTGAAGCAGACTTGGAACGTGCTAAGCAACAAATGGGTAAAGAGGGTGAAGAGAATAGCCAAGTGAAAGCAGCATTGCTGGCGTTGGAACAAGCGCAACTTAACCTTGAACGCACTGTTATTAAAGCACCAACACAAGGTGGCGTGTCTAACTTCAGCTTGTCGGAAGGCTTTTATGCTTCAGCCGGCCAAGCGATCATGACGTTTGTCTCGACGGAAGATATCTGGATCGAAGCTTACTACCGTGAAAATAGCTTAGGTAACGTCACGGTCGGCGATGAAGTGGAAGTCGCTCTAGATTTTGCTCCGGGTCGAATCGTGAAAGGTCGTGTAAGCAGCATTGATTGGGGGGTCGATTGGGGACAAAACGATCAAGCAGGTAAACTTGCTCAGGCAAGTCAACAAACTGGCTGGTTGCGCCAAACTCAAATGCTGCCAATTACTATCGAATTTGAACGTGATGCGATGCAAGGCATGCTGCGTGTTGGTGGTCAGGCGGATGTGATTGTTTACAGCGGCGATAACTTTGTTTTCAACGCAATAGGCAAACTTTGGATTCGATTTATAAGTGTATTGTCTTATGTCCGATAAGCCTGTACTCGATCAACAAACACAGCAACGGATCCTGCGGTATACCGTCGGGGTCACGTTAGCTGTCTTTTTAGCTGCATGGATTAACTGGCCGCTTGCATTTGTAGCGCCAGTGTTTACGGCTAAGTTTTTAATTGATAAACCAAACCTGCATAAAGAAACTGTCTACGAACTGTTATTGGCGGTGGTTGCCACCATGGCTTTAGGTTTGCTGCTGTCTCGCGGGATAACCCATTATCCAATCCCTCTGTTGATTTTGGTGGGATTAATGATGTTGTGGGGTTACTACTTGTTCGTAGACCCTAAATGGAACCTATTTGCTACCGTTTTGTTGATTGCTGTGTTGATGTTGCCATTTATGGCGATTGATAACCCTGGTGTCTCAGTATTACTGGCATCTGGCCTAGCGGCATCGGGTGTGGTTTCCGTGATGATCTTTGCGTTAGTCCACGTGTTTTTCCCAGAACCTAAATCCGAATTCTCTGGGTTTGCAGCTGCGCCACTCGAAAAGAGACAGCGCTGGTATGCGGCATTTCGGGCTATGATCATCTCTTATCCAGTGGTGTGCTTTTTCTTTATTTTTCAAATCTCTGAAGCGTTATTGACAATGATGTTTATTGCGCTGCTATCGTTAATGATTACGTCAGAGAAATCGATAAAGTTAAGTGCTTTTTTGGTGATCAGTAACGGTATTGGAGGCTTGTTGGCGATTGCGGCATTCTCGATTCTTTCGATTGTTCCTAACATTGTCTTCTATTCTTTGTTTATCGGTCTTGTTGCTATTCTTATGGCGACCAAGATCTATACCGTTCCAGAAAAAGCGCCGATCTTTGCCACTGCATTTAGCACCTTATTGGTACTTGTTGGGAGCACATTGATGAGCTCTGGCGATATTGATAGCAACACTTTTATTCGCATATTCCAATTAGTGTTAATTGGGATTTATATGATTTTGGCTTCGCTTTTCCTCGAGACTAGGAATTGGAAGTTCTTACAAAATCAGCCTTAATTTTTGCCTCTACAAGGACGTGTCATGAAGTTAACCGATGATTTTTCTAAACAGGCGATTGACGCCGCAATTAAAATTGCTGCCATCGCCATACTGGTTTATTGGTGTTTTTCAATCTTACGCCCATTCATTTTGCTGGTGGTGTGGGGCGCGATTATCGCGACAGCGCTGTACCCAGTAGCCGTTGTCATCTCAAACAAAACCGGGCTGTCGAAAGGTAAAGCCAGTGCATTATTGAGTTTTATTGGCGTGTTGCTGCTGCTTATCCCATTAGTGGCATTGTCTTCTGGCATCTACACGAGCGCATCGGACTTAATGACGGGGCTTCAGGACGGAACCTTGTCTCTACCTAAACCAAAAGAGTCGCTACAAGAGATCCCATTCATCGGTGAAAAAGTGTATGCCACCTTAGTTCATGCCTCTTCAAATATCGAAGGCGTGTTCATCAAGTACGCGGAAGAGCTTAAGGCATTCGCTACTAAAGCGGCTTCAATATTAGGCTCTCTTGGTGGTGGTTTTATTCAATTCATTATCTCGACCATTATTGCTGGCGCGTTTATGAGTAATGCAGACAAATGCCAGACGGGTGTAACGCACTTAGTCGCGCGCTTGACTGATGGTAAGGGGGTTGAATTAGTTCAGCTATCGAAATCAACGGTGCGTAGTGTTGTGCAAGGTGTGATTGGTGTTGCTGTCATTCAATCCATCATGTCAGCAATCGGATTGGTGATTGCAGGTGTTCCTGCAGCGGCAATGTGGGCGTTGGCTGTGTTACTTATTGCGATTATCCAGTTACCTCCAATTCTTGCGCTATTGCCTGCAATTATTTACATGTTCAGTGTTGAATCGACTCTTGCGGCAAGCTTGTTCTTGGTTTGGTGTATTTTGGTGAGCGGCAGTGACGCTATCTTAAAACCTATGTTGTTAAGCCGTGGTTCTCATATTCCAATGTTGGTGATTCTGCTCGGTGCGTTAGGTGGAATGGCGATGTCTGGCATCGTAGGTTTGTTTGTCGGTGCAGTTATCTTGAGTTTGTCTTACGAGCTAATGGTTTCTTGGTTAGGCTTGGAGCCAAAAGAAGAGGACAAATAGATGAAGGCAGTCTCGAAAGACGACAACTTCTATTTCCTGTTTTACGCACTATTAGTGTTGTTTTTTGGTTGCGCGGTGATGCAGCAGTTTTATCCGCAAGGCCAAAAAACGATTCTGTTCTTGATCATTATTACCTTGGCGGTTTCGATTGTCGGCATTCATAAAGAGCGGTCGCTGTATCGCTCTTGGTACGGCTTGTTATTGATTACTGCATCGGTGTCGGGTGTCTTCTCCTTCCTAGAAGGTTACAACTTGTCGATAGTGACGCTAACGGCACTAACCATGTTCCTGTTTTCGCATATTTACTCTGCTTTACGACAAGTGATGCAAGCGAAAACGGTCACACCCAATCACATCATAGGCTCTATCTGTATTTATTTGTTGCTAGGCTTTGCGTGGTCGACTATCTACTTGTTGATTCTCGAGATCTTTCCTAACGCATTTAATGGCTTAGAAGAGCAAATTTGGCTAACCAACTTGTTTAATGCGATGTATTTCAGCTTTATTACTCTGACAACGGTAGGCTATGGAGATATTTCTCCAGCCTTGCCAGTTGCTCAGTTCTTTGTATTTATGGAATCTATCATTGGCAGCTTCTATTTAGCGATTATGGTGGCGAGTTTAGTCAGTATTCGGTTGGCACAGTCTCAGTCCGATTAGCGCATATACAAAAAAGCCCGGCGATTGCCGGGCTTTCTATTATTTAGCAGAGCTGTGTCTTAAGATGCAGTTGCTTGTATTTTTTCTAGTTCCGCAATTGTTGTTTGCGATACGAGTTGGCCATCCATGTAGTAAGTTACGTTTTGGCCTTCTTTGATACCAGTAAGTGTTGCGGTTTCACCACTATTGTAAACGATGTCCATTTGGATCGTGTTTTCATCGATCTTAATCATTTCACCGGTTTCAATAGTACGGTTGTTAGAGATTGGGCCAACAGGCGCTTCTTTTAGGCTTGGGTCCAGGTCATCGTTCACTTTGAAGTGAGTGTCTGTTTTTGTATCAAATACGTGTGGTGCGCCGCTGATAGGGTTTTTGCCCGTCCAGAATTCAAGTGAGTTGAATACCACGTAGTCGGCAGCGGTTGTAATACCATATACAGGCGCTAATAAGAAGTTTACACCTGCACGAGCATAGCGGTTATCGACAACTTCAACGTTAAATTTCATCACTTTCCCTGTTACGGCGTTACTGCCGATACAACCAGTTAGCGCAGAAGCCAAAACCGTTAGTCCTACAATTTTAAGTGCAATCTTTTTCATTTTAGTACCTGTATAAGTTAGAAGTCTGTTTCGTTGGAACAGGTGTAGTATGGTTTTTATTTGAACGATAGTTTTACCATTTAACGCCATCGGTGATAGAAAGTGCTTATAAACTATGCATATAAAAACGAGTTGAAAAATCTAGGCATAAAAAAAGCGCGACCTAGGAGGCCGCGCTTTTTATTGGTGAGGGGGCGTAACGAAAGTAATGACTTAACCATTTAGCTTGGTTAGTAATTACGACTGTGCATAATAGCTATTTCGTTATGTCGCTATCTTATTATGCAGCTACTTCATTACATAGTTATATGCCTTGGTGACTAACCAACGAGCGCCTCGAAACAAAAGGGAAGTAACTTTAAAAATAAATTTGGCTATCGAGACTGTCGCTTCGCCAGCTATGCTCATGCATTTATGCAGATCGGATTCTTTGAATTCTGAATAGGTCATGTGTTATCTCACTTCTCGCCGTTATGCTTCATATATAAGTAATGACTCCTGTCTGATTGAATACCCTGTGCGCGTAATGTACGAATATTCATCAACTCATTCTTACCATTTGATGCCATTTGGTTTGAAAAACAGTCGAATGAGAAAGGATTGGGAGAAATGCGGTGTTAAAGTTTGAACTAGCCGAAAAATAGCGACCAATAATGTTATGATCTTGAGCCTGCACCGAAGTTATACAGAAAAGGAAAGAGAATGCCCCACCTTACAGAACAGCAAGAAGCTGCAATGGCGACGTTTAAGGAAAACTTACACCTTCCAAATGGTGGTTTTCACAAACTGATCATCGAGCTAAGTAAGGAGTTTCAACTACCTTTTCAAAAAGTACGCACTGTTTTAAAAAACGCTCAGAAAGACATTGAACGCCAAATCCGTGAAGACTTTTCAAGTGTTGATGAGGGCGTGATTAGCCAAGCTAATTGGTTGAATATCATTCGCTTAAAGTTGGTTGAGTTAGCTGAAGACAATCAAAGCGTGATGGACAAGCTGAAGTTAAATCCAAAATATCAAAAGGTATTGGCAGCGACTAATGCCTCAATCTCAAGTGAAGACGAACGTGAAGAGCTGATTGAAGAGTTGATTCAGGCTTATGAGAAAGAGGTATTCAAACCTTTATTGGCTATGCTGCACACCACAAAGCTGTATTGGAAGTTAATGCTAGTGGATGAAACATGTAAGATGACTGAGGAAAATCGCGATAAGTTCAGCGATTACCCTCAACATATGCAAGCTGCAGAACATCTATATACGCTTGATCAAAAGTTAAGGTCTATGCCGTTAACGCAATGATAGTGTGTCATTGGTGATTCAAGGTTCAATCTTAATTGATTTCAAGAAGAGCTAATTGAAATAGAAACTGGCTTTCATCAGAAGCGATCATTCAAGATAACGCTTTCAAATCTCTACGCTTTTCAGACAAGCGTCAATTCAATGAAAACACGATAACCTAGCTAGCGTAAGCCGCGAGTGAAATGCAAAAAGGGCTAGGTTTCTATTCTGTTCCAGTTCTACTCTATTTTATTCTGCTAGAGCGAATTGAGGGTGACATCTGTGGGACTAACGGTGTTTCTTTCTGTTGCCTTAGGGGAAAAGCTATAGGAGTGTGAAATGTCCTAGGGTGTTTCCGTTGCGCGAAACGATAGTTCCGATGCTGTCTCTTTCGTTAAATTCAAAGTCTATGAGATAACTGTTGTGTTGTAGCTTTGGCAATATGTGGCGGTGAAGTATATCGCTATTGAGCTGTCGAATCTCGGCGACCCATGAAAGTTGTTCTTTGTGTAAGTCTATTTTGATCTTGAGCATTTACTACCTTTTAGTTTGTTGACTGATTTCTCGCGTGAGAGTTGGTACCAATGGATTTGTCTTGTTGTTCTTCGTGACATAACTTTGCCTTGTGTTTATTACATTTGTATTTAAGTGAACGATCTAATCTGAGTTCGCACATAAGAAAGCGAATAACGATAGATCGGTAGTTGGGATCGAATTTAAAAGCTATTGAATGACTATCTAGGTGAAAGCTGACGCAGAGATGGTGTAACGAGGTATCGAGAACTGTCTTTGTGGAACTTGGACTTACTTTAGCATTAACAGCTCTATAGATTAGAGCCAGATGGCGAACTATACGCCTAGTTTTTTAAATTACAACCCCATTTTTTATGAAATCTAAAAATAATTTTGATTGAAATATCATCGTTATTTAGCTGCAAAGGGAAGAGTCATCGGGAAGTTACTCTTTTTAGTGCGGTGGCACTGGTCATGTTTTCTGAACAAAAGTTCTCTTGTTGTGCTTTTTGGTGTTTTATACAGTAGATGATAACTAAGTGACTGTTGTAGATGCATTTTACATTGTAAATTCTAAGGCGCTCATGCTGCTAGTCCTTTGGTATATAGCTTATTTAAATCTCCGTTCTTCCAATTCTTGCTCCATTTTCCTTAATTTAGATCTTTCCAGTTTTCCAATGCTGTTTCGATATGCGCGTTTTGGATAGCGATCTAGCAAAACATGAATAATCACTTTAACGTTTCTGAATAAGAAAGTTGTTGTGCAACTAAATTACTGCAAATATAATTGATAATAATTCTCACTTGCGTTACAAGTTTGTTGTCAAATCAATGACAAACTTTAAATTATCGTTATTTAGCAGTTGTGTACGACCCATACTCATCTATGAGTATTCTGACTTTCATTGTCATGGTGGTGGTATGTCTCAATGGCAAAGGAAGAAACATGAAGAAAACAATCAAATCAGTTCGCCAGTTAGTGAGCGGGCTTGCTATCGTTCTTGCATCATCGCTGATGACCGCTCATGCGGAAACCGTCACGATTGAACACGTAAAGGGCGCCGCGC
Organism: Vibrio chagasii; assembly: GCA_041879415.1. Taxonomy (NCBI): domain Bacteria; kingdom Pseudomonadati; phylum Pseudomonadota; class Gammaproteobacteria; order Vibrionales; family Vibrionaceae; genus Vibrio; species Vibrio chagasii. The sequence goes on along the minus strand of CP090852.1, from coordinate 615,990 downwards.
AGTTTACTGAAGTACCACAACGAGTTGTTGTTCTTGGTTTTGGTAGCTTGGATGTACTTGATAAAATTGGCGTAAAGCCAGTTGGTGCACCTCACAGCCTAATGCCTGACTACCTTGAGTCATACAAAGAAACAACGAAAAACACTGGCTCGTTAAGCGAACCTGATTTTGAAGCTATCTACATGTTGAAGCCAGACGTAATCATTGCGGAAAACCGCATGCTTAAGGTTTACGACAAGTTAGCTCAAATTGCTCCAACGATCATGTTCTCTATTGAAGGTGATAAGTACTGGGCTGATGCACAGCAAAACTGGCGTTCACTGGGTGAGTTATTTGGCAAACAGGCTGAAGTTGAAGCGATCATCAAAGAGACTCAAGGTTCAATCACTGCGGTAAATGACAAAGTAACCTCGGGTGAAACGACGGCGATGATGCTAATGAACAACGGCAACAATATTGCGATGTTCAACAAAGGCAGCCGCTTCTCAATTATCTTTGATGATTTTGGTTACGTTGAGTCAAAGAGTGCGACAGTCGCACCAATCAAAGGCACGCACGGTAACCTTATCTCTTTTGAATACATTGCGGATGCAAAACCTGAAGTGCTTTACATCCTAGATCGTGAAAAAGCGATTGGTCGCTCTGAAGGTCGTGCACCTCAACTGTTTGACAACCCATTGGTAGCTGCAACGCCAGCAGCACAACAAGGCAACATCGTTTACCTTGATTCAAGTGCATGGTACCTAGCAGGTGGTGGTGTAACGGCGATTCACAGAATGTTGGGTGACATTGAACGTACCATTCAACAGTAATTTTTAACGAGTTTTTCGGGCTTATAAGAAACGTTCTTATAAGCCCTTTTTCACTTTTTATACGGGCTACCCGAGACCTACCTTTAGTATTATTTCTATGTTGAAACCCATTGCAGCTGCTGTATTTCTTGTCGTGTTATGCGTTGCGTCATTGATGATAGGGGTCGCTGAAATCAGTTTTAGTGACTTCTTTAATGGCAACCAACACGCCAACTCTATTTATATCGTGAGTCGAATCCCTCGTTTGCTTGCTATTGTGCTCGCTGGCGCCGGTCTAAGTGTCTCTGGCTTAATCATGCAGCAGATTGTGCAGAACAAGTTCGCAGCGCCGTCTACGATGGGCACGATTGACTGTGCCATGTTGGGTTATATCGTTGGTATTCTGGTGCTAGGTAGTGCAGCTCAATGGAGCTACCTAGGTTTCATCTTTGCGTTTGCTGTGTTTGGCACCATGCTGTTGGTTCGCTTCTTACAGCATCTTAAGTTCAAGAATGCGGTACTAGTACCTTTGATTGGCATCATGTATGGCAACGTGGTTTCAGCACTGACAACGTTTATTGCTTACAAGTATGATTTAGTACAAACCATGTCTGCATGGACCATGGCGAACTTCGCGAGCGTATTACAGGGCAGCTATGAAATCCTGTACCTTGCCGTTCCGGCTTGTATGCTGGCTTACTATTTCGCGAGTCAGTTCAGCGCAGCGAGTATTGGTGAGAGCTTTGCAAAGAACATCGGATTGAACTACCAGAAGATCGTTTTTATTGGTGTTGCGCTGGTGGCGATATGCGCGTCTTCAGTAGTAATGATCGTTGGCGTCATCCCATTCCTTGGCCTTATCGTTCCAAACATTGTCTCGCTGATGATGGGTGACAACATGAAGCGAATCCTGCCTTGGACAGCTTACTGGGGCGTGATCTTGGTGCTGGCTTGTGACTTGTTAGCTCGAGTTGTCATTTTCCCTTATGAGATTCCAATCTCGATGGTAATCAGCATCTTCGGTGGTTTGATTTTTATTTACCTAATCATGAGAGACAAGTCGAATGCGTGATTCAGTAAAAATCGCGATTCTGGCTATCGCGTCTTTGTGTATGACGGCCGTTTTTGTAGGGCAGGGGCTAACCTGGGATAACTACGAATTTTTCTTGTCGCTAAGAATGCCTAAGCTGTTATCCATCGTACTGGCAGCTGTGGCGATTTCTGCGTCGTCACTGGTCTTCCAAACCATTACCAACAACCGCATTCTCACCCCTTCAATATTGGGCTTTGATAGCTTGTACATGTTGGTTCAAACGTCGTTGTTATTTGTTTTTGGTGGCACGAGCTTTTGGGTGATTGATTCCATTGCAAACTTCGGTTTGTCTGTATCTGTGATGATCTTATTCTCGTTTGCTCTGTTCCATTTTTACTTTAAGAGCAAACGCAACAACGTATTCACTCTGCTGCTGATTGGTATTGTGTGTGGCAGCGTGTTCTCGAGCTTATCGAATTTCTTAGCGATGTTGATTGACCCGAACGAGTTCGCGGTACTGCAGAACGTTATGTTTGCGAGTTTCAATAATGTGAAAAGCGAGTTGGTTTACCTGAGTATTCTTCCGTTAGGTTTGTGTTTGCTTGGGCTCTGGGTGTTGGCTCCAAAGTTGGATGTTCTATGGTTGGGCGTCGATAACGCGACAAGTTTAGGTGTGAATACCAAGCGATTAACCCAGATGATTCTGGTGATTGTGTCAGTAATGGTCGCGATATCAACTGCTTTGGTTGGCCCTGTGCTTTTCTTCGGCTTAATCACGGTCAGCTTAGCGCGCCAGATATTTAGCTCATATCAACACCGCGTGCTTATTCTTGCAAGTAGCTTATTAGCGGTGGTTCTGCTTGTGTCTGGCCAATGGTTCATTGAAAAAGTGATGGCCTTTGAAACCACAGTCAGTGTGATCATTAACTTGGTCGGCGGTTTGTATTTTATGTTCTTGTTGTTACGTACCAGAATTCAGTAAAGGTAGTAAGTAGTGATTAAATTAACAGGTTTAAGTAAGAAGTATGGCAAATCACTGGTTGTTGATGATGCCAGCGCTATGTTCCCAAAAGGGGAAGTGACTTCTATTATTGGCCCAAACGGTGCGGGTAAAAGTACACTGCTTTCAATGGCCAGCCGTTTAACAGAAAGTGATGCCGGTGAAGTGCTTATTGGCGACAAACTGCTTGCTGAGTGGGATACCAAAGAGCTAGCAAAGCACCTGGCGGTACTCAGACAGTCAAACAACATCAACATGCGATTTACGATTCGTGAATTGGTTTGCTTTGGTCGCTTTCCGCATTCGCAAGGCCGCTTGAAAGACGAAGACAACAAGATTGTTGATACAGCACTAGAGCATTTAGGTATTACTGATATTCAAAACAAATACCTTGATGAGCTCAGTGGTGGTCAGCGTCAAATGGCGTTCATTGCAATGGTTGTTGCACAAGATACGGACTACGTTTTCTTGGACGAGCCGCTCAATAACCTAGATATCAAGCACTCTGTTGAGATCATGCAGACGCTTCGTCGCTTGGCGCATGAGTTCAATAAAGCGATCGTTATTGTGATTCACGACATCAACTTTGCCTCTTGCTACTCAGACAACATCGTAGCGATGAAAAAAGGCCAAGTAGTGAAGTCAGGTAAGGTTTCTGAGGTAGTAGAAAAGTCAGTGATGGAATCGATCTACGAGATCCCATTTGAGATTCGTGAGTTCGATGGCGTCCGAGTTTGTATGTACTACTCAGGTCGTTAGTCAGTCTATAGCAAGCTAAAAGAGCTCCATATGAGGAGCTCTTTTTTTTAGGTAAGTAACCTAAGTTGCAAGGTCATATTTATGGTTTCTCTATGAATTATAACGACTTAATCGACGTAATATTGACGTGTTGTTTTACCCAGAGTGATAGTTTGATGTCACTCGAAGATCTGCTCTTCACTTTTTAAAATCATTTGCCATTTTTTGTGCCTTGCATTCCAAAAACGTTCTACACTAGGGTTATAACTGTTTGATTTTTATACGAGGTATCAATGAGTCGTAAACCAATAGTGTTAGTAGTAGATGACACCCCAAGCAATTTGGATGTGTTAACGGCGATACTCAAAGATACCTATCAAGTTAAGGTCGCGATCAACGGCACCATCGGTATCAAAATAGCTAAGATGGTTCCTCAGCCAGACCTCATTCTCCTCGATATCATGATGCCTGATATTGACGGATATGAAGTGTGTCGACAACTAAAGGCGCAGCCGAATACCGCGCATATTCCCATTATCTTTGTGACCGCCAAAATAGACCCTGAAGCCGAGGTTAAAGGGCTATCTCTAGGGGCTGTTGATTACCTGACCAAGCCGATTACTCCTGAAATCGCACTGCAACGTGTGAAGACTCACATCGCTTTGTATGACCAACAGCGAGCGTTGTTTAGTCAAGTGAAAGAGAAGACCCAAGAGATTAATTTAGGCAAGTTGGAAACTCTTAATATCCTCGGGCGAGCAGCGGAGTTTAAAGATAACGAAACGGGCATGCACGTTATGCGCATGAGCCACTATTGTGAAATATTGGCGAAGGCATTGGGTATGACAGACGAAGATGCCGAGACCCTAAGAGACGCAGCGCCGATGCACGACATTGGTAAGATTGGTATCCCTGACAGCGTGCTGCTCAAGCCAGGTAAGTTGGATGCTGACGAATGGGCAACCATGCAAAAGCACGTCGAATACGGTGTTGAGATACTCGGCAGGCAAAGTGACTCCAAATTGATGCGAATGGCGATTCAAGTCGCGCAGTATCATCACGAAAAGTGGGATGGCAGCGGCTACCCAAATCAGATCGCTGGTGAGGAGATCCCTCTGGTAGGGCGCATCGCCGCGGTAGCGGATGTGTTTGATGCCTTAACTGCTGAGAGACCTTATAAAAAGGCTTGGAGCGTGGATGAAGCGCTGGCCTTGTTTGAAGAGCAAAAGGGCAAACACTTCGACCCTAGAATCGTTGAGTTACTGTTTGAAAACCTACCTAAGATCTTAGCGATTAAAGAAAAATTCAAAGATGAGTAATCTCTTCAATAGATGTAGTGCTTTCATGTTGAGGCTAAAAAGTTCAGTGATATCATTCTCGGTCTGGTTGCTGTCAGGGCTGTTGTTTGTTGGCAGTGCTTATGCCTCTGAAGTGACTGATGCCGATCTAGACCTATGGTTAGACAATAAGCCAACGGTGACTTTCATTGCTCTTGCTAACCATTACCCATATTCCTTCCTTGATGATGACGGAAAAGTCTCTGGTATTGTTAAAGACTGGACACAGGATCTTGAAGAGCGGTTTGGCGTTCATGTGAGATTTATAAGCGTCAGCTCTCGAAGTGAAGCCAAAGCTGCACTGCTCGATGGGCGAGGCGATGTTTTCCCATTCCAACAGTTTGATCCTAGTGATGGAGGGCGCTTTCTCGCGAGTGACCCGTATATCCCTTATCAGGTTGCTGTGATTGCTCCCATCGACAATAAAATCGACACTAACTTAGACCAAAATCATAAACGACGCATTGCTATGGTCAATGAAAACATAGACTTAAAAAAAGCAGGCGTTCAACTTAGCTCTATTGAACGAGTTGATTTTGACAACGTGATTGATGCGGTGAGGGCTCTAGGGGAAGGTGAGGTAGAAGGCATTGTCGCGGAGCCTATCACGACGATGGACTTGGCAAAAAAAGTCGGTGTTCATGATTTAACGATTAATTACGTATTAGAGCACTGGAAGAGAATTCAGGCGACTATGGTAGTACGAACTGATGATGTGGAGCTACTGACGTTAATCAACAAACAGATCAAAACCTTTGATTTTCGCAAAGAGAACCAGATTTTATCTAAATGGCTAGATGCGTCTCCTTATCGAGTTCCACTTAAAGGGGTATTTGGCTTTGGTAACCCGCCTTATATGTACCCGGATAGCACTTCTGTTGGCTTAGAGCATGACATCATACAACGTGCTTTAAATGATATGGGTTATAAACTGGGTGACGTTGTCACTTTGCCGCCAAGTGCTGCGCGAAAGGCTATCGATAATAATAACTCGATCGCTTTTGTTTCCGGTGTTCAGGCTGACGACCCCGATGCTCACTTTCTAAGTGATTCTGTCATTAATGTTGAATTTGTCCCTGTGTCACTAGCGAGGCGCCAACTCAACCTCAAATCACAAAAAGGCTTATCTCTGGGCGCACTGTTGTTTGATGACACCTCACCAATCAAAAACTCAATAGAGATGCTTTCTCAAGAGATTGATATCGAGCGAGTTGAAGACATCGGCAGTTTAGAGGCAGCTTTTGCGCAGCTAAGAGCACAAACCGTCGATATATTGATGGTTGAGAGGCGAGTACTGGAGTGGTTTATTACTAATACTCGCTTTATTGAAATGTCAGAGCTTCGATTGCACGACGAACAGCAAGTTGAGTATCCAATCTATGTCGATTTTAAGAGTGAAGAGCTGAGAGATCGCTTTAACGCGGCAGTAGCCAACCTCAAACAAGTCGATGATGGTTTGAGTCAAATCATTGAGACCCATATCCAGAGCGACTTAAGCCAGGTTCTAAAGAAAGCGAGTATCATTGCTCAAATTTCCGCTTATTTTATCGTAAATGACCGTTTTGATGATTTGTCTGAACTCTTTAAAGTGTTTGACACGGATAGTTCTTTTCAGGTGATCACTGCCCAAGCTGATAACAACAATCGTCCAATTAAGGCTTGGTATATCGGTAATCTTGTCGATGAGCATGGGGAGAAAAGAAACACCTCTCATTTTGCATCAGTAACTAAAGTGGCCAGCTACCGCACCAAAGGCGGCATTATTAACTCCGGCTCAATGACCTTTTACTTTGATACAAAAACGTTAGAGCGAAATCATGTCTACTTTCCAGATATAGAGCAGTTTAATTCATTTGGTGAACCGGCTAAGCGATACATTGCCGATATATATCAAGCCAATAACTTAACAGGTGAGATCTTAAATTTAAGCGAAGAGGAGAGGGAGTGGCTTAAAAACAACCCAACGGTGCGTATCGGTATCGACCCTAATTCACTTCCGTATGAGGCAGTCTCTAGTACTGGTGAGTACATCGGTATGATAGATGATTACCTGAAACTCATCGAGCAGAAAACCGGCTTAAATATTGAGCATGTTGACGTAG